>NZ_BAABII010000016.1:0-432011 GCF_039542665.1 Saccharopolyspora cebuensis
GGCGGAGTTGTGCGAGCGGGTGGGGGCCGATATCGGGGATGTGACCGAGGGGATGGGGTATGACCGGCGGATCGGGGGGTCGTTCCTGGCGCCGGGTCCGGGGTGGGGTGGGTCGTGCTTGCCGAAGGACACGGCGGCGTTGTTGGGGGTGGCGGAGTCGGTGGGGTTCGAGTTCGGGTTGTTGCGGGCGGCGGTGGCGGCCAATGAGCGGCAGCGGGAGCGGGTGGTGGGCAAGGTGGTGGCCGCGTGCGGGGGGTCGGTGGCCGGTAAGCGCGTGGGGTTGTGGGGGTTGGCGTTCAAGGCCGGTACCGATGATGTGCGGGAGTCGCCGGCGTTGGCGGTGGCGGGGTTGCTGGCCGAGCGGGGGGCGGAGCTGGTGGCCTGCGATCCGGGGTTGGCGGGTCCGGTCGAGGGGATCGCGTTGGTGGAGGATCCGTACGAGGTGGTCAAGGGTGCGGCGGGGTTGGTGGTGCTGACCGAGTGGCCGGTGTTCCGGTCGATGGACTGGGCGCGGGTGGCGGGGTTGATGGCCTCGCCGGTGGTGGTCGATGCCCGCAATCACCTGGACCCGGACGCGCTGGGCCGGGCGGGTCTGGTCTGGCACGGCATCGGCCACCCCACCCCGGACACCACCGCGGTGTGACCCGGGCACGGGGGACGGCTCGCTCGTCCGGGTGATCGTGGACGGGGTGAGGGGCACCCTTGTCCCAGTGTGTTGGGCAAGGGTGCCCCTCACTCCGATCCCGTCCCCGCGCACTATCGCTCGGAAGGGTGAGAGGTGGCGGAGGGAGCGGGCGTCCTGATCGGACCGTCGTGCGGGTGCACCGTGGACGGTCCGTCCGTACCGGGTGGACGTCGCGGCGGGACGGTGGCCCGCGAGAGCGCCGGTGCCGGGGCTGGACGTTCGCCGTACCCCGAGACCGCAGCGCGGAGCGTGGTGGGCCCGCGCCCTCGGGCGGTGCGGGCGATCGCGGCGCGATCCGGGGGTTCGCCGCGCGTCCGGTGCGGACCCCGGCCTTTGGCCTTGCTCGGTGCGTCGTGGCGGGGCCTGTTTCTTGGCCGGCTGACCGGGTGTACGCGGCGCCGCGCCGGTAGCTGGACCGAGTGATCACACCGATCGTGGTCTAGCTCTGGCAGGCGGTGGCGGGTTGTAGTGATCACCGTGACAGCGATCGGATTCCCGCGGCGGCCGGTGGACCCCGGCCCCACGCCCGTTCCCGCTCGGGAGAACACCCTCCGGGTGCGGCGGGGAGTCCGAGCCCGGTCCGGGACGCGGCGCGGTGGCGCACCGCCCCTCCCCGGCCCGGGGAAGCCCGCCACCACGGGCTGAGCCGGGCCGCCATGAATCCGCCGGCGCGTCCGGCTCCTTCGCACGAACGTTCCCTGACGTCCCAGGTGCACCCTGCCGGATGGAGGAGGCGGTGATCTTGACCCGTCCCGACGAGCCGCACCACACCCGGCTCACGCGCAACCTCAACGAACTGCTCCAAGAACTGCGGGTCGCCCAAGCGGGCGTCCAGATCCTGTTCGCGTTCCTGCTCTCGGTGGCGTTCACCGAGAGGTTCCAGACCGCCGGGGAAGGGGTCCACGACCTGCACCTGGTGATCGTGCTGCTGGCCACGCTCGCGGCGGCGCTGCTCATCGCCCCGGTCGCCTGGCACCGGGTGCTGTTCCGCAAGCGGCGCCGGGCCGAGATCATCCGGGCCGCGAACTGGTGCGCGCTGGTCGGGCTGACGCTGCTGGCGGCGGCGATGACCGGCACCGTGCTGCTCATCGTGATGGTGGTGCTCGGCTCGGGCTGGATCACCTTCACGATCGGCTCCGCCATCGGCTTCGTGTTCCTGCTGCTGTGGTTCGCGATGCCGTTGCGGATCCGGTGGCGGTGAGGCCCGGCCGGGGAGCGCCGCTAGGTGAGCTCGCCGGTGGTGGTGATCCGCTCGGCGACCTCGCGGAGCTTGATGTTGCGGTTCTGCGAGAGCGTGCGCAGCAGGTCGAACGCCTGGTCGGCGGGCACCTTGTAGCGCTCCATGGTGATGCCGACGGCTTCGCCGATGAGCTGGCGGGTGCTGATCGCGGTCTGGAGCTGGGCCTCGGTGCGGGCGGTCGCGTAGAGCACCGCCGCGTGCGAGGCCAGCAGCCAGCCGACCACTTCCGAATGTTCGGTGAACACGTCGGGTCGGGTGGAGTACAGGTTCAGCGCACCGAGCTCGCGTTCCTCGGTGTAGAGCAGGAAGCCCAGCATGCTGCCCAGCCCGAGGTCCCGGGCGCGCGGACCGAAGCGGGGCCACCGCTGGTCGCAGGTACCGATGTCGGAGATCCGGTAGACGGGTTCGCGGTCGACCAGCGCGCTGAAGCAGGGGCCCTCGCCGAGCTCGCTCTGCGACCGGTCGGACTCGCGGACGAGATCGCTGGTGGCCGCCGGGGTTTCCAGCGTCCGGTCCGGGTGCAGCAGCAGGATGCCCGCCTCGTCGCAGCCCTCCACCAGGTCGACCGCGTGCGCGACGATCCGCTCCAAGGTCGCCTGCACCGAGGCCTGCGCGGCGAGGTCGCGCGCCATCTCGGCGAGCGCCACGGAGAACTCCCGCAGTCCCTCCGTCATCCGCAGCACCTCCGGTCGGGCGGCGGGGGCCTCCCGTCCGGCGCCCGGCGTGGCGCCACTGTAGCGAACGCGCTGCGGCCCGGATCACCGGTCGCGGTCCAACGCCTCCACCAGCGTCGGGTAGCAGTCCACCAGCGCGTCGATCCCGCTGATGTGCAGCGCGTGGGCCACCTCGTGCCCGGCCACCACCAGGCGCAGGCCGATGCCGCGCTGCTGGCACCGCATGTGCGCCTGGGTGAGCAGTTGCAGGCCGGGGATCCCGAGGAAGCCCACGGCGGTCAGGTCCACCACGACCGAGCGCACCGACGCGGACAGCCGCGGCCACACCGTCTCCTGCAGGCGGTCGATGCTGGCGGCGTCGACCTCGCCGGAGACCGTGATGACCAGTCTGGTCGGGTCGGGGTAGCCGACGGCGACCCGGACCGAGGCATCCGGTCGGGTGGTGATCCAGTCCGGAACGGCGCCGGTGAGTTCGTCGATGGGCCGGGACTCTGCGGTCACGATCTGCCCCTTCGCGTCGAAGGCGCCGGGCCGACAGCACGTCGCCTCCCCCTCGCCGGGGGTGGACCGGTCTGCTGCGCTCGGGCGCATTCGTCCGGTATCGGCTGGGTGCTCAACCACCCGCAGCTTACCAACGGGGCGCGGATGCCACCACGAAGTCGCCGACCTCCGGCCGGGCCGGAGGTCGGCGACTCCGCCGATCAGGGCTGGAACAGCACCTTGATCGCGCCGTCGGCCTTGCGCTGGAACATGTCGTAGGCCTGCGGGGCCTCCTCCAGCCCGACGCGGTGCGTGGCCAGGTCCTGCACGCCCAGCGGATCGGACTCGTCGGAGGCCAGCGGCAGCACGTCCGGGATCCACTTCTTGACGTGGGCCTGGCCCATGGCGAGCCGCAACCCCTTGTCGAAGAGCGTGAGCATCGGCAGCGGATCGCTCATCCCGCCGTAGACGCCGCTGAGCGAGACCGTGCCGGAGCGGCGCACCGCGTCGACGCACTGCTGGAACACCGCGAGCCGGTCCACCCCGGCCTTGCTCATCAGCGGTTCGGAGATCGACTCCGGCAACGCGCTGGCCAGCTTCTGGGCGAACTCGGCGCCGGGCGAGCCGTGCGCCTCCATCCCGACCGCGTCGATGGCCGAGTCGGCGCCCCGGCCGCCGGTCAGGTCCCGCACGGCCGTCGGCACGTCGTCGGCGTCGCGCGCGTCGATCACCTCGATGCCGTTCCGCCGGGCCATCTCCAGGCGTTCGGGCACCAGGTCGACGCCGATCGCGCGGGCACCGAGGTGGCGGGCGATCCGGCTGGCCAGCTGCCCGATCGGTCCCAGCCCGAAGACCACCACCGAGCCCTCGGGCGGGATGTCGGCGTAGGCGACGGCCTGCCACGCGGTCGGCAGGACGTCGGAGAGGTAGAGGAACCGCTCGTCGGGTGGTCCCTCCGGGACCTTGACCGGACCGAACTGGGCCTGCGGCACCCGCAGGTACTCGGCCTGGCCGCCGGGCACGCTGCCGTACAGCCGGGTGTAGCCGAACAGCGCCGCCCCGCTGCCCTGCTCGCGGACCTGGGTGGTCTCGCACTGGGCGAAGTACCCCCGCAGGCACATCCAGCAGTGCCCGCAGGAGATGTTGAACGGGACCACCACGCGGTCGCCCGGCTTGATGTCCTTGACCCCGGAGCCGACCTCCTCGACGTAGCCCATCGGTTCGTGCCCGAGCACGTCGCCCGGGTCGAGGAACGGCGCCAGCACCTCGTAGAGGTGCAGGTCCGAGCCGCAGAGGCCGGAACTGGTGACGCGGATGATCGCATCGGTGTCGGTTTCGAGCTTCGGGTCGGGGACGTCCTCGACGCGGACGTCCCGCGGCCCCTGCCAGGTCACTGCCCTCATTCGGCTCCTCCGGTCGTCAGGCTCGCGAGCGGTGGAAGATCAGTCGGTAGAGCACCAGCAGGATCAGCGACCCGATGACCGCCCAGACGAAGCTCATGACGTTGAAGCCGGAGACGCCCTCCGCGCCGAGCAGGGTGCTGCCCAGCCAGCCGCCGAGCAGGCCGCCGACCACGCCGATCAGCATCGTGACGATGATGCCGCCCGGATCCTTGCCGGGGAGGATGAACTTGGCGATCGCGCCGGCGATCAGGCCGAACACGATCCAGGCGAGGATGCCCATGACGGCTCCCTCCTTCGGTTGCTCGCGCCCGGTGGGTTCCCCGGTGGCACGCCGGTCATGCACCCACCGTGTCCGCGCCGGTGGAGCGGGCCGCCGGCGGGTAGGCCGGGTGTGCCGCTTTCGCGAGGCCCACGTCACCTTGACGCCGATACCCCCGGGGGTACATTCGGAGATGAGCGAGGAGGTGGTCGTTGTGGAGATGACGCCGGAGTTCGTCGGCGACGCGCTGACCAGGCTGCGCCGGGCGCGCGGGCAGCTCGACGGCGTGATCGAGGCGATCGAGGAGGGCGGTGACTGCGCCGCGGTCCTCACGCAGCTCGCGGCGGTGTCGCGGGCGCTGGACCGGGCCGGTTTCAAGATCGTGGCGAGCGGGATGCGCTACTGCGCCCGCTCCGGCGAGGACGGCGAGGAGCCGAGGATGACCGAGCAGGAGCTGGAGCGCCTGTTCCTCTCCTTGGCGTGACGTGGGACCGCTCCCGGGTGTTTACCCCCGGGGGTATGTGGAAGGGAGCATTCCGGATGGTGCCGGAGATCGAGGTGGCGGCGCTGGCCGCCGCCCGGGACCGGGGAGCGCGGATCGTCGACGTGCGCTCGGCCGAGGAGTACGCGCGGGGGCACGTCCCCGGCGCGGAGAACGTGCCGCTGGAGGAGGTGCTCGCCGCACCGGAGCGCTTCGCGGGCGCGGCGCCGCACGTGGTGTGCCAGGCGGGCGGTCGCAGCGCGACGGCGACCGAGGCGATGAACGCGGCGGGGGCCCGCGCGGTGTCGGTGGCCGGCGGCACCGCGGCGTGGGTCGAGGCCGGCTACGAGGTCGCCACCGGCGACGCGGCAGGAGGAGGTGCGCGGTGAGCGCGACGGGGGACACGCGGGTGGAGGTCATCGAGACCTCCTCGCTCGGCGATCGCAGCTATCTGGCCACCGACGGCGAGGTCGCCGTGGTGGTCGACCCGCAGCGCGACGTGGACCGGGTGCTGGCCCTCGCCGGGCGGCTGGGCGTGCGCATCGCCTTGGTGCTGGAGACCCACGTGCACAACGACTACGTCTCGGGCGGGCTGGAGCTGGCCCGGTTGACCGGTGCCGACTACGGGGTGGCGGCGGCCGACGAGGTCGCCTTCGAGCGGTTGCCGCTGCACGACGGCGACGAGGTCGCGGTGTCCGACGGGTTGCGGGTGCGGGCGCTGGCCACGCCGGGGCACACCTTCCACCACCTGTCCTACGTGCTCGTCGGCGCGACCGGACCGGTGGGCGTGTTCACCGGCGGCTCGCTGCTGTTCGGCACCACCGGGCGCACCGACCTGCTGGGCGAGCAGCACAGCGAGGACCTGGCCCGCCACCAGCACGCTTCGGCGGCCCGGATCGTCGAGGCGCTGCCCGACGGCGCGCAGATCTGGCCCACGCACGGCTTCGGCAGCTTCTGCTCGGCGTCCCAGGCGTCCGGCGATTCCGCCACCGTGGGCGAGCAGAAGGAGATCAACCCGGCGCTGACCCTCGGCGAGGGCGAGTTCGTGGAGCAGACGTTGCGCGGGCTGGACGCCTACCCGGCCTACTACGCGCACATGGGCGTGCAGAACACGGCGGGAGCGCCGCCGCTGGACCTGCGCGCCCCGGCCCGCGCCGACGCCGGGGAGCTGGCGCGGCGGCTCGACCACGGCGAGTGGGTCGTGGACCTGCGCTCCCGCACCGCGTTCGCCGTCTCGCACCTCGCGGGCGCGGTGAGCATGGGCCTCGACGGTCCGATGGTCACCTGGCTCGGCTGGATGATCGACTGGGGCGCGCCCCTCACCTTGCTGGGCGAGAGCCGCGAGCAGGTCGCCGAGGCGCAGCGGGAACTCGCCCGGATCGGCATCGACCGGTTCGCCGCCGCCGCGACCGGTGCTCCGGAGGAGCTCGCGGAGCACCCGGAGCGGCTGCGCGCCACCCCGACGGCCGACTTCGGGGACCTGGCCGCCGCGCAGCGCGGGCCGACCGAGCTGCCGCACCCGGACGTGGTGCTGGACGTGCGGACCAACGGCGAGTACCGCGAGTCCCACGTCGAGGGAGCCGTCCACGTGCCGCTCTACGACGTGCCCCGCCGGCTGGCCGAGGTGCCCTCCGGCGTCGTCTGGGTGCACTGCGGCAGCGGCTACCGCGCCGCGGCGGCGGCCTCCGTGCTGGAAGGCGCGGGCCGCGACGTGGTGCTGATCGACGACCTGTTCGGGTCCGCGGCGGAGTCGGGCGTGGCGATGGCGTCCTGAGGCAGCGCGGCCACCTCGCGCGCGGGCGTCCGGTTTCGCGGGGCAGACCACCGGATATTCCGGGTGCGAGGGCCGGGGCTCCCGGCCCTCGCACCGCCGGGGGTCCACCTCGGCCACCCCGCCACCCGTACCGGAGGGAACCAGATGAGCTCCGCAGCCCAGTCCCGCCGCGTGGTCGTCGTGGGCGGCACCGGCAACATCGGTACCAGCGTGCTCGAGGCGCTGTCGGCCGCGCCGGAGGTCGCCGGGATCACCGCGCTGTCCCGCCGCGCGCCCGAGGACCTGCCCGCCAAGGTGACCTGGCACGGCGTCGACCTCTGCGGTGACGACCTGGTCCCGCACTTCGAGGCGGCCGACGCGGTGATCAACCTGGCGTGGATCTTCCAGCCGACCCGGGACCCGATCGCGACGTGGCGCAACAACGTGCTCGGCGCGCTGCGGGTGTTCGACGCGGTGGCCGCCGCCGGGGTGCCCGCGCTGCTGCACGCCTCGTCGGTCGCGGCGTACTCGCCCGGCCCGGAGCGACCGGTCGACGAGCGGTGGCCGACCCACGGCTGGCCCGGGGCCGCGTACAGCCGGGAGAAGGCCTACCTCGAACGGGTGCTGGACAGCTACTCCCGGGAACACCCGGAGATCCGCGTGGTGCGGATGCGCAACGCGTTCTGCTTCAAACCGGAGTCGGCCTCGCAGCAGCGCAGGCTGTTCCTCGGGCCGCTTGTGCCCGAGCAGCTCGTGCGGCCCGAGGCGCTGCCGGTGCTGCCCGCGCTGCCGGGGCTGCGGTTCCAGGCGGTGCACAGCGACGACGTCGGGGACGCCTACCGGCGCGCGGTGCTCCACGAGGTCTCCGGGGCGTTCAACATCGCCGCGGATCCGGTGATCGACAACGAGGTGCTGGGCGAGGTGTTCGGCGCCCAGCGGGTGCGCACGCCCCGCGTGCTGGCGCGAACCGCGCTGGCCGCCGCGTGGCAGCTCCGGTTGGTGCCCGCCTCCCCGGAGCTGTTCGACACCTTCATGCGGCTGCCGCTGATGGACACCTCGCGGGCGCGCTCGGAACTGGGCTGGGAACCGGAGCACTCGTCGATCGACGCGGTGCGGGGATTCCTGGCCGGGCTGCGCGCGACCGAGGGGGCGCCGACCCCGCCGCTGGCGCCGGAACTGCCCGGCGGCCGGGCCGAGGAACTGGCCACCGGTGTCGGCCGGCGGCAGTGATGGCGGCACGGCGAACGGCCCGGAGGGCGGCAAGGGGAAGGGCCCGGAGGTTTCGCCTCCGGGCCCTTCGCCGCTCGGCTCACACCGACAGCGCGTCCACCAGCTCACCGGTGCGCGGATGCGGCAACGACCGCGCCACGTCGGAGATCGCTATCATCCCGACGAGGCGGTCGCCGTCGATCACCGGCAGCCGCTTGACGCCGTGTTCGGACATCGTCGCCATGATCTCATCGGGCGAATCGTCGGCGCCGATGGTGACCGCCTCGGCCTGGTTCAGGTCGCCGGCGGGGAAGGTCCCGGCGTCCCGGCCCTCCGCCACCACCTTGATCACCAGGTCGCGGTCGGTGATCACACCCTTGATCTTGTTGTCCGGGCCGCAGATGGGCAGGGCGCCGACACCCTGCTCGGCCATCATCCGGGCCGCGTCCGCGGCCGTCTGGTCGGTGCGGACGCACTGCGGGTCCCTGGTCATGATCTCGCGCGCACTGCCCACGCTCATCTCGATCCCTCCACAGCGACAGGGGTGCGCCGGGCGCGGGCCCGGCACCGCGGTCGTGGTCGGCGACCGGGAACGTCCCGGCCGCACGTCTGGCCTACCCGGCGTTCGCCGGTGCCAACCCCGGGCGCGGCGGCCGGTCGGTGCGCGGCGGGCTCAGAAGTCCATCCCGGCGCGGAAGCGGTCCGCCAGCGCGCGCAGGTGGTCGACGGTGTCGTGGCGTTCCAGCGCCGCGCCGCGCAGCCGGTCCCAGGCGTCGACGAAGAGCTCGAAGTCCTGGTCGTCGTCGATGTAGAGGCCGCCGGCGACGTGCTCGACGAAGATGAAGTCCTTGGTGCCGTCGCCGAAGCGCATGATGGTGAAGTCGTTGGGCACGAACGGCAGCCGCACGTCGAACGGCAGCACGTGCACGAAGACGCGCGGGTAGCGCCGTTCGAGCTGGAGCAGGTGCTCGACCTGGTCCAGCGCCACGGCGGGTTGCGCCCCACCGGGCATCCGGTGGAACGCGCCCTCGCCGAGGATGAACCGGTAGTAGGGCGGCCGGTCGAGGTCGAAGACCTTCCGGCGGTCGAGCCGGTTGCGCACCAGCGGCGTCACGTCGGCGACCCGGTCCTCGGTGAACTGGGTGAGCATGTAGTGCTCGGACTGCAGCGGTCCGGGGATCCGCTCGCCGTGCCAGCTCAGCACCTCGGTCGCCGCCGGTTCCAGATCGGTGAAGGTGCGGAACCACTGCGGGATCGCGGAGCGGTAGCCGGACCACTGGCCGCGCTGGGTGCTGCTCGAACTCGCCAGCTCCAGCATCAGGTCGGATTCGGCCTTGCCCGCGCCGAACAGTTCGAGCAGGCGCTTGAGCTCGGCGGTCTTGACCGAGACGGCGCCCGATTCGATCTTGTTGACCTTGCCCTGACCGCAGCCGAGGAAGTCGGCGACCTCCTGCTGGGTCATCCCCGCCGCCGACCGCGCCCGGCGGATCTCGTTGCCCAGCTGCTTGCGCCGGGAGGTCACCGTGCTCGGCACCGAATCTCCGCTCGTCGCGTCGCCTCCACCGTTCTCCCAGGAGCCACTGTAGAACAGGTGATCGCCGGAGGTGGGTCGGCCGCGCGGCTGATCACAGCGCGATGCGGGCCGGGCAACTCTTTCGGATCAAGATTAATCCGGTAGAGGTGGGGTCGTCACTGACGGTCGAACCGACCGGCTCGTGCGGAATCGAGGAATGCCTGCCAGCCGGCGTTGCCGAAGACCAGCGCCACGTCGCCGGTGGCCCGCTTGGTGTCCCGAACGCCGACGGCATCGTGCCTGGTCAGGTTGACCTCGACGCAGTTCCCGCCGTTCGGTCCGCACGCCTGTGCGGTCCGCCAGCCGGTTCCCGGCAGCGGGATCGGCGCGGGGGACTGGTCGTGCTGGCTCATGCCAATACTCCTTTCCGGCGAACGATCTTGGCGCAAGATTAATCTTGAATTAGGCTCGCTGGCAAGCAAGGGAAGAGGGTGAGCACCGCGGAGTCGGGGGGCTCCGGACGTTCTCCGGCGGGGAGTGCGTCGTGTGGCGGAGGGCGCGGATGCCCGGCGGGGGGCCGGGTGTCCGCGCCCTCGGTGGCGCCGCGTGGAGTTCGGCGGGAAGTTCCCCGTGCTCGCCGGTGCGACAGCTCCTTCCGCCCGCCAGCGAGCAGAGAGGTGTGCCGATTGCACCCGTTCCACTGGGTTCCCGCGGACGGGGAACGCCACGCCACCACCGCCGGACGTCCGCTCGGCGGATATCCCGATGGCACGGTGCTGGAGACGCTGTGCGGTCGTGAGCTCCGCGCGGTGAGCGGGGAGCTCGCCTGGCTGTGGTTCACCTGCCCGGACTGCGACCACGAGGCGCACCGCATGGCGGGTGCCCCGCTCCCGCGCCGCCACCGGAGCCGGGTCGCCCCTTCGTCGACCGTCTGAATCCCCGCCCGGCCGGGTCGTGCTCCCGGGGCCCGCGCCCCGTACCCATCGTGCGAACCGCGCCGGGCGGTCCCGAGGTGGGCGCCGCGCCGATCCGGCACCGGATCGGCGCGGCGCCGTGCGCCCGGGTGCGCGCTCACTGCCGCCCGTTGAGGGCCTTGACCACCGCCGAGGTGCGGTCGCCCACCTCCAGCTTGGTGAAGATGCTGCGCAGGTGGTTCTTCACGGTGCGCTCCGAAATGCCCAGCGAGGTGGCGATCTGCCGGTTGGACCGGCCGTGCACGAGGTTGTCGAGGACTTCGCCCTCGCGCTTGGTCAGGTGGGTGAGGATCGGCGCGGGCACCGGGTCGTGGACGTGGTTGCGCGCCTGGCTGTCCCGGTCGAGCTGCGCCCGCAGCAGCAGGAGCTGGTTGATCTGTTCGAGTACCTGGTTGAGCGCGACCGAGTGCTCGACGGCCTCCCGCATCATGGTGGTGATCGCGGTGTCGAGGGCCCGGTCGTAGGAGCGGATCGTCACCGGACTCCGCCCGCCCTCGCTGTGCTCGCGTTGCTCGACACTGCTGCCCCCCGGTCGTTCCGTCATCCTCGCCGAGCCGTCTTCAGCGGCCACCTTGTATGTCGTCAGACAACCATCGGCGAGTGACCACGTCCGCTGTTTTTCCCCCTAATGCCGTCGATCATGAGCCGAAATGACCACACCTGTGGTCCGGTCGGCGCACGCGAACCGAAAGTAGTAGGCCGAAGTGCTCATGGTCGTTTCCGGCTGACCGGCCGTAGGTTTGCGACCGCAAGCAGCACGAATCTCGGTGAACATGGGGGGTAGCCATCATGCGGGCTCCGTCGCCTGCGGGCCGCGTGTCCGGTTCTTCACCTGACGAGCACCAGAGCACCATCCCCGAACTCGGCGTGGACGCGGCCAAGGCGGCGGAGCTGGTCGGCGCACGGCTGAGCCAGGACGTCTCCCCGGACCGGAACCTGGCGACGTTCCTCACCACCTCCTACGAGCCGGAGGCGGCGCAGCTCTTCGGCGACTACCTCCGGTACAACCTCGTCGACCGGGAGCAGTACCCCGCCATCGAGCTCATGGAACAGCAGTGCATCCGGATGCTGGGCGCGCTCTGGGGCGAGGACCCCGGGCGCGTCGTCGGTTCGGCCACCACCGGGTCGAGCGAAGCGGCGCTGATGGCCGGGGTGTCGCTGCTGCGCCACTGGGAGACCAGGAGGGGCAGCGGCGGTCGGCGGCCCAGCCTGGTCATGGGGGCCAACGCGCACGTGTGCTGGCACAAGTTCTGCCGCTACTGGGGAGTGGAGCCGCGGGTCGCGCCCGCCCTGCCGGGCCGGCTGGGGCTGGACGCGCCGACCGCCCGGGAGCTGTGCGACGAGACCACCATCGGCGTCATCGGCATCCTCGGCTCCACTTTGGACGGGAGTTACGAACCGGTGGCCGCGATCGCCGGCGCCCTCGACGAACTCGAAGCCGAGCGGGGCGTCGACGTACCGCTGCACGTCGACGCGGCCTCGGGCGGGTTCGTGGCGCCGTTCCTCGATCCCGAGCTGCTCTGGGACTTCCGGCTGGCCCGGGTGCGGTCGATCAACGCCTCCGGGCACAAGTACGGGCTGGTGCCACCGGGACTGGGCTGGGTGCTGTGGCGGGACCACGAGACGCGCAGCGGCAAGCTCACCTTCCGGGTGAACTACCTGGGCAGCCAGCACTCGCACGAGGAGTTGACGTTCTCCCGGTCGGCCGCGCCGGTGGTGCTGCAGTACTACAACTTCGTCCGCTTCGGCTTCCAGGGCTTCCGGTCGGTGCACGCCCGCAGCCGCGCGGTCGCCGTGCACCTGGCCGGGCAGCTCCGCGAGACCGGCCGGTTCGAGCTGCTCGGCGACGGCAGCGAGCTACCGGTGATCGCGCTGGCCGCCCATTCCGACGTCAAGCTCCGCCAGCTCTCGACCTACCTCGCCGACCTGGGCTGGGCCGTACCGGTGTACGAGCTCCCGCCGGACCTGGAGGACGTCGAGGTGCTGCGGATCGTCGTGCGCAACGACATGACCGCGGCCGCGGCCGACGCGTTCGCCGACGCCGTGCGCGACTACCTCTCCACCAGTACGAAGTGACCGAGGAAGGGGCACCCATGCATCCGATCCGCATCGTCAGCCGTCTGCTCACGAGCAGCCCGCCGGAACCGGGGGCGGGTCTGCGCCTCGGGATCTTCCAGGGCGAGAACCCGGTCGGTTCGCCGGGCGCCGTGGTCGAGAACCTGGACCGGATGGAGGAGGCGCTGGCGATCGCGGCCCGCTACGGCGCCCAGCTCTGCGTGTTCCCCGAGTGCTACAACACCGGGTACTCGCTGGGCCCGGCCCTGTGCCGGGAGCTCGCCGAGACCAGCGACGGGCACAGCGTGCGGACCGCCCGCAAGCTCTCCGAGCGCCACGGGGTGTCCGTCGTGCTGCCCTACGTCGAGCGCGGCGCCGGGGACGCGGTGCACGACTCGATCGCCGTGGTCAGCCGCGGTGAGCTGCTGGCGAACTACCGCAAGACCCACCTCTACGGCGCGGCGGAGCGGGCGAACTACGTGCCGGGGGAGGAGCTGCCCCCGGTCGTCGAGCTCAACGGGTTCCGGATCGGCGTGCTCAACTGCTACGAGTGCGAGTTCCCGCCGCTGTACCAGAGCCTGGTGCGGCGCGGCGCACGGCTGGTGGTCGGACCCACCGCCGCCGACCACCACTTCGTCCTGCACGACGGCGGTCCCACGCTGGTCCCCTACCCGGACGCCACCGAGCACATCATCCCGGCGATGGCCTCGGTGTGGCGGGTGTTCGTCGCCTACGCCAACCGGCGCGGCTGGGAGGTCTCCGAGCGCGGCCAGTGGGAGTACCGGGCGAACTCCGGGATCTGGGGGCCCGACGGGCGAGCGGTGGTCGCCGCCGGACCCGAGGAGCGCCACGAGGACAGCCTGCTGATCGCCGACTGCGTCCCCGCGGCGGTCACCCCGTTCAGCCCGGAGGGCGACCACACCGCCGACTCGCGGCTGCGCGTGGACGAGACGCTGCTGCCCGCTACCTGACGCGCTGGTCGGCGACCTCGGACAGGGGCGCCGTCCGCACCCCCTCGGCTTCGAACCGGTCGAGGATCGCCCGCGCGACCTCGACCGAGTTCGGCCGGTCCCCGTGCAGGCAGAGGGTGTCGGCGTCGACGGCGATCGCGGTGCCGCCGACCGAGGTGACCTCGCCCCGGAGCACCGCGATCGCCTGTTCGGCGCACCGCGCCGGATCCTTGGCCACCGGATCGGGTTCGATGATGATGTGCCCCGCGTCGTCGTAGTCGAGGTCGGCGAACGCCTCCCGCACCACCGGGTAGCCCTTCGCCGCGACCCGGTCGGCGGTCGGACCCGCCAGCAGCACGATCCGCACGCCGGGAGCGGCCTCGGCCACCGCGTCGGCCACGGCCTCGGCCACCGCCTCGTCCTTGATCGTCAGCCCGTACAGCGCGCCGTGCGGCTTGACGTGCCGCACCGGAACGCCCATCGAGTCGGCGATCGCGCGCAGCGCCCCGAACTGGTAGAGGCAGGCGTCGGCCGCCTCCCGCGGGGACATCGCCAGCGCCCGCCTGCCGAACCCAGTCAGGTCGGGGAATCCCGGGTGCGCGCCGACCGAGGTGCCGCCGTCGGCGGCCAGCCGCACCGAGCGCCGCATGGTCGCGGCGTCCCCGGCGTGCCAGCCGCACGCGACGTTGACCGACGTGACCAGCGGGATCAGCCGCTCGTCGTCGCCCAGCCGCCAGCGCCCGAAGCTCTCCCCCGCATCGGCGTTGAGATCGATCAACGTCCGCATCCGACCACCTCCCGGTCCGGTCCAGCACGCGCCGACCTCCATTGAAGACCTCGGCCCCGGAGACTGCACCGCCCGCCGCTTGCCCGCGATACCCCGAAGGTGGGATCTTCGTTCGCGAGCACCATGCGCCGGTCACGCCGACGGCGCATCCTCGGATCAGGGTGAGGTACCTCTCCGCCGCTAGGAGGTCGACCGTGACCGGAACGAGGCTCCAGCTCCCGCCGGCCCGCTACGAGTTCGGCGGGGATGAATTCGTCTTCGTCGAGCTCGACCAGGAGATGAGCCTGCAGGCCAACTTCAAGGCCATGGCGATCACCGGGGACCTGCGACGGGAGGACATCGACGGCGTCATCGACATCTGCCCGTCCAACGCTTCCTACATGGTCCGGCTCGACCCGGACCGGCTCGACCCCACCGAGCTCGTCGACGAACTCCGGCGCCTGGAGGGCTCGGCCGCCGAGATGCCGCCGGACTACTCGGTGCGGACCAGGATCGTCGACGTGCCGGTCCTGTTCGAGGACCCCTGGACCCACGAGACGCTGATGCGCTTCCGGGATCGCCACCAGGACCCGGATGTCACCGACTTGGAGTACGCCGCGCGCATCAACGGCTTCCGCGGCGTGCCGGACCTGATCGAGGCGATCTCCGCCGCGCCGTTCATCGTCACCATGCTCGGCTTCGTGCCCGGCCTGCCGTTCTGCTACCAGATGGTGCCCCGGGACCGGCAGATCGAGGTCCCGAAGTACGTCCGGCCGCGCACCGACACCCCGGAGCGCGCGTTCGGCTACGGCGGTGCGTTCGCGGTGGTGTACCCGGTGCGGGGCGCCGGCGGGTACCAGCTGTTCGGGATCGCCCCCGCACCGGTGTTCGACCTGGCCCAGCGATTGCCGGACTTCACCGAGGGCATCGCCTTCCCGCGCCCGACCGACATCCTGCGGTACCGCCCGATCGACCGGGGCGAGTACGACGCGCTCCGCTCGGAGGTGGAGGCGGGCACCTTCCGCTACCGCATCCGGGACGTGGAGTTCTCCCCGCCCGAATTCCTCGCCGATCCCGACGGGGTGAACCGCGAGCTGCTGGAGGTGCTGTACCGGTGAGCGAGGTCATGGTGCGCAAGGGCGGCCTGTCCACCACGGTGCAGGACGCCGGGCGGGACGGGCAGTACGCGATCGGGATGCCGCCCTCCGGGGCGATGGACCAGTTCTCCTACGAGGTGGCCAACCTGCTGGTCGGCAACGACGCGGGTGCGGCGGTGCTGGAGGCCACCTACCTCGGCCCCGAACTGGAGTTCACCGACGCGCGGCGGGTGGCGATCACCGGCGCCGACAGCGCGGTGACCCTCAACGGCGAGCCCGTCGGGATGTGGCGGACGACGTCGGTGGGAGCCGGGGACGTGCTGGCGTTCCAGGGCATCCGGGCCGGGGCGCGGCCCTACATCGCGGTCTCCGGCGGCATCGACGTGCCGCCGTACCTGGGATCGCGGTCGACCTACATGCTCACCGGGATCGGCGGCTTCGGCGGTCGCGCCCTGGCCGACGGCGACCGGGTGCCGCTGGGCGAGCCGGGCGCGCCGCCGCCGGAGGGCATCGAGGTGCCCGCGCGGTTGCGCCCGGAGCTGCCGGACGCGGTGGAGCTGCGCCTGGTCGTCGGGCTCTGCGCCTACCGGCTCACCGAGGAGGCGCTGAAGTCCTTCCTGGACACCCCGTGGAAGGTGACCAAGGACGCCGACCGGGTCGGGTACCGGCTGCGCGGCGGCACCCTCGGCTTCATCGAGCGGGAGCAGCCCTTCGGCGCGGGCAGCGACCCGGCCAACGTCGTGGACCTCGGCTACCCGGTGGGCTCGGTCCAGGTCCCCGGCGGGGACGAACCGATCGTGCTGCTCAACGACGCGGTCACCGGCGGCGGGTACGCCACCATCGGCACGGTGATCTCCGCCGACCGCGACCGCATCGCCCAGGCCCGCACCGGCAGCACCGTCTCGTTCGCCGCCGTGGAGGTCGACGCGGCGCTGGCGGCGCGCCGGGAGCGCAGGGCGCGGCTGGACGAGGTCCGAACGGCGCTGTCCGCGAACGTCCGATGAGAGGAGTGGTGCTGATGTCCACGGTGAACGCTCAGATGCCGGGCGTGTTCTACCGCCGACCGGCTCCGGACAAGGAGGCCTTCGTGGAGGAGGGCGTGGTCGTCGAGGTGGGGCAGACGATCGGCCTGATCGAGGTCATGAAGACCTTCAACGAGATCAAGGCCGACCAGAGCGGGCGGATCAGCAAGATCCTGCTCGAGGACGGCGACGAGGTGGAGCCGGGGCAGAGCCTGTTCGAAGTCGAGGACGCATGACGGGCCTCGGCCGGGTCCTGGTGGCGAACCGGGGCGAGATCGCGGTGCGGACCATCCGCGCCTGCCACGCGCTGGGCGTCGAGGCGGTCGCCGTGTACTCCGATGCCGACGAGCACTCCCGATGGGTCCGGATCGCCGACCACGCCGTGCACATCGGCCGCTCGGCGGCGAGCAAGTCCTACCTGGACGGTGAGGCGCTGCTCAAGGCGGCGAAGCAGTCCGAGTGCGACGCGGTGCACCCCGGCTACGGATTCCTCTCGGAGAGCGCGGAATTCGCCCGCGCGGTGCTGGACGCCGGACTGGTGTTCGTCGGTCCGACCCCCGAGGCGATCGAGCGGATGGGCGACAAGGCCACCGCGCGGCGGACCGCGCGCGACGCCGGGGTGCCGGTGGTGCCGGGCAGCGGTGCGGTCGCCGACCTGGCCGAGGCGGAGGCGGCGGCCGGCGACGTCGGCTACCCGATGCTGATCAAGGCCGCGGCGGGCGGCGGCGGACGCGGCATCCGCCCGGTCCGGGACGGCGCGGAGCTCGCCGCGGTGCTGCCCTCGGCGCAGGCGGAGGCGCGTTCGGCCTTCGGCGACGGCACCACGTACCTGGAGCGGGCGATTCCGCACGCGCGGCACATCGAGGTGCAGGTGCTCGCCGACGAGCACGGCAACGCGGTGCACCTGTTCGAGCGGGACTGCTCGGTGCAGCGGCGCAGGCAGAAGCTGATCGAGGAGGCCCCCGCGCCGGGGCTGCACGAGGTGACCCGGCAGGCGATCACCACCGCCGCGGTGCGGCTCGCCCACCACGTCGGCTACCGCGGCGCGGGTACGGTCGAATTCCTGGTCGACGCCGAGGAGAACTACTACTTCATCGAGATGAACACCCGGGTGCAGGTCGAGCACCCGATCACCGAGGCGATCACCGGCGTCGACGTCGTGGCCGAGCAGTTGCGGATCGCGGGCGGCGCGCCGCTGTCGTTCGCGCAGGACGAGGTGGACCGGCGGGGTGCGGCCGTCGAGCTGCGGATCAACGCCGAGGACCCGGACCACGACTTCGCGCCGTCCCCGGGCACCATCGAACGGCTGGACCTGCCCGGCGGGCCCGGCGTCCGGGTGGAGACCGGCGTGGTGCGCGGCGACCGGATCAGCCCGTTCTACGACTCGCTGATCGCCAAGCTGGTCTGCTGGGGCGCCGACCGGGACCAGGCGTACGCGCGGGCCCGCCAGGCGCTCGCGGAGCTCGAACTCGAAGGGGTGCACAGCACCGTCCCGCTGCACCGGCGGCTGGTGGCCGACGCGGAGCTGCGCGCCGGGCCGGTGCACACCCTGTGGTTGGAGCAGCGGTTGGGGGAGCGCCCGGCCGACGCCGACCGGTAGCGCGCCGGTGTGGCGGCGGGCGCTGCTGGGTAAGCCGGGGGCGCACCGCGCAGCCGACCGGAAGGACGACCGCGATGACCGACCTGCCCCGCACCGCGCCGGCGCAGCAGCAGGCCCCGCCCGGCACCACCGGCCCGATGGATCCGAAACCGCGCGACGAGATGCGCGACTACACCGGGGCGGGCCACTTGGCGGGGCGCAAGGCCCTGGTCACCGGCGGCGATTCGGGCATCGGCCGCGCCGTGGCGGTGGCCTTCGCCAAGGAGGGCGCCGACGTCGCCATCGCCTACCTCGACGAGTCCGAGGACCACGACGCCGAGCACACCGCCACGCTGGTGCGGCAGGAGGGGCGGCAGTGCCACCTGTTCCGCGGCGACCTCGCCGACGAGCAGCACTGCCTGCGGGTGGTCGACGAGGCCGCCGACCGGCTCGGCGGGCTCGACGTGCTGGTCAACCACGCGGGCACCCAGATGCCGGTGGACGACCTGTCCGAGATCAGCACCGAGCAGCTCGACCGCACCTTCCGGATCAACGTCTACGCGCTGTTCTGGCTGTGCCAGGCGGCGTTGCGGCACCTGCCGGACGGCGCGGCGATCATCAACACCGGCTCGGTGAACGCCCTGCGCGGCAACAAGGGCCTGATCGACTACTCGGCCAGCAAGGCGTCGGTGCACAGCCTCACCCAGTCGCTGGCCCAATCGCTGACCCCGCGGCGGATCCGGGTCAACTGCGTGGCCCCCGGTCCGGTGTGGACACCGCTGATCCCGTCGACCTTCGGGGAGGGCAAGGTCGAGGGCTTCGGCGAGGGGACCCCGATGGGGCGGATGGGCCATCCCGACGAGATCGCGCCGTCCTACGTCTTCTTCGCCACCGAGCGGCTCTCCAGCTACTACACCGGTGAGGTGCTGGCCCCGGTGGGCGGCGAGACGCACCCCGGCTGACCCGTCCGGCCACAGTGGACGACCACCGGGATCCGGCCTTGTTCGCCGGGTCCCGCCGGTCTACCTTCGGATGCGGCGACCCCGGCGGAGGGAGGTGCGATGGCGACGGTGCCGGAGGCCGGTCTGCGGGACAAGGTGGCCCTGGTGACCGGCGGTAGCCGCGGCCTGGGGCGGGAGATGGTGCTGGCCTTCGCCGCGGCCGGGGCGCACGTGGTCGTGGTGAGCCGCAAGTACGAGGCGTGCGCCGCGCTGGCCGCGCAGGTCCGCGAGCGCACCGGTCGGGAGGCGCTGCCGGTGGCCTGCCACATGGCCGACTGGGCGGCCCAGGAACGGCTCGTCGAGCAGGTGGAGCAGCACTTCGGCCGGATCGACGTGCTGGTCAACAACGCCGGGATGGCACCGCGCTACGACAACCTCGACGGGGTCACCGAGGAACTCTTCGACAAGGTGATCGGGGTCAACCTCAAGGGGCCGTTCCGGCTCACCGCTCTGGTCGGCACCCGGATGGCCGCGGCCGAGGGCGGATCGGTGATCAACATCGGCAGCGTCGCCGCCGAGCGGCCGACCCCGCACGAGCTGCCCTACGCCGCGGCGAAGGCCGGGCTCAACGCGCTGACCAAGGGCTTCGCCCAGGCGTTCGGCCCCCGCGTGCGGGTCAACGCGATCCTGGCGGGACCGTTCCTCACCGACGTGAGCAAGCACTGGGCCCCGGAGGCGACGCACCGCCGGTTCGGCGAGTACCCGCTGGGGCGCGCCGGGCGGCCCGAGGAGATCGTCGGCACCGCCCTGCACCTGGCGGGCCCGGGTTCGAGCTTCACCACCGGCGCGGTCATCCCGGTGGACGGCGGCCGGACCGCCAAGGCGTGACCCCCTAGCGGGCCCTCCGCTCCCGGACCGGGGTGCTGCCGGTGCGGGACTACCCGTCGGCGGGTGCCACGAACGGGACGAACCCGGTGCGGCGGCCGTCGGGGCGCAGCACGTGGCCGAGCCGCTTGCCGAAGCGCGGGGTGATCCAGCGGTCGATCACCCGGGTGCCGGGGAACCCGGCGGCCAGGTGCTCCTCGAAGCCGTCGAGGTCCTCCATCCGGTGCAGCCAGACCTGCACCACCAGGTTCGCCGCGCTGCCGACGGTGACGCACAGCCGGATCTCCGGCAGCCGGGAGATCGCGGTGGCCACCGAGGTGAGCTCGCGCTGCGCCACGTCCAGCCACAGCGTCGCGGCCACCTGCCAGCCCGCGGCGTGGTGCGCGACCTCGCAGCGGACCGAGACGTGCTCGTTGGCCAGCAGCCGGCGGATCGCCCGGCTCGCCGTGCTCACCGAGCACCCGAGGCGGGCGGCGACCGCCGTCGCGGGCAGCCGGGCGTCCGGTCCGAGCAGCCGCAGCAGCTCCAGGTCGCGGGTGCCGAGCGGCTGCCGGGTGCGGGCGTCGCCGGGGCCCAGCGCCCGCTGCTGCGCGGGGGACAGCGAATCCAGCCGCCAGGACGCGGCTTCGCGGATGATCCGGCGGAAGAAGTGGGTGCGGGTGGCCCGCACCCCGGGCAGCGTGGCGATGTCGGCGGCCACCTCCTCGTCGAGGGCGAGGATGCTGGGCGCGAGCACGGTCAGCATCAGCTCGCGCCGCCCGGAGGTGGCGTCGATGTTCCACACCGCGCGTCGCCGGGCCAACCGCGCCATCACCGCATCGCGGGCCCCGGCCAGGCACTCGACCTCGACGAACGCCCCGGCGTGCCAGTCGTGCCCGGTCCAGCCGGGACCGGCCACCGGGTAGGTGCTGAACCACGCCAGCCCGTCGCGCTCCAGCCGGGCCCAGCGCCGGGTCAGCGTCGAGGCGTCCACCTCCAGCACCCGGGCCAGCCGGGCCCAGGCGATCCGGGGCCGGATCTGCAACGCGTGGACCAGGCTCAGGTCGGTCTCGTCGACCGGGCAAGAATCATGCATCCGGGTGACCCTAGTGCGAATTCCGTGCGACGTGGGCCCCCTGCGCGCCGGGACCGGCAGCCTTCGCCGGGTCCGATGCCCCCGCGCTCCCGGAGGTCGAGGTGGACCTGCCGCCCGTCGCCCAGTCGCCGGTCCTGTGGACCGCCGCGATCGGGGTGTTCGTCGTCATCGTCGTGCAGTCGGTGCTCTACTGGCGCGCGGCGGTGCGCGCGGCACCCGAGGCAGGCATGAGCAGGGCGGAGCTGGTCCGGGCCTTGCGCACCGGCGCGGTGACCGCCATCGGCCCGTCGCTGGCGGTGGTGTTCGTCGCGGTCGGCCTGCTCGCGGTGTTCGGCACTCCGGCGGTGCTCACCCGGATCGGGTTGATCGGTTCGGCCGCCTTCGAGACCGCCGCGGCGCAGACCGCCGCCGACGCGGCCGGGATCGAGCTCGGCGGCGCCGGGTACGACGACCGGGCGTTCGCGCTGGTGCTGTTCACCATGAGCATCGGCGGGGCGGCCTGGATGGTCAGCACGCTGGTGCTCACCCCGCTGCTGCGCCGGGCCGACCACCGCATCCGCGCGCTGAACCCGGTCGTGATGACGATCGTGCCGAGCGCGGCGATGACCGCCGCGTTCAGCTACCTCGGCCTGGCCGAGACGCTGAAGTCCGGCGTCCACCTGATCACCTTCGTCGTCGGCGCCCTGACCATGGTGCTGTTGCAGGTCGCCGCGGCGCGCTGGCGGCAGCGGTGGCTCAAGGAGTGGTCGCTGGGCGTGGCGATGGCCGTGGCGCTGGGCGCCGCCGCCGTCGCGCTGTGAACGGAGGAGGCACCCGATGGTCGACGATTTCGAACGCACCACCTCGCGGTGGGGGCGCCTGACCATGCTCGTCGGGCTGGCGCTCTCGCTGGCCGGGCCCGCGTACCTGATGTTCGGCCTCGACCACTGGCCGGGACTGGACCTGGTCGGACAGGCGTGGCTGGCGGTGGCGCTGGTCTACGGCGTGCTGTGGGTCGCCGAGCCGGTGTCCTACTACCCGATGCTCGGGTCGGCGGCGACCTACCAGGCGTTCATGATCGGCAACATCGCGAACAAGCTGCTGCCCTCGGCGCTGGCCGCGCAGCAGGCGGTCGGCGCGGCCCAGGGTACCCGGAAGGCCGAGATCGCGGCGGTCACCGCGATCATCGGTGCGGCGGCGGTGCACCTGGCCTCGCTGCTGGTCCTGGTCGGCCTGCTCGGCACCTGGGTGGTGTCGGTCATCCCGCCGCAGGTGCAGGAGGTGTTCGGCTACGTGGTGCCGGCGATCTTCGGCCCGGTGCTGATCCAGTCGGTGCTCGCCGCCGACCGGCCCCGGACCGCGCTGATCGCCGGTGGCTGCGGCGCGGTCGGGGTGTTCGTGCTGGTCCCGCTGGTCCCCGCCACGCAGATGTTCGCGATGGCGCTGTGCGTGGTGGCGGCGGTGGTCCTGGCCCTGCTCGCCCGCCGCCGCGACGCCGCCTGAACCGCCCGCCGCGGTGGCCGGATGCGGGCGGGGGCGGGCGGGTGCGGCAAGATGGCGGCCGCACCACGTCGCCGAGCCACCGCGAGGGCCGCCCGATGAGCGATCGCACCGCGCGCAGCGCCGCCACCCGGCGGCGCTTCGTGGACGTGGCGTTGCGGCTGTTCCGGGAGAAGGGCTACGCGCAGACGTCGATGACCCAGATCGCCCAGGCCGCGGGCGGCAGCAGGGCCAACCTCTACCTGTACTTCAACAGCAAACCGCAGCTCGTGCTGAGCCGGATGCGGGAGCTGGAACCGGAGGTGGTCGAGCTGTACGCCGCGCTGGACGCGCTGCCGGACCACGGGCCGGAGGCGATGCGGGGCTGGATCGACCGCGCCCGGGGGATGTGGCGCCGGTACGGGGCCGAGTTCGAGGCGCTCACCCAGGCGACGAGCGCCGAACCGGACGTCCTGGAGGACTGGCTGGGGCTGCTGCGCAGGCTGTGCCGGGAGCAGGTCGTCCTCTACCGGGACTGCGCCTCCGAGGGGGAGCGGCTGGACCGGGAGGCGCACCTGCTGGTCCTGATGATGAGCCTCGAACACACCTTCCACTTGTTGTACGTGCGCGGGCGCGTCGAGCAGGAGGAGCGGATCCTGGCCGCGCTGGCCGTGCAGTGGGCGCGGCTGTACGGCCGCTGACCGCGCCGGGGACCGTCGGGGAGCTCCCCGACGCCGAGTTCACCCGACGCGGGGCTCACAGGTCGAGGACGAGCCGGGGACATCCGCGGGCGGCGCGGGACACGCAGATCATCATGGTGTCCCCGGCCTCGTGCTCGGCGGCGGACAGGATCGAATCGCGGTGGTCGGCGCGGCCGGCCAGGACGCGGGTCTCGCAGGTGCCGCAGGTGCCCTCCTGGCACGACGAGAGCACCGGAAGACCGGCGTTCGCCGCGGCGTCGAGCAGGGTTTCGTCGGCGCCGACGTCGACGACGGTGCCGGACGCGGCGCACTCCACCTGGAACGGGGTGTCCGGTTCGGCGCGTTCCACCGGTTTCGGGGCGAACCGCTCCAGCCGCAGGGAGCCCTTCGGCCACCCGGCCGTGGTCCGCTCGACGGCCCGCAGCAGCGGTTCGGGGCCGCAGGCGTAGACCAGGGTGCCGCGGCGGGCGGTGCCGAGCAGGCCGGGCACGTCGATGCGGCCGGCTTCGTCCTGCGGGACCAGGGTGACCTTGTCGCCGTGCGCGGCCAACTCGTCGAGGAAGGCCATGGAGGAGCGGCTGCGCCCGCCGTAGACGAGTTCCCACCGCGCTCCGGCGCGCTCGGCTTCGGCGATCATCGGCAGGATCGGGGTGATGCCGATGCCACCGGCGACGAACACGTACCGGTCGGCCGGGGCCAGCCGGAAGTTGTTGCGCGGCCAGGACGTCGTGACCGTCGAGCCGGGGACCAGGTGGTGCGCGGCCGCCGACCCGCCGCGGCCGTCCGGCTCGCGCAGCACCCCGATCCGGTATGTGGTGCGGTCCTCGGGGTCGGAGGACAGCGAGTACTGCCGCACCAGCGGTCCGTCCGCGCCGGGCAGGTGCAGGTCGAGGTGCGCGCCGGGCTTCCAGCGGGGCAGGTCCCCGCCGTCGGGGTGGCCGAGGGTCAGCGCGACCACGCCGTCGGCCACCTGCTCGCGCGCGAGGACGTCGAGGTCGAGGGTGCGCGCGGTGCGCGCGCGGGAACGCCGCACGTCGGCGGTGTCCCAGCTGACCCGCAGGTTCCGGCGGATCGGGACCAGGGCGGTCCGCCGGAAGTCGAGCTCGACGGGTTCGTCGGGGCGCAGCGACGGCAGCCGCTCGAACAGCACCCGCAGCCCGGTGGGCCCCTGCACCCGGGCCAGCGGGTTGCCCAGGCAGGTGTGCCGCCCGGTGGAGAACGCGAGGTGGTCGGTGGGGTCGGGACGGTGGATGTCGAACTCGAACGGCCGCTCGCGGTGCGCGGGGTCGGTGTTCGCGCTGCTCAACGCCACGTGGATCATGTCGCCGGCGGGAATGGTCACCCCGCCGATCTCGACGTCGGCGGTGGCGCGGCGCGAGGTGAACGTCGACGACGGTCGGCGGCGCACGGTTTCCTCGAACACCCGCGACCACAGCTCGGGCTCGGCCAGCGCGTCCCGCAGGGTGTCGGTGTCGCGGGACAGGAACAGGATGGCGTTGGCCATCGCCTGCGCCGTGGTGTCGGTGCCGGCGGCGGCGAACTCGGCGATGTGCAGGCCGATGCGCGCGGTGTCCAGGGACCAGGTCCCGTCGGCGTCGCGGGCCGAGGCCAGCACCGAGATGAGGTCGTCGGCCTCGGAACCGCGCCGGGACTCGATGATCTCCCGCAGTTCGAGGTTGGCGGCCACGAACCGGTCCCAGATCGCCAGCCGGTCGTCCTCGGTGATGTCCTCGTGCGCGCTGGAGAGCACGACGAACAGGTCGTCGCGCACCTGGCGCAGCATGGGTTCCCGGGCCCGGTCGAGGTCGAGCAGCGCCATGATGGTCTGGGTGGTCAGCTCCAGGCAGTAGTCCTCGACGATGTTGCCGGAGCCGTTGTCCTCGAACCGGTCGACGATGCGGTGGGCGCGGGCCTCGATCTCGGGCTGGAGCCGGTCCATGCGGCCCTTGAGGAACCCGCGCTGGGCGACCCGGCGGGTCTCGGTGTGCTCCGGTGGGTCCTGGCCCACGATCATGTGGGACACGAGTTCGGGCGGGAACACCGCGCGGTGCTCGTCCGGGACTTCCGCCGCGGTGTTGGCCGCCGAGGAGAACGCCTGCCAGTCGCCGAGGACGCGCAGCGCGTCCTCCCGCCGGGTCACGACCCAGCCGTGCAGCCGCTCGTACCAGAACACCGGGGTGTCGTCGCGGGCGGCGGCCAGGTGCAGGGCGGGGTCGCGGTAGTAGGCGTCGGCGAAGACGTCGAACCCGTGGGCGACCGGGCAGCGGCCGGGGTGCGTGCTGGTCATCGGGGTCACCTCACTGGTCGCGGACCGCCGCGGCGGTGATCGAGGACAACTTCTGGAAGCGGGCGACGTTGTCGCCCTCGTCCATCACGCCGGAGGACAGGAAGCAGAACGACACTCCGGAGGCGGGGTCGACCCACAGCAGGGAGGAACCCGCGCCGTAGGAGCCGAAGGTGCGCGGGGAGACGAACGGGCCGAAGAACCGGGCGTGCGTGCCGGTTCCGGCCAGGGCCATGCCCAGGCCCATGGTGCCCGGCGGCGGGTCCCACCTGCGCGCTTCGGCGACCATGCCGTAGAGGTCGTTGATCTCGTCGCCGGTCTGGTTCGTGGTGGCGAAGTCCAGCACCGGTTCGCCGATGAGCTGCTCGCCGGCGGCGGTGCGGCCCCGGTTGCGCAGCATCTCGGTGAAGGCGAAGACGTCGTCGACGGTGGACACCGCGCCGACCCAGGGCATTTCGGCGTCGGTGCGGGCGATGACCTCGTCGAGGCATTCGATGTCGTCGGGTTCGAGCCAGGAGCCGCCGCCGGTGAGGACCTTCAGCGGCACGGCGCGGTCCCGCCACTCGGCGGGCAGGCCGAACCGGGTGTGCCGCATGCCGATCGGGGCGAAGACCTTGTCGTGCACGAGCTGCCGGAACGACTCGGCGCCGTAGGCGCGGCGGGCCATCTCGCCCAGCAGCGCGTGGTTGATGGCCGCGGAGTAGTTCAGGTTGGTGCCGGGTTCGTGGACGACGTCGACGGAGCCGAGCGCGTCGATGACGTCGGCGAGCACGGCGAAGCGGTCCGGGCCCAGTCCGGGGTTGGGGGTGGCGGGCATCCCGGCGCGGTGGGTGAGCAGGTGGGCGACGTTGATCCGGTCCTTGCGGGCGGCGCGGAACGGTTCGGCACCGAGGAATTCCGGGATGAGGTCGACCACCCGCGTGGACAGCATCAGCTTGCCCTCGCTGAGCGCGCGCAGCACCAGGGCGTTGGTGAAGCCCTTGGACATCGACAGGATGCGGTAGACGTCGGTGGGTGCGGTGGGGCGTCCGGTGGCCGCCTCGGCGTGGCCGTAGCTGCCGCGCAGCGCGATCCGGCCGTGGCGGGCGACGACGATGTTGGCGCCGTGGTAGTCGCCGCGGGCGATGTCGTCGCGGAGGGTTTCGTCGAGCACGTCGAGGAACCGGCGTTCCAGCCCGGGGACGTCGGTGATGCTCACCTGGTGCTCGTGGCCTTCGGTCATGGCGGTTCGTGCGGAGGGATTCGGCGGCATCGGAGCCTCACACCATCAGGGCGCCGCCGGAGGGCGACAGCGTCTGGCCGGTGAAGTGCCGTCCGGCGTCGGAGGCCAGGAACAGGACGGTGCGGCCGACTTCGCCGGGGTCGGCGACGCGCTTGAGGGGTTGCAGCGCCAGCAGCGCCTCGACGTGGTCCGCGCCGGACGCGGTGAACATGGCGGTGTCGACACCGGCGGGCGCCAAGGCGTTGACGCGGATGTCGAACGGCGCCAGTTCGGCGGCCGCGGACTTGGTCAACCCGACGATGGCGGCTTTGGACGCCGGGTAGTAGGCGGGCATGGGCAGGCCGATGAGCCCGGCGACCGAGGCGAAGTTGACGATGCAACCGCCACCGGCGTTCTTGAGCAGCGCGACGGCGGCGCGGATGGCGTAGAAGGTGCCGTTGAGGTTGATGGCGACGACGCGGTCGAAGTCGGCGTCGGTGATGCCGCCCAGGAACTCGGGGTGGAAGGTCTCGCCGGTCTTGGCGGCGGTGACCATCCGGTCGTTGATGCCGTCGACCCAGGCCTGCTGCGGCGCGCCCGGGGTGGACACGCCCGCGGCGTTGACCAGGATGTCCAGCTTGCCGTGGTCGGCCCCGACCTGGGCGAAGACCTCCTCGATCCCGGCCGAGTCGGACACGTCCACGGCGAAGCCGCGGGCGCGCGGCAGGGCGCTGAACTCGCCGTCCAGCGCGTCGCGCCGGAGGTCGATGCCGTAGACGGTCGCCCCGGCGTCGGTCAGCGCCTTCGCCGTGGCCAGGCCCATGCCGGAGGCGGCTCCGGTCACGACCGCGATGGCGTCGTCCACTCTCATGCGGTTCTTCCTGTCGTCGCGGGACATCGATGCTCGTGCGCGCGGCCACCGCCGCGGGATGCGGCGAGCATGCCAAAGAAACTAGACACCTGTCCAGATCCAACGACAAGAAACGTGGACAATCTGTCCAAGTCTGCGTCCCGTTTCGGCGGAGATCCGTCCGATCACCGCTCGCAGCCGTCACCGCCCACGGCCGGTCAGCTCTCGTCCGGCGCCGAGAGCCTGCGGTCAGCGCGGTGGCCGATTGCGCGGTCTCCGGCCCGGCCGACAGCACTGCGCGCCCGGCGGATTCCCCGCCGGGCGCGCGAGCACCCCGATCAGCTCGGCAGGCCCAGGGCGGCCGGGAGGTCGCCGATCCCGGCGAGGACGTCGGTGGCGCCCGCGGCGCGCAGCTCGGCTTCGCCGTGCGCCCCGGTGCGCACCCCGTAGACCGCGCCCGCCCCGGCGCGGAGCCCGCTGAGCACGTCCGAGGTGGTGTCGCCGACGACGACCATCGCCCGCACCGAGCTCGCCCCGGTGCGCAGCAGCGCGGTCAGCGGCAGGTCCGGGTGCGGCCGGCCGCGGCCCGCGGTGGCCGGGCACAGCGCGACGTCGGCGGTCTCCCGCCAGCCCAGCGCGTCGAGGATCGCCTCCTGGGTGGCCTGGGCGAAACCGGTGGTCAGCGCGATCCGCACGTCGGCGGCGCGCAGCGCGGCGAAGGTCCGCTCGGCGCCCGGCAGCGGGGTGCACCACCCCTCGGACACCAGCTCGGCGTAGGCGGTCTCGAAGGCCTCGTTGGCCTCCTGCGCCCGCTGCTCGTCACCGCCGGTGAGGTGCCGGAACACGGTGATCTTCGACTGGCCCATCGTGGCGCGCACGTGCTCCAGCAGCGGCTCGGGGCCGTCCGGGCCGATCAGCCCGGTGCGGTCGGCCGCGGCGCGGAAGGCGCGCTCCACCAGGCCGTCGTCGGCGACGGTGGTCCCGGCCATGTCGAACACGACCAGTTCGACGGACTCGGCGCTCATGCTGTCTCCTCCTGCTCGGACGCGATCTGGTCCAGGACCGACTCGGCCAGCCCCATGCTGGTGGTCATCCCGATCCCGGTGGTGACGGTGACGACCCGCACGCCCGGCAGCGGTCGCTCCACCATGAACTCGTGCTCGGGCGCGCTGGCGTAGACGCCCTGCCACCGCTCCCGCACCCGCGGTGCGCGGCCGAACAGCCGCTCGGTCTCGGCGAGCAGCACCTCGAAGCCGCGCTCGTCCTGGAACGGCGGCGCCGCGCGGTCGCGGGCGTGGGTGTCGCCGACGATGGTGCTGCCGTCGGGCAGCCCGGTGTACATCTGGTTGAGGTCGAACCCGGCGAGCTCGGGGTGCTCGGCGTGCAACCGGTCGCGCAGCGCGGTGGTGCTCGGGCAGTCCCGGAAACCGGAGTAGCGCACCATCGACCAGCCGGTGAACACCGGCAGCGGCAGCGCGGCCCCGAGATCGGCGCGCAGCATGTGCAGCCGGCACCGCTGCACCCGGTAGGCGTCGGCGATCTCCGGGAACAGGTCGCCGACGTCGTGGTTGAGCGCGACGACGACGTGGTCGGCGGTGAAGGTGCCGCGCGTGGTGCGCACCGAACCGGGTTCCACGCCGAGCACCGCGGTGTCCCGGTGGAAGGCGACGCCCTGCTCGGCCAGCCAGGCGGCGATGGCCGGGGCGGCGCTGCGCGGGTCGACCTGGAAGCACCAGGGCAGCAGCGCGCCGCCGCGCAGGGCCGGATCGGCGATCGGGGCGCGGGCGGTGACCTCGTCGGGGTCGAGCAGCCGGATCTCGTCGGCCTCCCGCAGTTCGGCGAACTCGCGCAGCACCTGCCACTCGTCCTCGGCGCGGGCGACGGCGAGGGTGCCCTGCTCGCGGTGCCAGAAACCGGCCCGCCGGGCCAGTTCCAGCCAGTGCGGCCGTCCGGCCCGGGCGAACTCCAGGGCGCGGCCGGACTGGGCGGTCACGCAGCAGTGCCCGAAGTTCTGCACCGAGGAGCCGGTGGTGGCGGCGCTGCGGTCGAGGACGGCGACCGACAGGCCGCGGCGGTGGGCGTGGTAGGCGTGCGCGAGGCCGACGATGCCCGCGCCCGCGATCACGACGTCGTGGCGGGGTGGATGCACGGGACGATCCTGTCCTGGTCGGCCCCGTCTTGTCCATACAAGTTCTGTCTTGTCACGACATGTTCACCCGGTGATCGTCCTCGGGTCCTCCCCGCCGAGCGCGTTGGTGATCGTGAAGGTGACCCGTTCCGGCCGGTAGCGGTCGTCGGAGTGCTCGAAGGGCACCCCCGCGGCGGTGCGGCTGGTCCGGCGCTGGCGCAGCAGCGGGGCCCCGCGCTCGATCCCCAGCGCCTCGGCGTCCACCTCGTCGGCGAGCACCGCGTCGAGCACGTGGGTGATGGCGGCGAAGTCGGCGCCGCGCGCGGTGAGGTGCTCGGTGATCGACCCGCTGTCCGGGTCGAAGGACAGCAGGTGCCCGCCGACGTCCTCGGTGAACGCGCTGCGCTCGACCAGCACCGGCTCGCCGTCGAGGTAGCGGGCCCGCAGCACCACCACGACGAAGTCGTCCGGACCGAGCCCGAGCGCCTCGGCGACCGGTCCGGGCGCCCGCCTGCGCGCCACCTCCAGCGTCCGGCTGCCGGGTTCCCGGCCGCAGTCGCGCGCCCACCGGGAGAACGGGGTGAAGCTCCGCAGGCTCTGGCTGGGCTCCGGGCTGCGCACCACCGGCGGGCGCCCCTGGGCGGCGGTGATCAGCCCTTCGGCCTTCAGCGCGGCCAGGGCCTGCCGGACCGGTCCCCGGCTGACGCCCCACCGGCGGCACAGCGCCGACTCCGAGGGCAGCGCCTCGCCGACCGCGCGCCGCCCGGTGCGGATGTCCTCGCGCAGCGCGTCGGCGATGAGCCGGTGCCGTGGTTGTGCCATGACCGCCTCCCCGGTGTCCGTCGCGGGCACGGTACCGCCCCCGGCCGCGCGACCCCTCGCCGGTCCACTGCGGACTCCGCTGTCCGTCTGCTGTGGACACCGCGGCGGGAGCGCCGGGCGGCCGGGTCCGCGCGCCGCGCAGCGACGTAGAATCGGCGCCGACGACGCGCCCAGCACCCCAGGACGACCATGAACGCGAAGGAACCCGGCGGGTCCCCGGTGGCGGGGGCCCAGACCCTCGACCGCGGCATCCGGGTCCTCTGGCACCTCGCCGGAGAGCCCGACGGCGCGACGCTGACCGAGATGGCCCGGTCGCTGGGGTTCAACCGCAACGCGCTGCACCGGATGCTGGAGACGCTGGCGGCGCACGACCTGGTGCGCCGCACCGAGGACAAGCGGTTCCACCTGGCGCACGGCCTGGTCGAGCTCGCCGCGGCGGTGGACGGCGACCTGCGGGCGCTGGCCCGTCCGGTGCTCACCGAGCTCGCCGACGCGGTGCTGGCCACCGCGCACCTGATGGTGCCGATCAGCGACGCCGAGGTGCAGGCGGTGCTCGTCGTGGAACCGAGGCTGACCGCGGCGCACATCGCCTTCCGCACCGGGCAGCGGCACCCGCTGCGCCGGGGGTCCGGCGGGCTGGCGATCCTGGCCGGTCGCCCGGCGCGCGAGGACGATCCCGCCGAGGTCGTGGAGGCCCGCGCGCAGGGCTACGCGGTCTCCACCGGCCAGGTGGTGCCCGGGGTGATCGGGGTGTCGGTGCCGGTGCCCGCACCGCCGGGCCGCGCGGAGGCCAGCCTGGGGGTCTCCCTGGTCGACCCGGACGCGGTCGAGAAGGTGACCCCCGAGCTGGTCGAGGCCGCGCGGCGGCTCAGCGCGCAGTTGTTCGCCGCCGGATAGCACCGGTCAGCTAGCGCCTGTGCTCCTGGGGCCTGTGCTCCTAGTGCCTGTGCTCCTGGGAGCTGTGCCGCCGCGCGGCCTCGGAGCCCGCGGTCCGGCCCAGCACGAGGGCGTGCGCCACCGAGTTGCCGCCACCGACGTAGCGCTCGCCGAGCACGCCGCCCGCCGCCTCCCCGGCCGCGTACAGGCCCGGCACCGCGCGTCCGGCGGTGTCCAGCACCCGCGCCCGGTCGTCGATGCGCAGGCCGGTGTGGGTGCACACCAGCTCGCCCGGCACCATGCGCACGGCGTGGAACGGGCCGGTCGCCACCGGGGCGAGGTGCGGGTCGGCCCCTTTGGCGGCCAGCGATTCGTGGCGCAGGAAGTCCTCGTCCACGCCCGCCGTCATCAGCGCGTTGAACCGCTCGACGCTCGCGGTCAGGTTCCGCGCCGGGACGTCGATCAGCGCGGCCAGCTCGTCGAGGGTGCCGGCCCGGCGCACCACGCCCGACTCGACCTCGGCCAGCACCCGTTCGGCGGTCCAGTCCGCGTAGCCGGGCGGCAGCGCGGTGCGCGCGGCCTCGTCGAAGACCGCCCACACCCAGCCGCCGTGGTCGGCCAGGATGCCGGGGCTCACCGCGTACGGCGCGTCCTCGTCCATGCACCGGTTGCCCCGGGAATCGACGTGGAGCCGGGACGGCGGCGGGAAGCCGCTGCGCCAGTGGTGGAAGCGCTGGAACTCGGCGGTGACCAGCAGCAGCCCCCAGCCGGAGCCGAACAGCGCGAGGTCGTGCCGCTCGGCCAGGCGGACGTGGTCGCCCCGGCTGCCCGGCGCGGCCACCACGAACAGGTGCTCGCCGGCGATCGCGGCGTCGGGGAGGTGCTCGCGCACCAGGTCCGGGTCGCGGGCCAGCCCGCCGCTGGCCACCACCACCGACTCCGCGGTGACCGAGGCGTCGTCGACCACCACGCCGCGCACCCCGTCCGGGCCGAGCAGCAGGTCGGTGGCCCGGCTGCCCAGCGCGAGGTCCACGCCGAGGCGCCGCCGGGCCCGGTCCAGCGCCAGCACGAGCCCGTAGCCCTGGTCTACGGGCACGTGCCCGCGCCACACGTCCTCCACGCCCGCGCGGGTCAGGCCCGGGGTGTGCGCGTCGCCCGAGAACCGCGCGGGGATCTCGACGCCCAGGTCGAGCAGCCAGTCGACCACCGGTCCGGAGCGTTCGCAGAACGCGCGGGTCGGCCCGGGCAGCACCCGCCACTGGTTGAGGTCCATGTAGTGCTGGAACATCCGCGCCGGCGAGTCGGCCACGCCGAGCTCGCGCTGCACGCCGGTGGCCGAGGCGGTGAGCATCCCCGCGGAGAGCTGCGTCGAACCGCCGATCTCGTCCTCGGATTCCAGCACCAGCACCCGGAGGCCGCCTTCGGCGGCCGACACCGCGGCGGCCAGCCCGGCGCCGCCCGCACCGATCACCACCAGGTCGTAGTCGTGCTCCTCAGACATGCTGGGAGCCCCCGTCGACGGGCAGCACGGCACCGGTGATGTAGCGGGCGCTGTCGGAGAGCAGGAACTGCAACGCCCCGAAGACCTCGACGGGCGCGCCCACCCGGCGCAGCGGGACCGTGCTCAGCGCCCGGTCCAGGGCGGCCGGGTCCTCCCGCACCCAGCGGGTCATCTCGGTGTCGACGAAGCCGGGCGCGATCGCGTTGACCCGGATGTCGTCGGGCCCCAGCTCGACGGCCATGCAGCTGGTCAGGTGCCGGACGGCGGCCTTGGAGGAGTTGTAGGCCGCGCGGGTCACCCGGACCCGGACCCCGGCCACCGAGGCCATGTTCACGATCGCGCCGCCCCCGTGCCGCCGCAGGTGGCGGGCCGCGGTCTGCCCGCCGTAGACGACACCGTTGACGTTGACCTGGTAGGTGGCGGTGACCTGGTCCGGCGGGATGTCGGTGAACCCGGCCTGCGGGAACACGCCCGCGTTGTTCACCCAGTGGTCGACGCGGCCGAACTCCTCCAGCCCGGCCGCCAGCAGCGCGTCGTGGTCGTCGGGGTCGGTGACGTCGGTGCGGCGGGCCAGCACGCGGCCCGCGCCTTCGGCGGCACCGCTGTTGATCTTGTCGGCCAGCGCGGCCATGCCGTCGCCGTCGATGTCGCCGCCCACCGCGTGCACGCCGCGCCGGGCCAGCTCCTCGACGAACACCGCGCCCATGCCGCGCGCGGCACCGGTCACCACGACCACCTTGCCCACGAGCTCGGGGTAGCTCGCGGTCAGCGGTGCGGCGTTGGCCCGCGTCGGGTTGCTGCTGGACTCAGTCATGGGAATCTCTCCTGGTGTGCTGCGGGCGCCGGGCGGCGCCCGCGGGGATCAGTCGACGGAGACCGCGCGTTCGGCGATCAGCCACCGCCCGTCGACGCGGACGAGGCGGTCCCGCAGCGTCGCGACCCGCAGGATCCGCACCGCGCCGTCGGATTCGGTGCGCACGACGAGCAAGGTCGAGCGGGCCACCAGTGCGTCCGCGCCGCCGGGATCGACGCAGGTGCCGGTGACGACGTGGCGGGTGCGGGGGTTGGCCGGCGCGAACGCGGCGGCGAACCGGGTGAGCGCGGCCCGCCCGCGCACCGGCTCCGGGTAGGTGGGGGAGCGGAACACGCCGTCCGCGGTGAACGTCGCGGCCCACCCCGGCCCGTCCCCGCCGTCGATGGCGTGGGACTGGCGGCCGAGCAGGTCGAGGACTTCGGGCAACGCGGTGCTCATCGGTCCGCCAGGGCGCCGGTGATGCGGTGGTAGGTCCCGCCGGAGACCAGCCCGCCGTCGACCACCAGCTCGGTGCCGTTGACGTAGGAGGCGTCGTCGGAGAGCAGGAACGCCACCGCGCGGGCCACCTCCTCCGGGGTGGCGAGCCGCCCGGCCGGGACCGACCGCAGGCTCTCCTCGACGAACCGGGGGTCGCCGGAGTGCAGCAGCGGGGTGTCCACCAGCCCCGGGTGCACCGAGTTCACCCGCACGCCGCGGTCGGCGAGCTCCAGCGAGCCCACTTTGGACAGTCCGCGCACCGCCCACTTGGTCGTGCCGTAGGTCGCCGAGAAGTAGCCGAGCATCCCGGCGATCGACGACACGTTGACCACCGAGGCGCCCGGCGCCAGCGCGGGGGACAGGAACTTCATGCCGTAGAAGACGCTGGAGAGGTTCACCTCCAGCACCCGGTGCCAGTCGGCCACGGACGTCTCGGCGATGCCGGCGCGGAAGCTGATCCCGGCGTTGTTCACCAGCCCGTGCAGCGGGCCGTCGAGCGCGGTGGCCAGCTCCTGCCACCCGTCCGGGTCGGTGACGTCGAGGTGGTGGGCCCGGCAGCGGTCCCCGCCTTCGGCGGCGGTCGACTCGGCCGCGGCGAGGTCGATGTCGGTGACCAGGACCGAGGCGCCTTCGGCGGCCAGCGCGAGCGCTTCGGCGCGGCCCATCCCGCCGCCCGCTCCGGTCACCACCACGGTGCGGCCGTCGAAGCGGCTCATCGCGCCAGCTCCTTCCCCTTGGTCTCGGTGACGGTGATGGCGGCGCCGAGGCTGATCAGCGCGCACGCGACGAAGAACCACGACGGCGCCAGGTGGTTCCCGCTCGTGCTGACCAGCAGCGTCGCGATGAACGGGGCGGTGCCCCCGAGCAGCATGTTGGTGATGTTGTTGCCCAGCGCGATGCCGCTGTAGCGGAACCGGGCCCGCAGCATTTCCGCGTAGGCGGCGAAGGACACGCCGTTGACCACCGAGATGCAGATCAGCAGCACGGCCGGGGCGAACAGGGCGAGCGCGGCGGGGCCGTCGGCCATGAGCATGAACATCGGCACGCCGAGCACCGCCGCGGCCACCGAGCCGCCGATCAGCACCGGGCGGCGGCCGAACCGGTCGCCCAGGTACCCGGCGACGGGCAGCGTGATCACGCCGACGACCATCGCGACGCAGGTGGCGGTGAAGGCGAACTGCGGCGAGCGCCCGCCCGCGGTCTGCAGGTACGTGGCCGAGTAGACCGAGGCGATGTAGTAGCCCCCGGTGATCACCGCGCCCAGCAGGACGATCCGCACGATCTGCTGCCAGGCGGTGCGCACCAGCTCGAACAGCGGGACCTCGGCGACCTCGTCGTCGTCCTTGAGCTCCTCGAACTGCTCGGTCTCCGACAGCGAGCTGCGGATCCACAGGCCGATCAGTCCGATCACGACGCTGAGCAGGAACGGCAGCCGCCACGCCCACGCGGTGACCTGCTCGGCGGTGAACAGCGAGGTCACGCCCAGCGCCATCAGGGAGGCGAACAGCGAGCCGAGGTAGGTGCCGGAGTTGACCATCGAGGTCTGGAACGCCCGCCACCGCCGGGGCGCGTGCTCGGAGACGAACGAGTTCGCCCCGCCGAGCTCCCCGCCCGCGGCGAAGCCCTGCAGGCACCGCGCCAGGGTCAGCAGCGCGGTCGCCCAGACGCCGAGGGTGGCGTAGGTGGGCAGCAGTCCCATCAGCGCGGTGGCCGCGGCCATCAGCAGGATGGTCCAGGTCAGCGCCTTCTTGCGGCCGTACTTGTCGCCGATGTGGCCGAAGAAGATGCCGCCGGGCACCCGGAGGAAGAAGGCCACCGCGAACGCCGCGAAGGTGCCCAGCAACGCGGCCGTGGGATCCTCGGCGACGAAGAAGTGCGTGCTGATCAGGGTGGCCATGTAGCCGTAGATCCCGAAGTCGTAGTACTCGACGACGGTGCCCAGGATGGCGCCGCGGATCACCTTGGCGTTGGCCTTGTCGGGGCGCGGTCCGGCCTGGTCCTCGGCAGGAGCGGATACACCCCCGGACGTGGAATTCACCATTGAATGTCCTTACTGGCCCCTCCGGGAGCCGGAGCCGCATCGGAGGTGAGTTCAAATAGTGAGCTGAGCGCTCAATTAACGGGAAGTATAGGAAGGCTGTCCCGGTCTTGGCAATGGTCCGCCGCCGCGAACGGCCGGTGCGATCCAGCGGTCAGTGCGATCCCGGCCGGTCGCGGGTGCGGCGCGCGGGTTCCATGAGATAGTTCAGGTATTGATTAGTTCGCCGCGACGGTGGGAGTGCGCATGTCCGAGCTGGACTTCTGGTCGTTCGTCGAGCGCGCCAACCGCCGGCTGGCCGCCGAGTACGGCTTCCGCCACCAGTTGGCGACCGAGGTCCTGCTGACCCTGAACCGGGCGTCCAACATCGTCACCTACGACCTGGAGGCGGCGGTGCACCGGCCCCGTGGCCGGTCCTGGTCGGGCTTCCGGCTGATGTTCGTGACCTGGCTGGCCGGTCCGCTGGAGCCGAAGAAGGCCGCCGAACTCACCGGGATGAGCCGCGCGGCGGTGTCCAACCTGGCCAAGGGCCTGGTCGGGGACGGGCTGCTGGCCCGCGCCCCCGGGGAGCGCGACGGCCGGTCGGTGCTGCTGTCGCTGACCGAGGCGGGGCACCAGGAGATCGTCGAGGTCTTCCAGGCGCACAACGACCGCGAGCACGAGTGGACCAGCGTGCTCACCGAGACCGAGCAGCGCATCCTCGTGATGCTGCTGGACAAGCTGATCACCAACCGGGACCAGTTCGACGTCCGCGGCCGCAACTGAGCGCCCGCCCGCCGCGGTGCCGGGAACCGAGCACCCGGGCGGGTCTTGCGGTCCCGCCGAGTTGGTAAATACATTAACTACCCGCGCCGCGGGCGATCCGGCCCCAGGTCTCAGCGAGGAGGCGAGGTCATGGCGTACTACCGGCAGATCGGTGAGGTGCCGCCGAAACGGCACACCCAGCACCGCGGGCCCGACGGCGGGCTCTACTACGAGGAGCTGATGGGGGAGGAGGGATTCTCCAGCGACTCCTCGCTGCTCTACCACCGCGCGTTCCCGTCCGCGCTGGTCGACTCGACCGAGTGGGAGCTGCCCGACCTGACCACCGAGCCGAACCACCCGCTGCGCCCCCGGCACCTCCGGCTGCACGAGCTGACCGGCGCCGACGGGGTCGCCGAGCGCGACGTCGTCACCGGGCGGCGCCTGGTCCTGGGCAACGCCGACGTGCGGATCTCCTACGTCGTCGCCGGGGCGGCGTCCCCGCTGTACCGCAACGGGATCGGCGACGAGTGCGTCTACGTGGAATCCGGCTCCGGCACCGTGGAGACGGTGTTCGGCGCGCTGCCCTTCCGCGCCGGTGACTACGTGGTCCTCCCCCGGGCCACCACGCACCGCTGGGTGCCCGCGGGCGAGGAGCCGGTGCGGGCCTACTGCATCGAGGCGAACTCGCACATCACCCCACCGCGCCGCTACCTGTCCCGGTTCGGGCAGCTCCTGGAGCACGCGCCGTACTGCGAGCGCGACCTGCACGGGCCGACCGAACCGCTGCTGGCCACGGGCACCGACGTCGAGGTGCTGGTCAAGCACCGCGCCAGCACCGGGATCGTGGGCACCCGCTTCGTCGTCCCGGAGCACCCGTTCGACGTGGTCGGCTGGGACGGCTGCCTGTACCCCTACACCTTCAACGTCGCCGACTTCGAGCCGATCACCGGGCGCGTGCACCAGCCGCCGCCGGTGCACCAGGTCTTCGAGGGCGAGAACTTCGTGATCTGCAACTTCGTGCCGCGCAAGGTGGACTACCACCCGCTGTCGATCCCGGTGCCCTACTACCACTCCAACGTCGACTCCGACGAGGTCATGTTCTACTGCGGTGGCGACTACGAGGCCCGCAAGGGCTCCGGCATCGGCCAGGGCTCGATCTCGCTGCACCCGGGCGGCCACTCGCACGGTCCGCAGCCCGGCGCCTACGAGCGCAGCATCGGGGTGGAGTTCTTCGACGAGCTGGCCGTCATGGTCGACACCTTCCGCCCGCTCGAACTGGGCGAGGGCGGGCGCGCCGCCGAGGACCCGGAGTACGCCTGGACGTGGGCGGGAGGGCGGCGCCGGTGAGCGAGCTGCCCGCGTTCGCCCGCGCGCTCTGCGACGACGCCGCGGTGTTCCCCCCGGGGCTGGCACCGCTGGCCGAGGCGGTGCCCGCGCACCGCGCGCACCGCGCCGCCGCGCACGCCGACCTGGTCGGGCCGCTGGTGGTGGGCGCTCCGGCGGTGCCCGAGCTCGGCGGGCTGATCACCGACGCGCTGGACCTCGCGGTGACCGCCCCGGGAGGGCCGGCGCAGCTCGCGGGGCTGTTCGCCGACCTCGCCGGGCTGCCGGTGCGGTTGGCGGCCCTGGAGGTCGCCGTGCCGGACGAGGCCGCCCCCGCCGCGTTCCTGGCCGAGCTGGACCGGGCGTGCGCGCCGGTCCCGGAGGTCGCGGTGTTCGTCGAGGTCCCCCGGGACGACCGGCGCCCGGACCTGCTCCGGGCCCTGGCCGGGACGCGGTACCGGGCCAAGTTCCGCACCGGCGGGGTCACCGCCGAACTGCACCCGGACGAGGCCGAGCTGGCCGCCGCCGTGCACGCCGCCGTCGGTGCCGGGATCCCGTTCAAGGCCACCGCCGGGCTGCACCACGCGCTGCGCAACACCGATCCGCGCACCGGGTTCGAGCAGCACGGCTTCCTGAACCTGCTGCTGGCCACCGACGCCGCCGCCGACTGCGCCGATCCGGCGGAGATCGCCGCGGTGCTGGCCGAGCGGGACGGCGAGCCGATCGCCCGGCGGGTGGCCGCCCTGGACGCCCACCGGGTCGCGGCCGTGCGCGCCCGGTTCCTGTCCTTCGGCACCTGCAGCATCATCGAGCCGCTGACCGAGCTGGTGGACCTGGGCCTGGTGCCCGCCGCCGCTCGCGGCGGAGGAGGGGACCACCCGTGACCGTCATCGACATCCCCGAAGGTTCGCCCTTCGGTCCCGCCAACCTGCCCTACGGGGTGTTCTCGACCCCGGGGACCGCGCCGCGCGTCGGGGTCCGCGTCGGCGACTCGGTGCTGGACCTCGCCGTCGCGCTGGACGAGGAGGTGTTCGCGCGGCCGACGCTGAACCCGTTCATGGCCCAGGGCCACGCCCGCTGGGTGCAGGTGCGGGAGCGGATCACCGCGCTGATCGCCGGCGAGGTGCCGGACGCCGCGGTGCACCCGGTGGCCGAGGTGGAGCTGCACCTGCCGTTCGAGGTCGCCGACTACGTCGACTTCTACGCCTCGGAGCACCACGCCACCAACCTCGGCAGGCTGTTCCGCCCGAACGCCGAGCCGCTGATGCCGAACTGGAAGCACCTGCCGGTCGGCTACCACGGCCGCTCCGGGACCGTGGTGGTCTCCGGCACCGACATCGCGCGCCCGAACGGGCAGCGCAAGGCGCCCGACGAGGAGGCGCCCACCTTCGGGCCGTGCCGCCGGCTCGACATCGAGGCCGAGCTGGGCTTCGTCGTCGGCACCGGTTCCGAGCTCGGCAGCCCCGTGCCCTGCGAGGAGTTCGCCACCCGCGTCTTCGGCGCGGTGCTGGTCAACGACTGGTCCGCCCGCGACATCCAGGCCTGGGAGTACGTCCCGCTGGGCCCGTTCCTCGGCAAGAGCTTCGCCACCTCGGTCTCCCCGTGGGTGGTGCCGCTGCTCGCGCTGGAGGCCGCGCGGGTGCCGACCCCGGAGCAGGACCCGCGCCCGCTGCCCTACCTGCGGGAGGGCGAGCCGTGGGGCCTGGACATCGACCTCGCGGTGGACTGGAACGGTCGGCGCGTGGCGAACCCCCCGTACCGGGAGATGTACTGGTCGCCCGCGCAGCTGCTGGCGCACCTGACGGTGAACGGCGCTTCCACTCGGACGGGTGACCTTTACGCCTCGGGTACGATCTCCGGGCCGGAGAAGGACCAGCGCGGTGCGTTCATCGAACTGACCTGGGGCGGTAAGGAACCGATCGAGATCGGCGGTTCCGAACGCACCTTCCTGCAGGACGGTGACGAGGTCGTGATCTCGGCCACCGCTCCGGGTGCGGACGGGACGCGGATCGGGTTCGGCCAGGTCTCCGGCCGGATCGTGCCTGCAGAAGGAGGAGCGCGTTGAGCAAGGTGGTCGCGACACCGGCCGAAGCCGTCGCGGACATCGGAGACGGTGCGTCGCTGGCGGTCGGCGGGTTCGGGGTGTGCGGCATCCCGGACCGCCTCATCGCGGCGATCGCCGCCGGTACGGCGTCCCGCTTGGAAGTCTTCTCGAACAACTGCGGCGTGGACGGCCACGGGCTCGGGGTGCTGCTCGACGCCGGTCGCATCGGGCGGGTCACCGCCTCCTACGTCGGGGAGAACAAGGAGTTCGCGCGGCAGTACCTCTCCGGTGAGCTGGAGGTGGAGCTGGCCCCGCAGGGCACGCTGTCCGAGCGGCTGCGCGCGGGCGGCGTCGGCATCCCGGCGTTCTACACCCCGGCCGGGGTGGGCACCCCGATCGGGGACGGCGGGCTCCCGTGGCGCTACCGCGCCGACGGCTCGGTGGAGGTCAGCTCCCCGCCCAAGGAGGTCCGCGTCTTCGACGGCCGCCGCTACCTGATGGAGCGCGCGATCAACGCCGACTTCTCGCTGGTGCACGCCGAGATCGGCGACACCGACGGCAACCTGGTGTTCAACAAGACCGCGATGAACTTCAACCCGCTCGCCGCGATGGCGGGCCGGATCGCGATCGCCGAGGTGGAGCGCCTGGTGGAGCCCGGGGAGATCGATCCGGCGCAGGTGCACCTGCCCGGCGTGTTCGTGCAGCGCGTGGTGCACACCGGTGAGCAGGACAAGGTGATCGAGAAGCGCACCGTGCGCGCAGCTGAGGAGGGTCGGGCATGAGCGAGAACGCGGGCTGGTCCCGGACCGGCATGGCGGCGCGGGCCGCGCAGGAGCTGCGGGCCGGGGAGTACGTCAACCTGGGCATCGGGCTGCCGACGCTGATCCCGGGGCACCTGCCGGAGGGCGTCGACGTCATCCTGCACAGCGAGAACGGCATCCTGGGCACCGGGCCGTACCCGCTGGAGGAGGAGATCGACCCGGACCTGATCAACGCGGGCAAGGAGACGGTGACGGTCCGGGCCGGGGCGTCGTTCTTCGACTCGGCGCTGTCGTTCGGGATGATCCGCGGCGGGCACATCGACACCGCCGTGCTCGGCGGGATGCAGGTCGGCGCCAACGGCGACCTGGCCAACTGGATGGTCCCGGGCAAGATGGTCAAGGGCATGGGCGGTGCCATGGACCTGGTCCACGGCGCGCGCCGGGTGATCGTGCTGATGGAGCACACCACCCGAGACGGCGGCCCCAAGCTGCTGGAGCGGTGCACGCTGCCGCTGACCGGTGCGGGCGTGGTCAACCGGGTCATCACCGACCTGGCCGTGATCGACGTGGTGGGCGGCGCCCTGGTGCTGCGGGAGACCGCCCCCGGAGTCTCCGAGGACGAGGTCCGCGCGGCCACCGGCACCGACCTCCGGGTGGCCTGACTCCACCACCCGCTCAGGTGACCTTTACCCAGGTGAGGGGCACCCTTGCCCAAGTAACTCGGACAAGGGTGCCCCTCACTCATGGCGCGAACGGGTGAACGGATCCGGCGGGGACGGTGCGTCGGGCTGGTCCCGGGGCCGGGCGTCGGTGCTGGTCGGGGCTGTGCTGTCCTGGTCGGGTCGCTGCGGCTATGCTCGGCGGCATCCGATCATGACCAGGACGCGGCCGGACGCGCCGCGAGGACCGGAGGCGCGTGCGTGCTCCGCGGGCACCGGTGCGCCGCGCCCGGTCGGCGGGCCAGGGAGCTGACCATGAACACCACGCCCACCGGGGAGTTCCCGGACGTCGACGCGACCGCGCGGCGCGGTGCGGGCCGGTGGTGAGCCCCGAGGTCCCCGGTCCGGTGCCGCGCTTCCGGGGCAGGCGGGTGCGCCAGGACCGCCCGCTGATCATGGCGATCCTCAACCGCACCCCCGATTCGTTCTACGACCGGGGCCGCACCTACGCCTTCGACGCGGCGGTGGCCGCGGTGGACCGGAAGGTCGCCGACGGGGCCGACATCATCGACATCGGTGGGGTGAAGGCCGCCCCGGGCGCCGAGGTCGACGTCGCGGAGGAGATCGAGCGCACCGCGCCCTTCGTCGCCGCCGTCCGCGCCGCGCACCCCGACCTGGTGATCAGCGTGGACACCTGGCGCCACGAGGTCGGCCGGGCGGTGTGCCAGGAGGGCGCCGACCTGCTCAACGACACCTGGGCGGGCGCCGACCCGGCGCTGGTCGAGGTGGCCGCCGAGTTCGGCACCGGGTACGTCTGCTCGCACACCGGTGGCGCGGTGCCGCGCACCCGCTCGTTCCGGGTGCACTACCCCGACGTGGTGGCCTCGGTGGTCGAGGAGACGACCGCGCGGGCCGAGCGGGCGGTCGCCGCCGGGGTCCCGCGGGAGGGGGTCCTGATCGACCCGACGCACGACTTCGGCAAGAACACCTGGCACGGCCTCGAACTGCTGCGCCGCACCGGGACCCTGGTGGCGACCGGGTGGCCGGTGCTCATGGCGCTGTCCAACAAGGACTTCGTCGGGGAGACCCTCGGCGCCGACGTGCCCGACCGGCTCCCGGGCACGCTGGCCGCTACCGCGCTGGCCGCGCACGCCGGCGCCGCGGTGTTCCGGGCGCACGACGTGCCGGAGACGCGGCAGGTGCTGGAGATGGTCGCGACCGTGGACGGTCGGCGCCCCCCGACCTCCTGCGTGCGCGGCCTGGCCTGACCCGGCGCTCGGGTGCCGCACGTGCGGTCCGCCGCCACACTGGTCGTGCCCCACGAGAGGAGATCCGATGGGACAGGTCCGGGTGCGGCGCGTGCAGGAGGAGGCCGACGCCGCCGACGGCAGCCGGGTGCTGGTCGACCGGGTGTGGCCGCGCGGGATCAGCAAGTCCGCCGCCCGGCTGGACCGGTGGTGCAAGGAGGTGGCGCCGTCCACCGAGCTGCGGCACTGGTACGGCCACGACGTCGAGCGCTTCGACGAGTTCCGCCGCCGCTACCGCGCCGAACTGGACGATCCGGAGCGCTCGGCGGCGTTGGAGGAGCTGCGCGGCTACGCCGCGGACGGCGACCTCACGCTGCTCACCGCGACCAAGGAACCCGGCATCAGCCACGCCAGGGTGCTCGCCGACCTGCTCGGCGGCTGAGCGCCGTCGGGCACCCGGCGGCGCGCCGGGGGATAGTGGCACTCGCGTCGCGGGGCGGTGCGGCCGCAGCCGCGCGAGGACGCCGACCGCGCGAGGGAGGTGCCGCATGACGGGACCGGACGAAGGCCCCCGGGAGACGATCGGGGAGGACGACGGGGTGCTCGACCCCGCCGACTCGCTGGAGACCGACGACCTCGATGCCGACCCGCTGGACACCGGCATCGAAGCGGCCGACCGCTGGTCCTCCTTCGAGAGCAAGGGCACCACGGCCGACGAGACGCGGCGCGGCGAGTCGCTCGACGAACTGCTGTCCGAGGAGGAAGCGGACGCCGCGGACGAGTCGGTGGACGACCGCTGGGCGGGCGGTCCGGGACCCCGGTCCGGGCGGCTGGTGGCCGACGACGAGCGGGCCGACGCCGACGAGCTGCTGGCCTCGGACACCGGTGCGGACAGCGGCGCGTCCGGGGCCGAGGAGGCCGCCGTGCACGTCACCGACCAGGACGCCGACCGCCGCGCGGTGCGCGCCGATCCGGACGAGGAATCCCTCGACGAGGCCATCGCCAACATGGAGGCCGACGACCTCGGCGACGTCGAGCGCCGCGACCGCCGCCGCTGATTCACCCGAACGGGGGTGGTGGGCGGGGACGATCGCCGCCCGGGTTGCACCCGGAACGGGGACTGCCGAACCTGGGCGGGGGACGACGTTTTCCCGAGCGCGGCAGCCGCCCCGGCCCGCGCGGTGGCGCCGCGCCCGCGCGGCAACCCGGGACGAAGGTCCTGTGCGCGATCGCGTCACCGTGTGCATGCTGGGAGTAATCGCGGGACCGCGAGGTCCACCGCGATGGCGTGACCCCTGCTGGTGAGGGAGAACGATCATGACACAGCCCGGACCCGGCGCGGTCGCCCCCCGCGGCGCCGCGCGCACCGAGGAGCTGTCCGGACCCCGGCAGGAGACCCGGTCAGCGGCCGCCGTCCCCGCCCCCCGCGCCCCCGCCGAGACCACGACGGCCGCCCTGGTGATCAGCCGGGGCGATGCCGCGGGCACCGAGTTCGCGCTCACCCGCGACCGCACCGTCGTCGGCCGCAACCGCGAGTGCGACGTCGTCGTGGACGATCCGACCGTGTCCCGCGCGCACGCCGCGGTGGTGCGGGAGGACGGGAACTTCGTGCTCGTCGACGGCGGCTCCCTCAACGGCACCTACCTGAACCGGCGCCCGGTGGACAGCGCCGTGCTGGTGGACGGCGACGAGATCTGGATCGGCAAGATCAGGTTCACCTACCGGGCGCCCTGAGCCGTGCAGAACACCGAGTGCCACCCGGTCGCGCCGTCCGGCACGGTCGGCGCGCGCCGGGGGGTCTGCGCGTCACCGGTCCGGTCGGTGGCGCGGCACTCCAGCCGGTGACCGCCCGGCGGCAGGTCCAGCTCGATCCGCCACATGCGCCAGGTGTCCCCGCTGACCTCGGTGGACAGCTGCGCGGTGCGCCACGGTCCGCCGTCCACCCGCACCTCGACGCGCTCGATGCCGACCGGCTGCGCCCAGGCGATCCCGGCGGCGGTGAACCGGCCGGCGGGGACCTTCTCGAACGGGCCGGGCCGGTCGATGCGGGACTGGGTCTTGATCGGCGCGCGCTCGGCCCAGCCGCGCTCTTCCCAGTAGGTCCGCCGGTCGAAGGTGGTCACCTCCAGGTCCACCAGCCACTTGGTCGCCGACACGTAGCCGTAGAGCCCGGAGGTCACCATCCGCACCGGGAACCCGTGCTCCGGCGGCAGCGGCTCGCCGTTCATCCCGTAGGCCAGCAGCGCGTGGCGGTCCGGTTCGGCCAGCACGTCCAGCGGGGTACCCGCCGTGTACCCGTCGGCGCTGGTGCTGAACAGCTGCTCGGCGCCGGGCAGCACCCCCGCCTCGTCGAGCAGGCTCCGGATCGGCACGCCGGTGAAGTCCGCGGTGGAGATGTACGGGCCGCCGACCTCGTTGGACACGCAGGTCAGGGTGATCGGGCGGGTGACCTGGGGGCGGCGCAGCAGGTCGGCGAAGCTCAGCTCCAGCTCCCGCTCGACCATCCCGTGCACCCGCAGCCGCCACGACGCCGGATCGACCGACGGGACCACGAACGCCGTGTCCACCCGGTAGAACTCCGCGTTCGGGGTGCGGAACGCCGGGGTGCCCAGGTCCGCGAAGTCGGCGCCCGGCGGCGGTGGCGGCGGGGTGGGCAGCCGGACCCGGATCGCCTCCCGCGCGGCGGCGGCACCGGAGCGCGCGCTGAGCAGCGCGCCGCCGAGACCGGCCAGCACCGCGCCGCCCGCGACCGCCGCGCCGGTGATCAGGAAGCGGCGCCTGCCGGGTGCGGTGCCGGCTGAACCACCGTGCAGCAGCACGAACCCGAACACCCCGACGACGGCGGCGACCAGGGCGGGCAGCGCGCCGACCGGACCGAGGTCCGGCCGGGACAGGGCGGCGAGCACGCCCAGCGCGCCGAACCCGCCGATCAGCAGCGCACCGGGCGCCGGGCCGCGCCGGGACAGCAGTCCGGCGAGGACGGCCAGCGCGAGCACCACCACCGCCATCCCGCCGAGCAGCACCGCCTTGTCCGCCGCCCCGAACCAGTCGATCGCGAACCGCTTGACCGGTTCCGGCGCCAGGTCGATGGCGGTGTTGCCGACGGACACGAACGGGGAGGAAGTCGGTCCGACCAGGCCCGCGAGCAGGTGCCCGATGCCGAGCGCGAGAGCGGTGGCGAGCACGCCGACCGCGGCGCGGCGTGCGGATTCTCGTCCCATGCCCGGTATTCGACACCGTCGGCCGAGTGGTGCGGTCGCCGAATCGCGAAACCCGTGATCGCGTGCCAGCGTGGGGCGGTGCGAGCGCAGGAGGACGACCCCGGGGGAAGGCGCTACGGCTTCCCCCGGGCCTGGTGGCGCGGGGTGGCCCGGAACCGGGTGCCGGGTTTCGGCCGGAGCCGGATCTGGCGCAGCCCGCTGCGGGGACCGTGGCTGACCGCGGTGTTCGGTGCCGTGCTGCTGGTCGGGATGCCGGTGGTGGTCGGCACCGGCCTGCTGTCCTACATCGCCTACGGTCCCCAGTTCGGCCAGGCGCTGCCCGCCGAGGTCGGGTGGTTGCGGCTGCCCGGTTTCGAGTGGCCGACCCGGCCCGCCTGGCTGTACCGCCTGACCCAGGGCGTGCACGTCGGTCTCGGCATGGTGCTGGTGCCGGTGGTGCTGGCGAAGCTGTGGTCGGTGGCGCCGAAGCTGTTAGATTGGCCGCCGGCCGCCTCGCTCGCCCAGGTGCTGGAACGGCTGACGCTGCTGCTGCTCGTCGGCTCCGTCCTGTTCGAGATCGTCACCGGGCTGCTCAACATCCAGTACGACTACGTCTTCGGGTTCAGCTTCTACACCGCGCACTACTTCGGCGCGTGGGTCTTCCTGGGCGCGTTCGTCGCCCACGTGGTGATCAAGCTGCCGGTGCTGGTGCGGTCGCTGCGCTCCCGTTCGTTGCGGGCCGAGCTGCGCACGCCGCGCTCGCGCACCCGACCGGAGCCGGTGGACGACCAGCTCGTCGCGCTCGACCCCGCCGAACCGACCGTCTCGCGGCGCGGGGCGCTGGCGCTGGTCGGTGGTGGGGCCGCCTTGGTGGCGGTGCTGACCGTCGGGCAGTCCGTCGGCGGTGCGCTGCGGTCCACGTCCCTGCTGCTGCCTCGCGGGCGGACCACCGGCGAGGGCGCGAACCGGTTCCCGGTGAACCGGACGGCCTGGGCCGCCCGGGTCACCCCGGCGTCGACCGAGGGGTGGCGGCTGCTGCTGCGCGGCGGGCCGGAGGAGCGGCGCCTGGTCATCGACGCGTTGCGCGGGATGCCGCAGCACACCGCCCGGCTGCCCATCGCCTGCGTGGAGGGCTGGTCCACCACCCAGGACTGGTCCGGGGTGCGGTTGCGCGACCTGGCCGCGCTGGCCGGGGTGCCCGAACCGGCTTCGGCGCAGGTGCGGTCGCTGGAGGTCAGCGGACCCTTCGATTCGGCGGTGTTGCAGCGCAACCAGGTCCTCGACCCGGACTCGTTGCTGGCGCTTCGGGTCAACGGGGCGCCCTTGTCGCTGGACCACGGTTATCCGGCGCGGGTGATCGTGCCCGCGATGCCCGGGGTGCACAACACCAAGTGGGTGAGTTCGATCGAATTCCGGAGGATCTGATGTTCACGCGCGGCTACGGGGCGGGCCCGGTGCACCTGCTCGTGGTGCTGGGGTGCTTCGCGCTCACCGCGGTCAGCGTCGACCTGCTCGCGGCCGAGCCGAGGACCGGTCTGGTGCTGGTGTGGTTCGCCGCGGCCGTGGTGGCGCACGACGCCGCGCTGTTCCCGCTGTACTCGCTGGCCGACCGGGCGCTGACCGCCGCGACCCGCGGTGGGCGTCGAGCGCTCAACCACGTGCGGATACCGCTGCTGGCCTCCGGGCTCCTGCTGCTGCTGTTCTTCCCGGGCATCGTGCGCCAGGGCACCGCGACGCACCTGGCCGCGACCGGGCAGGACCAGCAGCCCTACCTCGGTCGCTGGTTGCTGCTCAGCGCGACCTTCGCGGGGATCAGCGCCCTGGTGTACGGGATCCGGCTGCTGCTGGGCCGGTCCGGGGAGGAGCAGCGGTGCGCGTCCTGATCACCGGCGGGGCCGGGTTCATCGGCTCCCACCTCGCCGACCTGCTGCGCGCCGAGGACCACCAGGTCCGGCTGCTCGACGCGCTGCTGCCCGCGGCGCACGGCGGTGCGCCGCCGACCTACCTGGACGGCTTCGAACTGGTGCGCGGCGACCTGCGGGACCGGGCGGTGCTGCACCGGGCGCTGGCCGGCGTCGACGTCGTGTTCCACCAGGCGGCGATGGTCGGCCTGGAATCCGGGATGGCCGACATGCCCGACTACGTCGCCCACAACGACCTCGGCACCGCCGAGCTGCTGGCCGCGCTGGCCCGGCAGGACGTCGGCAGGCTCGTGCTGGCCGGGTCGATGGTGGTCTACGGGGAGGGCCGCTACTCCTGCGCCGAGCACGGGGTCGTGCGCCCCGGCCCGCGCACCGCCGAGGACCTGGAACGCGGCGTGTTCGACCCGCGCTGCCCCCGCTGCGGTGGACTGCTCGACCCCGGCACCGTGCCGGAGGACGCGCCGCCGGATCCGCGCAACGCCTACGCCGCCACCAAGCTGGCCCAGGAGCACCTCGCGGCGGTGTGGGCGCGGCGCACCGGGGGCTCGGCCGTCTCGCTGCGCTACCACAACGTCTACGGTCCCCGGATGCCGCGCGACACGCCCTACGCCGGAGTGGCGTCGATCTTCCGCTCGGCGCTGGCCCGCGGTGCGGCGCCCCGGGTGTTCGAGGACGGCGCGCAGCGGCGGGACTTCGTCCACGTCCGGGACGTGGCGCGGGCCAACGCGGCGGCGGCCCGCAACGCCCGCCCCGGCTTCGCCGCGTACAACGTCTGCTCCGGGCGTCCGCGCACCATCGGCGACATGGCGCGTGCGCTCGCCGGGGCGGCGGGCGGACCGGAACCGGTCACCACCGGGCAGTACCGGCTGGGCGACGTCCGGCACGTGGTGGCCGACCCGTCGAGGGCCGCCGCCGAGCTGGGCTTCACCGCCGAGGTCGGCTTCGAGGAGGGCATGGCGGAGTTCGGCACCGCGGCGCTGCGGTGAGCCGTCACGGGACGAGCAGGTCGACGAACCAGCGGTGCTCGCGGTGCAGCCGTTCGGCCGGGACGAGTCCGGTGCGCGCCGCGACCACCGCCAGCCCGGCGGCGTCGGCCTCGGCCCACGGGAACCACGGGCCCCGGTCCAGCCGGGCGAAGCCCGTGCGCAGCCCCGCGCCCGGAGCGGCCACCTCGACCAGCGCGTGCCCCCGGCGGTCCAGCAGCGCGCGCACCCGGCGCAGCAGCGCCGCCGGGTCACCGCCGATGCCGAGGTTGCCGTCGACCAGCAGCACGTGCCGCCAACGGCCTTCGTCGGGCAGCGGTTCGAACACGTCGCGCCGCAGCGCCACGCCCCCGCGCCGCAGCGTCATCCGGACGGCTTCCGGCGAGACGTCGATGCCCAGCGCCGGGATGCCGCGCGACCGCAGCGCGCTGGTGAACCGCCCCGGCCCGCACCCGATGTCCAGGGTCGGACCGGTGCAGCGGTCGATCAGGCCGAGGTCGACCGGATCGGGGTCGTCGCACCAGCGCTGCACCGGCAGCGCCGCGCGACTGCCGTCGTCGAGTTCCAGCACCGCGCCAGCCGCGCGCAGCGCCGGGTCGAACTCGCCGCTCACCGGCCGACCCCGACGTGGTGCCGCACCGCGTCGCTGAACCGCGAGTCCGGGATGAGCGCCGCCACCTGCCGGGCGTCGGCGATCGTGTCCACGTCGGCCAGCCCGGGTAGCGGGCCCACCGCGGGCAGCACGGCGCGCAGCGCCTCCTCGGTGCGCCGCCCGGTGTCCTCGGCCGACATCGCAACGCCGCGCAGCAGCCGGGCCTGCCGCGGGTCGCGCAGGCCCAGCGCCCACCAGCCGCCGTCGTCGGCCGGGCCCAGCACGGCCCCCGGGCCGCCCGCCGTCCGCAGCGGTTCGATCGACTCGGCCAGCAGCGGTCCGGTGATCTGCGGGGTGTCCATCCCGATCTGCAGCACCGGGGTGGTGGGCAGTTCCTCGGCGACCTGCCGGTGCGCCGCCGCCAGCCGTTCGGCCAGCCCGCCACCGCACTGCGGGAACACCGAGGTGCGGGCCAGCGCGTCGCCGACCTCCGCGTCGCGCCGGGCGCCGGCCAGCTCGCCGGTCCACGCCACCCGGACCGCCGCGTCCGGCACCGCGCACACCGCTTCGAGCGTGTCCAGCAGGCTCGCGGCGGCGATCTCGGCCGCGGCGACCGGACCGATCGAGGCGGCCAGCCGCGTCTTGGCCTCGCCCGGCCGCGGGGCCTTGGCCACCACGAGGATCACCGCCCGGCTCACCGCAGCACCCCGATCATGTCCCGCGCCGCGCGCGCGGTGCCCCGGATCGAGCCGGAGACCTTGGAGGTCGTGCCCGCCGCCCTCGGCCGGTAGGCGACCGGGAGCTCGCGCACCCGCCACCCCGCTCGTCCGGCGCGCAGCAGCAGTTCGAGCGGGTAGCCGAAGGCGCGGTCCTGGACGCCGAGCGCGAGCAGGTCGGCGCGCCGCGCGGCCCGGACCGGCGCCAGGTCGCGCACCGCCACCCCGTGGCGGCGCAGCAGCCCGGCCAGCAGCGCGTTGCCCGCGCGGGCGTGCCACGGCAGCACCCCGCGTTCCACCGGCACCCGCCGTCCCGCCGCCAGGTCCGCCGCCCCGGTGCGGACCAGCTCGAGCAGCGCGGGCAGTTCGGCGGGGTCGACGGAGCCGTCGGCGTCGAGCACGCAGACCAGGGCGGCGTCGGCGCGCACGAGACCGGCGTGCACCGCCGCCCCGTACCCCGGTCGGGACTCGGTCACCACGACGGCGCCGTGCGCGGCGGCGACCTCGGCCGAGCCGTCGGTGGAGCCGTTGTCGACCACCACCGCCCGGGCCCCGATGGCCCGGACCCCGTCGAGCACGCCCGGCAGCGCCGCCGCCTCGTTCAGGCAAGGCAGCACGACGTCGACCTCCGGCTCGTCCATCGCGTCCTCCTCCGGTCCAGCGGTACCGCTGTGCGGCCCATCTCGGAGCCATACCCGCGGCGCGGCCGTCCGTCACGTGTTCGTGTCGGTCAGCGGGGTCCGGTCCCCTTCCCAGCCCCAGCGGAGCACCTCGTGGGTCCGGGTGTCGTAGGCGTCCCGCCGCTGCGGGTAGGACACGAGCACGAACTCGCCCCAGTCGGCGTACTCGGGGGCGTCCTCGGTGCCCCGCAGCCGGGTCGGCACGGTCGTCCGGTCCCCGGCTTCGGACACCCCGGCGAAGCTGCCCCCGATGTCGCGGACGAAGGCCGCCTCGCCGCTGAAGCCGAGCTCCTCCGGGGGGATCAGCAGCGCGGTCGGCGCCTCGGCGAGGCCGCCGCCGACGCGTGGGGAACGGCGCACGCACGGGGCGTTCCACACCATCGACCAGTCCACGTAGACCGACTCCTGGGCGCGCAGCAGGCTCCGCAGCGGCACCACCCGGCGCAACCGGGGCGCGGTCGTCGCCAGCCAGCCGCCCCCGTCGGTGGTGCCGTCCACGGCGTGCACCCGGACCAGGTCCGCCCCCGGCGGGACCTCCGCGGGGTCCAGGTGCAGCGCCCGCCACTCGGGGGTGTCCTGCGGCCGGTCCCGCACCAGGCGGTCGCTCGGGTAGACCGGGCGTTCGTCGGCGTCCCGGTAGGCGTCGTCGAGTACGCGCTCGCCGAGCCACCGCACGTCACCGGCCGGGTCGCGGCGGCCGAACTCCAGCGCGAGCCGGTTGCCGTCGCCGGTGCGACCGGCCACCGACACGGTGAGCTCCTCCTCCAGGGCGAGCCGGGGGAGCCCGAACCACCGGCTGGTCATCCGCCCGGTCGACGGTGGCCCGCCGCCCGCGCTGCCCCACCACGTCCACTCCCCGGGCGGTCCGCCGGAGCGGGAGCCGCCCGCCTCCTCGAACCCGGTGAGCTCCGCCTGGCCGCGGACGGGGCGCAGCACGCCGCCGGGGAAGTCCCGGAGGGCGTCGACGTGGTCGACGATGCCGCACCCGCCCGCCGCGTCGGGGATGCTCCGGCCGCCCACCGAGAAGCTCTCCGCGCGGCGGACCGGCGCGACCGCGAACGAGCCGAGCAGCACCACGACCGCCAGGCCGAGCGCGGTGGCGGCCAGCGGCGCGGGCAGCCCGGCCAGCGCCCGCCGGGCCGCCGGCCGACCCCGCCACCGGGCGAGGGCGAGCACCGCCACGGCGCCCAGCGCCCACAGCAGCGGTGAGTCGAACGGGCGCAGCGGACCGTCGTCCCGGGGCACGCCGTGGTGCGAGTGCAGGAACCAGGTGTTGGTCCCGGCGTAGGCCAGGCCCGCCGCGAGCGCGGTCAGCCCCGCCCCGATCCCGCCGATGACCCGGACCGAGGTGTGCTCGGACCAGTGCCGGGCGGCGCAGGCGATGAGCACCACCGACATCGTCGCGGCCAGCGCGCCCAACCCCGCCAGCGCCCCGAAGTAGTGGGTCCACTTCGACGGGGTCAGCGCCAGGGCGGCCACGGCCAGCGCGGTGGCGGGCAGCACGGTGGCCGCCGAGCGCAGTCCGGGCAGCTGCTGCCCGCCCCGGGCCAGGAGCAGCGCCGCGCAGGCCAGCAGCGCCAGGGTGATCAGCACCGGCAACCGGCGGGCGAAACCACCCTGTTCGGGGAACTCCTCGAAGCCGAGCAGGTACCCGTACCGGCGGAACTCCTCGAACCACGGCACGTCCGGTCCGTAGAACCGGTGCAGTTCGGTGGCGCGCAGCACGCCGTACCAGCTCTGGTCGGCGAACATCGCCACCAGTCCCACGGCGGCCAGGCAGCAGACCAGCGCCAGCGCGGCGAGCGCGCCGAGCGCCGGTCCGGTGCCGCGCAGCGCGCGCCAGATCCGCGGTGCCAGCACCAGCACCGGCGCGAGCGCGGTGATCCCCGCCGGGTTCACCGCGATCGTCAGGCCGGCCGCCAAGGCGCCGAGCCCGAGGAGCAGCGCGCCGCCGTCCCGCTCGGTGCCCCGCAGCACGCAGGTCAGCACCGCCGTGGTGCCCAGGGCGATGAACGGTTCCGGCCGGACGCCCAGCCCGAACGGCAGCCACCAGGCCAGCAGCGCGATCGCCAGCAACCAGCGCACCCCGACGCGGTGGGCGGCGGCCGGGAGCGCGACCGGCAGCGCACCGCGGCTGAGCAGCACCCAGGTCAGCACCGCGGCCACCGCGCTGGGCAGCCGCAGCACCAGCGGAGCGGCGTGCAGCGCCACCAGCGGTTCGACCAGGTGCAGGACCAGGGTGAACGGCGCTTCGGCCGCGTTCTGCCAGCGGTAGTAGTTGGTGAACGCGCCGGTCTCCAGGGCGTTGCGCACGATGCCCTCGGTGAACGCGTCGTCCGGGGTGCGCGGCCCCAGCGCGGTCCAGGCGCCGACGGCGGCCAGCAGGCCGAGATCGGCGGTCCACCACCACCGGCCCGGAGCCCGCCGGGGCGCTCCGGGCGCGCGGTGCCCGCGGTCCCGCCGCCGCAGCAGCACCAGCGCCGCGGCGGCCAGCACGAGCTGCGCCGCCGCCAGCGCCACCTTGGCGGCGGTCGGGGAGCTCTCGAACCACGTGGCGGTGCGCGCCCGCACCTCCAACCCGGCGGCCTCCTCCGGGGCGAGGTCGGTGCTGAAGGTGACGATCTCCCGCACCCGGTCGTCGGGCAGGTCGATCCGCCATCCGCCGACGGAGAGTTCGCCGCCGCCGACACCGGAGCGCAGCCGCACCGAGCAGTCCCCGCCGGGGATCGGCGCGCGGTGCACCTGCTGCCCGCCGAGCAGCACGACCAGGTCGCCGGCGGCCGTGCCGACCGCGAAGCCCTCGGTCGGCTGACCCGGCGGCGTGCTGCTGACCAGCGTCGTCGGTGCCCCGGCGCGGTCGCCCGCGCGGACCACCGGGCACGGCACCGCCACCCGCACGTCCGCGGGCGCGTAGGGCACGAAGAAGGCGGTGGTCGATTCGGGCAGCCGTCCGGCCTGCGGCCAGGTCACCACCGTCTCCTCGGCGTGGACGGGCGCGAACGGCAGCAGCAGCGCCGCGACGACGCCGGCCAGGCCCAGCAGGAGGGTGGCGGCTCGGGAGGTGCTCACGTCGGCACGGTCCCACCGGCGGGGCTGATCCGTGCGGCACGGGGCGAGCGTCGCCACCGGAACGGGTGGGCTCCGGGGACTGTGCCCGTCCCCGGAGCCCGATCGTGCGGCGCGAGAGAGGACCGCACGAGCCTGGTCAGCTCCGCTTCGGCGGCAGCGGGACGAACCCGCTGGTGCGCGCCACGTAGTCAGCGTAGCCGGGACGGCGCTGCTCGATGTCCTTCTCCAGCATCGGCTTGCCGGTGCCCCGCGCCAGCAGCCAGGTCATCAGCAGCGGCGAGAGGACGGTCAGTGGCCCGGGCCAGTGCTGGCAGGCGATGAGGTACAGCCCCCACCAGACGCAGGCGTCGCCGAAGTAGTTGGGGTGCCGCGTGTACCGCCACAGGCCGGTGTCCAGCACCCCGCCCTCGTTGGCCGGGTCGGCGCGGAACCGGCGGAGCTGCTCGTCGCCGACCACCTCGAAGCCGAACCCGACCAGCCACACCAGCACCCCGGCGACGGTGAACGCCCCCGCGCCGGGGGCGGAGAACTGCACCGGCAGCGACACGAACCACATCGCCACCGCCTGCGTGAGGTAGGTCCGGGCGTACATCCGCAGCACCGGCCGCTTCCCCTTGCGCAGCATCGCGGCGTAGCGGCGGTCCTCGGGCCCGCCCGCGTTGCGGCGGTGCAGGTGCCAGGACAGCCGCACGCCCCACACCGCGGTCAGCGCCACCGCCACCGGGCTGATCCCGCCGACGACCAGCGAGACCGCGGCGATCACCGCGAACCCGGCGCCCCACGCGGTGTCGATGGTGTCGTACTTGCCGCGCAGGTGGGCGATGCCGAACGTCGCGGTCACCACCAGCAGCGCGGTCACCAGGGCGATCAGCGGCAGGAAGGCGTTCACGGCAGGGCCTCCCGCAGGACCGGCGGCATCCCGGAAGCACCGGTGGTGTCCGGGCGGACGGCGAGGAACTGGTCGACGCCCATCCGGTTCTCCTCGAAGGCCAGCATCCCGCCCGCCAGGTACAGCCGCCACACGCGGTACCCCTGTTCGCCGAGCAGTCGCACCACCTCGCCGCGCCGCTCCTCGAGGGTGCGGGTCCAGGCCGCCACGGTCCGCACGTAGTGCTCGCGCATCGCCTCCACGTCGCGCACCTCGAACCCGGCCTCCTGGAGGTGCCGCGCCGTGCCGGCCATCGGCACCATCGCCATGTCCGGGGCGATGTAGGACTCGATGAACGCCCCGCCGCCCGGAGCGGTGGACCCGCGCGACATCTGCTGGAGCAGCAGCCGCCCGGTCGGCCGCAGCATCCGGAACAGCGCGGCGGTGTAGGCGGGGTAGTTCGCCGCGCCCACGTGCTCGCCCATCTCGACGCTGGCGACCGCGTCGTAGGGGATGTCGGACAGCTCCCGGTAGTCCTGCAACCGCACCTCGACCGAGCCCCGCAGGCCGAACTGCTCGATGCGCCGCCGGACGTGGTCGCGCTGCTGCCGGGACAGCGTGATGCCGGTGGCGCGCACGCCGTGGTGGCGGGCCGCGTGGATCAGCAGCGATCCCCAGCCGCAGCCCACGTCGAGCAACCGCATCCCCGCCCGCAGGCCCAGCTTGCGGCAGATCAGCTCGGACTTGGCCCGCTGCGCCTCGGCGAGGTCCTCGGTGCCGGTGGCGAAGTAGCCGCAGGAGTAGGCCATGGCCGGGTCCAGCAGCAGTTCGTAGAACTCGTTGCCGAGGTCGTAGTGGTGCGCGATCGCCGATCGGTCCCGGGCCCGGCTGTGCAGCGCGCCGCGCTGCCTGGCCTCGGCGGCGGGCACCGGCGGGCGCGGGCCCACCGCGCCCAGCCGCGCCGCGCCCGCCGCGATGCCCCACCACCCGCTGATGCGCTGGATCCCGACGCCGTGCTCGCGGGCCAGGGCCCAGCAGCGGCGCAGCGCCTCGGTCAGGTCGCCCTCCACGGCGAGGTCGCCGAGCACGAACGCGCGCGCCAGGCCGAGCTCGCCGGGGGACCACACCAGGTGGCGCAGCGCCCGCCTGCGCCGCACCACCACCTGCGGTCCGCTCGCGGGCCCGGCGCGGCTGCCGTCCCAGGCCCGCAGCCCGACGGGCAGCGGTACGCCGAGCAGCTCCTCGACGAGCCGCTCGATGGCCTTCGCGGCTCCGGTCTTCGCGCGCGGCACTCGTCCTCCCGAGGTCGGTGGTCTCGTCCTGCTCTTCGGGGCGCCGGAGCACCCGGATTGGCGGATGTGTCGACCGTCACAGGAGAAGAAACCGCCGGGGGACCAATCCAGCGGTGAGCGGGATCCGAACAACCGGTATGCGCATGAACGACCCGGAGATCCGCATCCGGATGTCCCGATCGGACACCACGGACACCGTGTTCCTGGTGCTGCACGGTGGCCGGGCGACCAGCAGCGAGCCGGTGCGGGCCACCCAGCTCGCCTTCCGGCGGATGCTGCCGCTGGCCGGCGCCGTGCACCGCGGCACCGCCCACTTCGGTGCGGCGGTGTGGGTGCTGCGCAACCGGGTGCGGGGCTGGAACGACGACCGGCTCGACGCCGTCCGGGACGCCCGGTGGGCGCTGGACATCATCGGCCGGGCCCACCCGCGGGCGCGGGTGGCGCTCATCGGGCACTCGATGGGCGCCCGGGCGGCACTGCGGGTCGCCGACGCGCCTGCGGTGCGGTCGGTGTGCGCGCTGGCGCCGTGGACGCTGCGGACCGACCCGGTGGCGCAGCTGCGGGACCGGGGGCTGCTCATCGTCCACGGCGACCGCGACCGCACCACCTCGCCCGCGGCGTCGCAGGACTTCGCCCGGCGCGCCCGCGCGGCCGGGGCGAGGGTGGAACGCATCGTCATCAGCGGCTCCGGGCACGCGATGCTGCGGCACGCCCGGTCGTGGAACGAGCACGTCCGCCGCTTCGCGGTGGAGCACGCGAGGGGAGACGCGCGATGACCGGGACGATCGGCGTGATCGGCGCGGGCGTGTCCGGGCTGACCGCCGCGCACCTGCTGGCCACCCGCCACGACGTGGTGCTGTTCGAGGCCGACGACCGGCTCGGCGGGCACGCCCACACCCACGACCTGACCGCGGAGGACGGCCGCCCGGTGCCCGTCGACACCGGCTTCCTGGTGCACAACGAGCGGACCTACCCGAACCTGCTGCGGCTGTTCGCCGAGCTCGGCGTCACCACCCGCGACACCGAGATGTCGATGAGCGTGCGCTGCGAGGGCTGCGGCCTGGAGTACGCGGGCGCGCGGAAGCTGGCCGGCCTGTTCCCCACCGCCGCCACCGCCCGCAACGGCCGCTACCTGCGGATGCTCGCCCAGGTGCCGCGCTTCCACCGGGAGGCCAACCGGCTGCTGGACGACCCGGCGGCCGACCCCGGCACCACGCTCGGCGAGTTCCTGGCGCGCGGCGGCCACTCCCGCTACTTCACCGAGCACTTCGCGCTGCCGCTGGTCTCGGCGGTGTGGTCCACCGAGCGCGGGCTGGCCGAGCGCTACCCGGCCCGCTACCTGTTCCACTTCCTGCGCAACCACGGGATGCTGTCCGTCGGCGGGTCGCCGGCCTGGCGCACGGTCGTCGGCGGGTCCGGCGAGTACGTCCGGCGGATCGCCGAGCGGCTGCCCGCGGTGCGGTCCTCGACGCCGGTGCGCTCGGTGCACCCGCGCGCCGACGGCGTCGACGTCCGCGACCACGCCGACGTGGTGCACCGGGTGGACCGCGTCGTGCTCGCCACCCACGCCGACCAGGCGCTGGGCCTGCTGGCCGAGCCGACCGAGCGGCAGCGCCGGGTGCTGGGCGCGTTCGGCTACTCGGACAACGAGACGCTGCTGCACACGGACCCGGGGCCGCTGCCGGACCACGCCCGCGCGTCCTGGAACTACCTCAAGCCCGGGTGCGCGGGCGGCAGCGGCGCGGTGCGGGTCAGCTACGACCTCAACCGCCTGATGCGGCTGGCCGAACCGGTCGACTACGTCGTGACCCTCAACGGTGCCGACCGGGTGGCCCCGGACCGGGTGCTGGCCAAGATGCAGTACCGGCACCCGGTCTACACCCCGGAGTCCGTCGCGGCGCAGCGCGACCTGCCCGGCATCGGCGACGAGCGCGTCCGCTTCGCCGGGGCCTACCACGGCTGGGGTTTCCACGAGGACGGCTGCGCCTCCGGGGTCCGGGCCGCCGAGGCGATGGGGGTGCGGTGGTGATGCGGGCCCGGCTCTACGACGTGGTGGTCGCCCACCGCAGGCACGTCGACCCGGCGATGACCTTCCGGCACCGCCTGCACACCTGGCTGGTCGACCTGGACGCGCTGCCCCGGCTGCCGCTGCCGCTGCGCCCGCTGGCCCGGTTCGACTCCCGCGACCACCTCGGCGACCCGGCGCGGAGCATCCGGGAGAACCTGGACCGCTGGTTGGCCCTGCGGGGCGTGGACCTGCGCGGCGGGCAGGTGCTGATGCTGGCGAACGCCCGGGTCCTCGGCCACGCGTTCAACCCGCTCACCGTCTACTGGTGCCACGGCCCCGGCGGCGATCTGGAGTGCGTGGTGGCCGAGGTGCACAACACCTACGGCGAGCGGCACTGCTACCTGCTGCACCCGGACGCCGACGGGATCGGCGAGACCGCCAAGGAGTTCTACGTCTCGCCGTTCCTGCCCGAGCGCGGCGAGTACCGGATGCGGCTGGACCCGCCGGGGGAGCGGGTGGCGCTGCGCATCGAGTTCGGCCAGGACGGGCAGCGGATGCTCACCGCGACGCTGTCCGGCCACCGGCTGCCCGCGACCCGGCGGCGGATCCTGGGCCTGGCGCTGCGCCGACCCCTGGTCCCGCAACGGGTCTCGGCGCTGATCCGCGCGCACGGCCTCGCCCTGTGGGTCCGCGGTGCGCCGCGGACGCCCCGGCATCCCCACCACCACCAGGAAGGAGTCCGATGACCTCCGCGACCGCTCCGCCGCGCTCGACGGCGGCACCGTGGGACGAGCTCGGCGCCCCGCCGCACGCCCCGTTCCGGGCGGCCGTCGCCGAGCGGCTGTTCCGCCGCGCCGTCCGGGACCTGCCGGTCCGGATCGCGCTCGCCGGCGGGCCGCGGCTGGGCTCCGGCGGCCCGGGGTCCCCGCTGATGCGGATCGAACGCCCCGGGGCGTTCTTCCACCGGCTCGGCGCCGACGCCAAGATCGGCTTCGGCGAGGCCTACATGGCCGGGGACTGGTCCAGCCCGGAGCCCGCCGAGCTGCTCACGCCCTTCGCCGAGCGGATGGCCGCGCTGATCCCCGCGCCGCTGCAACTGGCGCGGCGCTGGGTGGACGCCCGGCAGCCGGGCACCGACCGGGGGACCGGCGCCGGCGCCCGCCGCAACGCCGAACACCACTACGACCTGTCCAACGACGTGTTCGCGGCGTTCCTCGACGAGACCATGACCTATTCCGCCGGTCTGTTCGTCCCGGGCGAGGACGACCTGGCCGCGGCGCAGCGGCGCAAGCTCGACCGGGTGCTGGACCTCGCGCACGTCACCGCGGGCACCGAGGTGCTGGAGATCGGCACCGGGTGGGGTTCGCTGGCGATCCGCGCGGCGCGGCGCGGGGCTCGGGTGACCACCGTGACGTTGTCCGCCGAGCAGCGGCGGTTGGCGTGGGAGCGGATCGCCGCGGCCGGGCTGGCCGACCGGGTGGAAGTCCGGCTGGCCGACTACCGCGAGGTCACCGGTACCTTCGACGCGATCGTCAGCGTGGAGATGATCGAGGCGGTGGGCCGCGACTTCTGGCCGGTCTACTTCCGCACCCTGGACCGGCTGCTCGCGCCGGGCGGGCGGATCGGGTTGCAGCTCATCACGATGCCGCACGACCGGATGCTGGCCACCCGCCGGTCCTACACCTGGATCCACAAGTACGTCTTCCCCGGCGGGCTGATCCCGTCGCCGGAAGCGGTGCGCCAGGTGGTCGCCGAGCACACCTCGCTGCGCGGCACCGACGGGTGCTCCTTCGGCGAGCACTACGCGCGGACGCTCGCGCAGTGGCGGGAGCGCTTCGGAGCGCGCTGGCAGGACGTCGCGGACCTGGGCTTCAGCGAGCGGTTCCGCCGCATGTGGGAGTTCTACCTGGCCTACAGCGAAGCCGGTTTCCGCGCGGGATATCTGGACGTGCGGCAGTGGGGCTTGCGCAAGCCGGGCCGGAGTTGACCGACGCCGGGGCGGACCCGGCCGGGGAGGAATCGATGGAAGACGCGACCGGCCGTCCGGCCGGGGAGACCGAGGCGGCGGACGGGCCGGGGCCGGAGCAGTTGCTCGTGGCCGTGGCCAGGGGCGACGAGCGGGCCTTCGCCCGGCTCTACGACCAGGTCGCGCCGCAGGTCTTCGGGCTCGTCCAGCGCATCGTGCGCGACGCCGCGCAGTCCGAGGAAGTTTCCCAGGAGGTGCTGGTCGAGGTGTGGCGCAGCGCCACCCGGTACCGCCCGGAGCGCGGCGGGGCGATGACCTGGATCCTCACCCTCGCGCACCGCCGCGCGGTGGACCGGGTGCGCGCGGCGCAGGCCGCCGCCGACCGGGAGGCCAAGGTCGGCAGGCAGGCCCCGGGGCGGCCCTACGACGAGGTGTCGGAGACCGTGCTGTCCCGGCTGGAGCAACGCCAGCTCCGGCGCTGCCTGACCACGCTGACCGAGCTGCAACGCGAGTCGGTGCTGCTGACCTACTACCGCGGCTACACCTACCGCCAGGCGGCGGGCCTGCTGGAGGCGCCGACGGCGACGGTCAAGACGCGCCTGCGCGACGGCCTGATCCGGTTGCGCGACTGCTTGGGGGTGGGGCGATGAACACCGATCCGTCCACGTTGACCGGTGCCTACGCGGTGGACGCGGTGGTCGGCGAGGAGCGAGCCGAGTTCGAGCGGCACCTCGCCTCCTGCGCGGACTGCGCGCAGGAGGTCGCCGAGCTGCGGGCGACCGCGGCGCGGCTGGGCGCCGACATCTCGGTGCCGCCACCGGAGGAGCTCAAGGCGAAGGTGCTGGAGCAGGTCTCCCGCACCCGGCAGGACCCGCCGCGGGTCACCGAGCTGCGGGCGCGGCGCCGCCCCGCTCGCCCCCGGGTCTGGACCACCCGGCTGGCGACCGCCGCCGCCGTGGTGGGGATCGCGCTGGCCGGGGTGTTCGGCGGGATGGCCTGGCACACCCAGCAGCAGCTCGCGCAGGTCACCGAGCAGATGCGGGAAGCGGGGGACGCCGGTCGCGAGATGGCCGAGGTGCTGCAGGCCCCGGACGCCGAACTGCTGCGCTCCTCGATGGGCACCGGCGAGACCACCGCGGTGGTGTCCCGGCAGACCGGGCAGGCCATGTTCCTCGGTTCCGACCTGCCCAGCCCGCCGCCGAGCCGCGTCTACCAGCTCTGGTTCATCGGGGAGGGCGGGCCGGTCTCGGCCGGGCTGCTCGAAGCGGATCCGGGCGAGCAGACCTCCTCCGTGGTCGCGCCGCTGCCACCGGGTACCCAGGCGTTGGCGGTCACCGTCGAACCCGCGGGCGGTTCGGCGCAGCCGACCGCGGACCCGGTGCTGACGTTGTCGCTGTGATCCGCCGAGCCCGGCGGAGGAGGGGAGGTGGGATGCCGACCGCGACCACCCGGAACCGGCCACCGGTGCGCTCCGCCGTCGTCGCGGCGGTGCTGTTCGCCGCGGCCGTCGCGCTGGTGGCCGCCGTCGGTTCGTGGGCGGCGGCCACCTCGGCCGAGCAGTACGCGGCGCTGCGGTTGCCCGGCTGGGCGCCGCCCGCCGCGCTGTTCGGTCCGGTGTGGACGGTGCTGTACGTGCTGCTGGCCTTCGCCGGGTGGCGGCTCTGGTACCGCGCGGCCGACGGTCGCGAGCTGCGCCGGTCGCTGACCTGGTACGGCGTCGGGCTGGTGCTCAACGCGCTGTGGACGCCGCTGTTCTTCGCCGCGCAGGCGCGGGCGTGGGCGCTGCTGGACATCGCGCTGCTGGACGTCGCGGTCGTCGGCCTGCTGGTGCTGGCCGCGCGCCGCGACCGGCTCGCCGCCGCGGCCCTGGTGCCGTACCTGCTCTGGGTGCTCTACGCCACCGCCCTCACCGCCGCGATCCTCACCCTGAACGGGTGAGCCAGGTGAGGGGCACCTCCATCCGACATGGCCGGAGGAGGTGCCCCTCGCTCAGTCCCCTTCCGGGTGGTCCCGGGGTGTGCGGCGCGGGGGTGGGATCTCGGCGGGGCGCCGGGCGCGGTGGTGGCGCACCCGCGGTGCGGCGGCCAGCACCCGGTCCGGGTCGAGCCGGTCGCGGAGCTGGTGCCGGACGAGCTCGGCGTCGGCGACCGTCCAGGTCACCACGACCTCCTCGCCGTGCACCCGCCCCCGCTGCTCCAGCCACCGGGCCGCGTGCCGGACGACCAGCGCGGGCCGGTCCCGTTCGGCGGCCAGCCGGGCGGCGACCGAGCAGAGGTCCTGCCACCGGTCGTGCTCGTCCACCCGGTTCCTGCTCCGCGTGGTCATCGGCCACCTCCGCGGTCGGCGTCGGCCTCCAGTGAACCGCGACGCCGGACCGCGGCGGTACCGGCGAACGGGGCGCGGTGGGTCAGCCGTCGACCGCGCGCAGCACCAGGCCGGGGTGCGGCACCGGGCGGAACGCCGTGGACTTGCACGGCAGCCGCAGCCCCGCCGAGAACGCGCTGCGCAGTTCGGCTTGGCGGGGCGGGGTGACCAGCACCGCGATCCCGCCGTCGCGCTGCACCCGGCGCACCGCGCGGCCGGGGCTGGATTCGTAGCCGATCGCGCCCGGCGCGGCCGGCACCCGCCACAACCAGTCGATCAGCGCCGCGTGCAGCACCGCCAGCTGCATCCGGTGCAGCGGGGCGGGAACCGCGGCGAGCGCCTCGGCCAGCAGCGGCTCCACCGGGTCGGTCAGCAGGAACGTCCCGTGCCCGGTGACCACGGCGAAGGCGGTGGTGTGCTCGGCGGTGTGCCGCAGCACCCGCAGCCATTCCCCCAGATCCCCGCGCAGCCGCGTCATCCGGAAGGCCCCGGCCGCGCTGTCCAGCGCCGTCCACGGGTCCGCGGCGGGCAGCACCCGGTGCACCGGGGCCACCAGCAGCGGACTGCGCCGGGTGTCCACCAGCAGCGCCGAGGCGTAGTCCCACGGCCCGGTGCCGCTGCCCCGGGCGTGCCGGAGGCGCCGGAGCTGCCGGGCGGCGATCCAGCGGTGGTGGCCGTCGGCGAGCAGGGCGGGGGAGCGGGCCAGCTCGGCGGCGATCTCCTCGTGCACGGCGGGCTGGGTGATGCGCCAGAGCTGGTGGCGCTGGCCGTCCGGGCCGAGCACCTCCGCGGTCGGCGGGCGCTGGCCGAGCGCGTCCAGGTGCCCGGCGGTGGTCCCGGTCCCGGAGTAGCCCAGCAGCAGCGGCCCGAGGTCGAGGCCGCCGGTCGCCATCATCCGGGACAGCGCCTCGGCGCGTTCGGGCAGCACGTCCTGGTGCGGCAGCAACCTGCTGTCCAGGTGCACCGCGCCGAGCACGCCGCGCTGGTCGCCGTGCGGCCCGGACTGCCGGTAGGCGTAGAGGGCGTCGCGCGGCTCCCGCAGCACGGTGCCGCTGCGCTGCCACGAGCGCAGCACCGCCGCCGCCTCCTGCGCCGCGCCGTCGGAGAGGTCGGTGAGCTGGCCCCACGGGGTCGCGTACCGCCCGGCCAGCTCGCGCATCCGCTCCGGGGCGATCCGCCACCCGCGGAACGGTTCGACCACGACGCCGCGCTCGGTCCCGGCGCGCCGCGGCGCGACCCGGTGCGGACTGGACTCGGGCACCTGAGGACTCCCGGCGTTGATCGAACTCGCCGCGCCACGGTATCGGGTCCACCGGTGGCGGCCCGCCGGGGAGGTGGTCCGCCGCTGCCGGGCGGTTGGTACATCGGCACTAGTCAGCGACCCGGCGTTCGGCGCAGCGTGCGCGCCGCTCGGCGCGGCACCGGGGGCGCGGTGCGGGCGGCTCCGAGATGCTGGCCGCGCGGTGCGACGGCGCGGTGTGCGCGCGACCCGGTGCGAGAGGACGGCGATGCAGGAGCTGCTGGCGGACAAGGCGGTGGTGGTGACCGGCGCGGGGCGGGGGCTGGGCGAGGCGTTCGCCCTGCACGCCGCGCACGCGGGCGCCTCGGTCGTGGTCAACGACGTGGACGGCCCGCTGGCCGAAGCGACCGCGGCCACCATCCGCGCGCACGGCGGCCGGGCCGTGCCCAGCGCGGCGTCGGTGGCCGACGCCGAGCAGGCGGACGGGATCGTCGAGACCTGCGTGCGGGAGTTCGGCCGGATCGACGGCCTGGTCAACAACGCGGGCCTGAACTACGAGGCGCTGCCGTGGCAGGACGACGCGGCGCGGGCCCGGGAGCTGATCGAGGTCAACGTGCTCGGCGTGCTGCACACCGGGCTCGCCGCGCTGCGCGAGATGCACCGGACCGGGGCCGGCGGGGCGATCGTGAACATCTCCTCGGGGGCGTCCCTGGGCCAGCGCGCGCTCGGCGCGTACGCGGCGAGCAAGGGCGCGGTGGCCTCGCTGACCTACTCGTGGGCGCTGGACGCCGAGCAGATCGGGGTGCGGGTGAACGCGGTGTGCCCGCTGGCGCACACCCGGATGGTGTGGAACTCCGAGCGCTCGCTGCGCAACTGCCCGCCGGAGCGGACGCCGTCCCGGATCGCACCGCTGGTGCTCTACCTGCTCAGCGACGCGGCGGCGGGGATCACCGGCCAGCTCGTCCGGTGCAACGGACCGCAGCTGCACCTGATCGGCCAGCCCCACCTCAAGGAACCGATCCTGGAGCGCGAGGTGTGGGACACCGAGGCGGTGCGCGAGGCGTTCGACGAGGTCTTCGGCGCGCACCTCGAACCCTACGGGCTGGAGAAGCGGGTGCCGCCCCGGCTGCGGAAGTGGACCGCCCGCAGCGCGTGACCGCTCAGCCGGGTGCGGTGCCGCGCAGCGGGATCCGGGCCTCGCCCAGCCGGACGCCGTCCCGGTCGATCCAGTACCGGCGCAGCACGTCGAGCACCACCGAGACCTCCGTCGACCGGATGCCCGGCAGACCGGCGAGATCGTCGGAGAGGAAGTCGGCGAGCGCGTCCTCGTCGCCGAACACGCCCTGGTGGATGACGGTCGCGCTGCCCGCCACCACCGAGACGTAGCGGGCCGACGGGTGGTTCCCGAGCGCCCGGCCGACCTCGGCGGTGGTGCCGGGCTCGGTGGCCAGCGCGACCACCGCTTCGACCTGGAAGCCGAGCACGGCGGGCTCCACCTCCACGCGGGGGCGCACGACGCGGCGCTCCAGCAGACCGCCGAGCAGCCGGTGCGCGCTGGACTGGCTCACGCCGAGCTCGCGCGCCAGGTCGCTGGAGGTCAGCCGGGCGTTGCCGTGCAGCAGCGCGGCGGCGCGCCGTTCCGGTTCCGACAGCGACTCGAAAGCGACGGCGGGGGACGGGGGATCGGCGCGCCGGTGCGCGGCCAGCGCGGCGCGCACCGGGTCGGGCACGGGGGCGCCGCACCAGGCGTCGGCCCGGCCGACGGCGCGCAGCACCAGGTCGGACCGGGTGTCGCGCACCCCGCCGACCGCCGGGATGCGCCGGGTGAGCAGATCCCGGGCCGCGGCGCGGTTCCCGGGGTGCGCGGTGCAGTAGACGTCGGCGCGACCGGAGGTCAGCGCGACGTACTGCACCTCGGGCAGCGCGGCCAGCCGGCGGGCGACCTCGGGCGAGCGCCCCGGAGCGGTGGTGATCCAGACGTGCCGGGGCCGGGTCTCGGAGACCAGGTTCCAGTCGAGCTGGCCGATCACCCGCAGCAGCCGGTCGTCGTGCAGCCGCTGCCACCGCCGGCCGATGGTGCTCGCCGAGCTGCCGAGCGCGTCGGCCAGCGCGCGCAACGGCGCGCGGGGCGCCTGCTGGAGGGCGCCGATCAGGGCCAGGTCCAGTTCGTCGACGAGCGCTGCGCCGGTCACGGACGAATAGTATCCCCGCCGCGAGCCGGTTTACCGAATGGATACACCGCAGACTTCCCCGTTCTTGACAGGAACTGCCGCGCCGGATTTGAATCGCACGCCAGTGCCCGGCGCAGCGCCGAGCGCCCCGATCGTCGAACCGAGGAGTCGCGGTGGGTCCCAGAACGAGCGCAGACGGCTCCCGGTCGATGGGCGCGGTGCTGCGGTTCCTGCACCTCGTCGAACGCGTCGGCAACCGGTTGCCGCACCCGTTCTGGCTGTTCACGATCATGGCCGGGCTGGTCGTCGTGCTCAGCGCGGTGCTCAGCGCCCTCGGCGTCTCGGCGGTGTCCCCGGTGGACGGCGAGACGATCCGGGTCCGGAGCCTGCTCTCCGCCGAGGGCGTCGGGGTGATCGTCGGCGACGCGGTGGACAACTTCGCCGCGTTCCCGCCGCTGGCGCTGATCATCGTGGTGATGCTGGGCGTGTCGGTGGCCGAGCGCAGCGGGCTGCTCGGCGCGCTGCTGCGCGGCAGCGTGAGCCGGGTACCGCCGAAGTACCTGACCTTCGCCCTGGCGCTGACCGGGATCAGCGGCAGCGTGGCCTCCGACGCGGCCTACGTGGTGCTCATCCCGTTGGGAGCCCTGGTCTTCAAGGCCGCCGGGCGCAGCCCCGTGCTGGGGCTCGTCGTGGCGTTCGGCTCGATCTCGGCGGGCTACAACGCCTCGCTGCTGCTCACCCCGACCGACGCGATCCTGGCCGGCCTGACCACCGGCGCCGCGCAGTTCATCGAACCCGGCCGGGTCGTCACCCCGCTGGCCAACTACTACTTCTCGATCGGCTCCGCGCTGTTCCTCGCCGTGGTGATCACCCTGGTCACCGAGTTCCTGCTGTCCCGGCGCACCCAGGGGATGCCCGCCGACGGCGAGGGCGCGGACGAGGAGCTCGGCGCGATGCGGCTGGGCCCGGACGAGCGCCGGGGGCTGCGCAACGCGGGGCTGGTGCTGTTCGGCTTCCTGCTCGTGGTGGTGCTGGCGATGCTGCCCGCCGGTTCGCCGTTGCGGGGTGAGGACGGCGGCATCCTCGACTCGCCGGTGATCACCGGGGTGGCCTACGTGCTCGGGCTGGTGTTCCTGCTGACCGGCGCGGTGTACGGGCGGACCACCGGCAGCATCCCGAAGGCGCGCGACGTCCCGCCCGCGATGACCGGCGGGGTGGTGGACCTGGCGCCGGTGGTGGTGCTGTTCTTCGCCGCCTCGCAGTTCCTGGCGTACTTCAAGTGGACCGGGCTGGGGGAGGTCGTCGCGATCCGCGGTGCGGCGGTGCTCGGTTCGGCCGACGTGCACCCGCTGCTGCTGTTCGCCGGGCTGATCGGCGTGGTCACGGTGATCAACCTGCTGATCACCAGCGGTTCGGCGCAGTGGGCGCTGGTCGGCCCGGTCTTCGTGCCGATGCTGATGCTGCTGGACGTGGCGCCGGAGACGACCCAGGCGGTGTTCCGGATCGCCGACTCGGCGACGAACCTGATCAGCCCGATGAGCCCGTACTTCGCGATGGCCCTCGGGTTGCTGCAGCGCTACCGCAAGGACGCGGGCATCGGCACGCTGATGTCGCTGACGCTCCCGATCGCCTTCGCGGTGCTGGTGATGTGGTCGCTGCTGTTCGCGGCGTGGTGGGCGCTGGGCATCCCGCTCGGCCCCGGCGCGCCGGTGCGGTGACGCGTGGGATCGACGACGGGAAAGGCGGCGATGTGGTGAGCAGGGCACTGGCGGACGCGGCGCGGCGGCGGCAGGAGGACGTGCTGGACGACCTGCGGCGGCTCGTGGAGAGCGAGACGCCGAGCGGTGACAAGGCCGCGCTGGACGCCGGATTGGCGGACCTGGAGGTGTGGCTGGGCGAGCGGCTCGGCGACCCCGCCGCGCGGGTCCGGCACGACGGCGGGGCGCGCGGCGACGTGCTGGACGTGACCTACCGGGGGACCGCGCCGGGCGCGGTGCTGCTGCTGTGCCACTACGACACGGTGTGGCCGGTCGGCACCTTGGCCGAGATGCCCTTCGCGGTGGACGGCGACCGGATCACCGGACCGGGGTGCCTGGACATGAAGCTGGGCATCGTGCACGGTGTCTGGGCGCTGCGGTTGCTGCGCGAGCTCGGGATCGCCCACCCGTCGGTGCGGTTCCTGCTCACCGGCGACGAGGAGATCGGCAGCCGCGCCTCGCAGCACCACATCGAACGCGCCTGCGCGGAGGTCGCCGCCACGCTGGTGCTGGAACCCGGCCGCGACGGCATGGTGAAGGTCCGCCGCAAGGGGCTGGGCCTGTTCGACGTGACCGCGCACGGCCTCGAAGCGCACGCCGGGCTGGACCCCTTCGCCGGGGCCAGCGCCGTGCACGCGCTGGCCGAGCTGGTACCGCGGATCACCGGCCTGGCCGACCCGGAGCGCGGCACCACGATCAACGTGGGGTTGTTCAGCGGGGGCACCGGGCGCAACGTGATCGCCGGCCGGGCGTCCTGCGAGGTCGACGTCCGCATCCAGGACCCGGCCGAGATGCCGCGCATCGACGCCGGTCTCGCGGCGCTGGGGCATGCCGACGAGCGCATCCGGATCGAGGTCTCCGGCGGGTGGAACCGCCCGCCGATGAACCCGGGTCCGCCGTCGGAAGCGCTGTTCGCCGGTGCCCGGGAGGTGGCGCGGGAGCTGGGGATGGACCTGGCCGGCACCTCGGTCGGCGGGGTCAGCGACGCGAACTTCGTGTCCGCGCTGGGATTCCCGGTGCTCGACGGGCTCGGCGCGGTCGGCGCCGGACCGCACTCCCGGGACGAGCACGTCGTGCCGAGCGCCTCGCCGGGGCAGATCGGCTTGGTCGGGGGACTGCTGCACCGGCTGGCCGGGAGCTGAGCAGCGCCGCCGGCTCGGTCAGCCGGGTTCGCCGCGGAGCTTGCGGTAGAGCACCCAGCCGAAGTCGACCGCGGCGATGGCGGCCAGCACGACGAGCGCCCACGCCAGCCAGCTCAGCTCGGGCAGGTTCAGGAAGATCAGGACCGCGGCGACCGCGCAGAACACGAGGCCGAATCCGGCCAGCCACAACCGCAGGGTGAGCGCGCTGCGGGCGTACGGCGCGCCGGCCACCCCGGCCATCGGGTCGTGGTAGCCGGGCAGACCGCGTTCGTAGTCCTCTCGCTTGCGCTTGGGCATGTCCCCGGAGTACCCGGTGCGGCGGGCGGCCATGCCGGTGGCGGGCCCCGACCGGGCCCGCCACCGGTGCCTCAGCCACCGATGTTGAGATCGATGCAGGCGTAGAAGGCGTTGGCGGTGTCGGCGACGTTCCACCGCGCCAGCACCGTCTGCTCCCCGCTGTAGCCGCTGAGGTCGACGGTGTGCGACAGCTGCCGCGGCGGCTGCTGACCGCCCTGGTCGAAGGTGGCGACCTTGTTGCCGCCGATGAAGTACTCCCAGGTCGAGGTGCGGTGCGGCGCCGTGAGGGTCCAGTCGAAGTTGACCGTGGTGCCGACCGGGGTGTGCACCCAGCCCTTGCTGTCGTCGTCCAGCTCGGCGAACCGGGAGTTGCCGCCGCTGCAGCTCATCAGGCCCTTCGGGCCCTCCACGCTGTGCGGCTCCCACTTGATGGCGCCGCACTCGATGGTGCCCTCGGCGCACTGCGCCTGCCTGCTCGGCGGCGAGTTGACGTAGCCGTGCGCGCTCGCGGTGCCCGCGGGGATGCCTACCAGGAGAGGTGCGATCGCCGCGCCGACCGCGGCAGCCGTCACCTTGCGCTTCTTGCTCATCTCAGCTCCTTGTCGTGCGGACGCGCGGCGAGGGGTTCCCGCGCGGCCGGGGATCCACAACGGCGACGGGGGAGTGATTGCGGTGCCGGTGGGCGGAACCGCGAACGGCCGTTGTGTGGTCTGGACCATATTCGGGTATGTCAGCGCAGGTCAAGCGCCCGCAAATCCGTCACCGACTTGGCGTAAACCAGTTTGTCGGGTGGTCCGGACGGCAATTGATGATGTCAGAGGAATTGTTCCCGCGATAACAATTGCGGACTATCGCCAACTTAAGGGCGCTTCAGCTCGTGACATCGATTCAGAGCAGTCCCGGCACCACCAGGACCACCCACGCCAGCGCCGGACCGAGCAGCACCACGGCCCCGCTGTAGGCGAGCATCCGCCGGTACAGCGCTTCCCGGGCGTCGTCGGCGGCGTTGGCCAGCACCAGCGCGCCGTTGGTGGAGAACGGGCTGACGTCCACCACGGTCGCCGCCACCGCCAGCGCCGCGACCATGCCGACCGCGCCGATCTCGCCCTGGGCCAGGAACGGCACCGACAGCGGGATCAGCACCCCCAGGATCGCCACCGAGGAGGCGAAGGCGCTGGCGATCCCGCCGATCAGGCACAGCAGCAGCGCCGCCACCAGCGGCATCCCCATCCCGGCGACCGCCCGGCTGACGTAGTCGACGGTCCCGGCCCGCTCCAGCACGCCGACGTAGGTCAGCACCCCGCCGATGAGCAGCACGGTCGACCAGCTGATCCGCTCGACCGCCCCGGTGCGGGCGGCCGGGGAGACCAGCACGAGCACCACCGACAGGGTCAGCGCGAGGAACCCGACGTCGAGGTCGAACAGCACGGTGCCCAGGGCCAGCGCCAGCACGGCGCCGCCGGTGAGCACCTGGTCGAGGCGCACCCGCTGCGCCCGCGCTCCCGCGTCGTCCTCGACCCGCAGCCGCACCAGCCGGCGCCCGCCGCGCAGCGCGAACACGACCGCGCCGGCCGCGATGTTGAACAGCAGCGGGGCCAGCGCCAGCACGACCGGATCGCCGGGCAGCCCCGCGCCGCCCACCACCCCGTTGACGAAGCTGCCGTACACGCTGGTCGGGGCGAACGCGCCGCCGAGCGCACCGTGCACGACCAGCATCCCCATCAGCAGCGGGTCGATCCCGTACCGGCGGGCGCAGCCCAGCGCCAGCGGCGCCACGATCGCCACCGCGAACAGCGCGCCGATCGACATCAGCAGGGCGGCGACCGCGAAGAAGATCCACGGCACCAGGGCGGCCCGGCCGCGCACCGAGCGCACCGCCGCGCCCACCAGCAGGTCGACGGTGCCGTTGCGCTCGGCGATCCCGAACAGGTAGGTGACGCCGACCAGCGTGAGGAACAGGTCGCCCGGGAACCCGGCGATGATGTCCTCGGTGCTCATGCCGACCGCCAGGGTGCCGACGCCGAACGCGGCCACGAAGCCGAGCACGCCCAGGTTCACCGGCAGCGTCGTCCCCGCGGCGAAGATCAGGACGAGCACGACCAGCGACACGACCTGCGGTCCCATCCGCCACCTCCACGTCGAGCGCGGTCAGCCTCCACGGGCCCCGCGCGGGTCGTCAAGATCACCCGATCGGCTGGACAGTCCCGCGACCGGCCCCTAGCGTCAGAGGGAATCGGGCGTCAGAAGGAATCGGGGCACCAGAAGGACTCGGGCGGGAGGGGATGCGATGCGCGCGCTCACCACCCGGGGGTCGGTCGTCGACCTGCCCGAGCCGTCCCCGGCCGAGGGGGAACTGCTGGTCGAGGCGGTGGCGCTGGGCGTTTGCGGGACCGACCGCGAGGTCCTGGCGGGCCGCATCGGCAGGCCGCCGCCGGACCGGAACTGGTACGTGCTCGGTCACGAATCGCTGGGCCGGGTGGTGCGGGCCCCGGAGGGCTCCGGCTTCGCGCCCGGGGACCTGGTCACCGGCATCGTCCGCCGCCCCGACCCGCTGCCCTGCCCGCTGTGCGCCGTCGGCCGGTTCGACCTGTGCGAGAACGGGCGGTACGCCGAGCGCGGCATCCAGGGCCTCGACGGCTACGGCGCGCAGCGCTTCCCCCTGGAACCGGAGTACGCCGTCGGCGTCGCCGACGCCCTCGGCGGGCTCGGCGTGCTCGTCGAACCCACCAGCGTGGTCGCCAAGGCCTGGCAGCGGATCGACCACGTCGTCCAACGCCCGCTGCGGCGCGCGCTGGTGCTGGGCGCGGGACCGATCGGCCTGCTGGCCGCGCTGCTCGGCGTGCAGCGCGGGCTGGAGGTGCACGTGGTCGACCGGGTGGTGGGCGGCCCGAAGCAGCGGCAGGCCCGCGCGCTCGGCGCCGAGTACCACGCCTCGCCGGAGGGGCTGGGCCGCTTCGACGCGGTGCTGGAGTGCACCGGCGTGCTCGTGCCGGAAGCGGTCGAGCACACCGCCGCGGCAGGCGGTGCGGTGCTGATCGGCCACGGTGGCGGGAGCCGCACGCTCGACCTGGCGGCGTTCAACGACGACCTGCTGGGCGGGAACAAGGCGGTGCTCGGCTCGGTCAACTCGCGCCGCGAGCACTTCGCGGCGGCCCACGACGCCCTGTGCGCCGCCGACCCGGACTGGCTGGCGGGCCTGGTGACCTGCACCGTCCCGCTGGAGCAGTGGGGCGTCGCGTTCGAGACCGGCCCGGACGACATCAAGTCGATCATCACCTTCGGCTAGCGGGTCGCTCGCCGGCGCGGCCCCGTCCCTCAGCACGGCGGTTCGACGGCGGCGCCCGCGGCGACCAGATCGTCGATCTCGGCGTTGGAGTAGCCCAGCGAAGCCAGCACGCCGCGGGTGTCGGCGCCGTGCCCGCGCGGTGCGCTGCGCACCGCGCCCGGCGTCCGCTCCAGCGTGATCGGGATGCCGGTCGCGCGGTAGTCGCCGTCGGTCACCACCATCCCGCGGTGCAGGACGTGCGGATCGGTGAGCGCCTCGCCGACGTCGTGCACCGGGGTGGCCGGGACCCCGCGCGCGAGCAGCGCGGTGGCCAGCTCCCGCCGCGGGTGCCGGGCGATCCGCTCGGCCAGCAGCGGGCGCAGCGCCGCCACGTTGCCGACCCGGTCGGCGTTGGTGCGGAACCTCGGGTCGTCGGCGAGTTCGGGAATCCCCAGCAGCTCGGTGAACCCGCCGAACTGGCGGTCGTTGCCGACGCCGATGAAGACCAGTCCGTCGGCGGCCTCGAAGGTGTCGTAGGGGGCGATCGACGGGTGCGCCGACCCGGTCCGGCGGGCCGGCTCGCCGTCGGCCAGCCACGACGGGGAATGCGGGTGCAGCAACGAGATCGCGGTGTCGATCAGCGCGCAGTCCACCAGCTGGCCCCGCCCGCTGCGCCGCCGCTCGTGCAGCGCGAGCAGGATGCCGGAGAACGCGTAGATCCCGGTGACCATGTCCACCACGGGCACGCCGACCCGCAGCGGCGGACCGGTGGGTTCGCCGTTGATGCTCATCAGCCCGCCGTAGGCCTGGGCCACCGCGTCGTAGCCGGGCATCCCGCCCATCGGCCCGTCGGTGCCGAAGCCGGTGATCCGGCACTGGACCAGCCGCGGGTAGCGCTCGCGCAGCACCTCGTCGGGCAGCCCCCACCCGGCCAGCGTCCCGGCCTTGAAGTTCTCCACCAGCACGTCGCTGCCGGCCAGCAGCTCGGCGAGCACCCGCTGCCCGGACTCGGTGCGCAGGTCCAGTCCGATGTTGGCCTTGTTGCGGTTGACCCCGGTGTAGTAGGCGCTCGTGGTCGCGTCCACGAACGGCGGTCCCCACGTCCGGGTCTCGTCCCCGGCCGGTGCTTCGACCTTGACGACCTCGGCACCGTGGTCGGCGAGCATCTGGGTGCACAGCGGTCCGGCGAGCACCCGCGAGAGGTCCAGCACGCGCAGCCCGTCGAGGCTTCCGGTCATGACATCTCCTGGTCAGTACGACTTGGGCAGGCCGAGCACGTGCTGGGCGACGTAGTTGAGCACCATCTCCTGGCTGACCGGGGCCAGGCGCAGGATCCGGGACTCCCGGAAGTAGCGCTCGACGTGGTAATCGCGGGCGTAACCCATGCCGCCGTGGGTCTGCACGGCCTGGTCGGCGGCCTGGAAACCGGCCTCGGCGCACAGCCACTTGGCCATGTTCGCCTCCCGGCCGCAGGGCAGTCCCCGGTCGTAGCGCCAGGCGGCGTTGCGCGCCATGAGCTCGGCGGCGTCGAGGCGGGTCGCGGCTTCGGCCAGCGGGAAGGCGACGCCCTGGTTCTGCCCGATGGGGCGGTCGAACACCACTCGCTCCCCGGCGTAGCGCACCGCGCGCTCCAGCGCGGCCCGGCCGATGCCCAGCGCTTCGTGGGCGAGCAGGATGCGCTCGGGGTTCAGCCCGTCGAGCAGGTGGCGGAACCCCTCGCCCTCCTCGCCGACCCGGGCGGAGTCCGGCACGAACAGGTCGTCGAGGAGCACCTCGTAGGAGGCCACCGCGTTGCGGCCGAGCTTGGGGATCGGGTTCAGGTGGACGTGCGCCGGGTCGAGGTCGACGAGGAACAGGCTCATCCCGTCGGTGGGGCGCGCGACTTCCTCGCGCCGGGTGGTGCGGGCGATGAGCACCATCTTCTGGGAGTCGCCCGCCTTGGTGATCCACACCTTGCGCCCGTTGACCCGGTAGCCGCCGGGCACGCGTTCGGCGAAGGTGGTGATCCGGGTGGTGTCGGTGCCCGCGTCGGGTTCGGTGACGCCGAAGCACACGTGCAGCGAGCCGTCGGCCGCGGCGGGCAGCACCTCCCGGCGCAGCCGCTCGCTGCCGTGCTTGACGATGGTGTTGAGCCCGAAGATGGTCAGGTGCATCGTGCTGCACCCGTTCATCCCCGCCCCGGCGGCGGCGACCTCCTCCAGCAGCAGCGCCGCTTCGCTGATCCCGAGCCCGCCGCCGCCGTACCGCTCGGGGATGGCGATGCCGAGCCAGCCGCCGGCGGCGAAGGCGTCGTAGAACTCCCACGGGAATTCGCCCGCGTGGTCGCGCTCGGCCCAGTACTCGTCGGAGAACGTCCGGGCGAGGGCGCGCGCCCCTTCCCGCAGCGCCTGCTGGTCCTCGGTCGGTGCGAAGTCCATCGGATCCTCTCGCGTTCTCAAATACGGACGCGAATCGTTGATCCGCGAACGTAGCGCAGTGTTGTCCGCGATCTGCCCGGCTGTCAACGCCGGAACTAATAAAGAAAAGCGGACTGTTGACGTGACCGAGGCCACTCCCTAGCATCGCCGCTCAATAGTCGTTCGGATATGCGGATGAGGGCGAGGACGATGACCGAGCAGCCGACTGCGCCGTCGAGGACGCCCCGGGCCGTGGGGCCCGCCGTGGTGATCGGCTCGGCCCTGGAGTGGTTCGACTTCTACCTCTACGCCTCGATGGCGGCGCTGGTGTTCGGACCGGTGTTCTTCCCGTCGGCGAGCCCGGCCGCGGGCACGCTGGCCTCCGTCGCGACCTTCGCGGTCGGCTTCCTGGCCCGGCCCTTCGGCGGCATCGTGTTCGGGATGCTCGGCGACCGGGTGGGGCGCAAAGCGGTGCTCACCCTGACCTTCCTGCTGATGGGGGTCTCCTCGGGCCTGATCGGGCTGCTGCCCACCTACGAGACGGCGGGCATCCTCGCCCCGGTGCTGCTGGTCGTGCTGCGGGTGTTCCAGGGCCTCGGGGCCGGTGCGGAGCTGGGCAGCGCCATCGCCGTGTCCTACGAGCACGCCGCGCCCGGATCGCGCGGCCGGATCGCCTCGTTGCCCGCGCTCGGCGTGAACATCGGCCTGCTGGTGTCCTCGCTGACCGTCACCGTGCTGACCAGCACCAGCGAGGAGTTCTTGCACGGCTGGGGTTGGCGGCTGCCCTACCTGGCCAGCTTCGCCCTGGTCGGGCTGGGGATCTGGGTGCGCACCCGGCTGCCGGAGACCCCGGAGTTCGAGCGGGTCTCGCGCGCCGAGCGCTCCGGGCGGCGCCCGCTGCGGGACCTGCTGCGCTCGGACTGGCGCGGCCTGGCGGTGGTCATGGCGATCACCATCGGCTACAACGGCGTCAGCTACATCTTCAAGACGTTCTCGCTGTCCTACCTGACCCAGTTCCAGGGCGTGGCGGCCAACGTCGGGGCGTTCGGCGTCACCCTGGCCAGCGCGGTGGCCATCGCCACCGTGCCGATCGCCGGGCGGATCTGCGACGTGGTGGGCGCCCGGCGGCTCGTGCTCCTCGGCGCGGTCGGCACCGCGGCGCTGGCGTTCCCGTTCTTCTGGCTGCTCGACTCCGGGCACGACCTGGCGATCTGGGCGGCGCTGGTGCTGGCCACCGGCATCGTGGTGCCCATGATGCTCGCGGCGCAGGGCGCCTTCCTGGCCTCGCAGTTCCCGGCCGGGGTGCGGGCGTCGGGACTCGGCACCGGGCGGGAGGTCGGCGGCGCGTTCTCCGGCGGCCTGGCGCCGTTGGCGGCGCTGGCCCTGGTGACCGCCTCCCCGACGCACGCGACGTGGGGCGTTTCGATGCTGTTCCTGGCGGGCGCGCTGTTCATCGGCGTCGGAGCGCTGTGCGACCAGAGCCGCCGCGTGGCGACCGCCGAAGCCGCCGAGGCCGAGCGCGCGCTGCGCGGGTGAGCCGGGTCAGCCGGTGGCGGGCGGATCGGCGTAGCGGCCCTCCAGGATCCCGGTCGCCTGGCCGATCTCGATCAGGTAGCCGTCGGGATCGCGGAGGTAGCAGCGGATCTCGGCGGTGCGGTCCAGCGGTTCGGTGACGAACTCGGCCCCTTTGGCGCGGGCGTCGGCGTAGAAGGCCGCGATGTCGGCCACCCGCACGTTGAGGAACGCGGAGGCGGTGTCGGTGCGCTCCGGTGGCGCCAGGGTGATGCCCGGCTTGTCCGGGGTGGGGCCGCCGCCCGGGTTCATGATGAGCCAGGAGTTGGCGATCCGGATCGTGCACGGGTTCTCCGGCAGCACCACCTCGCCGTCGAAGACGTCGGTGTAGAAGGCGCGGGAGCGGGCGACGTCGGACACGGTGAGGAAGTGCGTGACGAGCATCCCCCGCTCCGGCGCGGGAAAGCGGTGCGGGTCCATGGTGCCTGCCCCCTCCGTGGCGGGCCGGGAGCGCGGCGTCCCGGCGCAGCTACCGATGGTGGGCCACCCGGCCCCGGCCCGCCACCGCCGCGGCCGGGCGCACGGCCCCTGTCCGCCACCGGCGGTAGCCTGTCGCGGCCCGCGCTCGCCGTCGCGGGGCCTGCGTCCCGAGCGAGCCGAGGGCCGCCGTCCAGCCGAGGGGGACACGATGAGCACGGACGCGGATCCGCCCGCCGCCGACAGCCACGACCTGATCCGCGTGCACGGCGCGCGCGAGAACAACCTCGCCGATGTCAGCATCGAGCTGCCGAAGCGCAGGCTGACGGTGTTCACCGGCGTCTCCGGCTCGGGCAAGAGCTCGCTGGTGTTCGGCACGATCGCCGCGGAGTCGCAGCGGCTGATCAACGAGACCTACACCGCGTTCGTGCAGGGTTTCATGCCGACCCTGGCCCGGCCCGAGGTCGACGTGCTCGACGGCCTGACCACCGCGATCATCGTCGACCAGCAGCGGATGGGCGCCGATCCGCGCTCCACGGTCGGCACCGCCACCGATGCCAACGCGATGCTGCGCATCCTCTTCAGCCGGCTCGGGCAGCCGCACCTCGGCCCGCCCACCGCCTTCGCCTTCAACCTCCCCACGGTCCGGGCCAGCGGTGCGATCACCGCCGAACGGGGCGACCGCAAGACGGTCAAGCAGACCTTCACCCGGGCCGGTGGCATGTGCCCGCACTGCGACGGCCGGGGCGCGGTCACCGACATCGACCTCGCCCAGCTCTACGACGACACCAAGTCGCTGTCCGAAGGGGCCTTCACCATCCCGGGCTGGAAGTCGGACAGCTTCTGGACGGTGCGGCTCTACGCGGAGTCGGGTTTCCTCGACCCGCACAAGCCGATCCGCGAGTTCACCGAGCAGGAGATGCGGGACTTCCTGCACCGGGAGCCGACCAAGGTGAAGGTCGACGGCGTGAACCTCACCTACGAAGGGCTGCTGCCCAAGATCCGCAAGTCGTTCCTGGCCAAGGACCGGGAAGCGATGCAGCCGCACATCCGGGAGTTCGTGGACCGGGCGGTCACCTTCACCGCGTGCCCCGAGTGCGGCGGCACCCGGCTCAGCGAGGCGGCCCGGTCGTCGAAGATCGGCGGGACCAGCATCGCCGACGCCTGCGCGATGCAGATCAGCGACCTGGCCGAGTGGGTGCGCGGCCTCGACGAGCCGTCGGTGGCACCGCTGCTCACCGCGCTGCGGCGGACCCTCGACTCGTTCGTGGAGATCGGCCTCGGCTACCTCTCGCTGGACCGGCCGTCGGGTTCGCTGTCGGGCGGCGAGGCCCAGCGCACCAAGATGATCCGCCACCTCGGTTCCTCCCTCACCGACGTCACCTACGTCTTCGACGAGCCCACCGCCGGCCTGCACCCGCACGACGTCCGGCGGATGAACGACCTGCTCCTGCTGCTGCGGGACAAGGGCAACACGGTGCTGGTCGTGGAGCACGAGCCGGAGGTGATCGAGATCGCCGACCACGTGGTCGACCTCGGTCCCGGCGCCGGTGCGGCGGGCGGCACCGTCTGCTTCGAGGGCACCGTCGACGGGCTGCGCGCCAGCGGCACCCGCACCGGCCGCCACCTCGACGACCGCGCCGCCCTCAAGGAGCAGGTGCGCACGCCCACCGGCGCGCTGGAGATCCGCGGTGCCTCGACGCACAACCTGCGCGACGTCGACGTCGACATCCCGCTCGGGGTGCTCGTCGTCGTCACCGGCGTCGCCGGGTCCGGCAAGAGCTCGCTGGTGCACGGGTCGATCCCGGCGGGCGCGGGCGTGGTGTCGATCGACCAGGACCCGATCCGCGGTTCGCGGCGCAGCAACCCGGCGACCTACACCGGCGCGCTCGACCCGATCCGCAAGGCGTTCGCGAAGGCCAACGGCGTGAAGCCCGCGCTGTTCAGCTCGAACTCGGAGGGGGCCTGCCCGCAGTGCGGCGGCGCGGGCGTCCTGCACACCGACCTGGCGATGATGGCCGAGGTCGCCGTCACCTGCGAGGAGTGCGAGGGCAAGCGGTTCCAGCCGTCCGTGCTGCGGTACCGGCTCGGCGGCAAGGACATCAGCGAGGTGCTCGCGCTGTCGGTGGGCGAGGCGGCGGAGTTCTTCGGCGCCGGGGACGCGCGCACCCCGGCCGCGCACGCCGTCCTGCGCCGGCTCGTCGACGTCGGGCTCGGCTACCTCACCCTCGGCCAGCCGCTCACGACGCTGTCCGGCGGCGAGCGGCAGCGGCTCAAGCTGGCCTCCCGGATGGCCGAGGAGGGCGGCGTCTACGTCCTCGACGAGCCGACCACCGGCCTGCACCTCGCCGACGTCGAGCACCTGCTCGGCCTGCTCGACCGGCTCGTCGACGGGGGCACCTCGGTGATCGTCGTCGAACACCACCAGGCGGTGATGGCGCACGCCGACTGGATCGTCGACCTCGGTCCCGGCGCCGGGCACGACGGTGGCCGGGTCGTCTTCGAAGGCACCCCCGCCGAGCTCGTCGCCGCCCGCTCCACCCTCACCGGCGACCACCTCGCGGCCGCCGTCGGGCGAGGCGCCTCCCGAGCGCCCTAGCGGCCGCTCCAGCGCGGCGGGCGCTTCTCCAGGAACGCCTGGACGCCCTCCCGCTGGTCCGCGGTGTCGTGCACGGCGGCGATGGCCTCCTCGGTGGCCCGCCAGCCCTCCGCCTCCGAGGCCGCGGCCCAGCGCCGCATCGCCGCCAGGCTGGCCCCGACCGCGGTGGGGGAGTTGCGGCAGATGCGCTCGGCCAGCGCCAGGGCGGCGGGCTCCGCCGCGCCGTCCTCGGTCACCTCGTTGACGAGCCCGGCGGCGTGGGCCCGCGCGGCGTCGAAGGGATCGCCGGTGAGCGCGAGCTCGTGGGCCAGATTCAGCGGCAGCGCGCGCGGACCGCGGAACAGCCCGGCGCAGGTCGGCACCACGCCGCGGGCGACCTCGGGCAGCCCGAACCGGGCCGACCGCCCGGCCACCACCAGATCGCAGGCGAGCACCATTTCGAGGCCGCCGCCCAGCGCCGGGCCTTCCACGGCGGCGATCAGCGGGGTGCGCCGGTCGCGGCGGATCAGCCCGTACTCGCCGCCCCGCTCGGTGGAGTAGTCGCCGAGGGCCGTCAGGTCGCTGCCCGCCGAGAAGACCGCCGGTGTCCCGGTGAGCACCCCGGCCCGCAGGTCGGGGTCGTCGTCGAGGAGGTTGAACGCCTCGTCCAGCGCGTCGGCCAGCGCCCGGTCGACCGCGTTGCGCTTGTGCTCCCGGTTCATCCGGATCAGCAGGACGTGGCCGCGGCGTTCGGTGATCGTCAGGGTCATGCGGGCCTCCCGGTGGTCATCGCCGCTTGTTCCGGAACAGCGTCTCCTGGGCCAGGCTCGCGAGCAGGAGCCCGTCGGCGCCGAACAGCGACCCGGTGTACCAGCCGCGACCGGCCGCCGCCGCGTGCGGGACCAGGTCGGTGAGCACCCAGTCGTCCATCCGGGCCGGGTGGTGGAACCAGACGGCGTGGTCGAGGCTCGACCCGGGCTTGGCCTCGTCGGTGCGCAGCGGTCCCAGCCCGGTGGAGATGTCCGACAGGTAGGTCAGCACCGAGGCGTGCAGCAGCGGGTCGGCCGGCAGCTCGCTGGTGCAGCGCGCCCAGAACCGCGTCGGGTAGCCCGGGTCCTCGTGCGGCTGCGGGACCGCGCGGCCCTCCATCGAGAACAGCCGGGGGATCGGGTAGGGCTCCGACCCGGCCGGGTCCGGCACCTCGGGCATCGTCGAGAGCTGCGCCTCCACGCCTTCCTGGCGCAGGTGGAACGAGGACGACATGTTGAAGATGACCTCGCCGCGCTGGGTGGCCACCACCCGCCGCGCCGAGAAGGACCGGCCGTCCCGGTCCCGGTACACCCGGAACACGGTGGGCAGGGTGGCGTCGCCGGCGCGCAGGAAGTAGCCGTGCAGGGAGTGCGGCAGCCGGTCGGCTTCGACGGTGCGCCCGGCCGCCAGCAGCGCCTGGGCGGCGACCTGGCCGCCGTAGAGCGCGTAGGGCTCGGCGAAGACCATGCCCGCGCGGAAGATGTCGCTCTCGATCCGTTCCAGGTCGAGCATGGTCAGCAGCGGATCGTGGCCGGGCGCGGCCGGCCCGCCGGGCGCGGTGTCGAGCGTCGGTTCCATGCCGACATGATGGCAGCCCGGCGCCGCGTCCGGATGTGACGCACGGCTCGCCCGGCCGGGGCCGCGTCGCGCCGCGGTTAGTCCAATGTGGACTGGCGCCGCCGAACGGCGCAGCGGAATTGGCGCACCTGGCGGATTTTCCGTTTCGCGCGGTCCGTGCCGAGTCTTCCGCTACTGGCGGGTATACGACAATTCTGACGGTATATCGGGAATCCGACCTTGAATGAACGTCGTCCGCACTCCGCTCCCCGTTACCGGAGGAAGCAATGCGCCACGTTCCCCAGGTCGCCGCCCTCGGTGCGCTCGCCTTGGCGGGTACGCTGCTGGCCGCTCCCGCCCACGCCCAGTCCGCCGCCGAGAACTACGTCGCCTTGGGCGACTCCTACTCCTCCGGGGTGGGCACCCGCGAGTACTTCGAGGACAGCGGCGACTGCCGGCGCAGTCCGCACGCCTACCCGCAGCTGTGGGCCGACGCCAACGGCGTGGCCGACTTCGCCTTCGACGCCTGCGGCGGGGCCACCACCGACGACGTCAACGCCGAACAGCTCGGCTCGCTCGGCGCGGACACCACCCTGGTCACCCTCTCGGTCGGCGGCAACGACGTCGGGTTCGCCGACGTCGTGCAGTCCTGCTTGCTGGGCACCGACTCCAGCTGCGACGACGCGGTGACCGAGGCCGTGCAGGAGGCCACCTCGGTGCTGCCCGGCAAGCTCGACACCACCTACGCCAACATCGGCGAGGCCGCGCCCAACGCCGAGGTCGTGGTGCTCGGCTACCCGCGCCTCAACGATCTCGGGGACTGCGGCATCCCCGGCTTCACCGTGGCCAAGCGGGAGCGGCTCAACGAGGGCGCCGACGAGCTGGCCGCGGTGATCTCCGAGCGCGCGCGGGCGGCCGGGTTCACCTTCGCCGATCCGCGCGAGCGGTTCGACGGCCACGGCGTGTGCAGCGACGCGGAGTGGATCAACGGGCCCAGCCTGCCGCTGGTGGAGTCGTTCCACCCGAACGTCGCCGGCCAGGCCGAGGGCTACCTGCCCACCCTCGAAGCGGCGCTGTGACGCCTGACCCCCGCGCCCCGGGCGGCGGTGCCACCCGCACCGCCGCCCGGGGCCGTCGAGATGCGGCTCACCCGCCCGGAGCCGCGCCGCCCGGCGGACCGCCGCCCCGGGCCCGGCGGATCATCTCCTCGATGCGGCGGGAGTGCGCACCCCGCCAGTAGACCTGGCCGCAGTCCCGGCAGCGGGCGAACTCGTCGTGCTCGCGCAGGGTTCCGGGCTGGAGCCGGTGGGCGACCTCCTGCTTGGCCACCGGCTCCAGCGGCCCACCGCAGGCCGCGCAGCGGGTCCACGGGGCCAGCGCTGGGCGGAACCGGTCCAGGACGTCGGCGAGCTGCTCGTCGGTGGTCCGGCCCCGGACGTAGGCGCCGGTGGTGACCGCGCGCCGGCGCAGCAGCCCCCGGTCCTGGGTGAGCAGCACCCGGTCTTCCCGGTGCGCCCGCTCGGCGAGCTCGTCGTCGGTGGCGTCGTTGCGGTAGGACGCGTCCAGCCCGAGCAGCCGCATCCGGCGGGCCAGCGCGCCGAAGTGGACGTCCAGCAGGAAGCGGGCCGGCACCGGCTGCGGACGCCGCACCGGCCGGACCTCGACGCTCGACCCGGCGGCGGCCCGCGCGCCGGGCGCGGCCGCGGCGCCGTCCAGCAGCAGCGCCCCGACCTCGGGCAGCGGGACGCCGAGCGATTCGACGACGTGGCCGATCGTGGCGGTCGGGTCGTGGCGCACCGCGGCCTGCCCGCCCCGGTACCGCCGGGGCAGGAAGAACCGCAGTTCCGGGGCGATCAGCACCCGCACCGCTCGATCGGCCATGCGCGGTCCTCAGCCCGGGAGCCCGCTGCTCATCGCGCGGCCTCCCGCGCCGCGCGCAGCGAGGCGTGGGTGGGCGCGTCGGGCACGTGGGCGGGCCGGTCCTTGGCGAACTCCGCGCGCAGCACCGCGACCACCTCGCCGAGGTGGTCGAGCTGCTCCAGGACGGTCTTGAGCGGCAGCCCGGCGTGGTCGACGAGGAACAGCTGGCGCTGGTAGTCCCCGACGTAGTCGCGGAAGCCGAGGGTCCGGTCGATGACCTGCTGCGGGCTGCCCACGGTCAGCGGGGTCTGGGTGGAGAAGTCCTCCAACGACGGCCCGCCGCCGTAGACCGGGGCGTGGTCGAAGTAGGGGCGGAACTCCCGGACCGCGTCCTGGGAGTTCGGCCGGATGAACACCTGGCCGCCCAGCCCGACGATGGCCTGGTCGGCGCGTCCGTGCCCGTGGTGCTCGAACCGCCTGCGGTACACCTCGATCATGCGGCGGGTGTGCTCGGCGGGCCAGAAGATGTGGTTGTGGAAGAAGCCGTCGCCGTAGTAGGCGGCCTGCTCGGCGATCTCCGGGCTGCGGATCGAGCCGTGCCAGACGAAGGGCGGCACGCCGTCGAGCGGACGCGGCGTCGAGGTGAAGCCCTGCAGCGGGGTGCGGAACCGGCCTTCCCAGTCCACCACGTCCTCCCGCCACAGCCGGTGCAGCAGCGCGTAGTTCTCGATCGCCAGCGGGATGCCCTGCCGGATGTCCTGGCCGAACCACGGGTACACCGGCGGGGTGTTGCCCCGGCCCAGCATGAGGTCGGCGCGGCCGTCGGCGAGGTGCTGCAGCATCGCGAAGTCCTCGGCGATCTTCACCGGGTCGTTGGTGGTGATCAGCGTCGTGGACGTCGACAGCACGAGCCGTTCGGTGCTCGCGGCGAGGTAGCCGAGCATCGTGGTGGGGGAGGAGGGCACGAACGGCGGGTTGTGGTGCTCGCCGGTGGCGAACACGTCGAGGCCGACCTCCTCGGCCTTCTGCGCGATCCGCACCATCGCCTTGATCCGCTCGGCCTCCGTCGGCGTCCGACCCGTCGTCGGGTCGGTGGTGACATCACCGACGGTGAAGACCCCGAACTGCATGGCGCATCCTCCCGGAAAGTTCAATGTTCAACTAAACGTCCCCAACGGCGCCCTTCCGGGAGATATTCCCCGGTCGCGCGGTGTGACGCACGGCACGGGTCAACCGCGCTCCGGGGGTGAATCAGCGCTGAACGGTCGGAAACGATCGCCCGAGGGGCTGACCCGGGGTGCGGGCAGCGGCTAGGATCGGCGACCAGCGGCGCGCGGGATCCGCCCGCCGCGCCCGGGAACCACCTCGTACCCGGGTCGTGCGGTCGTCGGCGCCAACCACGGCAGGCACGGCCGGTGGAGGCGACCAGAAGGGAGGAGCGGCGGTGCCGCTCCGGTCGCCGTGTGGAGAGCCCGCTGGCCGAACGGTCAGCGGGTTTTTCGCGTCCGGACGCCGGTCCGCCGTCGCGCCGGTGGTCGTGCCGCCGATGTCCGGTCGGTGGATTTCGCCGGAGTCGATGATCTTGTGCCGGATCCACGTCCTATCATGGCCGCGCAGTCCTGGGAGGTGGGCGGAGTCGTGCGCGAGGTCGACTACTACGAGTTGCTCGGTATCGGCCGCGATGCCGGTGCGGCGGAGATCAAGTCCGCCTACCGCACGCTCGCCCGCAGCATGCATCCCGACGTCGGCGGGACGCCGGGCACCTTCCGGCTGCTGCAGCAGGCCTACGAGACGCTGAGCGATCCCGCGCGGCGCGCCGAGTACGACCGGCCCGTGCCCGATCCGCCGGCCCGGCCCGCCGCCCGCAAGCGGCCCCGGGGATTCGGCGACGATCCGCACTTCGAGCCGAGGCTGCCGAAGCTGGGCCCGCACGACGTGCCGTGGTGGTACGGCGTCGACCCGGACGCGCGGATCCGCTACCTGCCGCAGACCGGTCCGGACCGGGCGCCCGCGCTGGCCATGCTCGGCGGCTGGAGCCTGCTGCTGGTGTCCGGGCTCGCGGTGCCGCTGCCGCCGCTGCTGCTCATGGTGTGGCTGGGCGTGCTGGTGGGCAGCGGCGCGGTGCTGGTGCTGCTGCTGCGCAAGCACCTCCGGGCCCGCCGCACCGACCGCGAGTTCACCGCCGAGTTCGGCGGTCGCAAGGTCTTCGGGTTGCCCGACGGGCAGGACGAGCGGGCGCGGTTGCTCACCGCGGAGCTCTGCGCCAAGTACCTCACCCGGTTGCCGGGGGTGCGCATCTTCCACGGACTGGCGTGGCCGGATTCGGTCTTCGAGGACGTCGACCACGCGGTGCTGTGCGGGCGTCGGCTGGTGCTGGTGGAGTCGAAGTCGTGGCTGCCCGGGCACTACGCCGCCGACGAAGGCGGCGAGCTGTGGCGCAACGGCCACGTCTTCCGGGGCGGCAGCACCCGGCTGGACCGCAGCGTGGCCGCGTTCGAGGAGCTGCTGCCCGGCGTCGAGGTGTGCGGCGCGGTGCTCATCTACCCGAGCCGGGCCGGTGAAGTGACCACAGTGGACCAGCCCGAGGTCCCGGTCGCCCCGATGACCCCCGCCCAGTTCGTCCGCGACATCGGCCGCTGGCTGGCCGAGGACCCGGTGGGCGTGGACCGCGACGCCTTCGTCACCGTGCTCGACCAGGTCGTCTCGGCCTGACGAGCGCCCTTTCCCCGGATTCCCGGTGCGCCCGTGGTGGTGGAAAGCGGTGCGCACCCGCGTTTCCCGGACGCCCGTTCGGATTTCGCGAGGGCAGCGGGGATTTCCGTTCCCACCGCGCCGCCCGGCTTCGGTGCGGCGGATTAGCGGCGCATTATCCGGCGCGCCGTGCAGGGAAATCGGGGGCGGACGTCCTGCCCCGGCGGGCCGCCGCAGGAGCCGCCTCGGCGGGGGAGGTGGGAATCCGTTCCCGGGAGGCGGTTTCGCGCCGGTGGCGGACGTTCCAGGCGCCGCGGCCGTGCCGGGAGGCGGTCATCATGAGTCGTCGGAACGGCATTCGGGGCGGGAATTAACCGGATCTTAAACCCATTCCGCGCGCCGGGCGGATCCGGTTCGCCGGTCGGGACCGCGCGGGAATGCGCCCGGCGGAGGTTCGCCGCGTCTCCAAGATCACTCCGGATGGATCTGGCGGGCATTGTACTCGGCGGCTAAGGTGACCGCTCGTTACTCGGCCTCGCACCACGGGATGAGGCCAAAAGGCAATCCACCAGATCGGGGGTCACATGCGCCTCACCGATGTCACGTTAGGTAGACACGTGACAGGTCAAATGCGCAACCTGTGCACGCTCCTCGGAATCGAGGAAGAGGTGCCGTCGCGGCTGCTGGCGGACCTGCTCGGCGTGCATGCCGAACGACCGCTGACGGACCCGCCTCCGTTCCCGTCCGACGTGGCCGACGACGGCACGCCGGTCGAGTTCTCGATCCAGTTCGACGACGACGGGCGCCGCCACCTGCGGACGCTCTGCGAAGCCCTCGCCCCGGAACCCACCGCGGCGAACAACCTGACCGCCGCCCAGGACCTGCTGTCGGTGCTCGCCGAGCGCCACCACCTCGACCTCGGCAAGCTGGACGCGGTCCGCGACCTGCTGACACCGGAACACCCCCAGGGCGACTTCTCCTGGTGGTGGTCGTTCATCTTCCCGCAGGGCGCCGCCGCGCCGAAGATCAAGATCTACGTCAACCCCGCGATGCACGGCGAGGAGGAGGCGCCCAAGCTGGTCGAGGAGGCGTTCCAGCGGCTCGGTCTGCACGGCGCCTTCGCCACCGCGACCAAGTTCGGGATGCAGCGGCACGGCCAGGACAGGTTCGCCTTCTTCGCCCTGGACCTCGACGATTCGCCCACCGCCCGGGTCAAGCTCTACCTCGCCCACCGCGACGCCGACGTCGCGGTCGCCGAGCGGGCCGCGGCCGCGGTGCCGGGCATCGAGGCCGGGCGGATCCGCGAGTTCTGCGACGTGCTGGCCCCCGGCACCGCGGAATTCACCCGGCGTCCGCTGATCTCCAGCTACTCCTTCGTCGAAGGCGACGACTCCACCCCGAGCAACTACAGCCTCTACCTCCCGCTGCGGGACTACGTCGAGCACGACGGGATCGCGCTGGAACGGGTCCAGGAGCTGTTCCGCGGCCAGGACCTCGCCCCCGAGTCGATCACCGAGGTGCTGCGCGCGGTCACCGACCGACCGCTGGCGGACAACACCGGGCTGATCGCGCACGTGTCGCTGCGGCTGAGCCCCGGTACGAGCGGCAACTCCGTCTACGTCTCCTCGGAGGCCTACGGCGGTACCCGCCGCTGACCGGCGGCGTTCCCCTCGGGCGCGGAGCCGCATCCCGGGCACCGGCCCCGCTCCCTCCCCCCACCCCACGCGAGGACACCGAACACCCCATGCCGCATCTGCGACCCTTCGTCTCCGCCGTCGTGCGCCCCATCCCGGTCACCACGCGCGAGCAGCGCATCCAGGAACTCGACCGGGCGGGCCACAACCCGTTCAACCTGCCCTCCGACAAGGTCAGCATCGACCTGCTCTCCGACTCCGGGACCGGCGCCCTGTCCACCGACCAGCAGGCGTGGGCGCAGCGCGCCGACGAGCGCTACGCCGGCGCGGATTCCTTCTTCCGCTTCCAGGAGGCGGTGCGCGACGTCGTGCCCTACCGGCACATCCTGCCGGTGCACCAGGGCCGCGCCGCCGAGCGCGTGCTGTTCACGGCCCTGCTCGGTCCCGGGCGGATCAGTGTGAGCAACACCCATTTCGACACCACGCGGGCCAACGTCGAGCTCCTCGGCGCCCACGCGATCGACCTGCCCTGCCCGCAGGCGCAGGACCTCGACAGCGAGGAACCGTTCAAGGGCGACATCGACCTCGACGCGCTCAAGGACGTCCTCACCGGCCCGGACGGTCCCCGCGTCGGGCAGGTCCTGATCACCATCACCAACAACGGCGGCGGCGGCCAGCCGGTGTCGATGGGCAACCTGGAGGCGGCGAGCGCGCTGGCCCGCGAGCACGGCGTGCCGCTGATCCTCGACGCCGCCCGGTTCGCCGAGAACGCCTGGCTGGTGACCCGGCGCGACCCGGCCTACGCCGGGTGGAGCCCGCGCGACGTGGCGCGCCGCGCCTTCGAGCTCGCCGACGGCTGCGTGGCCAGCCTGAAGAAGGACGGCCTGTCCCACGAGGGCGGGCTGATCGCGCTGCACGACGGCAAGGTCGCCGACGAGTGCGAGGTCAACGTCATCGCCACCGAGGGGTTCCGCACCTACGGCGGCCTGACCGGGCACACCCTGGAGACCTTGGCCCAGGGGCTGCGCGAGGTGCTGGACCCGAACTACCTGGCCGATCGGGAGCGGGAGGCGGCGTTCCTGGCCGACCGGGCGCACGCCGCCGGGGTCGCCACCGTGCGGCCCTCCGGGCTGCACGGCGTGTACCTCAACGCCGGGCGCCTGCTGCCGCACCTGCAGCCGTGGCAGTTCCCGGGGCACGCGCTGGCCTGCGCGCTGTACCGCGAGGGCGGGATCCGCTGCTCCGAGCTGGGTTCGCTGTACCTGGGCGAGCTGGACGAGAACAACGCGCTGGTCACCCCGGCACCGTTCGAGCTGGTCCGGCTGGCGCTGCCGCGCCGGGTCTACGACCACGGGCACCTGGAGTACGTCGCCGAGGTGTTGGCCGACATCGCCAAGCACCCCGAGCAGGTCCCGGGCTACCGGTTCGTGTCGGCGCCGCCGCTGCTGCGGCACTTCCGGTGCGTCACCGCGCCGATCACCGCGAGCTGACCCGCGAACGGGCCGGGTGGGCGAGCGCCCACCCGGCCCGTTGCCGTCCGCTGCCCGTCAGGCGGTCTCGACCGGCTTGGCGACCCGGTCCAGCGCGTGCCGCGCCAGCGTGATCAGGGTCTGCTTGCACGACTCGCGGTCGCGCGCGTCGCAGTAGACCACCGGCACCTCGGGCGGGATCACGCACGCCTCCCGCAGCTCCTCGGCCTCGTAGTCGTAGGCGTCGGTGAACTTGTTCACCGCCACCACGAAGGGGATCCGGCGCTTCTCGAAGAAGTCGACCGCGGCGAATCCCTCCTGGAGCTTGCGGGTGTCCAGCAGCACGACGGCACCGATGGCGCCGAAGGCCAGGTCCGGCCACAACCGCACGAAGCGGTTCTGCCCGGGGGCGCCGAACAGGTAGAGCACGATCTCCTCGTCGAAGGTGATCCGCCCGAAGTCCAGCGCGACCGTGGTGGTGCGCTTGCGCTCCACGCCGGAGAGGTCGTCCTTGCCCTCGCTGGCAACGGTCATCTCCTCCTCGGTGCTCAGCGGAGGGATCTCGCTGACCGCGCCGACGAAGGTCGTCTTGCCCACGCCGAAGCCGCCGGCGACGACGATCTTGACCGGCATCGGCGCTGCCACGCGGTCTTCCTTCGGGCTAGAGCCTGCAGAGACCATCAAGCACCTTCTTCAAGACATCGTGACTGACTGTTGCGGTTGGGGAGTGGACGTGCACCACCCCGTGGTCGAGCAGATCGCTGCACAACACCCGGACCACGCCCAGCGGCTGCGCCAGCCGGGCGCCGAGTTCGGCCACCGATGCCGGACGGCGGCACACATCGAGGATGGTGCGGTGCTCCGGGGTCAGTTCCAGACGCGGCGCCGGCGGGCGCGGTTGCACGGTCACGACCTGGGTGGCGCGGTCGAGCCTGCTGTGCTTGCTGGGGATCCGCCCGCCCGTGATCGTGTACGGGCGGACGAGAGTGCCTGCATCGTCGTCGTACCACGCCTCGTCCATGCTCAGGTCCTCTCGCCGGCCAGGTCGGGACGGGGGGCCGCGGTCAGGAAGCTGCCGACCCGGGTGACCAGGCGGCCCATCTCGTAGGCCACCGAGGGGATGTCCGCGTCGGCACCGGTGAGCACGGCGAGGCAGGCCCCGCTGCCCGCGGCGCAGACGAAGAGGAAACCCCGCTCCATCTCGACGTGGGTCTGGGCGACCGAGCCGCGGTCGAAGTCCCGGCTGACGGTGTGGGCGATGCTGCGCAGGCTCGACGAGGCGGCGGCCAGGATGTCGGCCTTGTCCCGGTCGAGGCTCTCCGAGTGGGCCAGCGCGAGCCCGTCGTTGGAGATCACCAACGCGTGCTCGGCACCGACGACGCCGTTGACGAAGTCGTCCAGCAACCAACTCAGCTTCGAAGCGTTTTCGATCATCTCATGCCTCACTTGCGGTTATTTCGAGCGGTCGTCGGGGTTGTCGGAGAACGCACCGCGGAAGGCCTGGTGGAAACCGGCCAACCTGCCCGGGTCGGCGACGACGTTCTGCGTCGGTGTCTCCTCCTGGAGGTCTTCCAGGTGGGTGCCTGGGTCGCGGCGGGGCAGCGGGGGGCGTTCCCGCTTGTCCGCCGAGGACTGCCGCCGCTCGGGGATCGAGGTGGTGGCGGTGGCGGGCAACTGGCCGCTGAGCTCGTGGTCCGGCCACGCGGGCTGCTCGCCGGTCGTTTCCACAGTGGACAGCAGTGCGGTGGCCTCGTCCTGGATGGCCCCGTCCCAGCCGGTGGTCGAGTCGGTCAGCGCGGGGGCGCTCGTCGGCTCGTCGAGGTTGTTCAGGATGCGGTCCGGCAGCAGCACGGTGGCGCGGGTGCCGCCGTAGGCGCTGGTGCCGAACTCGACGCCGATGTCCCGGCGCTGGGCCAGCCGCGCCGCGGTGAACAGCCCGAGCTGCTCGGCCTTGCTGCTCTCCAGCACCAGGCGGTCGAACTCGGGCGGATCGGACATCATCACGTTGGCCCGCACCCGGATGTTCTCGTCCATCCCGAGGCCCTGGTCGTCGATGGTGATGGCGACCCCGCGGGCGACCGCGACGGCGGTGATGTGCACCTGGGTGTTCGGCGGCGAGAACGCGGTGGCGTTGTCGATCAGCTCCGAGGCCAGGTGGATGGTGTCGCCGACGGCCAGGCCGGAGACGGCCACGTTGGGCACGTGGCCGAGCATGACGCGCTTGTACTGGCCGATCTCCGAGGTCGCCGAGCGGAGCACGTCGTAGAGCGGGACGGGCTTGCTCCACCGCCGACCCGGGGTCTGGTCACCGAGCACGAGCAGGTTCTCCACCTTCCGCCGCGCGCGGGTGAGCAGGTTGTCCAGGTTCCACAGCCGGGCGAGCTGCTGGGAGTTCTCCTCGTTGCGCTCGAGCTGGTCGATCTCGTTGTAGGCGCTGCGCAGGAGCTGCTGGAGCCGGTGCGCCATGCCGACGAACACCGCGCGGGCGCCCTGCCGCGCCCGGGTCTCGCCGACCGCCGCGTCCATGGCCTCGCGCTGGAAGAGCTGGATCGCGTTGGCGACCTGCCCCACCTCGTCGTTGCCGTAGCGGCGCAGCGTGGACATGCTGTCGTCGACGTCGACCGACTCGCCCTCGCGCAGCTTCTCCACCACCTCGGGCAGGTGCTGGGCCAGGTGCAGCGATTCGGTGCGCAGGTTCTGCAGCCGGGTCAGCAGCGCGTGGTCGACCACGTGCGTGTAGACCCGCCGGGTGCCGATGAAGAACGCCGCCGCGACGACCAGCACCGCCAGGGCGGACCACAGCACGGTGGTCATCGCGCTGGTGCCGTCGGCGACCGCCTGCTGGGACACCAGGTCGGCCTGCTTGGCGACCAGGCCGGAGACCTGGCCGAGCACCTGGTCGGAGACCCGGCGCCAGTCGGCCGCCGAGATCGGCGGCGTGTCGCCGCTGTCCCACGGGCCGTTGACGATCAGCGCGTTCTCCAGCGCCAGGAGCTGCTGCCACTCGGGCGTGGTGGTCAGCGCCTCGTAGTCGGCCTGCACCGAGGGGCGCAGGAACTCGAGGTTGTCGTCCAGGGTGGCGTGCATCCCGCCGTTGAGCCGGGCGAACTCCTGGTGCTGCCCGGGCTGCAGCTCGCCGACCGCCAGCGCGGTCGAGATCAGGGAGCTCTGCCGCGCCAGCATGTCCGAGGCGCGGAACAGCTCGGCCGCCGCCGTACCGCCTTGCAGCGTGTCGGCCGAGGGCACGATCCGGGCCTGGGTCTCGAACAGCTGGGTCGCGGTGTCGAACGTGCCGTTGAAGTAGGCGTTGAGCTCGTTGATCGACATCGTTCCGGAGGCGATCCGGGAACGGATCTCGGGCAGCCGGTCGAACTGCCCGGTGAGCTCGGTCATCGGCTCCTTGAGCTCGTCCGGGGCGGAGGCCATCATCGGCTCGGCGGCGGAGGACATCTCGCGCAGCGTCCGGTCGGTCTCGGCCTGCTGCGCGAGCAGCTCCGGTGGGGACGACGCCCCCCGGCTGACCGCGTCCAGGCTGACCTGGCGTTCCCGCTGGAGCGATTCGAGCGCCTTCACCGCGGGCAGCGACATCTCGCGGACGCCCTGACCGACCTGCTGGGTGTAGACCGCTTCCGAGACGAACACAGCGCTGCCGCCGACGAACACGACCAGCAACACGATCCAGGGAATGGTGACGAGCCAGGTCAACCGCGTCTTGATCGACCGCTCGCCCCGCTGGTCCGATCGGTCTCCCGATGGAGCAGCGAGTTGCTCACTTTCGTTTGCCACGTCCATGCACTTTCTCTCGCGTCTGCTCGCCCGGTACCGGCGAGCTGATCCTTGTGTGCGGACACATGCCGAGGTGCACCGGCGTGCCGAAATCGGGCGCGCGTCATCGAGAACTGGCGGTCGACCGGTGCGCGCACACGACGTCGAGTGGTCGGTGCAGCCGCGCCGTTCCGCGCAGCGACGACGTTCCGCAGCCTGGCAAGGCACGCTCATCGTCCGAGTACTTCTGGAAAGAGCCGCTCCCTTCCGCTATGACCGCTGTTGGTGCTCTCCCCTGAACTCGCACCTCTCGGTGCCCCCGTGACGCGACGCACTGTAGCTGATCATGTCGCCCGGACGGGACTTGAGTCCGCTTTTGATGAGGCGATCCGGCGGGCGGCGACCGAGCTCGGCGGCAGCGCGCGCGGTCGCCGCTTTCCGCGCGCGGCGGCGGAATCGGCGTGCCGCGGCGGACGCGCGGGACGTGCGGTCCCGCGGTGGGCGGCGCGCGGAGCACCGGCGGAGGAGGCGTTACGCCCCGGGCCGGTGATCAAGATCAAAAATGGGTGCCACCCGATCGGGGACATCCCGGGGCGGTTCCGGGCGCGTCGCGGGGCCGGTCGGCGGTCGTTCCGCGCAGCGGTGCGGCCACCGCCGGCCCGCACGCTCACGGGTGCTCAGGCGCGGCGGCCCACGCCCGCCCAGCTCCGGCTCAGCTCGGGCGGGACGGTGGCGGGGCGGCCGGGCGCCGGTCGCCACTGCGCCGGTCGCACCACGCCCGGCGGGACCAGCGCGAAGCCGTCGAACAGCGCGCGCACCTCGCCGCGGGAGCGCGGTCCCGCGGCGTCGTCCCAGGGCGCCGGTCCGGTCGGGGGCACCTCGTCGTCGGTGCGGTGCGTGAGCGCCAGCAGGCTGCCCGGCACCAGCGCCTCGCGGTACCCGGCCACCACCGAGGGCGCCGGGACGTCGATGTGGTGCAGCACCGCGACCGCGAACACGGCCACCGGGCGGTCGAGGTCGAGCAGCTCCGCCGCGGCGCCGAGCACCGCGGCGGGATCGCGCAGGTCGGCGGCCAGCGCGTCGGCACCCGCGGTGCCGGACAGCAGCGCGCGGGCCGCCTCGGCGGTGTCCGGGTCGTGGTCGACGCAGAGCACCCGCGCCCGCGGGTCGGCGGCCTGCGCGGTCGGCACGACCCCGCCCGCGGTGGGGAGGCCGGAGCCGAGGTCGAGGAACTGGTCCACGCCCTCGTCGAGGCAGAACCGCACGGCGCGGCGCAGGAACTCCCGGTCGGCCACCGCGCCGAGCGCGGCGTCCGGGTCGGCGCGCAGCGCCCGGTCCACCGCGTCCCGGTCCGCGGCCCGGTGCCGCGTCCCGCCGAGCACGTAGTCGTACATCCGGGCGGGGTCGGCGACCGCGCCGGTCGAGGCGGCGGTGCCGGGGAGCTTCGCGGGCGTGGTCATGTCGCACCCCTCTCTGCGCGGACGGCCGGGTCGAGCGTAAGTCGACCGCCGGGGCCGGGACATCGCCGCGCGGGGCGAATTTCGGCGGATTTTCACGTCCCGGCGGATCGCTCGCGGCTTGCCCCGGCGGAAAATCCGCCTTCTTCACGCACGCCGAACTCCCCGGTGGTGCGGTCGCGCCCGACCGCACCACCCGCGCCGCCGGTCAGATGTGCCTGCCGCCGGTGATCTCCAGGACGCAGCCCGTCATGTAGGACGACAGGTCCGAGGCCAGGAACAGCACGACGTTGCCGACCTCCTCGGGTTCGCCCGCGCGCTGCATCGGGATCTCGGCGAGCTTGGCGGTCCAGACGTCCTCGCGCAGCGCCGCGGTCATGTCGGTGCGGATCAGCCCGGGCTGCACCGCGTTGACCCGCACGCCCTTGTGCGCGACCTCCTTGGCGGCGGCCTTGGTGAGACCCACGATGCCCGCCTTGGCGGCGCTGTAGTTGGTCTGGCCGATCATGCCGACCTTGCCCGAGATGGACGAGACGTTGATGATCGAGCCGCTGCCCTGCTCGCGCATCACCGCGCTGGCCGCCTGGGTGCCCAGCCACGCGCCCTTGAGGTGCACGTCGAGCACGGCCTCGAAGTCGGCGACGCCCATCCGGCGCATCGTCGCGTCCCGGGTGATCCCGGCGTTGTTCACCATGACGTCCAGCGAACCGAACCGGTCGACCGCCGCGCGGGTCGCGGCGGCCACCGCGTCGGGATCGGTGACGTCGCAGGTGACGCCGAGCGCGGTGTCCTCGCCGAGCTTCTCGGCCGAGGCCCGCGCGCTGTCCCCGTCGACGTCGGCCAGCACCACGCGGGCGCCCCGGTCGTGGAAGGTCCGCGCGATGGCGAACCCGATCCCCTTCGCGCCGCCGGTGATGACGGCGACCTTGTCCTCCAGCATTCGAGCACTCCGTTCCCGCGTGTTCTCGTCAGGGTTCTGCGGTCAGCGCACGTCCTCGGTGCCGAACAGCGCGGTGACCTGGCTGGACAGCACGCCGCCGTTGCCGTGCGCGAGGGCGGTCCGGGCGCCGGCGACCTGCCGGGCGCCGCACTCGCCGCGCAACTGCCGGACCGCCTCGATGATGGTGAAGATGCCGTACATGCCGGGGTGGCAGTACGACAGCCCCCCGCCGTTGGTGTTGACCGGCAGCGTCCCGCCGGGCGCCAGCGCGCCGTCGGCGACGAACGCCCCGCCCTCGCCCTTCGCGCAGAACCCGAGGTCCTCCAGGAACAGGACCGGGTTGATGGTGAAGGCGTCGTAGAGCTCCACCACGTCGACGTCCGAGGGCCGCAGCCCGGCCATCGCGAAGGCCCGGCGGCCGGAGTCGGTGGCGGCGGTGGTGGTCAGGTCGGGCATCGTCGAGATGGCGCGGTGCCAGGTCGCCTCCCCCGCACCGAGCAGGTACGCCGGGGTGACGTCGAGCTGCCGGGCGCGGTCGGCGCCGGTGAGCACCACGGCCCCGCCGCCGTCGGTGACCAGGCAGCAGTCCAGCTTCGTCAGCGGATCGCTGACCATCCGGGAGGACAGCACGTCCTCGCGGGTCAGCGGGTCGCGGGCGAAGGCGGCCGGGTTCAGCCGGGCCCATTCCCGGGCGGCGACCGCCACGTCGGCGAGCTGTTCCCGGGTGGTGCCGTACTCGTGCATGTGCCGCGCGGCGGCCAGCGCGTACATGCTGATCGGGTGGCGGGCCCGGTACGGCGCCTCGTACGGGTTGGCCTTGGACGGCGAGCGCAGCCTGCCGCCGTCGGAGCGCTGGGTGCTGCCGTAGACGATCAGCGCGGTCCCGATCACCCCGGCGTGGATCGCCGAGGCCGCGTGCAGCAGGTGCGACACGAAGGAGCTGCCGCCGATGGTGGAGCCGTCGACGTAGCTCGGCCGGATGCCCAGGTACTCGGCGGTGTCCATGCCCGACATCGGGAAGTACGAGGAGGCGGTGAACAGCCCGTCCACCTCCGACTTGGCCAGCCCCGCGTCGGCCAGCGCCCGCGCGGTGGCCTGGCCGACCAGGTCCAGCGGGGTCAGCCCGGGCGCCACCTCGCCCAGGTCGGACTCGGCGACGCCGACGACCGCGGTGGTCGCGCGCAACGTCATGACCGCACCTCCCGGAACACCGCGACCGGCTCACCGGCCTCCTCGACGACGGCGAAGTCCAGCCGACCGCCGATGGTCACCGCGTCCGGCTCGACGCCGTCGACCCGCGACATCATCCGGAAGCCCTCGTCCAGGTCGACCAGCACGACGTTGTGCGCCCCGGCGCGGGAGCGCACCGCGGTGGTGGAGTAGGTGGTGCCGCGCCCGGCGCTGCGGTGCCAGGCCAGCTCCTCACCACCGCAGCCCGGGCACAGCACGCGCGGCGGGAACACCGCGGTGGTGCAGCTCCGGCAGCGCTGGTAGCGCAGCTCCCCGGCGGACAGACCTTCCCGGTACACCACCTCCGGTGCACCGCTGGTGGGCAGTTCGGTCATGCTCGGCTCCCTTCCTCGGTCAGCAGGGCCAGGCAGTCCACCGCGACGGCGCCCGCGCCCTCGGCGCCGAGCAGCAGCGGGTTCACGTCCAGCTCGGCCACGTCGTCGGCCAGGTCGGCGGCCAGCCAGGACAGCCGCACCACGACGTCGGCCGCGGCGGCCAGGTCGCGGGCCGGTTCCCCGCGCGGGCCGTCGAACACCCGGCTGCCGCGCAACGACCGCAGCAGCCGCTCGGCCGCGGCGTGGTCCAGCGGGGCGATCGCCGCGCGGCTGTCGGCCAGCACCTCCACCAGCACCCCGCCGAGCCCGACGACCACCACCGGGCCGAACGCGGGGTCGCGCTTGATCCCGGCGATCAGCTCGGTGCCGCCCCCGGCCATCCGCTGCACCAGCACCCGGGCGTCCCCGGCGATCCGCAGCAGGTCCTCGGTCGCGGCCCGGACCTCGGACTCCTCGGTGAGCCCGAGCCGCACGCCGCCGACGTCGCTCTTGTGCGCGATCCGGTGCGACAGCAGCTTCACCGCGACCGGGCCGCCGAGCTCGCGGGCCGCCGCGACCGCGGCGTCCGGGTCGGCGGCCGGGAAGGCGCCCGCGCAGCGCACCCCGTAGGCGGCGATCAACCGGGTCGACTCGTGCTCGTCGAGCTGGGTGCGGCCCTGCTCGCGGACCTCGGTGAGCACCGCCCGGGCCACCCGGTCGTCGATGTCGGCCGGGCGCACCGGGGCGCTCAGCGGTGGGCGGAGGCTGTGGTCGGCCAGCGCGCCCATCGCCGCCGCCGCGCGGCCCGGATCGGTGTAGCAGGGGATGCCGAGCTCCTGGAGCCGCTGCCGGGGACGTCCGCTGCCGCCGGTCCACACCACGACCACCGGCCGGTCGGACGCCCGGTGCGCCTGCTCGATGGCGTCGATGAGCTGCTCCGAGCCCTTGTCGGCGTTGCCCAGCAGCACGGCGATCATGTCGGTGCCGGGGTGCTCGGTGGCCACCGCGAGCGCCCGCCGCAGCAGGTCCGGCTCGCTGATCAGGGTGGCGGTCAGGTCCACCGGGTTGCGCGGCGAGCCGAACGCCGGGATCACCTCGGCCATCCGCCGCTGCCACTCGGCGTCCCACGGCTCCACCCGCAGCCCGTGCTCGGCGGCCACGTCGGCCATCAGCACCCCGGCGCCGCCGGACAGCGACAGCGTGGTGATCCGCCGGCCCCGGGTCCGGCGCCCACCGGCGAACAGCTGCGCGGCGTCCAGCAGCGGTTCGAGCCCGTCGAGCCGGATGATGCCGTGCTGGGCCGCGACGCCGTCGAAGACCGCGTCGGCACCGGCCAGCGAGGCGGTGTGCGAGGCCGCCGCGCGCGCTCCCGCCTCGGACCGGCCGACCTTGACCGCCAGGATCGGCTTGTCCAGCTCGTGCGCCCGCCGGGCCACCTCGACCAGCCGGTCGCCGCCGCTGACGCCTTCCAGGTAGGCCATCAGCACCGACACGTCCTCGGTCTCCACCAGCCCGCCGAGGATCTCGGCCACCGACAGGTCGGCTTCGTTGCCGGTGTTGAGGAAGTGCGAGATGCCCAGCCCGGCGCGCTGGGCCGCGCTGAAGATGAAGGTGCCGAAGGCGCCGCTCTGGCTGACGAACGCCACCGGCCCCTCGTGCAGCTCGACGTCCTCGTCCATCGCCGAGGTGAAGGTCGGCATCGCCCGGTCCCGCAGGCTGATCATGCCTAGGCAGTTCGGCCCGAGCACCCGGATGCCGGTCTCGGCGATGGCGGCTTCGAGCCGCCGTTGCAGCGCCGCGCCGCGCTCGCCGGTCTCGGCGAACCCGGCGGCGGCCACGATCGCGGCCGGGATGCCCCGGCGGGCGCAGTCCCGGAGGCCCTCGACGGCGTGCTCGGCGGGCAGCATCACCATCGCCAGGTCGATGTCGCCGTCGATGTCGTCCAGGCTCCGGTAGGCGGGCAGGCCCTGGACCTCGGAGCGGCGCTCGTTGACCGGCAGCACGCGGCCGGTGTAGCCGAACCGCTTGAGCAGGTCGACGGGGCGCCCGGAGAGCTTGATCGGGTTGTCCGAGGCGCCGAGGACGGCGATGGAGCGGGGGTGCAGGAGCTTCTGGATTGCCTCGTCGGCGGCCACGGTGCCTCCTTCGTCGCGGTGGGTGCGCTCGGCGCCGGTCGGTGGGCTCGCCCTGCGCGGCGGTGGGCCGGTCGACGGCCCCGCCGCGTCAGACCCGGCGCAGGAGCTGCTTGGCGATGATCAGCTTCTGGATCTCGCTGGTGCCCTCGTAGATCCGGAACACGCGCGCGTCGCGGTAGAACCGCTCCACGGCGACCCCGCGCATGTAGCCCGACCCGCCGTGCACCTGCACCGCCCGGTCGGCGACCCGGGAGACCATCTCGCTGCAGAACAGCTTCGCGCTGGAGGGGGCCAGCCGGGTGTCGGCGCCGGAGTCGTACTCGCGGGCGGCTTCGAGCACCATCGCCCGGCCCGCGTAGAGCTCGGCCTGCGATTCGGCCAGCATGGCCTGCACGAGCTGGAACCGGCCGATCGGCGCGCCGCCCTGCTCGGCCTCGGCGGCGAAGCGCACCGACTCCTCGACGATGCGGGTCGCCAGCCCGACGCAGATCGCCGCGATGTGCAGCCGTCCCCGGGTGAGCGAGGACATCGCCGCGCCGAAGCCGGTGCCCTCCTGCCCGCCGACCAGCGCGCTCGTCGGCACCCGGGCGTCCTGGAAGTGCACCTCGGCGGTGTGCGCCCCGGCCTGGCCCATCTTGGCGTCGGGCGGACCGATCACCACGCCGGGCGTGCCGGTCTCCACCAGGAACACCGAGATGCCCCGGTGCGGTTCGGCGTCCGGGTCGGTGCGGGCGAACACGACGAGCACGTCGGCGTGCGGGGCGTTGGTGATGAACCGCTTGCTGCCGGAGAGCACGAAGTGATCGCCGTCGCGCACCGCGGTGGTGCGCACGCTGCTCGGGTCCGATCCGGCGCCGTCCTCGGTCAGCGCGAAGGACGCGATCGCTTCGCCGGCGGCCAGCCGGGGCAGCCAGGTGCGCCGCTGCTCCTCGGTGCCGGACTTGACGATCACCTGCCCGGCGATGCCGTTGTTGGTGCCGAACAAGGACCGGAAGGACGGCACGGTGTAGCCCAGCTCCATCGCCAGCCGGACGTCCTCGCTCGTGGTCAGCCCCAGCCCGCCGTGCTCCTCGGGCAGCGCGAAGCCGAACAGCCCCATCTTCGCGGCGGTGTCGCGCAGCCGCCGCGGGATGGCGTCGGTGCGCTCGATCTCGTCCTCGGCCGGGACGACCTCGCCGCGGACGAAGTCGCGGACGGTGCGCAGCACGTCCTCGAATTCGGTGGGTTCCATGGTGGTCCTCATTTCTGCTCCGGAACGGGTTCGGGCGCGGGCCGCTCGGTCGCGCGCCGAGCGGTGTAGGCGAGCAGGGCGCGGGTGCCGAACAGCGAGATCAGCACGGTGAGCAGCGCGTAACCGACGACCGGGACGATCGAGCCGCTGGCGGTCAGCAGCGCCTGGCCGACCATCGGCGCGGTGCCGCCGAGCACCGTGCCGCACAGCGCGTAGGACAGCGAGATGCCGGTGTAGCGGACCCGGGCGGGGAAGGAGGCGGCGAGGATGCCGGCGAGCGTGGAGTAGAACATCACGTGCGGGACGGTGGCCAGCACCATGCCCAGCACCGAAAGCCCCCAGCTCCCGGTGCTGATCAGCACGAACATCAGCGGCATCACCGGCAGCTCGGCGATCAGCAGCACGGTCACCACCCGCCGCACGCCGTAGCGGTTGGCCAGCAGCGCGCCGAAGGGCTGCACCAGGAACTGCGAGATCGCGGCGATGAGCACCACGGTGAGGAAGTCCTCGCGTTCGAAGCCGAGCTCGGCGGTGGCCCAGGAGACCGCGAAGGTCGTCTTGAAGTAGGTCGCGGAGAAGGCGATCGTGCACGCCAGCATGCCGAGGACCACCAGCGCGGTGTGGTTGCGGAACACCTCCACCACGGGGAAGCGGGCGGTCGCGCCGCGCTCCCGCAGCCGGGCGACCTCGGGGGATTCCTCGATCCGCAGCCGGATCACCAGGCCGACCACCACCAGCAGCGCCGAGACCAGGAACGGCACCCGCCAGCCCCAGGAGAAGAACTGCTCGTCGGGCAGCCCGGAGGCCAGGGCGAACGACAGGGTCGCCAGGATCTTCCCGGCGGGGGAGCCCTGCTGGGCGAACGCGCCGAACAGGATGCCCCGGCTCTGGTGCGCGTGCTCGGTGGCGATGAGCACCGCGCCGCCCCACTCGCCGCCGACCGCCAGCCCCTGCACCACCCGGAACAGCACCAGCAGCACCGGCGCGGCCATCCCGATGGCGGAGTAGGTCGGCAGCAGGCCGATGCCCACCGTGGTGACGCCCATCAGCAGCAGCGTGGTGATCAGGGCGTTCTTCCGGCCCACCCGGTCGCCGAGGTGGCCGAAGATGACGCCGCCGACCGGCCGGGCCACGAACCCGACCCAGAAGGTCGCGAACGAGACGAGCACGCCCATCGCGGGGCTGACGGCGGGGAAGAACAGCGGTCCGAACACCAGCGCGGACGCCGTGCCGTAGATGTAGAAGTCGTACCACTCGACGGTGGTGCCGACGAACGACGCCATGCCCGCTTTGCGGCCCATGCGTTCGTCCGGTCGAAGACGGCTCATCCGGGAGAACCTTTCCGGTGGCGGGCGGCGGTGCCCACGTGCGGATCTGCCGGTCGGGGCGGGATTCCCGTCCGGCGCAACGCGTTTCGCGGCTGGGTCGACGCTAGGTCAGGCAGTGTGTTCCGTCTAACACCAAATTCGTGTACGTTTGATTCGGCCGCGCGACACAATCCGCGCTGAGCAGGGCGAAGGTGCTCTCGGGCCGGGAGGTGGGGCGCGTGGAACTGCGCCATCTGCGGGCTTTCATCGCCGTCGCGGAGGAGCTGAACTTCCGCCGTGCGGCGGTCCGGCTGCACATGTCCCAACCGCCGCTGTCGCAGCAGATCAAGCGCCTGGAGCACGAGGTCGGCGTGGCGCTGCTGCACCGCACCACGCGGCAGGTGGCGCTCACCGCGGCGGGAGAGGCGTTCCTGGTCGAAGCGCGCAAGACGCTCAAGGCGGCGCAGGCCGCGCCGCGGGTGGCCAGGCAGGCGGCGGCGGGGGAGATCGGTTCGATCCGGCTCGGGTTCAGCGGGCCGACGTCGTACCAGGTGCTGCTGCTCATCGTGCGCAAGTTCCGGGAGCGCTTCCCGCAGGTGCGCTTCGACATCGTCAGCCCGCTGCTGGGCGGGGAACTCGTCGGGCTGCTCAACCGGCAGGACGTGGACGCGGGACTGCTCCGGCTGCCGATCTCGGCCAGCGGGCTGCGGGTGCGCGAGTTGCAGCGCCATCCGCTCGCGGCGGCGCTGCCCGCCGGGCACCCGCTGGCCGGCGACGCCGAGGTGGTGCTGCCCGACCTGCGCGACGAGGGCTTCATCAGCTATCCCGCCGACCGCGGTTCGGTCGTCAACCAGGTGGTCCAGGCCGCCTGCCTGCAGCACGGCTTCCGGCCCGAGTTCGTGCAGGAGGCCCCGGACACGCACACCATCCTGTCGCTGGTCGGCGCCGGTGCCGGTGTCGGCCTGGTGCCGCTGTCGGCCGGACACCTGGAGGTGCCCGGCGTCGTGCTGCTGCCGGTGCGCGACGCCCCGGTGGTGCCGCTGGCGCTGGCCTGGCGGGAGGACGACCCGAATCCCGCGCTGCGCGGGCTCGTCGGGCTCCTCGACGAGGTCGTCGCCGAACTCTGAGGCTTCGCCGGGGTGCTCGCCCTGCGCGGCGGTGCCGGTGGCGGAACCTCGGCGGCCTTCTCGCTGCGGGATCCGCTCCTGATGTACCCACTTCGTACACGGCGTCGCGGCTGTCCTCGCGAGAAGACCGCTGAGAACCCGCGGCGGTGCCGGTGGCGTGCTCGGTGGGAAGCGGCTTCGCCGTTTCGCCCTGCGCGGCGGTGCCGGTGGCGGGACGGCTGTGTGTCCACTGGGGACGATGTGGCGGAATGCACGTCGTGGCGGGGTAACCGCGCGCCCGCGTCCGGCGACGTAGTGGGTGGAGCCGGACGCGCGATCCGGGCTCCGCCGACGCGGACCGCGCCGGAGAACGGGTTCGCGCGAATCCCGGGCCGTGTCGCGCTGTGAGGCCGGGGTCCGCGCGCGGGACACCGGAGCTCCCGCGATCGCCGCCCGTGCGGTGCGGTCCCACAGCTGAACAAGGAGGATTCTGGTGGCTGCCGACCGACCGGGGAGTCGGGCTTGGTGGATCTGGGGCGCGGCGGTGGTCGCCTACCTCGCCGCGGTGTTTCACAGGGGCAGCTTGGGGGTCGCGGGCCCGACGGCGCTGGAGCGCTTCGACGTCGGGCCCGCCGCGCTGAGCGCGTTCACGGTGCTGCAGGTGGGGATCTACGCGGCGATGCAGATCCCCACCGGTCTGCTGGTGGACCGCTTCGGCTCCCGCAAGGTGATCACGGCGGCGGTGCTGCTGCTGGGCACCGGACAGGTGCTCTTCGCCGTCGCGGCGACCTACCCGATGGGATTGCTGGCGCGCGCGGTGCTGGGCACCGGCGACGCGCTGATGTGGGTGAGCATCCTGCGGCTGGTCGCGACGCACTTCTCGCCGCGCCGGTACGCGCTGGTCGCCACGATCTCCAGCGGCCTGGGGGCGCTGGGCGGCGTGGCGGCGACGTTCCCGCTGGCGGCGGCGTTGCGCAGCATGGGGTGGACCGCCACCTTCCTGCTGGTCGGGGCGCTGACCCTCGGCTACGCCGCGATCACCGGTGCGGTGGTGCGCGACCGCCCGATGAGCGCGCCGGTCGGGGAGCGGGGCGCGGCGGCGCTGCTGGGCCAGGTGACCGCGGCGTGGTCGGTGCCGGGCACCCGGCTGGCGTTCTGGGTGCACTTCGCGACCCTGTTCGCCTCGGGCGCGCTGACCCTGCTGTGGGGGTTCCCGTACCTCGTGGAGGGGCTGGGGGTGCCCGCCGCGACGGCGAGCGTGCTGCTCAGCGTGCTCATCGTCGGTCAGGTGGTGGGCGGCCCGGTGGTCGGCGCGCTGATCGGCAGCCGCCCGCAGTGCCGGATGTGGATCGTGGTCGGCTACCTCGCGACGAACGCGCTGAGCTGGTCGGTGCTGCTGGTCTGGCCGGGCGGGCGCCCGCCGCTGGGCGTGATCGGGGTGGCCTTCCTGGTCTTCGCGCTCGGCGGTCCGGTATCGGCGGTGGCCTTCGCGCTGGTGCGCGACTTCAACCCGGTGCACCAGGTCGGCACGGCGACCGGGGTGGCCAACGCGGGCGGGCACACCGCCACCGCGCTGGGCGTGCTGTCGGTCGGCGTGGTGCTGGAACTGGCCGCCGGGCTGCCCGCGGGGCAGGCGTACCGGGTGGCGATGCTGGTGCTGGTGGCGATGCTGCTGTTCGCCGCGCACCGCACGCTGGTGTGGTGGCGGCGGGCCCGCGCGGTCGTCTTCGACGCCGAGGCCCGCGGTGACGAGGTGCCGGTGGTGCTGCGCAGGCACCGGTGGGATCTCACCCCGCCCCGCGAACCCGCCCGGGTCTGAGGGTCTGCCGCACTCGCCCTGCGGGGCGGTGCGGGTGGCGGAACCTCAGCGGCCTTCTCGCTCCGGGAGCCCCTCCTGAGGTACCCACTCCGTACCCGGCGTCGGGGCTGTCCTCGCGAGAAGGCCGCTGAGAACCCGCGGCGGCGCCGGTTGCTCGGGTGGTGTGCAAGCGGCTTCGCCGCACGCCTAGCGGGGCGGAACCACCGGCCTGAGGCCGTCGTGGTTCCGCCCCGCCCGCCGCGCTGCTGGTGGCCACAGTGGACAGCGCGGCGCCCGCGTTCGGGTGCATCGCCGGGCCGGGGCTTGACAGCCGGTCGATGCGGTGGTGACTCTGGCTGGAGATCGTCCGTCCCGGGAGGAGGTCCGCAGGCGACGACCCGGCGCTACCGAGGATTCGCGGAAGGGCGGGAGCGATGGTGCTTCCCCACCGGCGTGAACTCGCCGAATACCCCACCGGCTCGCGACGGCTGCGCATCCTCGCGATGGCCGTGCTGGCGAGCCTGATCGGCTCCTACGAGGGCCAGATCGCCCCCGTCGTGCCGCTGCTGCTCGACGACCTCGACATGAGCCTGGTGACCTACGGTTCGGTGTCGGCGATCGCCCTGATCGCCGGGGCGGTCGCTGCGATGGCCGGGGGAAGGCTCACCGACATCGTGGGCCGGGTGCGGCTGCTGGTGCCGCTGCTGCTGGTCACCGCCCTGATGTGCTACGGCATGACGCTGGTGACCACCCCGGGGCAGCTGCTGTTCGCGCGGGCCGCGCTGTCGGTGGTCGACGGCATGGTGATGGCCGCGTCCGCCCCGCTGGTCCGGGACTTCTCGCCCCGCCTCGGCCGCGCCCAGGCGTTCGCGTTCTGGACCTGGGGGCCGGTGGGGGCGAACTTCCTCGCGGCGGCCATCGCCGGTGCCACGCTGCCGCTGTTCGACGGGCAGTGGCGCTCGCAGTTCATCATCATGGGCACCGTCTCGCTGATCGTCTCGCTGGTGATCGCCTGCAACATCGCCGACCTGTCCCCGCAGCTCCGGGCGCGGATCCAGCAGACCGAGCAGCGCGCGGTGGGCCAGGTCCGCGCCGACCGGCCGCCGCGGTCGCGGGACCTGTTCGGGCATCCGGTGATGTGGGCGCACGTCGTCGGCATCTCGGTGTGGCTGGTGCTGTACCTGACCCTGTCGCTGTTCGGCCAGACCATGCTGGCCGAGACCTTCGGGCTCAGCGCCGCCGCGGCGTCGTCGGTGATGAGCGGCTTCTGGGTGCTCAACCTGGGCACCTTGATCGCGGTGGGCCGGTTCTCCGACCGGTTGCAGCTGCGCAAACCGTTCATCGCGATCGGCACGGTGATCGCGGTGCTGATGACGGCCTACTTCGGCGTCCTGATGGCGCGGGACGACGTCGGCGTGGTGCACCTGCTGGTGGCCGGTGCGCTGCTCGGCGCCGGGATGGGCACCGCCTACGCGCCGTGGATGGCGAACTTCTCCGAGAACACCGAGGACCTCGACCCGCGCTTGCAGGGCACCGCGTGGGGCGTGTTCTCGCTGCTGACCCGCGTGGTGGCGGTGCTGGTGCTGTTCGCGCTGCCGCGCGTGGTGGCGGCGACCGACTGGTCGACCTGGATGCTGGTGGCGCTGCTGTGCCTGGTGGCGTTCCTGCCGATCACGCTGCTGTTCCGCGGGCCGTGGCGCCGGACGACGCCGCCCGACGCCGTCGCGGTCCCGGAACGGGAAGGGGAACCGAGATGACGACCTCGCCGGACGCGCTGGTGGAGGGCACCGATCTGGCCGGCATCGGTGCCGTCGACATCGACGACGTCCTCGACTACGTGCACCGCGACCTCAAGCGGCTGCCCGGCTACCTGGACCTCTACCGCCGCTACCTGCGCCAGCGCTGGGACGTCTACGAGCTGGACTTCGCCCGCGACCGCGAGGACTGGACCGAGCGGATGACCGAGCAGGAGCGGCAGGCGTTCGTGTCGATCTCCTCGGGCTTCCACCACGGCGAGCGGCAGGTGGAGGTGGAGCTGCCGGTGTTCATGCTCGGCGGCAGCGAGGAATCCCGGATCTACATGTCCAGCCAGATCGAGGACGAGGCGCGGCACACGCTGTTCTTCGACCGGTTCTACCGGGAGGTCGTGGGGCTGCCCGGCGAGTCGATCCAGGAGGTGCTGGACGCCTCGTTCCACCACGTCGCGGAGACCTTCGTGGGACCGTTCGGGCTGCTGGCCTACCAGGCCGACGAGCTGCGCGCCGATCCGGAGAACCCGGTGCTGCGGGTCCGCTACGGCACCACCTACTTCCTCTGGATCGAGGGGGTGCTGGCGCTGTCGGTCATGAAGATCACCCTGTCCTACTGCCGCGACCGGGGTTTCCTGCCCGCCTACTACGCGGGTTTCACCGCGACCTGCCGGGACGAGGCCCGGCACGTGCAGGGCGGGATGCGGTTCCTGCGCGACGCGGTGGACGAGGACCCGGCGCTGCTGCTGGAGATCCACGAGACGCTGCGGACCATCCTGGCGATCAACGGGGCCACCAGCAGGCGGGTGGCGCTGGAGGCGCTGGGCTGGACACCGGAGGAGGTCCGCGGGCTGATGATCCGGCAGCTCCGGATGAAGCTCAACGACGTGGGCATCGACCTGGCCCCGGACGTGGAGAAGATGGTCGCGCGGATCGAACCCGAACTCGCGGGAGGGTGAACGTGGTTGCTCGGCTGTTCAGCCCCGAGTGGGCGCGGCGGGCCAGGGAGGTCGCCGACGCCGGTGCCGACGAGTCGCTGCGGGCCACCAAGCTCGCCTCCTACTGGGAGTGGATCGACCGGGTGCGCGCCGAGCACACGGCGTCCTGGGCGCTGGGCTGGGACGAACCCGGCGCGTCCCGCTACCTCGTGCTGCGCTGGGAGGAAGGCCGCTGCGTCGCGGAGTCGGTGCGCGGTCCCGAACGACCCGAGGCCGACTACGTGCTCACCGCCGGACCGCAGGTGTGGGCGGACCTGCTCGCCGGTGAGGACACCGGTCGGCTCGTGATGTACCGCAGGCTGCGGCTGGTGCGCGGCGACGTGCTGCACTTCTTCCGCGCCGTGTACTTCGTGGTGGAGACCGTCGCCGCCATCGGCCGCATCCCGGCCAGCCTCCCGACCGACCCGGCCCCGACCACCCCCGGCTGAGCGCGGGCGGATCTCGGGCCGCCGGTCACCGCCCGGAGTCGGGCTCGTCGAGCAACGCCTGCAACGCCTCCGGCGTGATGGCCGGATCCACGAGGGGCATCGCGTCGTGGTAGCCGGTCCACGAGAGGCAGGTCGGCCGCTCCCCGGTCGCGGCGAACTCCTCCGCCGCATCGAGCACGGCCGCCGCGTCGACTTCCGCGCCAGGGGGAAACGGGATCTCCGACCACCCGTAGATCTCGACCCCCTCGTTGCGCCCACCGGTCGTCACCAGGCCATCGTCGAGCTGCCAGAGGCATACACCCCGGTCACCTCGGAAGCCGACGATGAGTTCGGAGCCGTTGTCGTGGACCAGGTGCACGACCACCCGTTCGTCCGCTTGCTGGGAGGCCAGCGCCGATCGCACGTCTGTCGCGTCGAGCGACGTCATGTCTTCGAGTTCGATCGACAACGTCACGTCAGCTCCTCCCACTCGACGCACGTCGGACGTTCACCGGTGCGGGCGTACTCGCGCACCGCGGTGAGCACAAGATCGATAGGCAGTTCGGTACGAGGCGGAAACGGGCTGTGGTCCCGGTTCCCCAGGAAGTAGTCCGCGTCTTCGTCGTTCGTTCCGTCGACCGGCCGGAACGCGGTCGTGCCGTGGTCCCACAGGAGCGCGCCGACCTCGCGGCGCAACCCGACTGTCAACACGGGGAAGTCGTCTCCATCGCTGACCACCCAACAGGGCGCGGTCCCCGGATTTCCTTCGATCTCGCCCCGCATGATCGCGACGAGGTCGATGCCCTCCGGAAGCGTGCGCAGATCGAACGCGGGAGTCGTGCCCGAAAACCCGTCGGCGTTGGTCGTCATGTCGCCTTCCCTCGGTAGGTCTGGGAGAACGGCTTCCCCTGTTCTGTCGTGCCTCGCACGGTCAGGGTAGAACCGTCGGGGAGGAACCGCTCTAGCGTTTGGTGACATCCAGGCGTCTGACCTGGTTGGGAACCACATGGGGCGTTGTTGATCGTGATCATTCCTTCTGCAATCCCCGTGTCTATCATCATCGCGGCAAGCTTCATTTCCGCATGCGCGTGCATGATTCGTGGGAGCGCGATACCGAGCCGCTTGAGCCGCGTCGAGACCGACGCGGACCATGCATCGTTCCCGGATCGCATCTCGCCGACTGGTCGGCCGTTGAGGGTCACTTGTCCTACGGTGCGTTGTCCGCTGCGCGGCTCGACTCGGGCAGGCAGGTTGACGACATCCGCCGCCGCGTCGGCCGGGTACTCGGAGCCGTCGACGCCGACGGCGTTCGGCGGGCGCCTCGGTGCTGGCCGGTCCGGTGGCTCGCTCGTGACCCTGCCTTCCTCCGGAGTCGGTCTGAGCGTGTCCCGGCGGTACCGCTCTACCTGCTCCCGGATTGCCTTCACCTGCGCCCGTGCTCTATCGAGCTGCTCGGCGGCCGCCCCCTGCGCACCGAGCGCGTCGAGCGCTTCCGGGTCGGTCGTGCCCGTGATCGCGGCGTGGAGAGCGTCCCGGCTCTCGGCACACGCGAGCGCCGCAGCCGTGATCGTTCCGGCCGTCTCGTCGAGCTTGCCGACGGCCGTCGCCAGCGTCCGGTCGACTTCCTCCACCGACATCGGTGCCCCCAGATCCTGTCGCCGTCACGGCTTCCTGATCATGCCGGGACGCACCGACAGCGCTGCATGTTCAGGAGCTCGCGGGGCACGAGCGGAGTAGTCGCGAGCACGAATTGGTGACCGGGGCGCGGACGGGTGTTGGTCACGTCCGCGCCCCGGTGATCGTGGCGCACCCGTCGCACAGCGGCCATCCCGGGGGAGGGGCCATCGGGCCCCAGCCGAGTTCGCCGCAGCGCGCGAGCACGACCGGGCGGCCGTAGAGGGTGGAACGGGGAGCGCCCGGTTCGACGGCGTGCGTCGCGCGGATCGACCAGGACGCCGCCCACTCCGCGCCGAGGGCGGGATCGGGTGCCGCGACCGGTTCGGGCGCTGCGGCCGGTTCGGGGACCGCGCGGGCGAACTCGTCCCGGCCGACCGGGGCGGCGTCGCTGCCGAGGGCGACGAGCAGCCAGCACCGGTCGCACGGCGCACCGGCGAAGCGCGGCACGAGCTCGGCGTTCTCCGGCGTGATCTTGGCGCCGCACGGCGCCCACCACGCCGCCGTGGAGGTGTCGTCGTCGGGGCGCCAGTAGGCGTGGACCTCCGGGGGACCGCCGCGTTCCGCACCGCGGCGGCGCGCCAGCACTACCCGCATATCGGCCGCCCCTGACGAGCGGTGGGACGGGACGTAGCGCCGAACACCCTCGCGAGCAGCGCGCTACCCACGGCGACCACCCCGCAGGAGGCGGCGGAGCTGAGCCCGCTTCCCGGCGGCGATGCCCCGGAGCAGCACCCACCAATCCGGGTCGCGGGGGATCGACAGGGTGGCGGTCAGGCTCAGCGCGAGCGCGACGACGAGCACCGTCGCGCACCACACCATGACGCCGGTAGCCGGGTCGGTCATGGGACCACATCCCTCGTGCGGTAGTCGTATGGTGATCGACTGAGCACCGTCCGTTGATCACCGTCGCGAAGGACCGTCCCACAAGACGCGTCTTGCGGACAACGCAATGCGGCCTGCGTCCGGTATGTTGACCCGTATGGATGATCTCGGGTGTGGTGTCATCCGCGTGGCAGACTTCCTCCGCCGGTGATCACTGCTGTGGAGGTCCGCAACATGACGAAACGACCAGGTCCGAGCGTTCGTCGTCGACAGCTCGGCGCGATGTTGCGTCAGCTCCGCCAGGACTCCGGCAAGACGACGCGCGACGTGGCCGAATGGCTCGACATCGGCGACTCCGCCGTGAGCAAGATCGAGAAGGCGCGAACCACGATCAAGGCGCAGACGATCAGGGCGCTGTGCCAGCTCTACGACACGGACGCGAGTACAACGGACACGCTGCTGCGTATCGCGAAGGAATCGAACGAACGCGGCTGGTGGGCGGCATACCGCGACACGCTTCCGGAGTGGGCGCGCCAGCTCGTTGGGCTTGAAGCTGACGCGCTCCACCTCTGGAATTACGAAGCCGAATTCATTCCAGGGCTGTTGCAGACGCCTGCGTATGTTCGTGCGCTGATGCGGGCCAATCGTCCAGATATGGCGGAGGGCGATATAGAGAGGCAGGTCACGCTACGTCGAGAGCGGCAAGAGCGCCTTGGCGGGAGTCAGCCGCCGTGTCTGCACTTCTTCCTGAACGAAGCTGTGATCAGGCGTCCCATCGGTGATTCCGCCGTGTTCCGCGAGCAACTCGCACATCTCGTCGAAGCATCGAAGCTTGATCACATCACGCTGCGGATCGTACCGTTCTCCGCCGGGCCGCATCCGGCAATGTCCGGCTCGTTCGTGATGATGCAATTTCCGGATGAGGATGCTCCCGCCTTCGCGTTTGTGGAGAACTTGCGGGGCGCGGTTTACCAGGAAGATCCCGGTGACATCGAGCGCTATACGGTCGTGGTCGACGCACTTGACCGGCTCTCGTTGAGTTCGGAGGACACACGCGAGATGCTGGTCAAGACGGTCGATGTTCAGTGAGGCGAACCAGCAGGAGGGGGCGCATGATGCCCGCGCAGAGCTACAACGGATGGCGGAAGGCCCGCCGGTCGAACGAGTACGGCGGCAACTGCGTCGAGGTTGGCTTCGCCGACGAAGGCCGCGCCGTCCGCGACACCAAGCAGGTAGGTGATCCGAGCCGCCCGGTCCTGGAGTTCAGCGGTGCCGCGTTCGCGGCGTTCCTGGGCGGGGTGAAGTCGGGCGAGTTCGGCTGAACAGCGGTCAAGGCTCAGGCAGGCGTCCCCGTCTCCGTCCGGAGGCGGGGACGCTTCGTCATGGTTGAGTCGCGCGAACTGGTGCGGGAGGCTCGGCTCAAGGTGGAAGCCCGGCGACGCGGGCGGAGGAGAGGGGTACGCGATGCCCGAACAGTCCTACAGCCGTTGGCGCAAGTCCAGCCGATCCGGCCAGACCGGCGGCAACTGCGTCGAAGTCGGCTTCGCCGGTGAGGGCCGCGCCGTCCGCGACACGAAGCAAGCGGCCGCCTCGGACCGCCCCGTGCTTGAGTTCAGCGTTGCTGCGTTCGCGGCGTTCCTGGGCCGGGTGAAGTCCGGCGAGCTTGGCTGAGCACGGTCGACCACCGCTAGCGCCCGTCTCTGTCCGGAGGTGGGGACGCTTCGTCATGGTTGAGCGGCGCGAACTGATGCGGGAGGCTCGGCTCTAGGTGAGAGCCCGGTGACGCGGGCGGAGGAGAGGGGTACGCGATGCCCGGACAGCACTACAGCGAGTGGCGCAAATCCAGCCGTTCTGGTTCCAACGGCGGTAACTGCGTCGAGGTTGGCTTCGCCGGTGAGGGCCGCGCCGTCCGCGACACGAAGCAAGCGGCCGCCTCGGACCGCCCCGTGCTTGAGTTCAGCGTTGCTGCGTTCGCGGCGTTCCTGGGCCGGGTGAAGTCCGGCGAGCGGCTGTACCAACGCTGACGTCCCGGTCTTCGTCCTGAGGCGGGACGCTTCGTCCTGGTTGAGTCGCGCGACCTGTTGCGGGAGGCTCGGCTAAGGCGAACGCTCGGCGAAGCAGGCGTACGAGAGGTGCACGTGATGCCTGAACAGTTCTACAGCCATTGGCGCAAGGCCACTCGATCCAACAACCAGGGCGGGAACTGCGTCGAGGTCGGCTTCGCCGTGACCGGCCGTGCCGTCCGCGACACCAAGCAGGTAGGTGACCCGAGCCGCCCGGTCCTTGAGTTCAGCGGTGCGGCGTTCGCGGCGTTCCTGGGCCGGGTGAAGTCGGGCGAGCTCGGCTGAGCACACCGCGGAACAGCGCCCCCGCTTCCGTCGTGGAGGTGGGGGCGCTCGTGTCTGCTCCCGGCCGTGCGGTGACGTCGCGAGTACTCCGCTCCGGAGTTCCGGGGAGGGACCGGGCCGTCACGGCGTCCGGTTGGCGACCGCGGTGACCGTGCAGTGGCCGAGGGGACCGCTGGTGTCGTGCACGGTGCAGTCGCCGACCGCCACGCCGTCCTCGCTGATGTGCCCGGCCGCCTCCAGGCCGATCGCCTCGCCCTGCGGCGACCGGCCGAGCACCAGCGTGTAGTCGGCGTTGATGAACTCCAGCCCGCGGTCGCCGAAGTGGGCCAGCGGGCTGGCGAAGTCGGCGGCCAGCGCGGCCCGGACGAACGGGGACGTCGGTTCGCCGTCGACCAGCGGGTGCCGCTCGCGGAGCCAGGCGCGGCGGACCCGCCCGTCGTCCCAGGTCGACGGGACGCCCGCGTCGTCGAGCAACCACGCGTCGAACGGCACCGGCCATTCCCCGTGGCGCCGCGGCGCCGGGCCCAGCTCGTCCGGGGTGGGGGCGTCCCACGCCGGGGTGGCCCGCACCGCGCCGGCGGGTTGTCCGGTGCGGCGCAGCAGGACCGCGCTGGCGCGGGCGACGGGCCTGCCCCCGGCGTAGGCGGTGGCGTCAGCGACCCGGATGCGCCTGCCGTCGCGGACCCGCTCGCTGTCCACCCGCACCGGCACCATCCCGGTGTTGCGGAACAGGTCCACGGTCAACCGGGTGAAGTGCAGCTCCGGGTCGCCGTGCGCGCGTTCCAGCTCGCGGGCCAGCAACCCGCCGAGCAGGCGGCCGTGCAGCATCTCCGGCGCCCACGGGCTGTTCGCGTGCGCGGCGGGCACCAAGTGCTCCGCCTCGGCGGTGAAGAACGCCACCGCGTCGTCGGTTCCGGCCATCGGTCCTCCTCCTGCGCCCGTCGCCTGGACGATAGGCCGTGGGACCGGGAAGATCCAGAGCCGGTCAGCCCCGCGGGGTCACCGTCGTCTCCGGGTCGGCCTGCTCCGGCCCGGCCTCGGCCCAGCCGTCGCGCATCAGCAGCACCGCGATCCCGGCGGTCCGGAGCTCGGTCGGTTCGCCGGTGAGCAGCCCGGCCAGGTCCTCCAGCCCGGGGTTGTGGCCGATGAGCAGCGCGGTCATCGCGGTGCTCGGCAGCGCGCGGACCACCTGGAGGAGCTGTTCGGGCGAGGCGGCGTAGATCCGCTCGTCGTAGTCCACCTGCGGTGCGGCCGGGATCTCCGGGTGTGCCAGCCGCCAGGTCTGCTGGGCGCGCACCGCCGTGGAGCAGCGCACCACCTCGATCGCCGGGTCGTGCTGCGCCAGCCAGCGGCCGGCCGCCGCGGCGTCGGTCCGGCCGCGGTCGGTCAGCGGCCGGTCGACGTCGGCCACGTCGCGCGGCCACGCGGCCTTCGCGTGGCGGAGGAGCACCAGCCTGCGCTGCGGATCGGTCATCGCGGGTCACCCCGGGTCGTGCGGACGGCGTCGTCGTCCCCCACCGTACGGCGTCCACCGCTGCCGGGCGCGTCCGGCCGATTGAGTCGGCGAAGCTCTCACCCCGGCCCCGATTCCGTATTGGACAGCTCGCGTCCCGCGGTGGAAGCGTGCGTTCCCGGAACGACGCGGGAAAGGGCTGCCACCATGAACTTCGCCGATCCGGACCCGGCGCTGCGACCGCTGCTGGCCCGCTACGCCGACGTGGCGCGGGTGGAACCGGTGCTGCGCGACGTCGGCGCGGTGGCCGCCGGGGAACTCGACGAGCTGGCCGCGGTGGCCGAGGCGAACCCGCCGGAGCTGCGGCAGTACGACCCGCGCGGCGAGCGCATCGACGAGGTGCGGTACCACCCCGCCTACGCCGAGATGTCCCGGCTGGCCTTCGAGCGCTTCGGGTTCGCCGCGATGTCGCACCGCAGCGGCGTGCACGGCTGGCCGACGCCGGTGCCGCACGTGGTGAAGTACGCCCTGTCCTACGTGTTCGTGCAGGCCGAGTTCGGGCTGTTCTGCCCGGTGTCGATGACCGACTCGGCGGCCCGGGTGTTGCGCCGCTTCGGCGGCGGCGAGTTCGGCGCCGAGATCGACGGGCTCACCGCCACCCGGTACCCGGACCTGCGCACCGGGGCGATGTTCATGACCGAGCAGCAGGGCGGCAGCGACGTCGGGCGCACCGCCACCGAGGCGGTGCGCCGGGACGGGCGCTGGGTGCTGCGCGGCCGGAAGTGGTTCGCCTCCAACGTCGACGCCGACGTCGTGCTCACCCTGGCGCGCGTCCCCGGCGGCGCGTCCGGAACGCGCGGTCTCGGCATGTTCCTGGTCCCGAAGCGGCGGCCGGGCGGTGGCCGCAACGGCATCCGCATCGACCGGCTCAAGGACAAGATGGGCAGCCGGTCGATGGCCAGCGGCGAGGTGACCCTGGAGGACGCCGTCGCGACGCCGGTCGGCGAGCTCTCCCGCGGGTTCCTCCAGATGGCCGAGATGGTCAACGTCTCCCGGCTGTCCAACGCGATGCGCGCCGTGGCGCTGATGCGGCGGGCGGTGCACGAATCCACCGCCCACACCCGGGAGCGGGTGGCCTTCGGCGCCCCGCTGTTCGACCAGCCGCTGATGCGCGCCACCCTGCTGCCGATGCTGCTGGTCGCCGAAGCCGGTCTGGGCCTGGTGCTGGAGGCCGCCGCGGAGCTCGACCGCGCCGACGCCGGGGACGAGCGGGCGCGGCGGCTGATCCGGGTGCTCACCCCGATCGCCAAGCACCACCTGTGCAAGGCGGCGCGCACGGTGACCGGCGAGGCGATGGAGGTGCGCGGCGGCAACGGCTACATCGAGGACTGGATCAACCCGAGGCTGGTGCGCGACGCCCACCTCGGCTCGATCTGGGAGGGTTCCAGCAACGTCATCGCGCTGGACGTGCTGCGCTGCGTGCGCAAGGACGCCGCGCACGAGCTGCTCGCCGACACCGCCCGGGACAAGCTCGCCGGACTCGCCGATCCGCACGTGGCCGCGGCCGCCGAGCGGCTGCTGCCCGCGGTGGCGCGGTTGCGCGCCGAGGGCGCGGCCCTGCTGTCCGGCGGCGAGGAGCACGCCCAGGCCGCTTGCGGCGGGTTCACCACCCGCGCGGCGACCACGCTGATGGCCGCGCTGCTGCTGGAGCAGGCCGACCACGAGGCCCGCACCGGGCTGGGCTACCGCAAGCTGCTGGTCGCCACCGCCTACCTCCGCCACCTCGACGGGGACCCGGCCCCGGAGGTGCTGCCGCTGCTGGAGGTCCTCGTCGACGGCGGGCCGGTCGCCGCCGAGGACCTCGTCTGATCGCGGACTACGGCGCCGGGGCCATCGCGGTGAGCGCGGTGAAGTGGTCGTCGAGCAACCGCTTGCCCCGGCGGGACGGCCCCTGCCGGGACGTGCGCGCGGTGCCGTAGACCAGCCCGATCCCGGCGATCAGGGTGCCGATCCGCTCGGCCTCGTAGCGCAGGTCCGTCGTCCCCGGGAGCTCGCCGTCGGCGACGGCCTGGGCGAGCAGCGCGCCGAGCGACCGGCGCCACTCGTCCCAGCCCGTCGTGAGCCCGGACGGGGCGTCGGCTTCCACCCAGAACGCCAGCCAGACCCGCCAGATCGCCATGCCCTCGGCGCCGGTGGGCAGCAGCGCGAGCGCGTGCCGGTGCGCGGCGGTGAGCCCGCGCAGCCGCCCGACCGCCTTCTCGGTGCGCGCGAGCGCCAGCGCGTTGTTGTGGCGCAGCACCGCGTCCAGCACGGCGCCCTTGTCCTCGAAGTAGTGGGTGACCGCGCCGGTGGTCACGCCCGCCTCCGCCGCGACCGCCCGCAGCGTGGTGGCGCGCAGACCGTGCGCGGCCACCAGCCGCCGAGCTGCTTCGACGAGGTCCTGGCGGCGCTGCTCGTCCCGGATCTGCTTCGGCATCGCACTCCCGCATTCGTGCCCGAATCCTTGTGCCCGTAACGAATGGTACGCAACACTCGTTATGGATCGGACAGCACCGGCCTCGACGATGAGGAGTGCGCGGATGAGCCGAGCGACGCCGACGCATCGCGGCCCGCTGGCCGATGCCCTGGCGCAGGTGGGCGCGCTGCTGGACTTCGCGGTGCGCACCGCACTGGCCGTGCCCCGCGCCCTGCGCACCGCGCGCGGCCCGTGGTGGCGGGAATTCCTCGGCCAGGCGTGGTTCCTCGTCGCGGTGACGACCGGTCCGGCGCTGCTGGTGACCGTCCCGCTCGGCGTCCTCGTCGCGCTCAACGTCGGTTCGCTGGCCGGGCAGCTCGGCGCCGAGGGCTACACCGGCGCGGTCGTCGCGTTCATCGTCGTCGGCCAGGCCGCCCCGCTGGTGTGCGCGCTGATGATCTCCGGCGTCGGCGGGTCGGCGATGTGCGCGGACCTCGGCGCCCGCACCCTCCGCGAGGAGGTCGCCGCGCTGGAGGTGATGGGGGTGCCGGTGGTGGAACGCCTGGTGGTGCCCCGGGTGCTGGCGGCGGTCCTGACCACCGTCCTGCTGGCGTGCCTGGTGATGCTGGTCGGCATCGGCACCACCTTCCTGTTCCAGACCGGCCTGCTCGGCGCCAGCCCGGGGACCTTCCTGGCCACCTTCGTGCAGTACTCGCGGGCGCCGGACTTCGCGGTCGCCCTGGTCAAGGCGGCGGCCTTCGCCGCGCTGGCGGCGCTGGCCTGCTGCTTCAAGGGGCTGCGGGTCGGCGGGGGTCCGGGCGGTGTGGCCACCGCGGTCAACGAGGCGGTGGTGCTGGCCTTCATCCTCGTCTTCGTCGCCAACACCGCGATCAGCGAGCTCTACGCCGTCCTGGTGCCCGCGAAGGGCGAGTTCTGATGGCGCGGCGCGGACGCGGCGCCGCCGCGGTGGACCGGGTGGCCGTGCTGGGGCTGCACGCCACCTTCTGCGTCAAGGCCGTCGCGGCGATCCCGGGCGTGGTGCTGCGGTACTGGCGCGAGGTCGGCAGGCTCATCGGCGAGATCAGCTTCGGCTCGGCGTCGCTGCTGGCCGGTGGCGGCACCGTCGGCGTGGTGTTCGCGATGTCGTTCGTGGCCAGCACCCAGGTGGGGCTGGAGGGCTACCGCGGGCTGGAACTGCTCGGGCTGTCCCCGATGACCGGCCTGATGGGCGCCCTGATCAACACCCGGGAGATCGCGCCGATCGTGGCCAGCATCGCCCTGGCCGCCAAGGTGGGCACCGGGTTCACCGCGCAGCTGGGGACCATGCGCGTCTCCGACGAGATCGACGCGCTGGAGACGATGGGCGTGCGGTCGCTGCCGTACCTGGTCAGCACCCGGATGGCGGCGGCCTTCGTCTCGGTCGTCCCGCTGTACCTGGTGGGCCTGTTCGCCTCCTACATCGCCACCGAGGTCGCGGTGGTGGTGCTCAACGGCGACTCCCAGGGCACCTACGACTACTACTTCCAACTGCTGCTCACGCCGCAGGACGTGCTGCTCTCGCTGCTCAAGGCGGTGATCTTCGCGATGATCGTGACGCTGGTGCACTGCGCGCACGGCTACTACGCCAGCGGTGGACCGGAGGGCGTCGGCAAGGCGGCGGGGGCGGCGCTGCGCACCAGCATCGTCGCCATCGCGCTCGCCGACGTGGTGCTGTCCCTGGTGTTCTGGGGCGTGCGGCCCGACCTGCCCGGTCTGGGGTTGTAGGCCGTGGCCGCCGAGCGGGTGATCGGGCGCAGGCGCACCGCGCTGGCCCTGCGGGGGATCGCGGCGGTGCTCGTGGTGCTGCTCGGCGGCGCGGGCGCGGTCGTGGTCGGCACGCTCGACACCGCGCCCGCGGTGACCGCGCGCCTGCCCGCCGACGCCGGTCCGGTGCGCGCCCGCTCCGCGGTGCAGCACCGCGGGGTCCGGGTCGGCGAGGTCGCGGAGGTGCGGGCGGGCCCCGGCGGCGCCGACCTGCTCCTGCGGATCGACCCCCGGCACCTCGACGACATCCCCGCCGGGGTCCGGGTGCGGCTGCTGCCGCGCACCCTGTTCGGCGACCAGTACCTCGACCTCGTCCCCGGGACGCCGACCGGCGGCACGCTCACCGCCGGAGCCCGGCTGGAGCCGGACACCTCGACGCCGACGATCCGGCTCTACGACCTCTACTCCCGGGCGCACCGGCTCCTCGTCGCGCTGGAACCCGCCGAACTCCAGGTGGCGCTCGCCGCGCTGGCCGAAGCGCTGGCGGGCCGGGGCGAACGGCTCGGCGAGGTCCTCGACCAGGCCGCGGCGTCCGCACCGGTGCTGGCCCGGTTGGGCGCGGACCTGGCGACCGTCGCCGAGCTGGGCGCGGACCTGGCCGAAGCGGCCCCCGACCTGCTCGCGGCGATGGAGGACGCGACCGTGCTCAGCGGACCGCTGGCCGGGCCCGGGGCGATCGACGAGCTGCTCTCCGCCGGGCTCGCGACGACCGGCGCGTCGCGGCGGTTCCTGGACGCCCACGCCGAGCAGGCCATCCGGCTGGTCCGCAGCACCGAACCGATCGTCGAGGTGCTCGCCGAGCACCCCACCGCCTTCAGCGACGCCCGGCGCGGGATGGACCGGTTCCTCGACGGTGCCAACCGCGCGTTCGCCACCGGCTTCTTCCGGATCCGCGCGGCGGTGACGCTGGACGACCCGCACCCCTACGACGCCGCGGACTGCCCGCGCTACCCGGGGCTGGACGGGCCGAACTGCGCCGAGCCGACGTCGACCGAGCCGGCGTCGATCGGTCCGGTGGGCGGACCCGCCGAGCGGGACGCGATGCGCCGCCTCGCGCCGCTGCTGCCGCCCCCGGCGCCGCCCCGGCCCGGGGAGTCACGGCCCGGGCCACCACCGCCGGAGCCGTCGCCGGACCTGCTGGGCGTGCTGCTGGCACCGCTGGTGCGGGGGACCGAGGTGGTGGTGCCGTGAGAGCGCGACTGGTCGGACTGGCCCTGTTCACCGCGATCTCGGTGCTCTCCGGGGTCGTGGTGGTCAACACGATCACCCGGCCGCCGGTGGGCGAGACCCGGACCTACCACGCCGTGTTCGCCGACGTGGGCGGTCTGCTGCCGGGCAGCGACGTGTCGGTCGCCGGCGCCCGCGTCGGCCAGGTCCGGGAGGTGGGGCTGGCGGCGGGCCGCGCGCGGGTCACCTTCGAGGTGGCGGCGGCGCAACCGGTCCCGCGCGGGGCCGTGCTCGCGGTCCGCTACACCGACCTGCTCGGCGGGCGCCACCTCGCGCTGACCCGGGGCACCGGTGGTCCACCGCTGCCGAGCGGTGCCGTCATCCCCGTCGAGCGCACCCGGCCGCCGGTCGACCTCACCGCCCTGCTCAACGGGTTCAAGCCGTTGTTCGACGCGATCGACCCGGTCGAGGTCAACCAGCTCGCCGAGCACGTGGTCGCCGTGTTCCAGGGCGAATCGGCCACCGTCGGCGACCTGCTCGCCAGGGTGGTGTCGCTGACCTCCGCGGTCGCCGAGCGGGACGCGGTGATCGGCGAGACCATCACCCACCTCACCCAGGTCCTGACCGAAGTGGACCAGCACCGCGAGGACCTGGAGGTGCTGGTGCGGGGGCTCGGCGAGCTGACCGCGTCGGCCGCCGAGGACCGCGAGCTGATCGCCGAGGCGCTCGACAGCGGTTCGGGCCTGGCCCGCTCGCTGGCCGAACTGGTCGACGACGTCGGACCCGGGCTGAGCCGGGACCTCGCCTCGGCCCGGGCGGTGACCTCGACGCTGGTGGACCACCAAGGGGAGCTGGAGGCCACCGCGCGGGAGCTGCCGGGGCTGCTGCACGCACTCAACCGCGCCACCGACTACGGCTCCTGGGCCAACGTCTACCTCTGCAACCTGGGCGTGCAGGTGGGCGGGATCCAGGTGGACCTCGGTGGCGGACCGCACTCGGAGGTGTGCCGATGACCGGTGGACGCGGCGCCCTGGGGGCGCTGGCGCTGATCGCGGTGCTGGTGGTGGCCGTGCTCGCACCGCAGCTCTCGTTCGCCTCGCGCACCCGCGCCTACGCCGCGGAGTTCGCCAACGCGGCCGGGCTCGCGGCGGGCGACCCGGTCACCGTGGCGGGCGTGCCCGCGGGGCGGGTCACCGACGTCGCGCTGGCCGACGACCGGGTGCGGGTGGAGTTCCGGCTGGACCGGGGGCAACCGCTGGGCGACCGGACGACCGCGGCGATCGAGCTGCGCACCGTCCTCGGCGCCCGCTACGTCGACGTCACCCCCGCCGGGCGCGACCGGCTGGAGACCATCCCGCTGGAGCGCACCACCGTCCCGTACCGGCTGGACCGGTTGCAGGCCGACGCGGCCGGGACCACCGAGGAACTGGACCTGGCGGCCGTCCGGCGGATGATCGGCACGCTCACCGAGGTCGCCCCGGAGGACCCCGCGCTGCTCGGGGACGCGCTCACCGGGATCGCCGAGGCCACCAGGGCGCTCGACGAGCGCGAGGGCCGGATCCGGGACCTGCTCAGCGGCACCCGGTCGCTGACCGGATCGCTGGTCGAGCAGCAGGACGTGCTGGTGCGGCTGCTCGGCGACGCGCGGTCCCTCGCCGAGGTGCTGGAGCAGCGGCGCGCGGTGATCCGGTCGCTGATCGCCGACGTGGCGCGGGTGACCGACGTGCTGGCCGGGCTGCTGCACACCGACCGCGCCGAGATCGACGCGCTGCTCGCCGAGCTGGACGTGCTGACCGACTCGCTGGCGCGCATCGACGGGTCGCTCGCCGAGGTGGTGCGCCGGTTGGGGCCCACCTCGCGCTACATCGCCAACGCCACCGGGAACGGGCCGTGGGGCGACGTGTCCGCGCCCGCCGGTCCGATCCCGGACAACCTGCTGTGCGTCGCGGGACTGCTGGAGGGATGCCGATGACGACCCGGATCGCGGCCGCGTGCTGCGTGCTGGTCCTGGTGGTGGCGGGCGGCTGGTACGTGCTGCGACCGGCGCAGGCCCTGCGGGTGTCGGCGGATTTCGCCTTCGCCGACGGCATCTTCCCCGGCAACCGGGTCGCGGTGCTGGGCGTGCCGATCGGCGTGGTGGAGTCGGTGCGACCGCGCGGTGCCGCGGTGCGGATCACCATGACCGTGCCGCCGGAGACCGAGCTGCCCGCCGACGCGCACGCCCACATCATGACCCCGGCGGTGATCAGCGACCGCTACGTGGAGCTCGGCCCGACCCACCGCGACGGCCCGCTGCTGCGCGACGGCGCGGTGATCCCCCTGGAACGGACGCACGCGCCGATCCGCTGGGACCGGTTCAGCGCCGCCATCGCGGAGCTCCTGCGCGCCTTCGAGCCCGCGGGCGGCGACGGGCTGGGCGCGCTGCTGGACACCACGGCGCGGGCGGTGGAGGGGCGCGGCCCCGACATCCGCGCCGCGATCTCCGGGCTCGCCCGCGCCACCGACCTGGTGGTGGCCGCCGACGACGACATCGGCGCGGTGCTCGACGACCTGGACCGGCTGGTCGGCGTCCTGGTGGACAACCAGCACGCCATCGACTCGCTCAGCGCCGCGGCCGCCGACGCCGGGGCGGAACTCGCCGACCAGCGCGACGAGCTGGGCGCCGCGCTGGAGGGCATGTCCCGATTGCTGGTCGAGGTCGACCGGCTGCTGGAGCGCCACGGCGGGCGGCTCTCCGGGGACCTCGACCAGCTCGCGGGGCTGAGCACGACCCTGGCCGAGCACCGGCGCTCGCTCACCGAGGCCGTCGACACCCTGCCGCTGGCGCTGGACAACCTGGGCCGCACCATCACGCCCGACGAGCGGATGCGGCTGCGGCTGAACATCTCCACCAACCTCAGCCAGTTCGACACCACCGCCCGCCTGTGCGAGCGATTCCCGGTGCCGCTGTGCTCGGGCCCCGGCCTGGTCAACCCGATCCCGTTCCCGCCGGAGCTGGACTCCCCGCTGCTCACCGGAGGTGGCCGATGACCGCGACCAGGGCGCTGCTCGCCGCGGCGGTGGCCGGTGCCGCCCTGACCACCGGCGGCTGCGGGCTCAGCCTGCACGCGCTGGACGTGGGCACCTCGCCGGGCGGGCCGACGAAGCGGATCACCGCCGTGTTCACCGATGCCGGGCGGCTCCCGGTCGGCGGCGTGGTGCGCCGGGGCCCGCAGGTGGTGGGCCGGGTCGCCGAGGTGCGGGCGCGGGACTTCCGCGCGGTGGTGCGACTGGAGGTGCGCGCCGACGTGCGGTTGCCCGCGGACACCACGGCGCGGCTGGAGCTCAGCTCCGCGCTCGGCGAGGAGCAGGTCGTGCTGGAAGCCCCGGCGGGCGCGTCCCGCCGGCCACCGCTGGCCGACGGGGCGGTGCTCGGCGTGGACCGCACCAGCCGCGGACCGGCGGTCGAGGACACCCTCGCGGCGCTCGGCACGATGCTCAACGGCGCGGGCATCGACCAGGCCCGCACCGTCGTCACCGAGCTCAACGACGCCCTCGCGGGCCGGGAGGGCCAGGTCCGCACCCTGCTGGGCGAACTGCGCTCGGTGCTGGTGACCCTGGACGACCAGCGCGGCCGGATCATTGCCGCCCTCGACTCGATCCACGCGGCCTCCGGCAGGCTCGCCGCGAGCCGCGCGGCGATCGGCGAGTCCGCCGAACGGCTCCGGCCGGTGGTCGAGGGACTGGTGGCCGAACGCGACCGGTTCGGCGCGCTGCTGGCCGGGACCGCCGAGCTCAGCGGCGCGGCCGACCGGCTCGTCGCGGCGTCGGCGGACTCGGTGGCGCGCCAGGTCGAAGCGCTGCGCCCGGTGCTGGCCGACCTGCGGACCTTCGAGGGCACCCTCGGCGAAACCCTCACCGGGCTCCAGGAGTTCGCCCGGCTGTTCCAGCAGGCCACCCCCGGCGACTACGTGCTGTTCAACGGCACCGTCGACGTGCCCGGCAGCATCGCGGAGCTGTTCGCCCCCGGCAGCCCGACGCCGGTGCCACCGGACAACCCGCTGGGCCGGGTGCTGGGCGGTGGCGCATGAGGAATCCGCTGGCGCTGCTCCAGGTCCTGCTGTTCGCGGCGGTCAGCCTCGGGTGCGTGCACTACGTCGCCACCACGGTGCTCGGACCGCACGACGCCCGCGACCCGCTGCGGGTCCAGGTCCGGATGCCCGACAGCGCCGGTCTCGCGGTGACCTCGCAGGTGACCTACCGGGGCGTCCAGGTCGGCGAGGTCGCCGACGTCCGGCTCGACGGCGAGGAGGTGGTGCTCGACCTGGTGCTGGACCCGCGGCAGCGCATCCCCGCCGACGCCCGCGCCGTGGTCAGCGCCGACACCCCGATGGCGGTGCGGCACCTCGACCTGCAACCCGCCGACGCCGACCCGCCGTTCCTGCGGGACGGCGGCGTGCTCCAGCGCACCGCCGTCCCGCCGCCGCTGCACGAGGTCCTCGCCGCCGCGGCCGAGCTCGGCGCCGGACTCGACGAGCAGGACCTGGACGTCGTCGCCACGGCGCTGGCCACCGGGTTCGCCGACGCGGGACCGGAACTCGCCCGCGTCCTGGACAACACTTCGGCGCTGGTGGCCGAGCTCCAGCGCAGGCGGCCGCAGCTGGAGCGGTTGGCCGACGGGACCCGGACCCTGGCCGGGCCGGACGGCGCGGGCGGCGACCGGCTGCGGGGGCTGGCGGCCGACCTGCGCGCGGTGACCGGGAGCCTCCGGGAGCACGAGCCGGCGCTCCGGCACCTCGCCCAAGCCGCACCCGGCACCGCCCGGCGGATCACCGGACTGCTCGCCGAGAACGAGCCCGCGCTGACCACCCTGCTCGGCAACCTCGTCACCACCGGCCAGATCGTCAGCATGCGCACCCCGGCGCTGGAGCACGCGATCACCGTCTTCCCGGAGACCCTCGGCGCCCTCGGCGGCATCGTGCACGGCGGCACCGCCGACTTCTACCTGGTCGGCGCCCAGGGGCCGGTGTGCTACTCGGGCACCGAACGGCGCTCGCCGACCGAAACCGGCCCCCGCGAGCCCCGGCTGGACTGGCACTGCCCGGGCGACCGGCCCGGGGTCGGCCAGCGCGGCGCCGCCAACGCGCCCCGACCGGCGACCACCACCTACGACCCGGTCACCGGCGAGACCGCGGCGGGCTTCCGGCTCGCCGGGGGAAGCCCGCTGCTCGGGCCGAACCCCTGGTACGCGATCCCCCTGCACGGCACCCAGTGAAGCGAGGAGGCCCCGATGGCACCAGTGCCGGACCAGGACGCGGTGGAGCCGCGCAGCGACGAACCCCAACACGACGAACCCCAGCACGAGGAAACCCAGCGCGAGGAAGCCGCGCCTGAGGGGGCGCTCGCCGGTCCGGGCCCCGCGAGGGGTCGCAGGCGGGTGCGCCCGAGGACGATCGCCGTCGCGGTGGTGCTGCTCGCGCTGCTCGGCGCGGTCGGCCTCCTCGGCTTCCAGGTGCGGCAGGCGCAGGTCGCCGAGGGGCAGCGCGGTGCCGTCCTGGGAGCCGCGCGGCGCTACGCCGTCGACCTGTCCTCGTACGACCACACCGCGCTGGAGCGCAACTTCCAGAAGGTGTCGGCCAACGCCAGCGGACGGTTCGCCGAGCAGTACGAGCGGATCAGCACCGCGCTCACCGAGCTGATCCGGCAGCAGCAGGCGAAGTCGGAGGGGTTCGTCCTCGAAGCCGGGCTGGTGGAGATGACCGGGGAACGGGCCGTGGTGGCGCTGTTCGTCGACCAGAAGATCACCAACCTGAACAGCCCCGAACCCCGCATCGACCGGACCCGGATGCGGATGACCTTGCAGCGGGAGGGGGACCGCTGGCTGGTCGACGACATCAGGCTGGTGTGACCGCGTGCTCCCGCCCGGAACGGCCGCGCCGCACCGCGCTCGGACCGAGCTCGTCGATCCGGTAGCCGTCGGGGTAGGAGGGCGGTTCGGGCCGCACCGGGCGCTGCGCGGACCGGGGCGGCCCCAACCGCACCAGCCCGGCGCGCAGCCGCAGCGCCGCCCGGGCCAGCGCCCGCGGCCGAGGCGCCGGGACCGGCAGCCCCAGCGCCTCCAGCAGGTGCGGGTCCATCAGCAGCCGCGGCACCCGCCGGGCCAGCGGTGCCAGCGGTCGCGGGTACCAGGAGGCGAGCAGGTCGAGGGTCGCGTCGGCGACCCGCCGCCCGCCGGGGTCGAACCCGAAGCGGTCGCGCTCGTAGTCGTCGAGCAGCCGCTCGAACTCCGCGTAGTCGGCGGGGACGTCGTGCAGGCCCATGCCGTCGCCGAGCCGGCGCATCGTGTTGGTCATCGCGCGCACCTCGCGCGGGTGCAGCTCCCGCCAGCCGAATTCGGCCAGCCAGCGCACCGGCACCACGACGAAGGTCGCCAAGGTGTAGAGGTAGTCGTCGTTGCTGATCCGGTAGGCGCCGTGGATGGTGTTGAGCTGCGCCAGCGCCGCCGCGCCGCGCTCGCTGCCCGCGCCGCCGTGGAAGATCTCGTAGAGCACCAGCACCGTGTCGTCGTACCGGCGCTGCGGGCAGCCGGTGAACTGCCCGGTGCGGTCGAGCAGCCGGCCGATGCTGGGCACCGCGTAGGTGCGGAACAGCGCCAGTTCGAGCGCCCTGGTGATGTCCCAGGGGAATTCGAGCTCGGCGAGCAGCCGGTAGATCGTCTCGCAGTCGTCGTCCGGGTCGAGGCTGAGGATGTGCTCCAGCCGGTCGAAGCGCTTCATCGTCGTCCTCCGCGGGTCCGGGGTCACGCGGCGGAGATCGGTTCCCGTCCCCGCGCGATCAGGCGGCGCATCTGCCGCAGGTAGTGTTCCTTGGGCGCCTCCCGCAGCGCGGGCGGCAGCTTCGGGTAGATCCGGGCGGCGACCGCGAACAGCGCGTCGTAGCGGCGCTGCCTGCGCCGGTCCCACGTCAGCCCGAACTCGGCGCGCAGCCGGGGCGGGAGCATGCCCGCGGTGAGGAACCGCAGCAGCGGCATCGAGAGCCGCACCCACCACGGCGCCACCGACGGGTGCAGCAGGTCGTGCGCGACCGCGCGGGCGTCGTCGGTGACCTCGGTGGTGGCCACCATGTCGTCCCAGTACGCGCGGAACGCGGCGCGATCGGCGGGCCACAGCTCGGGCGGCACCTGCAGCGCGGTCCCGAGCACCGCGTACTCCTGGTAGACGCGGTCCGCGGTCTCCTCGTCGAGGGGCCCGAAGAGGCGTTCGTGGAGCAGCGTCGCGGTGTCGTAGAGGGTCGCGGCGACCCAGAGCTGCAACTCGGGGTCGATCGCCCGGTAGCCCGGTCCCCGCACCTTGCCGTGCACCCGGTTGACCAGCCGGGTGACCGTGCGGACCTCCTCGTCGGTGCCGTAGGTCATGCAGTAGACGTAGGTCAGCGTGGTGCGCAGCCGGTCCACCGGCCGGTAGGCGAAGTCGCTGTGCTCGTGGACGCCCCGCCCGACCCCCGGTACGGCGATCTGGAGCAGGATCGCCCGCGCCCCGCCGGCCAGGATGGCTCCCTCGCGCACGACCCGGTGCATCGCGGCGCTCTCGGCACGCGGTCTGGAAGACATGGGACCACTGTAAATCCGGATTAACTTGCGGGGAAGGCGGTGGTGGCTGAGCAGCGTGGACAACACCGGAATGGCCCAAGACCGCATCGAGAGCAGTGCGATGCCGGGTTCACCAGCGGCGAAGGTGGCCCGGCTCCGTCAGTCGGCGCACCGGAGGATCCGCAGCGCCAGGTGCGCCGCGTGCTCCGGCCCGGCCGCGCGGGTGCCCGCCATCGCCAGGTCGTTGATGACGTTGACCGCCGCGTACGCGGCGAGCTGCGTGCGCCCGGCCTGCCGGTCCCGCCGGACCTCGGTGGCGAGCGCGACCCAGCGCCGCAGGTGGTCGCGCTGCGCCCGGCGCAGCGCGTGCCGGTCCGGGGTGGGCAGGTTGCGGTACTCGGAGAGGTAGACCGCGGCGAGGTCGCGGTGCTCGAAGGCGAAGGCGGTGTAGGCCGAGACCAGCCGCTCCACGGCCAGGTCCGGGTCCGCGACGTCGCGCAGGGCGTGCTCGGTCAGCGCCGCGAGCCGTTCGGTCGCGCGGTAGTAGACCGCCGCCAGCAGGTCGCCCTTGCCGCTGAAGTGCCGGTAGACGCTGGATCCGTTGATCCCGGCCGCCGCGCCGATCTCCTCCATGCGCACGTCGTGGAAGCCGCGGGTGCGCAGCAGCGGCACCGCCGCCGCGAGCAGCTTCTCCCGGCGCGAGGCGTGCACCGCGACCGATCCCGCCGCGACCGGTTCGGAGGCAGGTGCCGGCGGGGAGGCGGGCAGCGGGGTGGTGAGCGCGGTCCAGGCCACCGCCAGCAGACCTCGCTCGGCCGCCCGGTCGGTGGCCGCGGCGTGGTGCGTCGACCAGCTCGCGATCCCGCTCAGCGCCACGGACGCCAGCAGCGCCGCCGCCCCGTCGTCCAGCTCCGGCCGGACCTGGCGCAGCGACCGGGCCACGGCGCCGATCAACGAGCGGATGGCGCGCCTGACCTCGGTGCGGTGCTCGGCGGCGAGGTGGCGGTACTCCCACTGGTAGAGCCGGACGCCGCCCCGGCGCCGGACCACCAGCCGCACCACCGATTCCAGCGCTGCGGTGAGCCGTTCCCGGGGATCGCCGGGATGCTCGGCGGCGCGTTCGACGCAGTCGGTCAGCGCGAGCGCGAAGTCCTGCGCGGCGTGCGCGAGGATCGCCTGCTTGTTGGGGAAGTGCCGGTAGATCGCCGGGCCGCTGATGCCCGCGCTCGCCGCGATCTCACCGAGCCCGACGCCGTGGTAGCCGCGCTCGCAGAACAGCTCCGCCGCGATGGCGGCGAGCTGGGCGCGCCGGTCGGCGGAGCGCCGCCGGGTCGCTGCCGAGGACGTCATGGTGATCCCTCCGTCGCGAGCGCAGGTCCTGCTCGTGGGACTCTACTCGCTCCGCACCGGGCTCCCGCGTGCGCGAACGCACTTGACAGGCCGGGCGCACCCTCGCATTGTTAACCAGGATTCGCACGGTGCGGACCGAGGTGGTGGCGATCGTGGACGATCCGGAACGCGCGGGCCTGCCCGGCCCGGAGTCGGAGACCTGGCGGCGGTTCGCCGCACTGCCCGGCGTCTTCGTCGCCGGCACCGGGCTGCTCCTGCAGGTGGCCCACCCGGTCGTGGGGGCCGGGGTCCTGCAGCACTCCGACTTCCGCAACACGCCCTGGTCGCGCGCGTTCCGCACGCACCTGTCCACGATGCGCTTCGTCTACGGGCTGGGCCACGGCGCCGAGGTCGAGGGCGACCGGCTGCGGCGGGTGCACCGCACCATCCGGGGCGTGGACGAGCAGGGCCGCGAGTACCACGCGCTGGACCCGGTGGCCTACGCCTGGGTGCACCTGACCCTGGCCCGCTTCATGGTCGACACCGCCGCCTGGTTCGGCACGCCGATGACCGAGGACGAGACCGAGCGGATGTGGCAGGAGTTCCGCGCGGTCGGGCGGGCGCTGCACGTGCGCGACCGGCACATGCCGCCGGACTGGGCCGGTGCCTCGCGGTGGTTCGACGAGGTCGTGCACGAGGTGCTGGAGTCCAACCAGTCCACCCGCGACGTGCTGGACAGCCTGGCCCACCCGGCCCCGCCGCACCCGCTGGTCCCGCGCCGCGCCTGGGACCTCGTCATGCGACCCGCCGGGCGGGTGGTCACCCTGACCAGCGTCGGAATCCTGCCCGAGGAGCTGCGGGACCGGTTGGGGCTGGTGTGGACCTCGGCCGACGAGCGGCGGCTGCGGCGGTTCGCCGGGGTGGTCCGGGCGGTGATGCGGGTGCTGCCGGAACCGCTGCGCTACCCGCCGCTGGCCTACGCCGTGATCCTGCGCGCCCGGTGGCGTCAGCGCACCGGGCGGGCCAACCAGTGCTCGGCGTAGCGGCCGGCGTTGAACGCGGGCACCTCGCGGAAGCCGTGCTTGGCGTAGAGCCCGCGCGCCTCCACCAGGTCGCCGCGGGTGTCCAACCGCAGCGTGCGCACCCCGAGCCGCTCCGCCCGCCGCGCGCAATCGGACAGCAGCGCCCCGCCGAGCCCGCGCCCGCGCAGCCCCGGCCGCACGTACATCCGCTTCACCTCGCCGATCGCCTCCGGGCACAGCCGCAGGCCGACGCACCCGGCGAGCCCGCCCGGATGCCGGGCGACCAGCAGGAACCCGGTCGGGGCGACCAGGTCGTCCGAACCGTCCTCGGCGAGCGCGGCGTCCACCTCGGCCGCGGTGGCGGGCCGGCCGTAGTAGCGGTCGGCCATCTCGCCGGTGTACTCCCGCAGCAGCAGGGCGCGGTCCGGGTCGGTGCGCTCGACCGCCTCGATCGTCCAGTCCTCCACGCGGTGCATTCTGCGCCGCGATCGGCTTCCGGGGAAGCCGCACCGCCTCCGGCATAGGCGCGGCCTACGGGACCGTTCGCCGAGCCGACTTTGACCCCCGCGCGCGGCGGCTCGTTGAATTGCCGGAAAGGATCGTTGCGGGAGGGAACTGCTCATGCGTCTGGACGGCATGTCGGCGGCGGTGACCGGTGGGGCCTCGGGCCTCGGGTTGGCGACCGCGGAGAAGATGGTCGAGGCCGGGGCCAAGGTGACGCTCATCGACCTGCCCTCCTCGCCGGGCGCGGAGCAGGCGCGGCGGCTCGGCGGGAACGCGCGGTTCGCCGCGGCCGACATCACCGACGCCGAGCAGTTCGCCGCCGCGCTCGACGCCGCCGACGAGTTCGGCCCGCTGCGCTCGGTGGTGCACTGCGCGGGCCGCGGCGCCCGGATCAGGCTGGTGGAGAAGGACGGCTCGCCCGGCGCGCTGGAACCCTTCGAGGACGTCGTCCAGCTCAACCTGATCGGCTCCTACAACGCGCTGCGGCTCGGGGCCGCCCGCATCGCCCGGCACGACCCGATCGACGGGGAGGGCGGTGCCATCGTGCTCACCGCCTCGGTCGCGGCGTTCGACGGCCAGATCGGGCAGATCGCCTACACCGCGTCGAAGGCGGGCATCGTCGGGATGACGCTGTGCGCGGCCCGGGACCTGGCGAGCAAGGGGATCCGGGTCTGCACCATCGCCCCCGGCATCATGGACACCCCGCTGCTGGGCAGGCTCCGCGAGGACGTGCGGACCTCGCTGGAGGAATCGGTGCCGAACCCCAAGCGGCTGGGCCGGCCCGCCGAGTTCGGCGCGCTGGCCTGCGGGATCGTGGAGAACCCGTACCTCAACGGCGAGACCATCCGGCTCGACGGTGCGATCCGGATGGCGCCGCGCTGACCGGGGGTGGTGGGGCGCCTCGCCCGGGCGCCCCACCGGCCGGTGCCTCAGCCCAGGCTGAACCCGAACACGTTGAGCAGGCTGTAGATCCCGACCAGGGTGATGGCCACGCTGCTGACCACCAGCAGCGCGTTGAACGCCTTCGACCCGTGCAGCCGCTTGTCGACCTGGGTGTTGCGCAGGTACCAGGTGGCGACCACGACGGCGGGCAGGAAGATCCCGGTCATCACGCCGCCGATCTGGACCATCACCACCGGCGAGTTGATGAACAGGAACGCCGCGCCCCACAGGATCGGCAGCAGCACGGTGAACAACCGGATCGACCGGGCGCGGGCCTTGGCGTCGGTCCAGTCCAGCAGGCCCATCGTGGCCATCAGGTTGGCGTACATCCGGGACCAGCTCGGGATCGAGGCCCACAGCGTCGAGCCGAGCACCGCGATGGCGCCGATCAGGAACGCGGTGCCGAACCAGTCGCCGATGACGTCGGTGTACATCTGCGAGAGGGTCACGATCATGTCGTTGCCCTCGAGCACCAGGCCCTGCGGGTTGAGCACCGCCGCGCCCATGATGAAGAAGGCCAGGGTGCCGACGGTGTAGACGACCCAGGACAGGAAGACGTCCTTGTACATCACCTTGATCCAGCCCTGCGCGCGGCGCGCCCACTCCTCGCTGCCGTCCGGCGGGCCGACCCAGCGGGCGTAGCCCTTCTCCACGCACCAGTAGGTGTAGAAGGTGATCTCGTCGGCGCCGACGCCGGTGATGCCGAACATCGCCACCGCCGCGCCGAGCGCGCCGACCGGGATGCTGAAGGTCAGGCCGGTCAGCACGTCCTCGCCGCCGTAGTTGAACGGCGTGAACGGCAGGCCCAGCGCGATCGCCACGGTGGCCACCGAGAACACCGCCACCAGGGCGAATGCGCCGCGTTCGATGACGGTGTAGCCGCTGGAGATCAGCAGCGCGATGCTGCCCGCGACGACGATCGCGGTCCACACCGCCAGGGAGGTGAAGCTCAGCGGTTCACCGCCGACCGGGACGAGCACGCTCAGGGCCGCCGCGGTGCCGCCGACGATCCCGCCGACCTGGAGCAGCTTGGACAGCGCCATCAGCGCCCACAGGACGTTGATCCAGCTCAGCCGCCCGATCTTCGGCGGCACGTCGTTGAACCCGGTGAGGGCGGGCTTGCCGGTGATGATCGTCCAGCGCGCGAGTTCGGCCTGCACCGCCACCTTCACGGCGGTGGACAGGATCACCATCCACAGCAGGACGAAGCCGACCTGGGCACCGAGCGCGGTGGTGGCGATGAGCTCCCCGGACCCGACGATGGAGGCGCTGACGATCAGGCCGGGGCCCAGGTAGCGCAGGCTGGCGCGCCAGCCCTTGGGAGGTTCCTTGATCCCGTCCGCGGTGAGCACGTACGGGTCGTCACTGGTAGCGACGGGTGTCCCCATCGAGCACTCCTTCGTGCTTGTCGGGCTGGGCCCGCGGTCACGCATTCGAGCAAAGTTTCACATGTGTGAAATCGTGGGCTCGTATGTGAAAACTACAGCGGTACTCCGGGTGGGTCAACGGACGATGCGCAGTCGAAACCCGCTCGTCGCGGGCCGGATGCCCGAGGCCGGGCGGTGCGGCCGACCAGCGCGATTCCGGCGCGCCGCGCCGGGAACGGGACGAACGTCCGCAGTGGACGGTCCGGGACCCGGTCGGGGGTGATCGCGCGAGGACGCTGACCGCGGCCGCCGGTGGCGATAGGCTGCCGATCATGGTGGGTTCATTGCTCGGAACCGAAGTCCAGCGGGTCGAGGACCCCGAACTGCTGCGCGGCGGCGGGACCTACGTCCCCAACTTCGCGGTGGACGGGTTGCTGCACATCGGCTTCGTCCGATCGCCGCTCGCGCACGCGACGATCAACGACATCGACACCTCGGCCGCGCGCGAGGCGCCCGGCGTGGTCGCCGTCTTCACCGCCGCGGACCTGGAACTGCCGGTCCCGCCTCCGTTCCTGGAGCTCAACCCCGCGTGCTCGCGCACGCCGCTGGCCACCGACCGGGTCCGCTTCGCCGGCGAGGCGGTGGCGGTCGTGGTCGGGCGGAGCGCGGCGGCGGTCGAGGACGCCGTGGAGCTGGTGGACGTCGACCTGGCGGAACTCCCGGTCGCCGTGGATCCGGAGCGGGCCCTGGAACCCGACGCGCCCCGGCAGTTCCCGGAGCTGGGCACCAACGTCGCCGCCGGGTTCCGCGATCCGGCCGGGGCCGACGTGCTCGACGGTTCCGACGTGGTGGTGCGGGCCCGGATCGAGAACCAGCGCGTCGCGGTGGTGCCCATGGAGGGCAACGCCATCGCGGTGGTGCCCGGCGGTCCGGAGGCCGAGCACGAGGTCGTCGTGCACGTCTCCACCCAGATGCCGCACGGCCTGCGCGCCGGGCTCGCCGCCGCGTTCGGCTGGCCGATCGAGCGGGTGCGGGTGATCGCCCCGCACGTGGGCGGCGGTTTCGGCGGCAAGGCCGGGGCGATCCCGGAGCACGTGGTCGCCGTCGCGGTGGCCCGCGAGCTCGGGCGCCCGGTGCGCTGGGTGGAGGGCCGCTCGGAGAACCTCCAGGCGATGCCGCACGGCCGGGCCCAGGTCCAGTACGCCGAGCTCGGGCTGCGCTCCGACGGCACCATCGTCGGCCTGCGCTGCCGGGTGGTCGGGGACTGCGGCGCCTACGCGGGTTTCGGCGGCGCGCTGGCGCTGGGACCGACCCGGATGATGGCCCAGGGCGTCTACCGGATCCCGCGGATCAGCTACGACGGCGTGGCGGTGCTGACCAACACCACCCCCGTCGGTGCCTTCCGCGGTGCGGGGCGCCCCGAGGCGGCGGCGATGCTGGAGCGGATGATCGACCTCGCCGCCGCGGAGCTGACGATGGACCCGGCGGCGCTGCGGCGGAAGAACTTCCTGGCGCCGGAGGACTTCCCGTACCGCACCGTGGTCGGCGCCAACTACGACAGCGGGGACTTCGACCTGCCCCTGACCGAGGCGCTCCGGCAGGCCGACTACGAGGCGCTGCGGGCCGAGCAGGCCCGGCGCGTCGAGGCCGGGGAGACCGTGCTGCTCGGCATCGGGATGAGCAGCTACGTCGAGATCACCGGCGGCGGCGACGGGGAGTACGCCGAGGTCGAGGTGCTCCCGGACGGCGCCCGCATCAAGGTGGGCACCTCCTCGCACGGCCAGGGCCACGCGACGTCGTTCGCGATGCTGGTCTCCGACGTGCTGGGCATCCCGATGGAGTCGATCGCCTTCGTCCAGTCCGACACCGCCGAGGTGCCGCGCGGATCGGGCACCGGCGGTTCGCGCTCGTTGCAGCTCGGCGGCAGCGCCGTGCGGCGGGCCGGTGAAGCGGTGCTCCAGCGGGCCAAGGAACTGGCGGCCACCCGGCTGGAGGCCGCCGTCGACGACATCGAGGTCACCGAGGACGGCGCGCTCGGCGTCGCCGGGGTGCCCACCGCGACGCTGAGCTGGTCCGAGGTCGTCGCCGCGGCGGCCGAGAACGACGAGCGCCTCGCCGCGCAGGTGGACTTCACGCCCGAGGGCGCCACCTTCCCCTTCGGCGCGCACGTGTCGGTGGTCGAGGTCGACGTCGAGACCGGGCTGGTCCGGCCGGTGCGGCACATCGCCGTCGACGACTGCGGCCGGGTGCTCAACCCGCTCATCGTGCGCGGGCAGCAGCACGGCGGCGCGATCCAGGGCATCGCCCAGGCGCTGTGGGAGCAGGTCACCTTCGACGCCGACGGCAACCCGGGCAACGCGACCCTCGCCGACTACGCGATGCCCTCGGCGGCGGACGTGCCGTCCCTGGAGGCCCACAACACCGAGACCGGCACGCCGCGCAACCCGCTGGGGGCCAAGGGGATCGGGGAGTCCGCGACCGTGGGGTCCACCCCGGCGGTGCAGAACGCCGTGGTCGACGCGCTGCGCCACCTCGGGGTCCGGCACGTCGACATGCCCGCCACGCCGGAGCGGGTGTGGAGCACGATCAGCGCCGCGCGCGAGGGCGCGCTGCCCGACCCGTGGCAGGAGCCGCCCGCCGCGTTCGCCGCGCTGCCCGAGCGCGGCGCGGACACCCCGGACGACCCGGACGAGGCCGTCGTCTGAGCCGTCCGCGTCCCGCCGCGAGCGCCTGCAACGGATCGCGGCGGGACCGCGTCGGCCCCGACTTTCCTGGGTGAGGGGCACCTTCGTCCGGCATAGTCGGATGAGGTGCCCCTCACTCCTGTCCGCGAGCGCCCGGTCGGTCGATGATCGGGCGTGTCGAGCGCCGCCCGTGGCTCGGGAGCGGAGCGGGTGCCTTCCGCCGCTGGGTTCAGCCGGTGCCGCGGCGGGAGCGGTAGGTCCGCATCTTGTGCCGCGCGCCGCAGATGTCCATGCTGCACCAGGTCGCGTTGCCCGCCGGGGAGCGGTCGTAGAACACCCACCGGCAGTCCTCGGCGCGGCAGACCTTGAGCCGGTCGGCACCGGCCAGTTCCGCCTCCGCCAGCGAGCGCACCACCTCGCCGAGCACCCGCCGCACCGGATCGGCGGCGAGCACCGCGATCCGGGGGCCACCGTCCCGCCACTGCGGGGCGCCCAGCAGCCGCCGGGACGCCGCGTCGAGCTCGGCCGCCGATCGCCCGCCGAGGTGCGCGCGCAGCGCCTCCCGGAGTCCCACCATCTCCTGCCGCCCGGTTTCGTCGAGGGCCGCGGCCGCCGCCTCGCATCCCCGGCCGCGCAGCCACGCCACCGCGCCGCCGAGGTCGGCGAGCTGGTCCTCCTGGCGCAGGAAGCGGGCCGTGTTGGCGAAGGCCTCGACGGCTTCGAGCGGTCCGGGGGCGGCGGGGCGGTCGTAGCTCATCGTCGAGCAGCTTACCGCTTGGGCCTTGTTGGGGGTAACGGCGGCTGTTACCGTCATACCGATCAAGACGGTAACTGGAGGTGTCCATGAGCTGGGAGTTGCCGGAGCGGCACGAGACCGAGGGCGGCACGGTCCGCTGGGCGCGGCTGGGGCGGGGGAGCCCGGTGGTGCTGCTGCACGGCACGCCGTTCTCCTCGGTCGTGTGGCGGGAGGTCGCCACCGCGCTCAGCCGGGACCACGAGGTGTTCGTCTACGACCTGCTCGGCTACGGCAGGTCCACCATGCGGGACGGCCAGGACGTCTCGCTGGTCGGGCAGCAGCGGATCTTCGCCGAGCTGCTGGAGCGCTGGGGCCTGGCCGAACCGGCGGTGGTCGCCCACGACATCGGGGGCGCGGTGGCGCTCCGCACCGCGCTGCTGGGCGGTGCGCGCTACGGGCGGCTGGCGCTGCTCGACGCGGTGGCCGTCCGGCCGTGGGGATCGCCGTTCTTCCGGCTGGTCCGGGAGCACGCGGCGGTGTTCGGCGCCCTCCCCGCGCACCTGCACGAGGCGCTGGTGCGCCGCTACGTGCGCAGCGCCGCGCACCGCGAGCCGACTCCCGCCGTGCTCGACGAGCTGGTCGGACCGTGGCTCGGGGAGGCCGGCCAGCAGGCCTTCTACCGGCAGATCGCCCAGGCCGACGAGCGGTGGACCCGCGAGTTCGAGGACCGGCTCGGTGCGCTGGGCTGCCCGGTGCTGGTCGGGTGGGGCGAGCACGACGACTGGCTGCCGCCGGAGCGGGGCGCCCAGCTCGCGGCGGCGATCCCGGGGGCGCGCCACGAGCGGCTCTCCGGTGCGGGCCACCTGGTGCAGCACGACGCCCCCGCCGAGCTCGCCGTGCTGCTGGCGCGGTTCCTGCGGCCGTGACCTCGTCCACCATCCGGGAACCCGGTCCCGGAGATTGGTAGCTGTCGGGTTAGAGTCCTCTAGTCCGTTCGTATGAATGAGGAGGCTCGGCCATGTCTGTCGGCCACGCTCCGCCAGCAGGGGTGGAGGGGAGTCCCGGTGGGTCCCCGCGGAACTCGACCAAGAAGGTCGTGGTGGCGAGCCTCGTCGGGACCTCGATCGAGTTCTACGACTTCTACGTCTACGCCACCGCGGCGGTGCTGGTCTTCCCGCACCTGTTCTTCCCGGCGGGCGACGACGTCGCCGCCACCCTGCAATCGCTGGCGACCTTCGCGATCGCCTTCGTCGCCCGCCCGGTGGGCTCCGCGCTGTTCGGCCACTTCGGGGACCGCATCGGCCGCAAGTCCACGCTGGTGGCCTCGCTGCTGACGATGGGCATCTCCACGGTGCTGATCGGGTTGCTGCCCGGCTACGCCCAGATCGGCGTGCTGGCCCCGCTGCTGCTGGCGCTGTGCCGCTTCGGCCAGGGCCTCGGGCTCGGCGGCGAGTGGGGCGGCGCCGCGCTGCTGGCCACCGAGAACGCCCCGCCGGGACGCCGCGCCTTCTTCGGCACCTTCCCGCAGCTCGGGGCGCCGATCGGTTTCTTCATGGCCAACGGGCTGTTCCTGATCCTGTCCGGGACGATGAGCGACCAGGCGTTCCTGTCCTGGGGTTGGCGGATCCCGTTCCTGGTCTCGGCGGTCCTGGTGCTCGTCGGGCTGTGGGTGCGGCTGAGCCTGCACGAGTCGCCGGCCTTCGCCGGGGTGGTGGAGCGCAACGAGCGCGCCAAGGTGCCGTTCGTGCAGGTCTTCCGCACCGACTTCACCGCGCTGGTGCTCGGCACCTTCATCATGCTGGCGACCTACGTGCTGTTCTACCTGATGACGGTGTTCTCGCTGTCCTACGGCACCGCCGACACCGGCCTGGGCTACGAGCGCTCCGAATTCCTGGTGCTGCTGCTGGTCGGCGTGGTGTTCTTCGGGCTGACCGTGCCGATCGCGGGCCTGCTGGCCGACCGGTACGGGCGCCGCCCCACCCTGATCGTGACCACGGTGGCGATCATCGTCTTCGGCGTGCTGCTCGGCCCCTGGTTCGGCGCCGGTTCCACCGCGTCCTCGCTGAGCTTCCTGATCGTCGGGCTCGGCCTGATGGGGCTGACCTTCGGTCCGATGGGGGCGGTGCTGCCGGAGCTGTTCCCGACGGCGGTCCGCTACACCGGCGCCTCGGTGTCCTACAACGTGGCCAGCCTGCTCGGCGCCTCGGTGGCGCCCTACATCGCCACCTGGCTGGCCAGCTCGCACGGGCTGGGCTGGGTCGGCGTCTACCTGGCCGCGATGGGTGTGCTGACGCTGATCGCGCTGCTGGTCAGCAAGGAGACCAAGGAACGAGCGCTGGAGGACTGAGCGCCGCCCACCACCCGGAAGTGTGCTGAGTGAGGGGCACCTTCATCCGACTATGCCGGATGAAGGTGCCCCTCACCTCCGATCGGATCACCCGTACGGGAAGTAGGTGAGGGGCACCCTTGTCCAAGCAACTTGGGCAAGGGTGCCCCTCACCTGCGATCGGATCACCCGGTCGGTGGTGGGGTTCAGCGGTCGATCCGGTGGGCTTCGGCTAGGAGGTCGGACAGGCGGTCGAGGAACGCCACCTGGGCCGGTAGCAGCTTGTCGCGGGCGGTGTCCGGGGTGCACCACAGCGCGCGGTCGACCTCCGGGAACCGCTGGACGCGGCCGGAGCGCGGTGGCCACGCCAGCTCGAACTCGTTGCTGCGCAGCGCGGTGACGTCGAAGTCGCCCTCGGCGGCGAAGGCGGTGACGACCTTGCCGCCGCGCTGGCGGACCTCGCCCAGACCGGTCAGCTCCGCCGCGTCGAGCACCAGCCCGGTCTCCTCGGCGAACTCCCGGACCGCCGCCGCCTCCGGGCGCTCCTCGGGGTCGTGCTCGCCCTTGGGGATCGACCACGCCCCGGCGTCCTTGTTCCGCCAGAACGGCCCGCCGGGGTGCACCAGGAGCACCTCCGGCGCCCGGTCGGCGATGCGGAACAGCATGATCCCCGCGCTGCGCGTGCCCATCCCGCCAGTCTGGCGCATCCGCCCGGTTGCCCGCCCCACCCGGTGCCGACGATGCTGGAGCGGTGGAGCGGGTGGTGCTGCATGCCGACCTCGACCAGTTCATCGTGGCCGTCGAGCTGCTGCGCCGTCCCGAGCTGCGCGGGCGTCCGGTGCTCGTCGGCGGCTCCGGCGACCCCACCGAGCGCGGCGTCGTGGCCGGGGCGTCCTACGAGGCCCGCGCGCACGGGGTGAGCTCCGGGACGCCGCTGCGCACGGCCGCCGCCCGCTGCCCGGACGCGGTGTTCCTGCCCACCGACCGGGAGACCTACCTGGCCGCGTCGGCGGAGGTGATGGCGGTGCTGGCCGGGACCGGCGGCGTGCTGGAGGTCGCCGGGTGGGACGAGGCGTTCCTGCTGGTGGACACCGACGACGCCGAGCGCACCGCCGAGTCGCTGCGGGCCCGGGTGCTGGCGGCCACCGGGCTGGTCTGCTCGGTCGGCATCGGCGACAACAAGCTGCGCGCCAAGCTCGCCTCCGGCTTCGCCAAACCCGCCGGGGTGTTCCGGCTGGAGCGGGCGAACTGGGTCGAGGTGATGGCCGACCGGCCGCCGGAGGCGTTGCCGGGCATCGGCGCCAAGACGGCGAAGAAGCTCGTCGCCCGGGGCATCACGACCGTCCGGGCGCTGGCCGGGACGCCGATGGCCGATCTGGCCGGGGAGTTCGGGCCGAACATCGGTCCGTGGCTGGTGGCGCTGGCCCACGGCTACGACTCCAGCCCGGTGACCGATGCGCCGCACCAGGCCCGCTCGCACGGCCGCGAGGTCACCTTCCAGCGGGACGTGCGGGACGCCGAGCTGATCCGCGCCGAGGTGCTGCGGCTGTGCCAGGTGGTCGCCGCGGACCTCCGGGAGGCCGACGAGCTGGCCCGCAGGATCGTGGTCACCGTCCGCGACTCCCGGTTCGCCACCCGCACCCGCGGCGCCGGGCTGGACGCGGCGACCCGCGATCAGGACGCGATCGAGCGCGCGGCGCTCACCGCGCTGGAGCGCTTCGAGCTGGCCCGGCCGGTGCGGTTGGTCGGCGTGCGGGCCGAACTCGCTCGCTGAGCACCTTCTCCAGCAGCGGGGTGAGCCGGAAGTCGACCAGCCGGCGCATCGCCAGCGCGGTGCTGGTTCGCTCGACGCCCGGTGCGTCCAGGATCTGCCCGGCGATCCGGTAGAGGTCGTCGGTGTCGGTGGCGACCACCCGCACGTGCAGGTCGGTCTCCCCGGCGACGCCGACGACCTCCACCACCTCCGGGATGGTGCGCAGCGCCGAGGCGAGCTGGTCCAGCAGCCGCTGGGTGGCCTGCACCGTGATGAACGCCGTCAGCGGGTAGCCCAGCACCGCCGGGTCGATGCGGTTCTCGAAGGAGGCGAGGACCGCTTCCAGCTTGGCCAGCCGCGCCTGCACGGTGTTGCGGGACAGCCCGACGCGCTCGGCCAGCGCCACGGCCGTGGCGCGGGGTTCCTCGGTGAGGGCGCGCAGCAGCCGGATGTCCAGCTCGTCGAGCGCATCGCTGGGCACAATGCTCACCTCCGGGCGCGCACCCCGGGCCGCGGGGTGCATCCTGCGCGATTTCAGGCCGTCGTCTTGTGCGGTGATTGTGCTCTTGGTCTGCTCTCGGGAGCAATGTGGCGGCGGCGAGGAGGAACGATGACCAGCGCGGTGGTCCGCACCGGCACCGAGGTGCTGCGCGAGGTCGAGCAACGGGTGCTGTGGTTGTCGACGGCGATCGTCGACCACGCCAACCGGGTGCGGCCCAACCCCTCCGGGATGAAGGTGGGCGGCCACCAGGCCTCCAGCGCCTCCATGGTGTCGATCATGACCGAGCTGTGGTTCCGCCACCTCACCCCGGCCGACCGGGTGTCGGTCAAGCCGCACGCCTCGCCGGTGCTGCACGCGATCAACTACTTGCTGGGCGCGCTCGACCAGTCCTCCCTGACCACCTTGCGCGAGTTCGGCGGGTTGCAGAGCTACCCGAGCCGCACCAAGGACCCGGTCCCCGCCGACTACTCCACCGGTTCGGTCGGCATCGGTGCCACCGCCCCGATCTGGGGCGCGGTGGCCCGCCGCTACGTGGACAGCCACTTCCCGGGCAGCGGTCCCGCGGGCAGGCAGTTCTCGTTGCTCGGCGACGCGGAGCTCGACGAGGGCGCCTGCTGGGAGGCGATCCTGGACCCGACCGTCGCCGGGCTCGGCGAGGTCGTCTGGGTGGTCGACCTCAACCGCCAGTCGCTGGACCGCGTGGTGCCCGACATCGCCGCGAACCGGTTGCAGGGCATGTTCGCCGCGGCGGGCTGGCAGGTGCTCGCGGTGAAGTACGGCCGGGAGCTGGAGGAGCTGTTCGCCCGGCCCGGCGGCGCGGAGCTGCGGGACCGCATCGACGGCATGAGCAACCCGGAGTACCAGCGGCTGCTGCGCTGCTCCGCGGCCGAGCTGCGGGAACGGCTGCCCGGCGCGGACGGCACCGGCATCGCCCGGGTGCTGTCCGACGTGGACGACGACGCGCTGCTCGCCGCGATCCGCAACCTCGGCGGCCACGACCTCGACGCGCTCGACGGGGCGTTCCGCGCCATCGACGACACCCGGCCGACGGTGATCTTCGCCTACACCGTCAAGGGTTACGGCCTGGCCTCGCAGGGCCACCCGCAGAACCACGCGTCGCTGCTCACCGCCGACCAGCTCGCCGAGCTCGCCGACCGGATCGGCGTCGACCCCGACGCGCCGTGGCAGCGCTTCGCCGAAGGCAGCCCGGCCGGACTGCTGTGCCGGGACACCGCGCGGCGGCTGCGCCGCGAACCCGCCCCGGTGGCGGCCCCGCCGGAGCTGCCCACCGACATCGGGCGCACGCCCACCGGCACCACCACCACGCAGGCCGCGCTCGGCCGGGCGCTGCTGGACCTGACCCGCAGCGCGCCGGAGGCGGCCGAGCGGGTGGTGACCCTGGCGCCGGACGTCAGCTCCTCGACGAACCTCGGCGGCTGGCTGAACAAGGTGGGGGTGTGGTCGCCCGCCGAGCGGGTGGACTGGTTCGCCGACGACGCCGACACCATCCTGCACTGGCGGGAACGCCCGGCGGGCCAGCACGTCGAGCTGGGCATCGCCGAGACCAACCTGGTGGGGCTGCTCGGCGAGCTGGGCAGCACCTGGAGCCGGTGGGGCCGGCCGCTGCTGCCGATCGGCGTGGTCTACGACTGCTTCGTGGGACGCGCCCTGGAACCGTGGGCGTTCGGCCTCTACGGCGGCGGCCAGTCCATCCTGGTCGGCACCCCCTCCGGGGTGAGCCTGGCGCCGGAGGGCGGCGCGCACCAATCGGTGACCACCCCCTCGATCACCCTGGAACAGCCCGGCTGCGTGTCCTACGAACCGGCGTTCGCGGTGGACGTCGAGTGGTGCCTGCTGGCCTCGCTGGCGCGGCTCGGCAGGCCGGACGGCACGTCCTCCTACCTGCGGTTGTCCACCCGGCCGGTGGACCAGGCGCTGGCCGCGGTACCGGCCGACCCCGCGGCGCGGGAACGGCGCAGGCGGCAGGTGGTGGCCGGGGCCTACGCGCTGCGCCGCCCGGACGCCCCGCAGGTCACCCTGGTCGGGATGGGCGCGGTGCTGCCCGAGGTGCTGGCCGCCGCGGACCGCCTCGACGACCTCGGCGTGCGCGCCGACGTGGTGTGCGCGACCAGTCCCGGACTCCTGTTCGAGGCGCTGCGCACCGGGACCGATCGCGGTGTCCTGGACCAGGTCTTCCCGGCCCACCGCGCCGCCCCGATGGTCACCGCGCTCGACGGGCACCCGCACACGCTGGCCTTCCTGGCCGGGATCAACCAGGTCCGCGCCGCGCACCTCGGCGTCACCGGCTTCGGGCAGTCCGGTGCGCTGCCCGACGTCTACCGGCACCACGGCATCGACGCCGACAGCGTGCTGTGCGCCGCCCTCGACCTGCTCGGCAGCCCGTGATCGGTGCGGGTCGTCCTCGGACTCGTCTTGCTTGGCGGTGCGGGTGGCGGAACCTCAGCGGCCTTCTCGCTCCGGGCGCCCTTCCTCATGTACCAAACACGTACACAGCGTCAGGGCGTCCTCGCGAGAAGACCGCTGAGAACCCGCGGCGGTGCAAGCTGCTTAGGTAGGGCAAAGCGGAAGCGGCTTCGCCGCTTGCCTGACGGTGGTTGCGGGACTCAGAAGGAGATGTAGCCGCCGTCGACGGTGAGCGCGTCGGCGGTGTGGAACGCGCTGGCCGGGCTGGCCAGGTACACCGCCAGCGACCCGAAGTCCGAGGGTTGGCCCCAGCGGCCCACCGGCATCCGGGGCAGCACCTTGCGCTGGAACCCCTCGGAGTTCAGCGCCGGATCGGCCAGCGGGGTGCTGACCCAGCCCGGCAGCACCGCGTTGGCCCGCACGTGGTGGCGGCCCAGTTCGACCGCGATCGACTTGATCATCGAGATCAGCGCGCCCTTGCTCGCCGCGTAGGCCTCCCCGCGCGGCTGGCCCTGCCGGGCGGCCAGGCTGGAGGTGCCGACGAGGCTGCCGCCCTCGCCCTGCTCGACCAGCACCCGCGCCGCCGCGCGCAGCGTCAGGAACGCGCCCTCCAGGTTGGTCCGGGTGACCCGGCGGAACTCGGCCAGGTCGGTGTCGACGAAGCGGGTGCCACCGCCGCCCACCCCGGCGTTGGCGAAGCAGGAGTCCAGCCGCCCGAACCGCTCCGCGGTGCGGGCCATCGCCGCCTCCACCTGGTCCTCGTCGCCGACGTCGCAGCGCAGCGCGAGGACACCGGGCCCGTGCCGCTCCAGTTCGGCGGCGGCCGCGGCGTTGCGCTGCTCGTTGGTGCCCCAGATGCAGACGTCGGCGCCCGCCGCGGCCAGCGCGTTGGCCATCGCCAGGCCGATCCCGGAGTTGCCGCCGGTGATCACGCTGACGTGCCCGGTGAGGTCGAACGGGTTGCCGACCACCATGGGAACCTCCTCGCCGCCCGCGCGAACGCGCGCGATCACCAGTCCTACCCGAATTCCCGGGCACCGGGCAAGGGCCGGACGGTGGAGGTCCGCAGTGGACGGTCAGCTCGCGGCGAGGGCGCGCACGGCGTCGGGCACCTCGCGCACCTCGCCGAGCACCCGGTGGCTGCGGTCCAGCGCGTCCTGGGCCGGCGGGAAGTGCGGGTTCGGGATCGCGAACACGGTCGCGCCCGCCGCCGCGGCGGCCCGGATGCCGTTGGCCGAGTCCTCCACGGCGGCGCACTCGGCGGCGGGCACCCCGATCCGCCGGGCCGCCTCCAGGTAGACGTCCGGGGCGGGTTTGCCCGCGCCCACCTGCTCGCTGGAGACCGTCCCGCGCACCACGTCGACGAGGCCGGTGATCTCCAGGAACGCCAGGATGATCCGGGGCGGGGCGGAACTGGCGATCGCTGTCGGGTAGTCCGCGGCGACCGCGCGCACCGCCTCCTCGGCGTGCGGCAGCACCGGCGGGTCGGTCGCGTACCGCTCGGCCATCCGGTCGATGACGGTGTCGGCGGCCTGCTCCGGGGTGAGGTCCGCGCCGAGCTCCTCGACGAGGTAGCGCGACCACTCCGGGGTGCTCATGCCGATCATCGCCTCGGTGGCGCCTTCGGCCCAGTGGCCGCCGGAACCGGTGGTCACCTCGCGCCGGATCCGGTCCCAGAGCTGCTCGGAGTCGGCCAGCACGCCGTCGAGGTCGAAGATCACTCCTGCCAGTCGCACGGTCCCACCGTAGAACGCGGCCCGCCCCGGCGCTGAGCGCCCCGGGGCGCGCGGCCTTCTGGGTCGGGACCGCCACGCGCTACATTCCTCCTCGCGCAGCGCACGGGCGGGCCGAGGAGCAGGGGTGAAACGACCGACGATCATCGACATCGCGCGGGAGGTCGGGGTGTCGAAGGCCGCGGTCTCCTACGCGCTCAACGGCAAGGGCGGGGTGTCGCCGGAGACCCGGGAGCGCATCCTCGACGTGGCCGCCGCGCTCGGCTGGCGGGCCAGCACCGCCGCCCGCGCGCTGTCCAGCGACCGGGCGGCCAGCGTGGGCGTCGTGCTGGCCCGGCCGCCCGAACTGCTGGGCACCGAGCCGTTCCTGATGCGGCTGGTGGCCGGGCTGGAGCGGACCCTGTCCGCCTACGGCGTCTCGTTGCAGCTCGCGCTGACCTCCGACACCGAGACCGAGCTGGCCACCTACCGGCAGTGGTGGGCGGAGCGGCGGATCGACGGCGTGGTGCTCACCGATCTGCGCACCGCCGATCCCCGGCCCGGCCTGGTGCGCGAGCTCGGCGTGCCCGCGGTGCTGTTCGGCACCGCCGGACCGGTGCCCGGGATCACCGCGCTGCGCTCCGACGACGAGCGGACCGCGCGCAGCGCCGTGGCGCACCTGGTCGAGCTGGGGCACCGGCGGATCGCGCACGTGCAGGGCCCGGACAACCTGCGGCACACGCTGCGCCGGGCGGCGGTGCTCGGCGACACCGCCCACGAGCTCGCCGGGATCGAGCTGCACCGGGAGGTCGGCGGCTACACCGAGGACGGCGGGCTGCGGGCGACCCGGCGGCTGCTGGCGGCGCGGCCGAGGCCGACCGCGGTCATCTACGACAACGACGTGATGGCGGTGGCCGCGGTGGCCCACGCCGACGAGCTCGGCGTCCGCATCCCGGCGGAGCTGTCCGTGCTGGCCTGGGAGGACTCCATGCTGTGCCGGGTGGTCCGGCCCGCGGTCACCGCGTTCGACCACGACGTCACCGCCGACGGGGCGCAGGCGGCGCGGGTGCTGCTGGAGCTGATCGAGACCGGGGTGGGCGTGGACGGCGACCTCGGCGACCGCACCCTCGTCGTGCGGTCGAGCACCGGCCCCGCGTAGCGCCGATCCGGACGCACCGCCCGTAACGACCCGGTAACCCACGCCCGCGCGCTCTTCTGGTTAACCGGTTAAGTCCCTAGCTTGGGTTCCCACGGACCCAACGGAGGGTCCGGCGGGATACGAGGAGTTCTGTCGTGTTCAAGCGGCCTCTCGTGCTATCACTCATCGCGGTGCTGCTCGCAGGCGCGTTGGCCGGCTGCGCGAGCAGCGAGCCGGCGGACGGGTCCGGCGGCACCCTGACCTACTGGGCGAGCAACCAGGGCAAGAGCGCCCAGCAAGACCTGGAGATCCTCGGCGTGGAACTGGCCGAGTTCACCGAACGCACCGGCATCGAGGTCGACGTCGAGGTGATCTCCTGGGCCGACCTGCTCAACCGCATCCTGGCGGCGGCGACCTCCGGCGTCGGCCCGGACGTGGTCAACCTCGGCAACACCTGGGCGGCCTCGTTGCAGGCGACCGGGGCCTTCGTCGAGTTCGACGACCGGCTCATGCAGCGCTTCGGCGGCCGGGACCGGTTCCTGGCCAGCAGCATGACCTCGGCGGGGATGGCCGGTCGGCCGCCGAGCTCGCTGCCGCTCTACGGCCTGGCCTACGGGCTCTTCTACCACAAGGAGCGCTTCGCCGAGGCCGGGCTGGAACCGCCGCGCACCTGGGCGGAGTTCGTCGAGACCGGTCGGCGGCTCACCGATCCGGAACGGGACCGGTGGGGCCTGACCATCGCCGGGGCCAGCTACACCGAGAACGCGCACTTCGCGTTCATGTTCGGCCGCCAGAACGGCGTGCACCTCATCGACGAGCGCGGCCGGGCCACCTTCACCTCCCCGGGCGCGGTGTCGGCGGTGCAGCGCTACCTCGACCTGATGGGCCCGGGCGGGATGGTCAGCCCGGAGGACGCCGAGGAGGGCAACGCCTCGGCCGCCGCGGCCAACTTCACCGACGGCAGCGCGGCGATGCTCATCGCGCAGAACAGCATCATCCCCACGCTGGAGAGCAGCGGGATGTCCGCCGAGGAGTGGGGCGTGGTGCCGATGCCGGTGCCCGAGCCGCTCCCGCCGGGCGGCGCGGTGGTGCGCAGCCACGTCGCGGGCTCCAACATCGCGGTGTTCGAGGACAGCCCGCGCCGCGAGGAAGCGCTCCAGCTGGTCGAGTTCCTGACCAGCGCCGAAACCCAGGCCGACCTCAACATCGCCTACGGCACGCTGCCCGTGGTCACCGACGCCTACCGCGATCCGGCCTTCGACAACCCGGTGGACCACGTGTTCCGGCAGGTGCTGGAGCAGGATTCCGAGACGGTGCCGATGATCCCCAACGAAGCCCACTTCGAGACCACGGTCGGCGCCGCGATGCGCGACCTGTTCGCCCGGATCGCCACGGGTCAGGACGTCACCCGCGACGACGTGCGCGCCGCCCTGGACGACGCCGAGCAGAAGATGCGGGGGATCGGAGGATGACCGACACCGCCGCGGTGCGCACCGCGCCCGCCGAATCCCCGAGCACCCCGCCGCGCGGCCGGTGGCGGCCCGGCCGCCGCTGGTTGCCCTACCTGCTGGTGCTGCCCGCGCTGCTGTTCGAGCTGCTGGTGCACCTGGTCCCGATGGTCGGCGGGCTCTGGATGAGCCTGCTGGAGCTGACCCAGTTCTGGCTGCGGGACTGGCTCAACGCCCCGTTCGCCGGACTCGCCAACTTCCGGTTCGCGCTGGACTTCGACAGCGCGGTCGGCACCCAGCTGCTCACCTCCTTCGGCATCACCCTGGCCTTCGCGGTGCTCACCGTGGGGATCTCCTGGGCGTTGGGCATGTTCGCGGCCACCCTGCTGCAACGCTCGTTCCCCGGCCGGGCGGTGCTGCGGGCGCTGTTCCTGGTGCCCTACGCGCTGCCGGTCTACACCGCCGTGATGATCTGGAAGTTCATGCTGGACCAGGGCGACGGCATGGTGAACTCCGTGCTCGCGTCGCTGGGCGGCAGCGGTGAGACGTTCTGGCTGCTCGGCGACAACGCGTTCCTGAGCCTGGTGGTGACCGCGGTGTGGCGGCTGTGGCCGTTCGCGTTCCTGGCGCTGATGGCGGGGATGCAGTCCATCCCGACCGACGTCTACGAAGCCGCGACGGTCGACGGGGCCGGGGTGTGGCAGCAGTTCCGGTCGATCACGCTGCCGATGATGCGGCCGGTCACCCAGGTCCTGCTGCTGGTGCTGTTCCTGTGGACCTTCAACGACTTCAACGTCGCCTACATCCTGTTCGACAAGTCGGTGCCCAGCGCGGCGAACCTGCTGTCCATCCACATCTACAACAGCTCGTTCCTGACCTGGAACTTCGGCCTCGGGTCGGCGATGTCGGCGCTGCTGCTGCTGTTCCTGCTGCTGGTCACCGCGGGCTACCTCGCGGTCACGTCCCGGAGGTCGAGCGATGTCTGAGCCGAACTGGTACCGCGTGCTGCGGGTGGTCGGTCTGGTGCTGCTCGGGCTGTTCACCACGCTGCCGCTGGTGACGATGGTGACCACGGCGGTCAAGCCGCTCTCCGACGTGCAGGACCGGTTCCAGTGGATCCCGTCGGAGATCACCTTCCAGCCCTTCGTCGACATGTGGTCGACCATCCCGCTGGCGGACTACTTCATCAACAGCGCGGTGGTCTCGCTCGGCGCGGCGGCGCTGTCGCTGCTCGTCGCGATCTTCGCGGCCTACGCGATCAGCCGGTACCGGTTCCGCGGCCGGGACTCGTTCCGGATGGTCGTGCTGTCCACCCAGATGTTCCCGGGCATCCTGTTCCTGCTGCCGCTGTACCTGCTCTACGCCACCATCGGCCAGGCCACCGGGATCGTGCTCTACGGCAGCCACCTCGGGCTGATCATCACCTACCTGACGTTCTCGCTGCCGTTCTCGATCTGGATGCTCGTCGGCTACTTCGACACGATCCCGCGCGAGCTCGACGAGGCGGCGCTGATCGACGGGGCGGGACCGGTGCGGGCGCTGGTCCGGGTGGTGCTGCCCGCGGCGCGGCCGGGCATCGCGGCGGTCGGGGTCTACGCGTTCATGACGGCGTGGGGCGAGACGCTGTTCGCCTCGATCATGACCACCTCGGACACCCGGACGCTCGCCGTCGGCCTGCGGGAGTACTCCACCCAGACCTCGGTGTACTGGAACGAGGTGATGGCGGCCTCGCTGGTGGTGAGCATCCCGGTGGTCATCGGGTTCCTGATGATGCAGAAGTACCTGGCGCAAGGGCTCACCGCGGGCGCGGTGAAGTGATCGGGCACCGCCGGGCGGGGCGCCGCCCGGCGGGAACCTTTTCGAGGAGGGCACTACCGATGCGACGCGACTCGGCCAAGCTGGTGGTGGGCGGCCGACCGGCCGTCTGGCTCGGGGCCAACTTCTGGTCCCGCACCGGCGGGCCGCTGATGTGGCGGAACTACGACCCGGAGGTGGTGCGCGAGGAGCTCCGGGTGCTGCACGAGCACGGTCTGCGGCAGACCCGCTCGTTCTTCTACTGGCCGGACTTCATGCCGACGCCCGGGACGATCGACGAGGACGGGTGCGCGCACTTCGCGGACTTCCTCGACGCGCACCGCGAGCTGGGCATGGCCTCGATCCCGACCTTCCTGGTGGGGCACATGTCCGGGGACAACTGGGATCCGGCGTGGCGCGGCGACCGCGATCTCTACGCCGACGTGTGGCTGGTGTCCCGGCAGGCCTGGTTCATCCGCGAGATGACCCGGCGCTTCGCCGCGCACCCCGCGGTGGCGGCGTGGCTGATCAGCAACGAGATGCCGATCTACGGGCGGTTGCGGCACCAGCCGCCGGCGCCCACCGAGCAGGTCACCGCCTGGGCCGAGCTCGTGGTGCAGGCGGTGCGCGCCGGCGGCGGGCACCAGCCGGTGTCGCTCGGGGACGGCGCCTGGGGCATCGAGGTGACCGGCGTGGACAACGGCTTCTCGGTGCGCGAGACCGGTGCGCTGGTGGACTTCGTCGGCCCGCACGTCTACCGGACCGACAGCGACCCGGTCCGCCAGCACCTCGGCGCCGCCTTCGTCTGCGAGCTGGCGGCGGTGGCGGGCAAACCCGTGGTGCTGGAGGAGTTCGGCCTGTCCAGCGACCAGGTCGGCGAGGACGGCGCCGCGCACTACTACCGGCAGACCCTGCACACCTCGCTGCTGGCCGGGGCGACCGGCTGGCTCGCCTGGAACAACACCGACTACGACGACCTGATCGGGCAGCCGCCCTACTCGCACCACCCGTTCGAGATGCACTTCGGCATCACCGACCACCGGGGACGGCCGAAGCCGCCGCTGCACGAGCTCGCCGCGTTCGCCGAGGTGCTCGACGCGGTGGACTTCGCCCGCTGCGAGCGGGTCCCGGCGGAGGCGGCGCTGGTGGTCAGCGAGTACCTGGAGCGCGGCTACCCCTTCGCCCAGGACGACGACCGGCCGCTGATCTTCGGCTCGCTGCACCAGGCCTACGTCGCGGCCCGGGAAGCCGACCTGGCCCTCGGGTTCAGCCGGGAGCGCGACGGCGTGGCCGAGGACTGCGCGCTGTACCTGCTGCCCTGCGTCAAGCAGCTCCAGGGCCCCACGTGGCAGCGGCTGCGGCAGCGGGTCGCCGACGGCGCGGTGCTGTACCTGTCCTACACCTCCGGCGAGGTCGGCCACCACCGGCAACCGTGGCTGCCCTACCTCGACGAGACCTTCGGGGTGCGCAAGCAGCTCACCTACGGCGTGGTCGACGAGGTCGGCGACGAGGTCGTGGAGCTGACCTTCGGCACCGACTTCGGCGGCATCGCCGCGGGCGAGGTGCTGCGGTTCCGCGCGGGCGGCAACGCGCACAGCCGGACCCACCTGCCGGTGGTGCCCGACGGCGCCGAGGTGATCGCCACCGACGCGCACGGCAGGCCCGCGCTGCTGCGGCACCGGGTCGGCGCGGGGCAGGCGGTGCTGTGCGCCTACCCGCTGGAGCACTTCGCCGCGGTCACCCCGCGGGTCAACCCGGAGGACACCCACCGGCTCTACGCCGCGCTGGCCGAGGTCGCCGGGGTGCGCCGCCCGGTCGCGGTCGACGACCCGCGGGTGCTCGTCGACGTCCTGGCGCACGAGGACGGCAGGCGGTTCTGCTGGCTGGTCAGCCAGCACGAGCAGGAGCGCGCGGTGCGCCCGGAGGTCACCGGGGGAGCGCTGCACGAGCTGGGCACCGGAGCGGACGCGTCGACGATCGTGCTGCCCCCGTTCGGGGTGCGGGTGGTCGAGTGGAAGGAGCAGGGCTGACATGGACGGAGTCGCCGGATTCCCGGTCTTCCCGCCCGATTTCCGGTTCGGGGTGGCCACCGCGGCCTACCAGGTCGAGGGCGCCGTGGCGGCAGGCGGCCGGGGGCGGTCGATCTGGGACACCTTCGCCGCCACCCCGGGCCGGGTGCACGGCGGGGACACCGGGGAGGTCGCCTGCGACCACTACCACCGGTACCCCGAGGACATCGGGCTGATGCGCACCCTGGGCGTGGACGCCTACCGGTTCTCGATCGCCTGGCCGCGGATCCAGCCGGAGGGCAGCGGGCCCGGGCTGGCCGCCGGGCTGGACTTCTACTCCCGGCTGGTCGACGAGCTGCTCGCGGCGGGCATCGAGCCGTTCCCGACGCTGTACCACTGGGACCTGCCGCAGGCCCTGGAGGACCGCGGCGGCTGGCGGGAGCGCGACACCGCGCAGCGCTTCGCCGACTACGCCGCGCTGGTGCACCGGCGGCTCGGCGACCGCGTCGGGCACTGGACGACCCTCAACGAGCCGTACTGCACCGCGTTCGTCGGCCACGCCGAGGGCAGGCACGCACCCGGCACCCGGGAGGGCGCCGGGGCGCTGCGGGCCGCGCACCACCTGCTGGTGGCGCACGGCCTCGCGGTGACGGCCATGCGCGAGCAGCGGCACGGCGACGAGCGCTTCGGCATCACGCTGAACCTCAACTCGGTGCGCCCGGCCGGCGACGACCCGGCCGACCTCGCCGCCGCCCGGCGCCAGGAGTGCCTGTCCAACCGGGTGTTCACCGACCCGGTGCTGGCCGGCCGCCACCCGGAGGCGGAGCAGGAGACCTGGGGGGAGCTGACCGACTTCGGGTTCCGCCGGGACGGCGACCTGGCGCTGGCGAGCACCCCGCTGGACTTCCTCGGCGTGAACAACTACTTCCCGGAGTACGTGCGGGCCGCGCCGCACGAACAGCCCGATCCGGTGCGCCGCGACGCCGCCGACATCGGGGCGGCGAAGGTGCACCCGGAGTGGGCGGGCGCGACCACGATGGGCTGGCCGGTGGAACCGGCCGGGCTGGGCCGGGTGCTGCGGTGGCTGCGCGCCGAGTACCCGGGACTGCCGCCGATCCACGTCACCGAGAACGGCACCTCGGGCTTCGACGAACCGGACGAAGCGGGCCGGGTGGCCGACCCGCACCGGATCGGCTACCTCGACGGGCACCTGCGGGCGGTGCGCGAGGCGATCGCCGACGGGGTGGACGTGCGCGGCTACTTCTGCTGGTCGCTGCTGGACAACTTCGAGTGGGCGCACGGCTACCGGCAGCGCTTCGGCCTGGTGCACGTCGACTACGCCGACCAGCGGCGCACGCCGAAGGACAGCTTCGACTGGTACCGCCGGGCGATCCGGACCGCCCGGGGCTGATCCGCCCGGCCGCGGGCGGGCCCCACCCCGCGGGCGATCCGGCCCGCCCGCGGCCGGAGATGACCACAGTGGACGGACGGCGGCGGGTGTGCTCCTGGTCGCACTTCCGCCCCGTCCGGGCCGCCGTGCCCTAGGATTCAGGGGCAGCGGAACTCTTCTTCGGAGTCGGCGGAACATGTCCACTTCCCGGAACCCGGTACCCGGCGCCACCGTCCACGGTGGACTCACCGGCGCGACGTCGTGAGCGGGGTGCTCACCGGCTTCGGCGTCATCGCGGTCATCATCGTCGTCGGTTACGCGCTGGGCAGGCTCGGCACGCTCGGCGATTCCGGCCGCGAGGTCCTGACCAGGCTCTCCTTCTTCGTCGCCACCCCGGCGCTGCTGTTCGCGATGCTGGCCGAGTCGGACCTGTCGGTGCTCATCTCGGCGCCGCTGGTGGTCTCCGCGCTGAGCACCTTCCTGGTGGCCGGGCTGTTCGTGCTGGTCGCCGCCCTGCGGCGGTGGAACATCCGGCGCGCCACCATCGGGGCGCTGTGCTCCAGCTACGTCAACGCGGGCAACCTGGGCATCCCGATCGCGGTCTACGTGCTCGGCGACGCCTCGCTGATCGCACCGGTGATGCTCTTCCAGCTCCTGGTGCTCACCCCGATCGCGCTCACCGTGATGGACGCCGCCCGCGAGGGGCCGCCCCCGCCCTGGTGGCGCCGGGTGCTCGCGCCGTTCAGCAACCCCATCGTGATCGCCTCGCTGGCCGGGGTCGGCACGGCCGCCCTGGGCTGGCGCGTCCCGACCGCGCTCGCCGAGCCGCTCACCCTCATCGGCCAGCTCGCGGTGCCCTCGGTGCTGCTGGCGTTCGGCATCTCGCTGCACGGCAGCCCGCTGCCCGGCGTCGGCGAGGAGCGCGGCCCGGTGCTGGTGTCGGTGGTGCTCAAGTCGTTCGGGCACCCGGTGGCCGCGTGGGCCATCGGGGCCGGGCTGTTCGGCCTCACCGGCGCTTCGCTGTTCGCGGTGGTGGTGATCTCGGCGCTGCCCGCGGCGCAGAACCTGTTCACCTACGCCTCCCGGTACCAGGCGGGGGTGCGCCTGGCCCGGGAGTCCATCCTGCTGTCCACCGTCCTGTCGGTCCCGGTGATCTTCACCGTCTCGGCCCTGCTCGGCGTCTGAAGGCCGTTCCCGCGGGGTCGGACTACCCGGCCGCGGTCAGGTGGAAGCCCCGGTAGCCCTGCCGCGCGACCTCGTCGCACAGCTCCCGGTACACCCCGACACCGCCGATGTAGGGCATGAACACGCGCGGTTTGCCGGGCACGTTGGCCCCCATGTACCAGGAGGCCGCCTGCGGGAACAGCGTCTCGTCGGCGACCTCGTTGACGTGCTCGGCCCACTCCCGCTCGGCGGCCGGGTCGGCCTCGCAGCGCCGGGTCCCCGTCTCGCGCAGGTGCTCCAGGTGCTCGGCGATCCACTCCACGTGCTGCTCGATGGACACGATCATGTTGCTCAGCACCGACGGGCTGCCCGGCCCGGTGATGGTGAACATGTTCGGGAACCCGGCGTTGGCCACGCCGAGGTAGCTGCGCGGCCCGTCCCGCCACTTGTCCCGCAACCGCAGGCCGTCCACGCCCCGGATGTCGATCCGGGTCAGCGGCCCGGTCAGCGCGTCGTAGCCGGTGGCGAACACCAGCACGTCGAACTCGTGCTCGCGGTCGCCGACCCGCACCCCGCGCGGGGTGATCTCCGAGATCGGCTGCTCCCGGAGGCTGACCAGCTCGACGTGCTCGCGGTTGTAGGTGGCGTAGTAGTCGGTGTCCACGCAGATCCGCTTGGTGCCGATCGGGTGGTCGTAGGGGCACAGCAGCTCGGCGGTCTCCGGGTCGTCGACGGTGGCCCGGATCTTGTCCCGGACGAACTCCGCGGACAGGGCGTTGGCGTCGGGATCGCGCAGCGTGGCCTCGTAGGTGGCGGTGAACGTGGTCCCGCCGATGGCCCAGCGCCGTTCGAGCTCGGCGCGCACCTGCTCGGCGGGCAGCTCCAGCGGGTCCTCCTCGCGCTGCTCGGACAGGATGCCCGAGTGCGACATCCGGGCCTCGGCGCGGAGCCTGCCGTAGTCGGCCTTCACCCGCCGCTGCTCCTCGTCGGAGAGCGGGTGGTTGTGCGCCGGGATGCTGAACTGCGCGGTGCGCTGGAAGACGGTGACCGACGCGGCCTGCTCGGCGATCACCGGGATGGCCTGGATCGCCGAGGAGCCGGTGCCGATCACGCCGACCCGCTTGCCGCCGAAGTCGACGGGCTCGTGCGGCCAGCGGCCGGTGTGGTAGGCCTCGCCCGCGAAGGAGTCGCGGCCCGGCAGGTCGGGCAGCTGCGTCGCCGACAGGCACCCCACCGCGGTGATCAGGAAGCGGGCCCGGGTCCGCGCGCCGTCCTCGGTGGTGAGCACCCACTCGTCGGCGTCCTCGTCGTAGGCCGCCGAACGCGCGGTGGTGCCGAAGCTGATGTCGCGCCGCAGGTCGAACCGGTCGGCGACGTGCCGGGCGTAGCGCAGGATCTCCGGCTGGGAGGGGTAGCGCTCGGTCCACCGCCACTCCTGCTGGAGCTCCTCGGAGAAGGAGTAGCAGTAGTACAGGCTTTCCACGTCGCAGCGGGCGCCCGGGTACCGGTTCCAGTACCAGGTCCCGCCGACGTCGTCGCCCTTCTCGTACACGTGCGCCCGGAAACCGCGCTCCCGCAGGGTGTGGAGCATGTACATGCCGGCGAACCCGGCTCCGATGATGATCGCGTCGTGGCTGTCGTCGGTCATCCGGCTGACTCCTCATCGTCGTCGGCGAGGTGCGTGACCGCGGAGCGAACTGATCGTTCGCTCAGTTGAGCGTGCCGCGCTTTTCCCCGTACGACAAGGGAGACCACCGGTCGGAGCAACGCCCGCGCCGCCGCGGGGGGCCGGTGGCGTCCGTCCAGCGGAAGGCGGATCAGGCGGCGGGCACCGCGAGCCCCTTGGCGCCGAGCGCGGAGGTGGTGGCCGCCGGGGCGTGGCGGGCGAGCAGGTCCAGGCCGATCCGGGCCCGGCGCACCCGCTCCCGGCCCAGCGCGATCGCGGTGGGCGTGAGGTGGGTGCCCGCCGGGTAGATGTTCGGGGCGTTGCGCAGCCCGAACTTGACGTGGACCGGGGCGGCCACCCGCACGATCTCGGCGATCTCGAAGTGCCGCACGAAACCGCCCATGTCGTCGGGGGCTTCGACGTAGACGTCGAGCGGCAGGTCGGTGGCCTGCCGGATGGCGGCGAGCTGCCCGATGCTGAGGTCGGTGGGCACGTTGTAGGTGTCGGCCCCGAGGTCCTCGGCGATGCGCACCGAGGCGGGGTTCGCCAGCCCCATCTGCACGCTGATCTTGAACTGCAGGTCGGGCGGCAGGTCGCCCGCGGTGCGCATCCGCGCGGCGATGGCCAGGACGCCGAGATCGGTGATGAGCACGCTGCGGATGCCGGCCTCGGCGGTGCGGCGGATGTCCTCCAGCACGTGCACGACCTGTTCGGTGCCGCGCGCCTGGGCGGCGACCGAGCCGCCCGCGGGGGCGGTGGCCATCGCCCCGGTGTCCCAGCCCGCGACCGGCCGGGCGAACAGGCTCAGCTCGACGTCGTGCGCCGCGCCGGTGGCGGCCATCCGGGCCAGCTCGTCGTCGGTGAGCAGCATGCCGCCGCTGCCCTGGGAGATCCGGTGCACCACGACCTGCCGGGCGGCGATCTCGTCGAGCACCGCCGCCAGCACCTCGGGGCCCTCGGTGCTGGGGATCTCGACCCGGTACTGGGCGCCGTCGGGGAAGCGCTTCGCGCTGGTCACCGGGCTGTCGTCGGCGGGGAGTCCTTGCGAGCGCAGGAATTCGCGGGTCTGGTGCACGATGGCTCCGTTCGAGATGCCGAACAACGTTCGGACAATACTACGATCACCGGAAATCACCGGTCAAGGTGCCCGGCGCCTGTCTCACGAAGCCCTTCCCGGTGGCGCCGCGGATTGCGACGGTGGAGCGGCGGCCCGGAGGTCCCGGGGCGCGGAGAGGAGTGCGCCGAGCATGGAGCACGCAGCACCGCACCGACCGCTTCCGCTGGTGGGCATCACCGTCGTCTCGCTCGAACAGGCGGTGGCCGCCCCGCTGGCCACCCGGCACCTGGCCGACCTCGGCGCCCGGGTGATCAAGGTGGAGCGGCCGGGGGCGGGGGACTTCGCCCGGGCCTACGACACCACCGTGCACGGCCAGTCCAGCCACTTCATCTGGCTCAACCGCAACAAGGAGAGCGTCGCCCTCGACCTCAAGGACGACGCGGACCTGGCGGTGCTGCGGCGGTTGCTCGCCGAGGCCGACGTGCTGGTGCAGAACCTCGCGCCCGGGGCGCTGGAACGGCTCGGGCTGGTCCCCGACGAGCTCCGCGCGCAGCACTCCGGACTGATCGTGGCGGGGATCTCCGGGTACGGCGGCGACGGCCCCTACCGCGACAAGAAGGCCTACGACCTGCTGGTGCAGTGCGAGGCGGGCGTCGTGTCGATCACCGGGACCCCGGAGGTGCCGAGCAAGGCCGGTCTCCCCGTCGCCGACATCGCCGCGGGCATGTACGCCTACTCGACGATCCTCGCCGCGCTGTTCGAGCGGACCCGCACCGGGACCGGTCAGGTGCTGGAGATCTCCATGCTGGAGGCGCTGTGCGAGTGGATGGGCTACCCGCTGCACTTCGCCGCCTACGGCGGTGAACCGCCGCGGCGCACCGGCGCCAGCCACGCGGCGATCGCGCCCTACGGACCGTTCCGCACCGGCGACGGCGAGCGGGTCTTCCTCGGCGTGCAGAACCACCGGGAGTGGGAATCCTTCTGCGGGCTCGTGCTCGGCAGGCCCGAGCTGGTCGCCGACGCGCGCTTCGCCGACAACAGCAGCCGGGTCGCCGCCCGCGACGAGCTGACCGCCGTGGTCGAGGAGGCGTTCGCCGCGCTGTCGGCGGACGAGGTGGTCGAGCGGCTGGAGCGGGCCCGGGTGGCCAACGCCCGGCTGCGGTCGGTCCCGGACGTCGTCGACCACCCGCAGCTCGCCGCCCGGGACCGGTGGCGGGAGGTGGGCACCCCGCGCGGTGCCGTCCGCGCGCTGCGGCCGCCGGGCCTGGCCGCCGACCGGGAGCTGCGGATGGACCCGGTCCCGTCGGTGGGGGAGCACACCGGGTCGGTGAAGGCCTGGCTGGCGGAGCTGGACCGGCGCTGACCGTCCGGAACACCTCCTCGGTGCACTAGGTTCTCCGGCAGCGACAGGTTCTCCGGCAGCGACGGCCGGTGCCCGAGGAGGAACCCGATGACGGCGGTGCAGAGCGCGGTGCTGGTGCTGGCGACCCTCGCCCACGGCCTCGTGGCGGGCCTGTTCTTCGGCTTCGCCTGCGCGGTGATGCCCGGGCTCCGCGGCGTCGACGACCGGACCTTCGTGCGGGTCATGCGGCGGATCAACGCCGCGATCCTCAACGCCTGGTTCGGCGCGGCGTTCGCCGGGGCGCCGGTGCTCACCGCCGTGGCGCTGCTGCTCGCGCTGGTCTCCGGCGACGCCACGGCGCTGCCGCTGGTGCTCGGCCTGCTGGGCTCGCTGGTGGTGCTCGTGGTGACCCTCCGGGTCAACGTCCCGCTGAACGACGGGCTGGAGGCCGCGGGTGAACCGGCCGCCGCGGCGCGCGCCCGGTTCGAGCGGCCGTGGGTGCGGTGGAACGCGGTGCGGGCGGTCGCGGGCACGGCGGCGATCGGGTGCGCCTGCTGGGCCTGCATGCTCCAGTTCGCCTGACGGTCCGCGGCCCGCGGACCCGCTCGGCGCCGGGCGGAATACGGCGGGCGCCGCCGGGAGTTGCTGCCGACATGAAGGCGATGACGTACGAGCGCTACGGCGCACCGGGTGACGTGCTGGAGCTGCGGGACCGGCCCAAGCCGAAGGTGGCGCCGGGCGAGGTGCTCGTCCGGGTCAGCACGGCGGCGGTGAACCCGGTCGACTGGAAGCTGATGGCCGGGTACCTCGACGAGATGATGCCGACGTTCTTCCCGGTGACCCCGGGCTGGGACGTGGCCGGGGTGGTCGAGGAGGTCGGTCTGGACACCCCCGAGTTCCGGCCCGGGGACGAGGTCCTCGCCTACGCCCGCAAGGACTTCCTGCACGACGGCTCCTTCGCCGAGTACCTGTCGGTGCCGGTCCGCGCCGTCGCGGGCAAGCCCGCCTCGGTGGACTGGAACCAGGCCGCGGGACTGCCGCTGGCCGGGCTCACCGCCTACCAGCTCCTCACCCGGCTGGGGCTCAGCGGGGCCGACACCGTGCTGGTGCACGCGGCCTCCGGTGGGGTGGGCGTGCTCGCCGCCCAGCTCGCGCGGGCCGAGGGCGCGCGGGTGATCGGCACCGCGTCGCCGGCCAACCACGAGTTCCTGCGCGGCTTCGGGGTGGAGCCGGTCAGCTACGGCGACGGGCTGCCCGAGCGGGTCCGCGAGCTGGCGCCCGACGGGGTGGACCTGGTCGCCGACTTCGTCGGCGGCGTCGTCGACGACACGCTCGCGGTGCTGCGCGAAGGCGGCAGGCACGGGTCGGTGGCCGATCCCTCGGTCGCCGAGCGCGGCGGGCGCTACGCGTGGGTGCGGCCCAGCGGCGCGGACCTGTCGGTGCTGGCCGGGCTGGTCGCCGAGGAGTCGGTGGTGGTGCCCATCGCGGAGACCTTCCCGCTCGACCGCGCGGCCGAGGCGCTGGAGCTCAACCAGGGCGGGCACGTCCGGGGCAAGGTGACCGTCCGGGTCGCCGCCTGAGCAGGCGCGTGCGGCACGCCCCGAGGTGCGGGAATCGGCTCGCCCGGGACGGGTATCCGGTGGCGGTGGGACGACTCGGACGTCCCGCGATGATCTGTGACTCAGGTCACAAAATGATCTCGATAGCGCCGGGTTTCCGCCTGATTACCCTCGGGAATTCCGCCAGGTGAGCCGGGAGCACCGGTGAACTGGAGCAGTACGAGGGGGTATGGCGATGCGCGGCGGAAACGCCAATCGCCGGTGGGCGACGACCCGCCGGGCGAGCACCGAGCAGGTCGAGGTGCCCGTCGAAGTGGACGTACCGGTGCAACGCGGCCCGCAGGACCGCTTGCTGCGGTGCGGGCCGGGGGCTCCGGACACGTTGCGCGCGTTCGTCACCAGGCGGCGCGTGCACGTGGGGAGCCCGGACCGTTAGCGGTTCTCCCGCAGCGCTGGGGCGGCCGGAGCGATCCGGCCGCCCCACGTGCGTCAGCGCCTGGTGAGACGGGCGCTCGCCCGCTTCGTCCGGTGCCGCATCCGCCAGGACCAGGGTCCGACGCGCACCGACCACGAACGCGCTCCGCCCGGCCCGCGCCGCCAGCGCAGCGGCCCGAGCCGCTTGGTCCGATAGCTCCGCAGCGGTGAGCCCAGCACGACCGTCCTCCTTCGGCGTTCGGCAGCGGTTCCCGCCGGGGTGGGTTCCCCGTCGCGGCGGATCTCAACCCGCGGCGGCCCGCAGCGCGGGCAGCAGCTCCTCCTCGGCGAAGGCGAAGAAGCCTTCCCGGTCGTCGTCGACCCCCGCCTGCACCAGGCAGATGTCGGTGAACCCTGCCTCCCAGTAGGACTGGAAGGCGGCCACGATCGGCTCCACGTCCGGGCCGCAGGGGATGGCCGCCTTGACGTCCTCCACCCGCACGTACTGGTTCGCCGCGGCGAAGGCCGCGGTGCCCGGCAGCTCGGCGTTGGCCTTCCAGCCGGCGGCGAACCAGCGCATCAGCTCCCACACCCGCTGCGCCGCCCGGTCGCGGTCGCGGCCCCAGGAGATCGGGAGCTGGCCGATCTTGCGCCCCGCGTCGCCGCGCGCGGCGTCCCAGCCGGAGCCCAGCTCGGGGTTCGGCTCGGTGGCGATCATCGCGTCGGCCGCCCCGGCGAACCGGCGGACCGACTGCTGGCCGGACACGGCCACGCCGATCGGGACCCGGCGGTCCGGCAGGTCCCAGAGCTTCGCGGAATCGACCCGGTAGTGGTCGCCGACGTAGTTGACGTAGCCGCCGTCGAACAGCGCCGAGATGATCTCCAGCGCCTCGGAGAACATCTCGTGCCGCACGTTCACCGGCGGCCAGCCCTCCCCGATGACGTGCTCGTTGAGGTTCTCGCCCGCGCCCAGCCCGAGCAGGAACCGGTCGTCGGAGAGCAGCCCGATGGTCGCGGCCTTCTGCGCCACGACCGCCGGGTGGTAGCGCATGATCGGCGCGGTCACGTAGGTCATCAGTTCGACGCGCTCGGTGACCTGGGCGACGGCACCCAGCACGCTCCAGGCGTACGGCGCGTGCCCCTGCTCGTCCAGCCACGGGAAGTAGTGGTCGCTCATCACCTCGAAGTCGAAGCCGGCCGCTTCGGCCGCCGTCGCCTGAGCCACCAGCTCCTTCGGTCCGGACTGCTCGGTCATCAGCGTGTACCCGAATCGCACCATGCGTACCAGGCTGGCACGTTCCCCGTGCCGTCGCCGCCTGAGCGGGCGGCGGTTTCGCCGGAGCGCGAGCGGGGAACACGAGGTGATGCCCGGATGAGCTCGACCGAGGAGGCGGACGTGTCCGCAGAGAACCTGCCGCTGCCCGACTACGACCACCTGCCGATGGGCTCGTTGCAGCACCGCATCCGCTCGCTGACCAGCGACGAGCTGGCGCAGGTCCTCGACTACGAGCGCGGCCACAACGACCGCCCGCAGGTGGTGGAGCTGCTCAACCGGCGGATGGCCGAGCTGGAGGCCGGCGCCGAACCCGCCCCCGGGGCGCAGGACGAGGAGGACCCGGTGGAACTCGGCCGGTCCTCGGGCGGCTCCCCGGTCGGACCCGGCGGATCACCGGAGCCGATCCACCCGCCGCGCCACGGCGTCCAGGGCCCCGGCAAGCCGAAGGGCAACCGCGCCCGCTGATGAGCGGTGTCCAGCCCCCGGCCCCCATGACCGGTCCCACCGGTCCCGGGGGCTGGACCCGGGTGCCTCGGCACCGGTACGACCATAGGACGGGCGGGCCCGCTCCGCCCGTCGTCCGCTGTGGACCCCGCGAGGCGGGGTCACCGGTGCGCCCTCACAGCATCAGCGGCACGACGGTGTGCGCGGCGGCCACCACCAGCAGCAGTCCCACCAGGTCGAGCGCGCCGCCCGCCCTGGCCATCTGCCCGGTGGTGACGTGCCCGCTGGCGAAGGCGATCGCGTTCGGCGGAGTGGCCACCGGCAGCACGAAGCCCACGCTGGCGGCCATCGTGATCGCCACCGGAAGGACCACCGGGTCCGCGCCCAGGGCGATCGCGACCCCGCCGGCGATCGGCAGGAACAGCGCGGTGGCGGCGGTGTTGCTCATCAGCTCGCCGACCAGCACGACCACCACGGCCATCGCCGCCACGACCGCCACCAGCGGCAGCGCCGAGAGCGAGCCGAAGAACTCCGCCACCCAGTCACCCAGGTCGGTGGCGCTGAACTGGGCGGACAGCGACAGGCCGCCGCCGAACAGCAGCAGCACGCCCCACGGCACCTCGCGGGTGTCCGACCAGGTCATCAGCCGCTGGCCGGGCCGCTGCCCGCTGGGCACCAGGAACAGCGCCACGATCACCGCGATCGCCACGGTGGCGTCGGACATGCGGGACAGCCACGGCACCACCTCGACCAGCGGGGTCCGCGCCAGCAGCGGGAACACCACCCAGGACAGCGCCCCGGCGGCGAACACCGCGAGCAACCGCGCCTCACCGCGCGACATCCGGCCCAGCGTCGCGCGCTGCTCGGCGATCAGCTCGGCGCCGCCGGGCAGTTCCGGCGTCCGGATCCGGAAGATCACCCGGGTCAGCAGGAACCAGGCCACCACCAGGAACACCAGCACCACCGGCAGCATGGTCAGGAACCAGTCGAGGAAGGTGACCTCGATGCCGTGCGCCTCGCCGAGGTAGGCGGCCAGCATCGCGTTCGGCGCCGCGCCGATGGTGCTGGCCATGCCGCCGATCGTGGCCGCGTAGGCGATGCCCAGCACCACGCAGGTCGCGAAGTTGCGGTCGGGTTCGCCGCCGCGCGCGCTCAGGTGCACCAGCGACAGTCCGATCGGGACCATCATCATGGTGCTCGCGCTGTTGCTCACCCACATCGTGATGAACGTCGTGGCGATCATGAACCCGGCGATGATCCGGGTGGTGCTGGTGCCCATCACCGCCACGATGGCCAGCGCGATGCGGGTGTGCAGGTTCCACCGCTGCATCCCGGCGGCGAGCATGAACCCGCCCATGAACAGGAAGATCGTGTCGTTGGCGTAGGGCGTGGCCGCGGTGTCGAACTCGGTCACGCCCAGCAGCGGGAACAGCAGCAGCGGGAGCAGGGCGGTGGCCGCGAAGGGCAGCGCCTCGGTCATCCACCACACCGCCATCAGCGCGGCCACGGAGGCCACCAGGCGCCCGTCGGCGGACAGGCCCGGCTGCCCGACGGCCAGCAGCAGGTGGACGGTCGCGGCCGCGACCGGTCCGGCGACGAGGCCGATCCGCTTCGCCCGGGACGGCGGTGGCTCTGGGTGGTCCACGTCGACGGAGGCCGACTGCGGTGCGGTGGTCATGCGGGCTCCTCGATCGACGTTGATGGGAGTTCCGGGGACTTCCGCCGGTGCGGGGCGGAGTTCGGCGGCGCGCTGCGCGGCGCGGCAGTGCCGGAGTGATCGGACGGTATTACCGCTCCCCGAGGACGTCAATACTCGATCGTTCTCGAAACCCCTTGGCACGGACCGGGATTGACTGGACCGTATTACTGTCATACGTTCCGTCGCGTTCGCAGCGGCGACGAGCGGTCCCGCGGCGCCGCGCTCGACGGAAGGCGGAGACCCCGATGGACGAAGCCCAGCAGTACATCGACGACATGGCCCGCGCTCGCGGTTACGTGCTCGACTACCACAAGGTGATGGCCAAGCACGATTTCGACGTGCTGCGCGCCGCCAACGGCATGGTCGCCGCGGCCTACCTGGACCAGCGCACGCTGGACCGCCGCACCAAGGAACTGATCTTCATCGTCAGCCTCACCGTGATGCGCGCGTCGAAGGGCCACATCCAGAGCCACATCCGGGTCGCGCTGGACCTGGGCGTGTCACCCCGCGAGATCCTGGAGGCCATCGAGATCGCGCTGCCCGAAGCGGGGATCGTGGCGTTCCAGACCGGGTTCGACGCCTGGCGCGAGGTCGTCGGGGCGGAGGGGATCGAGCCGAGCGTGCAGGTCCACGAAGGCGGTGGCGGCGCGAGCTGAACGGGCGAGGTGCAGGAGCCAGCTGAAGGAGGAAGGTGCAGCCGTGGAAACCACGTTCATCGGCCTCGGCACGATGGGACGGCCGATGGTGGCCAACCTGGTCCGCGCCGGCGTCGCCGAGGTGTCCGTCCACGACGCCGATCCCGCCGCGCTCGCCGAGGTGGCCGCGGCAACCGGTGCCCGGCCGCTGGCGGAGGCGGCCCGCGCCGCCGATTCCGACGTCGTGATCCTGATGCTGCCCGACGCCGGGGTGGTCCGCGCGGTGCTCGGCGATCCCGCCGACCCGGGGAGCCTGGCGGCCCGGCTGGCGCCGGGCGCGCTGGTGGTCGACATGGGGTCGTCGGCGCCGCGGTCCACCGCGGCCCTGGCCGCCGCGCTCCGGGAGCGCGACGTCGGCCTGGTCGACGCGCCGGTCTCCGGCGGCCCGCGCAAGGCGGCCACCGCCGAGCTGACCATCATGCTCGGCGGTGCCGACGAGGACTGCGCGCGGGTCGAGCCGCTGCTGCTGGCGATGGGCGGCCCGCCGACCCGGACCGGTCCGGTGGGCTCGGCGCACGCGCTCAAGGCGCTCAACAACCTGCTGTCGGCCATCGGGCTGGTGGGTGCGCTGGAGGTGCTCACCGTCGGCAAGGACTTCGGGCTCGACCCCGCGGTGATGCTCGACGTGATCAACCGCTCCACCGGGCGCAACCAGTCGACCGAGGTCAAGATCGGTCCGCAGGTGCTCGGCGGCGGCTTCGACGTCGGATTCTCGCTGGCGTTGACGGTCAAGGACATCGGCACCGCGCTCGACCTGGCCCGCGCCCAGGGCATCGACAGCCCGCTGGCCGAGACCTGCGTGCGGGTCTGCCGCGAGGCCCTGGACTCGTTGCGCGGGACCGAACCCGACCAGTCCGAGGTGGTCCGCCACCTCGAACGGCGCTCCGGGGTCCGGCTGACCCCGGAACCGGGATGAGCCGCACCGGTGGTCGCGGGCCTGCACTACCATCTGCGCTCGGCGGACATGATCGGGAGGCGGGATGCCGGGGCAGGTGAGGCGGGTGGCCGCGCCGCTGCGCGAACAGGTCCTGGAGCTGCTCCGGGCCGACATCCTGGCCGCCGAGTTCGCTCCGGGGCAGCGCCTGGTGGAATCGCGGCTGTGCGAGCGCTTCGAGGTCTCGCGCACCGTGATCCGCGAGGTGTTGCGGCAGCTGGAATCCGAGGGCTTGGTCGCCCTGGTGCCGCACCGGGGCCCGGTGGTCGCCGAGCTGACCCGGGCCGACGCCAAGGCGCTCTACGAGGTGCGGGGCGCGCTGGAGGGCCTGGCCGGGGCGCTGTTCGCCGAACGCGCGGACACCGGGCAGCGCAACCGGTTGCGCGCGGCGATGCGGGTGGTGCGGCGCGACTTCACCGGCGCCGACCTGACCCGGAGGTTGGCGATCAAGGACGAGTTCTACGGCGCGCTGATCGACGGCGCCGACAACGAGATCGTCCGCTCGACGCTGCGCGGCATCCACGCCCGGGTCCAGCTCCTGCGCGGGATGACGGTGCAGGCCGAGGGCCGGGCCCGGCGCAGCGTCCGGGAACTCGCCCAGATCACCGATGCGGCGGCGGTGCGGCGCGACGTCGACGCGGCGCGGGAGGCGTGCGAGCGGCACGTGCGCAACGCCGCCGTGGTGGCGCTGGCGGAACTGGACGCCCGCGCCACCGACCCCGCGCCGTGACCGCCCCGGCGCTCAGCCCAGCGCGATCGAGGGCGTGCCGGGGCGGGCGCTGATCACCTCGCCGATCACCGGCGCGCCGGGGACCTCGCCCGCCACCAGCAGGCCGCCGGAGGTCTGGGCGTCGGCCAGCAGCAGCACCTCCTCCTCCGGCACCGCGCCCCGGTGCAGGTGGGCGTCGACCCACTCCAGGTTGCGCCGGGTGCCGCCGCTGACGAAGCCGTCGCGCACCGCCTCGCGGGCGCCGTCGAGGTAGGGCACCGCCGCGTGGTCGACCCGGGCGGCGGTCCCGGAGGCGCGCATCATCTTGTGGAGGTGGCCGAGCAGCCCGAAGCCGGTGATGTCGGTGGCCGCCGCCGCACCGGCGGCCACCGCCGCGGCCGACGCCTCGCGGTTGAGCGTGGTCATCGTCGTGATCGCCTGCTCGAAGCGCTCGCCGGTGGCCTTGTGCCGGGTGTTGAGCACCCCGACGCCCAGCGGTTTGGTCAGCGACAGCGGCGTGCCGGGGCGCGCGGTGTCGTTGCGCAGCATCCGCTCCGGATCGACCAGCCCGGTGACCGCCATGCCGTACTTCGGCTCGCTGTCGTCGACGCTGTGCCCACCGCCGACGTGGCACCCGGCCGCCCCGGCCACCTCGCAGCCGCCGCGCAGCACCTCGGCGGCCAGGTCGAACGGCAGCACCTCGCGGGGCCAGCACAGCAGGTTCACCGCGACCAGCGGGGTGCCGCCCATCGCGTACACATCGGACAGCGCGTTGGTCGCCGCGATGCGCCCCCAGTCGTAGGGGTCGTCGACCACGGGGGTGAAGAAGTCGGTGGTGACCACGATGCCGGAGCCGCCGTCGACCCGGACCACGGCGGCGTCGTCGCCGGTCTCCAGGCCGACGACGAGGTCGGCGCGCGGGTCGACGACCTGCGGCGAGAGCCCGGCGACGACGGTTTCGAGCTCACCCGGCGGGATCTTGCAGGCGCAGCCGCCGCCGTGCGCGTACTGGGTCAGTCGAACGGTCATACCCGCATTGAAGCAGAGAACCGGGGCGGCGGTCCGCGCCCGGCGGCGGGGGAGGTTGGCGGAGACGGACGGGAATCGAACCCGCCGCGCCGAGGTGCTCGGCGCCATCGGCTTTGAAGGCCGTGGGGGCCACCAGGCACCCTGACGTCTCCGCCGAACACCCTAGCGAACCCCGCGGCGTCCCGCGCGTCCCGGGGCGGGTCCACAGTGGCCGCTCGGGCCGCCGGTGCTCAGAGCCGGGACAGCAGCGCGGCGGTGAGCACGGCCCGCTCGGGCAGGCTCGCGGCCACGATCCGCTCGTCGGGCGCGTGCGCCCCGCGCCCGACCGGGCCGAGCCCGTCCAGGCTGGGCACGCCGAGCGAGCCGGTGAGGTTGGTGTCGGCGGCCCCGGACGCCGGGCGGCCGGTGGCCCGCTGCCCGGCGTGCTCGCCCGCTTCCGCCAGCACCCCGGTCAGCGCGCGGTCGGCGCCCGGTTCCGGCCACACCGGCCTGCTGGTGAGGACCTCGGTGGTCACCTCGGCCCCGCTCCGGTGCGCGGTGAGCCCGTCGAGCGCGGCGAGCACCGCCCGCTCGGTGCCGGTGTCGGTGAACCGCAGGCCGATCTCGCACCAGGCCCGGCCGGCGACCACGTTGGTCCGGCCCCCGCCGCCGATGGTGCCCACGTTGCACAGCACGTCCGGGTGCTGCTCGGCCAGCCGCCGGACCGCCAGGACCTGGTCGACCAGCTCCTCGATCGCCGAGGTGCCGTCCTCCGGGGCCAGCGCGGCGTGCGCTTCCCGGCCGGTGACGTCGATGCGCACCCGGGTGCTGCCCCAGCGCGCGGTCTTCACGGCACCGTCGGGGTGCGGCGGTTCGAACCCGAGGGCGGCGACGGCCCCCGCGCAGTGCTCGGCCACCAGGTCGCGGGCCGAGGCCGACCCGACCTCCTCGTCGGCCACCACGATCGCGGTGATCGGCCGGTGCGGCAGACCGCGCTCGGCGAGCAGTTCGAGCGCGGTCTCCAGCACGACCAGGCCGCCCTTCATGTCGTAGACGCCGGGTCCGCGGATGAAGCCGTCCTGCTCGACCCAGGGCACCGCGCCGGTGAGGGTGCCGGTCGGCCACACGGTGTCGTGGTGGCCGAGGCACAGCACCGGTTCCCGGTCGTGCCCGCCGTCGGAGCCGGGGAAGCGGGCGACGAGGTGCGCGCCGGTGTCGCGGGCGTGCCGCTCGACCGCCGCGCCGAGGCCGGCGTAGCGGTCCTGGATCAGGTCGAGCAGCGCATCGAGGGTGTCGGTGTGACCGCTGGGCGTCTCCAGGTCGACGTAGCACTTCAGCCGGTCGCGCATCCGGGCCGCGTCCACGTCGCGCTGAGCATCGAGGGTGTCCACAGATAAGGAACGTATCCTTACCTGATCCGCGCGGCAAGCCGGTTGACTTTCAGGTCGGATGCGCTCATCGTGTTCGACATACGTTACGCAAATTCGTCTCCGGCGGTGCCGGGGAAGGAGCAGGTGGTGTCTCGCGGACAGGGTGACGGGTTCGTCCTGCGGAACCTGGACACGGTGGAGCTGCAGCGGCAGGCCGCCGCGCTGTACCGCCGGGTCTTCGGCTACGGCGATCCGGACTTCGGCCTCAGCCCGCGGCTGCTCACCGGCCTGCTGCGCAACGGCGGATCGGTGGTCGGCGCCGTCGACCGCGACGGCGCGCTGCTCGCCTTCGCCTACGGCATGTGCGCCGCCGACAGCACCGGCGGCTACCACTACTCGCAGGCCGCCGTGGTCGCCCCGGGCAACCAGGGGCGCGGGCTCGGGCGGCTGCTCAAGCAGGCGCAGGCCGAGGTCGCCCGGAGCACCGGGACCCGCCGGATGCGCTGGTCCTACGACCCGCTGGTCGCCCGCAACGCGCACTTCAACCTCGACGTGCTCGGCGCCGTCGGCCGCTGGTACGTGGCGGACTTCTACTTCGACGGCGACTCCGACCGGGTCGTCGTGGAGTGGGACCTCGACGGCCGCGCCGAACCCGTCGCCGCCCGGAGCCCGGAACGGGGGCCGGACCGCTGGGCGTGGGGGCGGACCTGGCGCGAGGGCGACGACGGCTGGCTGGCGGTGCCCGCCGACCTCGACGGGCTGGGCGAAGCGGACCGAATCGAGCTGCGCGACCGCGTGCGGGACGGGTTCCGCGGGTTCCTCGGCGACGGCCTGGTGGCCCGCTCCTGCACCCGCGCGGACCCGGGGACCGCGGTCTACCGGTTCACCGGGCGGGGCGCGGCATGAGCGGGACCGAGGAGGCCAACAACTCGCTGCAGAGCCCCCGGCAGCGGTTCGACGCGCGGGTGCGGCGCCGGTCCGCCGCGGCGCTGCAGGACCGGGTCGTCGCGCAGGAGGTCCGCTCGCTGGACGCGGCGATGGGCTCGATCGTGGGCGACGGCTCGGTGGAACGGGCCGCCGCGCTGGTCGTCGGCGCCCGGCGGCGGTTCATCCTGGGCATGGGCAAGTCCTTCGCCTACGCCTGCCTGCTGGCCGCCGACCTCGGTGCGTCGCTGTCCAACGTGACCACCATCGACGGGCGCATCGTGCAGGCCATCGACGTGCTCACCGAGGTGCGGTCCAGCGACGTGCTCGTGGTGTTCTCGTTGCGGCGCTACCGGCGGGACACCGTCGAGGCCGCCCGCCAGTTCGCCGCCGGCGGTGGCGCGCTCGTCGTGATCACCGACTCCGAGCAGGCCCCGCTGGCCGCGGTGGCCGACGTGCTCATCGTGGTGCAGACGGAGAGCGCCTCCTATTCGGATTCGCCGACCGCCATCGCCGCCGTGGCCCACGTGCTCGCCACCCTGACCACCGCCAGCGCCAAGGGCGCGCAGCGCCGCCTCGGCGAGCGCGACCGGTTCTCCCGGGCGCTGGGCACCTACCTCGACGACGCCGGAACGGAGCTCCCGTGAAGATCGACCAGGCCACCCTGCACCGCGTCCGGCTGCCGCTCAAGCACAGCTTCCAGACCAGCTCGCACCGCAAGGCCCACCTGGAGCACGTGCTGGTGCGGCTGGTCGACGCCGACGGCGCCGAGGGCTGGGGCGAGATCGCCTCCGGCAGCGATCCCTACTACGCGCCGGACACCACCGACACGAGCTGGTTGATCGCCACCCGCTACCTGCTGCCCGCCGTCCTCGGCCACGAGGTCGACCACCCCTCGGAAGTCGCCGCGCTGCACGGCAAGGTGCGCGGCCACCGGTTCGCCGCGGCCGGGGTCGACATGGCCGCGTGGGCGCTGTGGACCCGGCGCCGCGGCGAACCGCTGGCCCGCGCGCTGGGCGGGGTCCGGGACACCGTCGTGGCCGGGGTGTCGCTGGGCATCGAGCCCACCATCGACGACCTGCTGGCGCAGGTCCAGCGGCACGTCGACGCGGGCTACCCGCGGGTGAAGCTCAAGATCGCGCCGGGCTGGGACGTCGAGCCGGTCGAGCAGGTGCGCGCCGCGTTCCCGGACCTCGACCTGCACGTCGACGCCAACGGGGCCTACCTCGACGACCCGGACCACCTGGCCGTGCTGCGCGCGCTGGACCGCTTCGGGCTGACCATGATCGAGCAGCCCTTCGCGCCCCGCGCGCTGCTGCCCTCGGCCGCGCTGCAGGCCGCCATCGACACCCCGGTGTGCCTGGACGAATCGGTGGACACCCTCGACGACCTGCGCACCGCGATCGCCCTCGGGGCGGGCCGGGTGCTCAACATCAAGGTCTCCCGGATGGGCGGCCTGACCACCGCCGTGGCCGCCCACGACCTCGCCCGGGACGCGGGCTGGCCGGTGTGGTGCGGCGGGATGCACGAGTTCGGCGTCGGCCGGATCGCCAACGTGGCGCTGTCCAGCCTGCCCGGGTTCACCCTGCCCTCGGACGTCTCCGCCTCGGACAAGTACTACGAGCGCGACGTCGTCGTCCCGCCGCTGACCGCGGACCGGGGCGTCGTCGCCGTGCCCACCGGCCCGGGGCTCGGCGTCGAGGTCGACACCGACTTCGTCCTCGCCGCCGGCGAGCAGACCTTCCGCACGCGCGCCGGCTGAACCTCGCGCGGTCGGACGCCCGTCCTGTCCCCGAAACCCGCGAGGACGTGAGGCATGGCCCGCTTCGACACCGTGATCACCGGCGGCGAGGTGGTCGACGGCACCGGCGCGCCGCGGCGGCGGCGGGACGTCGGCATCACCGGCGGCCGGATCGCCGAGATCAGCCCCGGACCGCTCACCGGCGGAACGGTCGTGGACGCCGCTGGTCAGGTGGTGGCGCCCGGCTTCATCGACCTGCACTCGCACGCCGACTACACCCTGCAGGCCGCCCCGGCGGCCACCACCCAGATCCGGCAGGGGGTGACCACGCTGATCACCGGGAACTGCGGGCACTCGCCGTTCCCGGTGCGCGACGTGGAGCTGCTGCGCCGGGCGAGCATCCTCGGCGACGCCGGGATGTCCTGGGACTGGCGGGACGCCGCGGGGTTCCGCCGGACGCTCGACGGCACCGCTCCGGCGGTCAACGTCGGCCTCCAGGTCGGGCACCACGCGGTCCGGCTCGCGGTGCTGGGCGACGCCGACCGGGCGCCCGACGCCGACGAGCTCGCCGCGATGTGCGCGCTGGTCGCCGAGGCGGGCAGGCAGGGCGCGGTCGGGTTCTCCACCGGGCTGATCTACGCGCCCGGGGTGTTCGCCGACGCCGCCGAGGTCCGGGCGCTGGTGGCGACCGCGGCCCGGGCCGGGCTGCTCTACTCCACGCACGTGCGCGACGAGTCCTCGGGGCTGCTCGACGCGGTGCGCGAGGCGATCGAGGCGGCCGAGGCGGGCGGCGCCCGGCTGGAGGTCTCGCACCTCAAGGCGACGGGCCCGGGCAACCACGGGGCCGTCGTCGAGGCGCTGGCCCTGATCGACGCGGCGCGGGAGCGCGGCCTCGACGTCGCCGCCGACGTCTACCCGTACGCCGCGTCGAGCACCGCGCTGGTCTCCCGGTTGCCGTCCTGGGCGCTCGCCGGCGGGCGGGCGGCGCTGCTGGCGCGGCTGGCCGATCCGGCGGTCCGGGACCGGATCGCGCGGGAGGTGCGGGCGAGCTTCGGCCACGACGCCGACCCGGAGGGCATCGTGCTGGCAGACCTGCCCGCCGGGCCCTACCGGGGCAGCACCGGTCGCTCGATCGCCGACATCGGGCGCGCGGAGGGCACCGATCCGGCGGAGGCGGCGCTGCGCGTGCTGGCCGCGCACGACGCCGAGGTGACCATCGTCCACCACGGCATGAGCGAGGCGGACGTGGACACCGTGCTGCGGCACCCGGAGGTCTCCGTGGCCAGCGACGGCTGGACGCTCACCGAGCGCGGTGCGGGGCGACCGCACCCGCGCAGCTTCGGCACGTTCGCCCGGGTGCTCGGCCGCTACGTGCGCGAGCGCGGGGTGCTGGAGCTGGAGGAGGCGGTGCGCAAGATGACCTCGCTGCCCGCCTCCCGCCTCCGGCTCGCCGGCCGGGGCGTGCTGGCGCCCGGCGCGGTCGCCGACGTCGTGGTGTTCGACCCGGCCACGATCGTCGACCGCGCCACCTACGAACAGCCGTGGCAGCTCGCCACCGGGTGCACCGCGGTGCTGGTCGGCGGGGTGCCCGCGCTGCTGGCGGGGGAGCCCACCGGCCGCACCGCGGGACGGGTGCTGACCGGGTGAGCGCGGGCGACCGCCGCACCTCGTCACGGACGGGGCGGTCGCGGCGCCGCCCGGGCGGGCGCACCCTGGACGGGCCCGGACGTCGCAGCAGGGGGTCACCATGATCGAGACGCAGGCGGCGGTCGCCCGGCCCGGAGCCGGGGCCTTCACCTGGGAGACCGTCCAGGTCGAGCCGCCCAGGGCCGACGAGGTGCTGGTCCGGATCGTCGCCGTCGGCATCTGCCACACCGACCTCGCCACCCGCGACGGGCTGCTGCACACCCGGCTGCCCGCCGTGCTCGGGCACGAGGGCGCCGGGGTGGTGGAGTCCGTCGGTGCCGAGGTCACCCGGGTCCGGGAGGGCGACGCGGTGCTGCTGACGTTCAGCTCGTGCGGGCGCTGCCGGTGGTGCCGGTCCGGCCATCCCGCCTACTGCGCCACGTTCATCCCGCGCAACTTCGACGCCGCCCGGCCGGACGGCAGCACCCCGTTCCGCGACGCCGGGGGCGAGCCCTTGGGCGGGCGCTTCTTCGGCCAGTCCTCGTTCGCCCGCCGCACGGTCGTCGACGAGCGCAGCGTCGTCCCGGTCGACGCGCGCGACGACGAGGAGCTCGCCCTGCTGGCGCCGCTGGGCTGCGGGATCCAGACCGGGGTCGGGGCGGTCCTCAACGAGCTGCGGCCCGGCGGCGGCGCCGTGGTCGCGGTCTTCGGCGCCGGGGCGGTCGGGCTCTCGGCGGTGCTCGGCGCGGCGCTGACCCAGGCGGGGGAGATCGTGGCGATCGACCAGCACGCCGCCCGGCTCGACCTCGCCCGCCGGATGGGCGCCACCGCGACCATCGACACCGGTGAGCAGGACCCGCTGGCGCGGCTGGGCGAGCTCACCGGCGGCCGGGGCGTGGACCGCGCGGTGGAGTGCAGCGGGGTGCCCGCGCTGCTGCGCTGGGCGGTCGACTCACTCTCGGTCGGGGGAGAGGTCGGGGTGGTGGGCGCCCCGCCGGTCGGCACCGACGGGACCTTCGACGTGAACTTCCTGCTCAACGGGCGGCGGATCCGCGGCATCACGGAAGGCGACAGCGACCCGGAGGCGTTCCTGCCCGCGCTGGTGCGCCAGCACCGCAGCGGTCGGCTGCCCTACGACGGGATGGTCCGGTCCTACTCCGCCGACCGGATCGACGCGGCGGCCGAGGACGCCGCCACCGGGCAGGTGCTCAAACCCGTGCTGCGGTTCGGCTGATCGGTGGGTGTCGCGTCGATCACCCGGTCGGATGCCGCCGGGCCGGAACCGAACGAACCGCTCTTCCGTTGACGAAATGCACACGGGTGATCATCCGCTGCGGTGGTCACCGCGACCCCAGGCGCCGCGCGGCGCCACCACGGCGGAAGGAAGCGGACCGGACATGGTCTTCAAGAAACTCCTCGGCGCGCTCGGCATCGGCGGGCCCTCGGTGGACACCGTGCTGCACCAGGACCACGTCCGGCCGGGTGGGACGGTGACCGGTGAGGTGCGGATCGAGGGCGGCAGCCAGGACGTCGTCATCGAGCGGGTCGCGCTGGGACTGGTGACCCGCGTCGAGACCGAGCACGGCGACCGCGAGGGTTCGGCGGGCGTGGAGTTCCACCAGGTCGACGTCTCCGGACGGCTGGAGCTGGCCGCCTCGGAATCGCAGGTGCTGCCGTTCGAGCTGGCGGTGCCGTGGGAGACGCCGGTGACCGCGGTGTTCGGCCAGCCGATGCCCGGCATGACGCTGGGCGTGCGCACCGAGCTCGCGGTGGCCAAGGCGGTGGACAAGGGCGATCTGGACCCGCTGCTGGTCGAGCCGCTGCCCGCCCAGCAGCGGGTGCTGGACGCCTTCGGCGAGCTCGGCTTCCAGTTCAAGGGCGCCGACCTGGAGCACGGCGTGCTGCACGGCGTCGCCCAGCGGCTCCCGTTCTTCCAGGAGATCGAGTTCTTCCCGCCCGAGCAGCACGCCGGGCGGATCAACGAGGTGGAGCTGACCTTCGTGGCGGGGGCCGAGGGGCTCACCGTCGTGCTGGAGGCGGACAAGCGCGGCGGGTTCCTCAGCTCCGGGCAGGACGTGTTCGGCCGCTACGAGTTCAGCCACCAGGACGCGCTGGAGGCCGACTGGACCCGGCTGGTCGCCGACTGGCTCGAGCAGGTCGCGCAGCGCCGGGGCGGGATGTTCGGCGGCCACGACGGGCACCACGACCACCACGGCCACGACGGGCACCGCGGCCCCGGCATGGGCGGGGTGGTCGCGGGCGCCGCGCTCGGTGCCGGCGCGGGCATCGTCGGTGGGATGCTCATCGGCGAGGCCGTCGAGGAGGTCTTCGAAGGCGAGGAGGACGAGGGCTGACGCGGGCCGGGGCCGTGCCGCGCGGTGCGACGAGGCGGGTGGCGGATTCCGCCGTCATCCGTTCCGGTTAGGTTGTGTCGCGTCAACCCGCCTCTGGACAGAGTGGAAGCGAGTATCGCGATGGCACGTGACGCGGACCGGCGAAATCCCGTTGCTGCGTTCTTCACCCGGATCGACCGGTTCTGCTGGGTTCCCGCGGGGCTGATGCTGGTGCTCGGGTTGCTCTCGCTCATCGGCGGGGTCCCGGTGCTGAGCGTTCTGCTGATCGGCGCCGCCGTCGTGCTGCTGGCCTTCGACGGCGTGGTGAACAGCCGCAAGCCGCGCAAGGGCCGCCGGGGCGGCCGGCGGTCGCGCGACGAGGACGACGAGTTCGACCTCGACCTCGACGAACCGCCGCGCCGGGTGGAGCGGGAGCCGGCGCGCGAGAGCCGGTCCCGTCCGGCCCAGGCCCCGCCGACGCGCCAGCAGCGCCAGCCGGGCGCGCCGCAGCGCCCGCAGTCGGGGGCGCCCCGGCGGGCCTCCGGGCCTCCGGCGGGCGGCCAGCGCCCGCCGCGCGGTGGCGGGCAGCGCCCGGGCACGCGCGCCCGCTGACCCGACGGACGAGGGGCACCTTCCACGCGGAAGGTGCCCCTCGTCCGTTCCCGGCCCCAGCGGCTCACCGCCGGGTGCTCCCGACCGGTGGGCTCAGGTCGCGGCCGGGGTCTGCGCCGGTGCGTCCGAGCGGGTCCGGCCGAGGTCGGCGGTGGGCACCCGGGCGGTTTCCCGGCCCGAGGCCACCGCGATCATGTTCAGCGCGCAGAGCGCGGCGGTGAACACCGCGACGTTGATCCAGCCGCCGGCCCCGGAGCCGAGCGCGGCGGCGATGCTCGGCGCGAACCCGGCCAGGGCGAACCCGATCTGGGTGCCGATCGCCATGCCGGACAGCCGGACCCGGGTGCTGAACATCTCGCCGTAGAAGGCGGGCCAGATCCCGTTCGTCGCGCTGTAGACGATGCCGAACAGCAGGATGCCGATGGTGAAGATCAGCGCGTACTGCCCGGCCGAGACCGCCCACAGGTACGCGAACATGAGCACCGCGCAGCCCGCCGAGCCGCCGAGGAACACCGGCTTGCGGCCGATCCGGTCGGCCAGCGACGCCCACAGCGGGATGGCGGCCAGCGCGACCGCGTTGGCCAGCACCCCGACCCACAGGATCGGGGTCCGCTCCAGCCCGACCTCGTTCACCGCGAAGCTCAGCGCGTAGACGGTGAAGATCGTCTGCACGCCGGAGATCAGCGAGGCCACCACGATGCGCAGCACGTCGGCCCAGTGGTCCCGGAACAGGGCGGCCAGCGGGATCCCGGACCGCTCGGTGGAGGTGGCGGCGACCTCGCGCTCGAACACCGGGGTCTCGTCCAGCGTGCGCCGGATGACCAGCCCGGCGATGACCACGAACGCGCTGAGCCAGAACGGGACCCGCCAGCCCCAGGTCATCAGGTGCTCCTCCGGCAGCGCCGCCACCGGCAGGAACACGGCGGTGGCCAGGATCTGCCCGGCCTGGGTGCCGCTGAGCGTGAAGCTCGTGTAGTAGGCGCGGCGGCGCTCCGGGGCGTGCTCCAGCGACATCGAGTTCGCCCCCGCCTGCTCGCCCGCGGCCGAGAAGCCCTGGAGCAACCGGAGCACCACCAGCAGCACCGGTGCCAGCACCCCCACCTGGTCGTAGGTGGGCAGGCAGCCGACGAGCACCGTGGACAGGCCCATCAGCAGCACGGTGAACACCAGCACCCGTTTGCGGCCCAGGGTGTCGCCGACGTGGCCCAGCACGAAGGCGCCCACCGGCCGCGCCAGGTAGCCGACGCCGAAGCTGGCCAGCGCCAGCAGGGTTCCGGTGGCGGGGGAGGCCTCCGGGAAGAAGAGGTCGTTGAAGACCAGCGCGGCAGCCGTCCCGTAGATGAAGAAGTCGTAGTACTCCAGGGCGCTGCCGACCCACGCCGCCAGCGCCGTGCGGCGCGGCTGCGCGGTGGCGTTCGATCGCTGCGTCACCGATGTGCCTCCAGGAAATCGTGCACCTTCGCCCGACCCGGTGCTAATGAACCATCTAGTTAGTCCTCTAGAGGCTGCGGGTGGGAACCCCCGCTGTCAACAGTCATTTCGCAGGCGTTCCGCCGGCCGCCCGGTCGCGGGTCAGCGCGCGGTCAGGTGCGCGACCACCAGATCGCCGAGCATGGTCCGGTAGTGCTCGCGGTCCCGGGCGGCGAGCATGTCGCGGCCGAAGATCGCCAGGAAGGTGTGCCGGTTGGCGGTGCGGAACACGCAGAACGCGCTGATCACCATGTGCACGTCCAGGGCGTCGACGTCGGCGCGGAACAGCCCCGCCGTCCGGCCGCGTTCGAGCACGCCGCTGAGCACCTCCAGGGCGGGGCCGGCCAGGCCCGGGAGCGCTTCGGACTTCGCCAGGTGTTCGGCGTGGTGGATGTTCTCGATGCTCACCAGGCGCAGGAAGTCGGGGTGCGACTCGTGGTGGTCGAAGGTGGCCTCGGCCAGCCGCCGGATCGCGGTCACCGGCTCCAGCTCGTCGAGGTCCAGGCCGCGCTCGACCTCGCGGATCACCGCGTAGGCGTTCTCCAGCGCGGCGAGGTAGAGCTGCTCCTTGCCGCCGAAGTAGTAGTAGATCATCCGCTTGGTGGTGCTGGTGCGGGCGGCGATCTCGTCCACCCGCGCCCCGGCGTAGCCCTTGTCCGCGAATTCCCGGATGGCCACGTCGAGGATCTCCGCCCGGGTGCGTTCGGCGTCGCGCTTGCGGTCGGGACCTGCGTCGGAGGTCGGTGCGGCCACGGTGGTCTCCCTGTGCTCGGCTCCGCGGTGGGGACACTGTAGTGCAGCGGCTCCTTGCGGATCCGCGACTGCGGCCTACAATTAACTCACCGTTTCGTACATTACCCCGGGAGAGACGTGGACGCTGCGGACAGCTACCTCATCGGGCTGGTGGGATCGGGCATCGCTCCCTCGCTGAGCCCGCCGCTGCACGAGCGCGAAGCCGCCGAGCTCGGCCTGGCCTACCGCTACACCCGGTGGGACCTCGACGAGCTGGGCAGCGCGCCCGAGGAGGTCGGGGACCTGCTCGCCGAAGCGCGGGCCGCCGGGTACCGCGGGCTCAACATCACGCACCCGTGCAAGCAGCTCGTGGTCGAGCACCTCGACGAGCTGTCCCCGGACGCCGCCGCCCTCGGTTCGGTGAACACCGTCGTGTTCGAACCGGGACGCGCGATCGGGCACAACACCGACTGGTCCGGCTTCTCCCGCAGCCTCACCCGCGGCCTGCCCGGCGCACCGCTGGACCGGCTCGTGCTGCTCGGCGCGGGCGGTGCCGGATCGGCGGTCGCCCACGCGCTGCTGTCCCTCGGCGCCGCCGAGCTGACCGTCGTCGACGTCGACGCGGACCGGTCCACCGCGCTGGCCGACGGGCTGCGCGCCCGGTTCGGCGACGACCGGGTCACCGCCGGGACCGAGCTGACCGCCGCGGTCGCCGCCGCGGACGGGCTGGTGCACGCCACCCCCACCGGGATGGCCGAGCACCCCGGCCTGCCGCTGCCCGCCGAGCTGCTGCGCCCGGACCTGTGGGTCGCCGACGTCGTCTACCGCCCGCTGCGCACCGAGCTGGTCGAGGCCGCGCACGAGCGCGGCTGCCGGGTGCTGCCCGGCGGGGGCATGGCGGTGTTCCAGGCGGCGGACGCGCTGGAGCTGTTCACCGGGGTCCGCCCCGACGTCGAGCGGATGCTGCGGCACTTCGCCGAGCTCGTCGACCCGGTCGCGGGGGGTGCCGGTGCGCGCGCATGACCACCGCAGGGTGATCGCCACCGTCTGCCTGTCCGGCACGCTGGAGGACAAGCTGACCGCCGCCGCGGCGGCCGGGTTCGACGGGGTGGAGCTGTTCGAGAACGACCTGATCGCCTCGGCGATGCCCCCGGAGCAGGTGCGCGAGCGGTGCGCCGAGCTGGGCCTGGGGATCGACCTCTACCAGCCGTTCCGCGACTTCGAAGCGGTCCCGCCGGACGTGCTGGCCGACAACCTGCGCCGCGCCGAGCGCAAGTTCGACGTGGTGGAACGCCTCGGCGCGACGACCGTGCTGGTGTGCTCGACGGTCTCGCCGGACGCCGTGGACGACGACGAGCTCGCCGCCGAACAGCTCCGGGCCCTGGCCGAGCGCGCCGCCGCGCGCGGGATGCGCGTCGCCTACGAAGCCCTGGCCTGGGGGCGCTTCGTCAACACCTACGAGCACTCCTGGCGGATCGTGCGCCGCGCCGACCACCCGGCGCTGGGCCTGTGCCTGGACAGCTTCCACGTGCTGTCCCGGGGCGGTGATCCGGCGCTGATCCGCACCATCCCGGCCGACAAGCTGTTCTTCCTCCAGCTCGCCGACGCCCCCGAGCTGGACATGGACGTGCTCCAGTGGAGCAGGCACCACCGGCTGTTCCCCGGGCAGGGCTCGTTCGACCTGCCCGCCTTCACCGCCGCCGTGCTCGACACCGGGTACACCGGTCCGCTGTCGCTGGAGGTGTTCAACGACGTCTTCCGGCAGGCCGACCCCGGTCCGGCGGCGATCGACGCGCGGCGGTCCCTGCACCTGCTGGAGGAGCAGCTCGGCGGGACCGGGATCGCCCCCGCACCGGAGCTCACCGGCTACGCCTTCGCCGAGCTGGCCACGGCGGGCGCTCCGGAGTTCGCCGAGGCGCTGGCCGCGCTGGGCTTCGCCCGGACCGGTCGGCACCGGAGCAAACCCGTCGAGCTGTGGCAGCAGGGCGAGGCGCGGGTGCTGCTCAACGCCGCCCCCGCGGCGGAGGTGGCCATCGCCGCGCTGGGCGTGGACACTGCCGACCCCGCGCGCTCGGCCGAGCGCGCCGGGTCCATGCTGGCGCCGATCCTGCCCCGCGAACGGGGCGCCGACGAGGCGGGCCTGTCCTCGGTGGCCGCTCCGGACGGCACCGCGGTGTTCTTCTGCCGCACCGAGGACGGCGGCGGCTGGACGCAGGACTTCCAGGCCGCGGCGGAGGAGGGCGAGGGCATCGGGATCAGCGGCATCGACCACGTCGCCCTGACCCAGCCGTTCGACCACTTCGACGAGGCGGCGCTGTTCTACCGCTCCGTGCTCGGGCTCCGGCCGGGCGCGCTGGTGGAGTACGCCGCGCCGTTCGGCATGGTGCGCAGCCGCAGCGTGCAGGACCGGAGCGGAGCCGTCCGGCTCACCCTCGACGGCGCGCTGGTCCGCCGGGGCCGGTGGGCGCCCGCGGTGCCGCACCCGCAGCACGTGGCCTTCGCCGTGGACGACGCGGTGGCCGCCGCGCGGGCCCTGCGCCGCCGCGGAGCCCCGGTGCTGCCGATCCCGGACAACTACTACGACGACCTCGACGCCCGTTTCGGCCTGGCCCCGGACTTCCTCGCCGAGCTGCGCGAGAATTCGGTGCTCTACGACCGCGACGACTCCGGTGCCCTGCTGCACGTGTTCACCCGGCTGCTCGGTGGCCGGGTGTACTTCGAGCTGGTCCAGCGCGTCGACGGCTACCGGGGATTCGGCGTGGCCAACGCGCCGGTGCGGATGGCGGCCCACCGCAGGCACCGGGGCTGAGCCCCGGCCGACGTCGCCACCACCCGAACGTGACGTGAGTGAGGGGCACCCTTGCCCGAGTAAGGACTGTTTTCAGAATGGCCTGCGTGGCGGTGCGGGTGGCGGAACCTCAGCGGTCTTCTCGCTCCGGGCGCCCTTCTTGATGTATGCCAATACACGGCATCAGGGCGTCCTCGCGAGAAGACCGCTGAGAACCCGCGGCGGTGCCGGTTGACGGCCTCACCGCATGCGGCTCCGCCGCATTCTGAAAGGACCGCTAACTTGTGGCAAGGGTGCCCCTCACTCGATTCCCGAGCGGGCGGTGTCACACCCGGAGTACGCCGATCTGGTGGCCTTCCGGGTCGGCGAACATGCCGATCTCGATCTCGTCGCTGACCTGTTCGGGACCCATGGTCCGGCGGCCGCCGAGCTCCTCGGCGCGGGCCAGCGCGGCTTCGACGTCGGGGACGCCGACGTAGAAGGTGACGTGCCCGGGGTAGTCGGACGGGCCCGCGGCGATGCCGCCGCCGATCCCGGTCCCGTCCTCGGCGGTGTTGCCCTCGCGGGGCACGATGCCGTAGTTCATCGGGTTGTCGGCGTCGACGTCCCAGCCGAACAGCCGCGAGTAGTAGTCGGACAGCCGCTGCTGGTCCTGGCCGACGATCTCGAAGTGGACCACTGGTCGTCCCATGATGGCTCCTCGATGCGCGGGGATTCCTCCTCCCCACCGTGCGTCGGCGGCGGCCGGTGCGCCCGGGTCGATGGTCCCGGTCCGCTCACCGGTCCCGCAGCGCTTCCCGGATCCGCTCGCGAAACCAGTCCACGCCGGGTGCGGGCAGCGCGCGCCGGTAGGTGTAGAGGGCCACCTCCACGTCCGGGATGCCCAGCGGCAGGGCGAAGGTCCGCACCGCGGAGGAGCGGGTGAACAGGCCCGCGACCCGGCTGGGCACCGCGGACAGGTAGTGGGTCCGGGCCAGCAGTTCCGGCAGCACCGAGAAGTGCGGCACCCGCACCGCCACGTCGCGGTGGTGGCCGCGCCGCCGCAGCTCCTCGTCGGCGTCGACGTGCCCGGCCGCGGCGTGCACCGCGATGTGCCGCTCGGCGAGGTAGTCGGCCAGCGCCGGGCGGTCGCCGATCCGCGGGTGCCCGGTGGCGCACAGCCCGACGTAGTGCTCCTGGAACAGCGGGTCGCGGCGCAGGTCCGGTGCGTCGATGCGCGGCGTGCAGATCACCGCGTCGGCGGCGCCCTCGCGCAGCGCCCGCGCCGCCCCCGCCACGTCGAGCTGCTGGACCTCGACCGAGCAGCCCGGCGCCCGGCGCTCCAGCCGGGACAGGATCGCGGGCAGCAGGCTGATCTCGCCGAGGTCGGTGGCGCGGATCCGGAACGTCCGGTCCGAGGTCGCCGGGTCGAATTCGGCGACGTCGGCGACGGTCTCGGCGATGACCTCGAGCGCTTGGTGCAGCCGCGGGTACATCCGGTCGGCCGTCCCGGTCGGTTCCAGGCCGCGCGGCGAGCGGACGAACAGCTCGTCGTGGAACTGCCGCCGCAGCCGGCGCAGCGCGTGGCTGACCGACGGCTGGGTGAGCACCAGCGCCTCCGCGGTGCGGGTGACGCTGCGGGTCTCGTAGAGCAGCACGAAGGTCTTCAGCAGGTTCAGGTCCACCTCCGCCACGCAGCGAGGATAAGCCCGGTCTATGGGCGGATCAACAGCATTCATTAGGACCATGCGGCCGCCCTCCCTAGGGTGACGGGCACCACTCCACCGACGCTGACGGAGGCGGGCCTGATGGCCGATGTGCGGGACGTGACCTACGAGCTGCTGCGGGCGCGCGGGCTGACCACCCTGTTCGGCAACCCCGGTTCCAACGAGCTGCCCTTCCTGGCCGGGATGCCCGCGGACTTCCGGTACGTGCTCGGTCTGCACGAGGGCGCCGTCCTGGCGATGGCCGACGGCTACGCCCAGGCCTCCGGGCGTCCGGCGCTGGTCAACCTGCACGCGGCGGCGGGCACCGGCAACGCGCTGGGCGCGCTGACCAACTCGGTGTACTCGCACAGCCCGCTGGTGATCACGGCCGGTCAGCAGGTCAGGTCCACGATCGGCCAGGAAGTCATGCTGGCCAACGTGGAGGCGGCCACGCTGCCCCGACCGCTGGTGAAGTGGAGCTGCGAGCCCGCCAGCGCCCAGGACGTCCCGCGCGCCCTCAGCCAGGCGCTGCACCTCGCCGAACTGCCCGCGAAGGGCCCCGTCTACGTCTCCGTGCCCTACGACGACTGGGCGCACGAGGCGCCGCCGGAGGCCCGGCACCTGCTCGCCCGCCGCACCGCGGCAGCGGGCGCGCTGACCGCCGAGCAGTGCGAGGAGCTGCTCGCCGACCTCGACGGCGCGGCGAACCCGGTGCTGGTGCTGGGCCCCGAGGTGGACGCCGAACGCGCCAACGACGACGCGGTGCGGCTGGCCGAACGGCTGGGCGCCCCGGTCTGGATCGCCCCGTCGCCGTCGCGCTGCCCGTTCCCGACCCGGCACCCGGCCTTCCGGGGCGTGCTGCCCGCCGCGGTGCGGGGCGTCACCGAGGCCCTGCGCGGGCACGACCTGATCCTGGTGGTCGGGGCGCCGGTGTTCCGCTACCACCAGTTCGTGCCCGGCGAACACCTCCCGGACGGTGCCCGGCTGCTGCACCTGACCGGGGACCCGGGTGAGGCGGCGCGGGCGCCGATGGGGGAGGCGCTGGTGTGCTCGGTCGCCGACGCGCTGGCCCGGCTCGGCGCCGCACCGGGCGGCGCCCGCCGCGCTCCGGACCCGCTGCCGGAACCGCCGCCGGTGCGCGACGGCTCGCCGGTGGACCCGGCCGCGCTGTTCGCGGCGCTGCGCGAGCACGCCCCGCACGACGCCGTCTACGTCAAGGAGTCGACCGCGACGACCGGCGACTTCTGGCGGCAGGCGGACCTGCGGCTGCCGGGCAGCTACTTCTTCCCCGCCTCCGGCGGGCTGGGCTTCGGGCTGCCCGCGGCGGTCGGCGCGCAGCTCGCGCACGACGAGCTGGGCACCGGCCGCCGGGTGATCGGGCTGATCGGCGACGGCTCGGCCAACTACGGGATCACCGCGCTGTGGACGGCCGCGCAGCAGCAGGTTCCGGTGATCTTCGTGGTGCTGAAGAACGGCACCTACGGTGCGCTGCGCTGGTTCGCCGGGGTGCTCGACGCGGTCGGCACCCCGGGGATGGACGTGCCCGGCATCGACTTCGCCGGGATCGCCCGCGGCTACGGCGTGGACGCGACCTCGGTGCGCACCACCGCGGACTTCACCGCCGCGTTCACCCGCGCCCTCGACCAGCGGCGACCGGTGCTCATCGAGGTCGAGACCGAACTCACCGAACCCTGATCCCCCACGGCAGCGGAGGAACCATGTCCCAGCGGACCGTCACGTCCGTGGTCGGCGGCGCCCGGCTCAACGGATTCCACTTCCGGGTGCTCGGCCTGTGCTCCCTGCTCATGATCATCGACGGCTACGACATGGTGTCCTACGGCACCGTCATCGCGCACCTGATGGACGAGTGGGGCATGGACCCGGTGACCGCCGGGACGCTCGGCTCGATGGCGCTGGTCGGGATGCTCGTCGGCGGCATGGGCGTGGCGCCGCTGGCCGACCGGTTCGGCAGGCGGCCGGTGATGATCACCTGCGTCGCGGTGGCCAGCCTGGCGGCGCTGGGCTGCGCGTTCACCACCGGACCGGGGCAGCTCGGGGCGCTGCGGTTCGTCGTCGGTGTCGCGCTCGGCGCCCTGGTGCCGAACTTCAACGCGATGGCGGGCGAGTTCGCGCCGAAGAACTCGCGGGCGCTGTTCGTGACGCTGGTCTCGTCGTTCTACTCGGTCGGCGGCATCGGCGCGGCCGTGTTCGCGATCTACGCGGAACCGGTGTGGACCTGGCGCGGCGTGTTCGTCCTGGCGGGACTGCCGCTGCTGCTGGTCCCGGTGCTGCTGCGCTACCTGCCGGAATCGCCCGAGCACCTGGCGGCCCGCGGCGACCGGGCCCGGCTGCTGGCGGTGCTGCGCCGGATCGATCCGCACGGCGACCACACCGACGTCGTGGTCGAGCCGAAGGCCGCCGCCGACAAGGCGCCGCTGCGCCGGTTGTTCGCCAGGGGCAACGTGCTCAACAACGCGCTGATCTGGGTGTTCTTCGCGATGTGCATGCTGCTCAGCTACGGGCTCAACACCTGGCTGCCGGAGCTGATGCAGACCGCGGGCTACCCGCTGGGCTCGGCGCTGTGGAACCTCGTGGTGCTCAACCTCGGCGGCATGGTCGGGGCGGTGTTCGGCGGCTGGCTGGCGGACCGGTGGAACTACCGCGGCACCCTGGTGATGTACTTCGGGGCGGCGTCGGTGTCGCTGGTCGGGCTCTCGTTCGACCCGAACGCCGCGGTGCTCAACGCGCTGCTGTTCGTGGCGGGCGCGGCGACCGTCGGCGTGCTGGCGATCATCCACGCCTTCGCCGTGGAGTTCTACCCCGCCGGGGTCCGTTCCACCGGCGTGGGTTGGGCCGCGGGCGTGGGTCGCATCGGTGCGATCGGCGGTCCGACGCTGGGCGGCGCGCTGCTCGCCTTGGAGCTGCCCTTCCAGCAGAACTTCATCGCGGTCGCGGTGCCCGGGGTGATCGGCGCCATCGCGGTGGCCGTCGTGGCCCGGCGGAAGTTCCGGCTCCCGGCGTCCCCGCCCGCCGCCGAGGCGGCGGCGAACTGAAAGCCTGCGCGGGAACCCGCCGCGGCGTGGTCGCGGGCGGGCGCTGAGAACGAAGCGAAGGGAAAGCTCGACATGGCATTGCTCGATCCCGCCGTCTGGGAGAAGAAGGTGTTCACCGGCCGGTGGAGCGAAGCCGGGGGCGCACCCGTGGAGGTGACCGAACCGGCCACCGGGCGGTCGCTGGGCACCGTGGGCGCCGCGACGCCCGAGGACGTCGCGGCCGCGTGCGCGGGCGCCGCCGCGGCGCAGCGGGAGTGGGCGGCCGCGCCCTTCGACGAACGCGCGGCGGTGCTGCGCCGCGCGGGGCGGCTCTTCGAGGAGCACGCCGAGGAGATCCGCGATTGGCTGGTGCGGGAGGCCGGGTCGATCCGGCCCAAGGCCGAGCTGGAGGTGCGCACGGCGGCCGGGGAGTGCTACGAGGCCGCCGCGCTGCCCTCGCACGGCAGCGGTGACCTGCTGCCCTCGGCCGAGGGCAAGCTGAGCTTCAGCCGCCGGGTCCCGGCCGGCGTGGTCGGGATCATCGCGCCGTTCAACTTCCCGCTGATCCTGTCGATCCGCGCGGTCGCTCCGGCGCTGGCGCTGGGCAACTCCGTGGTGCTCAAGCCCGACTCCCGCACGGCCGTGTGCGGCGGCGCGGTGCTGGCCGCGATCTTCGAGGCGGCGGGGGTGCCCAGCGGTGCCTTCCAGGTGCTGCCCGGTGGCGCCGACGCGGGCGCGGCGCTGGTGGCCGACCGGCACACCCGGGTCATCGCGTTCACCGGTTCCACCGGCGCGGGCCGCAAGGTCGGCGAAGCCGCCGCGACCCACCTCAAGCGCGCCCACCTGGAGCTGGGCGGCAACAACGCGGTGATCGTGCTGCCCGACGCCGACCTCGACGCCGCCGTCTCGGCCGCTGCCTGGGGCGCTTTCCTGCACCAGGGCCAGATCTGCATGGCGGCGGGCAGGCACCTGGTGCACGAGTCGATCGCCGACGAGTACGTGGCCAAGCTGGCGGCCAAGGCCGAGGGCATGGCCGTCGGCGACCCGCACACCGAGCAGGTCGCCCTCGGGCCGATCATCGACGCCAAGCAGCGCGACAACGTCCACCGGCTGGTCACCGAGAGCGTCGAGTCCGGCGCCCGGGTGGCGGCCGGGGGCGGTTTCCAGGGCCTGTTCTACCGGCCCACCGTCCTCGACGGCGTCACCCGGCAGACCCCGGCGTTCCGCGAGGAGGTGTTCGGCCCGGTGGCGCCGGTGATCCGGTACTCCACGGTGGACGAAGCCGTCGAGATCGCCGCCGACACCGAGTACGGGCTGTCGCTGAGCGTGCTCGGCGCCGACGCGATGCGGGCCTGGGAAGTCGCCCAGCGGATCCCCAGCGGACTGGTGCACATCAACGACCAGACCGTCGGGGACATGCCGCACGTCCCGTTCGGCGGGGTGAAGGACTCCGGCAACGGCGGCCGGATCGGCACCGCGGCGGCCAACCTCGAGTCGTTCACCGAGACGCAGTGGGTGACCCTCCAAGGATCGATCGAGCGCTACCCGTTCTGAGCTCCTCGGTCCCGTCCCGCTCAGCCACCGCTCCCACTGGCTCGACGACCGGGCGGCCCGGCCCCGGGGAGGGTCGGGCCGCGGCGGATCACAAGTTGAAGAGGATGCTGTTGTCGTAATGCGCGCCGAAGGCGCCGAGCGTGTCGGTGAAGAACCCGCCGGCCTCGGTCAGCTCCGGCGCGGTGTAAGGGGTGGTCTCGTCCACGGTCCTGCCTCCTCGGCGTAGGCGGTGCCGCTGGTGGTTCGCGGCACCTGCCCTGGTCGTCGGCACGATGCCCCCGGTGCCTTGACGGTCCCGGGGGCGGCCTCACCCGTGTTCCGCGGCTGATCACCCGGCCGGCCCCCGCTGCGCCGGTTCGCAACCCGACGGGGTGGGCGGACCGTGCCCGGAAACGGGACCGCGCGTCTGGCGAGCGTCACTCCACAGGGCGAAAATCGCGCGCGCACGTCGCGGAACAGCAGGTCCGCGGGCCGTTCGCCCGTCCGGAACCTTGTCGTCGCGCTCCGCGGATCGCTAGCCTCCTCGGTTGTTCCGATCTTGTCGATCGGCTTCGCCGAGCGGTGGGGGAACGGCTCCGGCGCGGGTCCTGCGGCGATCGGGCCGGAGCGCGGCGGTGGGGGGAACCAGAGTGGCCATCCGGGTGTTGATCGTCGACGACCAGGTCGTGGTGCGCCGCGGCCTGCGCGCGGTGCTCGACGCCGCACCGGACGTCGTCGTGGTCGGGGAGGCCGGCGACGGCGCCGCAGCGGTGCGGGAGGCGCAGCGGTTGCGCCCCGACGTGATGCTGATGGACGTGCGGATGCCCGGCCTCGGCGGCATCGAGGCGGTCCGCCGGCTGGTGGAGCTGTTCGGCGATGCGGTGCGGATCCTGGTGGTCACCACCTTCGACCTCGACGAGTACGTCTTCGAGAGCCTCCGCGCCGGGGCCCGCGGCTTCGTGCTCAAGGACATCGAACCCGAGGCGCTGGTCACGGCGGTGCGGGCGCTGCACGCGGGGAAGACGGTGCTGGACCCCAGCATCACCGGCCGGGTGACCGAGGAGTTCGTTCGGCTGGCGGCCGGCCAGGGCGTCCCGGTGCCGACCGCCCGTCCCGATCCGCCCGTCGACGAGCTCTCCGCCCGGCAGCGCGAGGTGGTCGCGCTGGTGGCCCGCGGGCGCAGCAACGCCGAGATCGCCGCGCAGCTGCACCTGTCGGAGACCACGGTCAAGACCCACGTCTCCACGGTGCTGGCCAAGTGGGGCCTGCGGGACCGGGTGCAGCTCGTGGTCCGGGCCTTCGAGACGGGCGTGGTGCTGCTCGACCGCGGCGAGGTCTGAGTGCGTCCCGGCGGTGCGGGGACCGCGGTGCACGGCGTGCGGGCCGCCCCCGGACCGGGGCGCACCGGCGGTGATGCCGGTTGACGAGCGGGGCCGCCGCGCCGCGGGAGCGGAGCACCACGGCCGGGGTGCGGCGGTGGCGCCCGGGAGCGCTCCGGTTCGCCCCGAGGCACTGGCTGGTGGTCGGGCTGCTCGCCCACGCCGGGCTGGTCGGCGTGCTGCTGGTCCCGCGCGGGATGTGGGGTGCCGCGGCCGTGCTCGCGCTGGCCGAGGCGCTGCCGGTGCTGTGGGCGCGGCGGTACCCGGTGCTCGCGCTGAGCGCCCACCTCGCCGTCAAACCGCTCACCTACCTGTGGCGGATGCCGGTGGGCGAGCTCGCCTGGCTGGTCCTGGTCCACTCGGTCGGCCGCTACCGCAGGCCGCGCGTCGCGCTGCCGGTGCTGGCGGGCACCGCGCTGCTGGTGCCGGTGCTGCTCGCGGCGTGCTTCCCGGCGCACGCCATCACCACCGGGGTGCTCGTCGGGCTGGTCCAGCTGGTGGCGGCGTGGGCGCTGGGCTTCGGCACCCGGCTCGCCGACGAGCGGGAGCAGCGCGCGCGGCGCGACGGCGAGCGGGAACGGCTGCACCGGTCGCTGGCCGCCGAACGCGCCACCATCGGCGCCGAACTGCACGAGATCGTCGAGAAGCAGGTCCGCCGGATCCTCGCCGGGACGACGGAGCTGCGCCGGGGCCGCCCGCCCGGCGCCGAGCCGCTGCGCGGGTTGCACCAGGAGTGCGGCGCGGCGCTGAGCTCGCTGCGGTGCATGCTCGGCCTGCTGCGCACCGACGTCCCGGACGCACCGGCTCCTCGACCGGAGCGCCGCCGCGTCGAGCGGCCGCCGGGCTCGCCGCACGACGACGTGCTGGTGGTGCTCGGCGCGGTGGTCACCGCGGTCGTGCTGCACCTGTCGGCCCCGCCGGGCCTGGCCGCCGACGCGCTGGTGATCAGCACCCTGTTCGCGCTGCCGTCCACCCCGCACCTGCCGGACACGGCGATCGGTCTCGCGCTGGTGCTGCTGCAGATCCTCCCGCTGGGCTGGCGCAACCGGTTCCCCGTGACGGCGCTGCTGGTCACCACAGCCGGGGTGGCGCTGGGCCCGGCCGCGGCGGCGAACTCCGTGGTGGGGCACCTCTGCTGGTTCGCGCTGGCCTATTCGGTGGGCGCGCGGGGGCTCCCGAGGTCGGTGCCCGCCGTCGGTGCGGCGGTGCTGGCCTGGATGGCGGGCAGCGCTTTCCTGGCGGGTGCCGGGGACCAGGCGGTCGCGGGCAGCCAGCTCTACGGCGCGCTGCTGGTCGGCGGGCTCGCCGTCGCCGGGAACGTGCACCGGCGGATCCGCGCGGCGCGGCAGAGCGCCGAACGCGCCGAGCAGGACCACCGGATCCACGAGGAGCTGCGGCGGGAGCGCAGCCGGCTGGCCTGCGAGGTGCACGACCAGGTCTCGCACCACGTGTCCGGCATGGTGGTGCAGGCCGGGGCGGCGCGGGCGCTGGCCGGGTCCCGGCCGGAAGGCGTCGACGAGGCGCTGCGCGAGATCGAGGACAGCGCGGAGCTGGCGCTGCGGGCGCTGCCGCGCCTGCTCGACGTCCTGGGGCCGGAGCCGACCGGACCGACGCGCCTCGACGGGGTCGAGCTCGAACACCTGGTGCGTCCGCTGCGCGACCTCGGGGCGCGGGTCCGCGCGGAACTGGCCGGGGACCCGCGCCGGACCGCGGGCGACCGCGCCGAACTGGGCTGCCGGGTGGTCCAGGAGGCGGTGCGCAACGTGATCCGGCACGCCGGTCCGACCGCCACCCGGGTCCGCGTCGAGCACCACCCGGCGCACCTGCTGGTGGAGGTCGCCGACGCGGGGGCGGTCGCCGGGCACCACCGGGCCGATCCGGGCTGCGGGCAGGGCCTGGCCGGGCTGGGGGAGCGGGTCGAGCTGGTCGGCGGGCGGTTGCGGGCCGGGCCGCGCGGCTCGGGGTGGCGGGTGACCGCGCTGCTGCCCCTCCGTTCCGGCTCCTCCGCAGGGAGGAAGCCGGAACCGATCACCGCCGCCGCGGAGCCGGAAATGGTCCTCGGGGACGAGGTTTCCGGCCGCCGTCGTGCCTAACCTGGGAATTGCTTGACGCACAAGGCCTTTCGCTGAGAGGCCGGGTTCATCCGACCGTGGAGGTACCGCCATGTCCGCTCCGGTTCAGGACTTCGATCTCGACGTCGACACCACCTCGTTCGCCGCGCCCGGCGGCGGTGCGCTGTCCGAGGACGGCATCGAGGCCAGGGGCCCGATCACCTTCGGCACCACCTGCTGGGGCACCCCCTGCCCGAGCGCCAACACCGTCTCCTGCTGAGCCGGGCCCGTGCGCGGCGGCCCGGTGATCGCCGCGCGCGGGCTCACCCGCCCCGCCGCCGGTGGGGCGCTCGTCGCACCGGCCCTCCGAGCCGAGGGCCGCTCCTCGATCGTGGAGGTACCGCCATGTCCGCTCCGGTTCAGGACTTCGATCTCGACGTCGACACCACCTCGTTCGCCGCGCCCGGCGGCGGCGCGCTGTCGGCCGACGGCATCGAGGCCAAGGGGGTGCTGACGTTCGGCACCACCTGCTGGGGGACGACCTGTCCGAGCAACAACACCATTTCCTGCTGATCAGCCCGTCCGGCGCCGCGAGCGCGAACCGGCGTGCGGTGGCTCGGGAGGCCGCCGCACGACCGCCGTCCCAGGAGGTGTGCCGTGGTGTTCGGAGGCAGGACCGCGGTGTCGGCGGATCCCACCGGGTGGTGGGCGGCGGCCCCGCCGCTGGGGGTGCTGGAGTACCTCGACCTCGACGACGACCGGCCGGTGCGGCTCAAACGCCGCGCCGCCTTCGCCAGCACGCTGCTGGCCGAGGACCTCGGCTACCGCAGGCTCTGGATCCCGGAGCACCACGGGACCGGGGTGCCGAGCACCAATCCCGCACTGCTGGCCGCCGTGCTGGCCAGCCACACCACGCGGATCAGGGTCGGCACGGCGGTGAACCTGGCGCGGGTCCGCGACCCGCACCTGGTCGCCGAGGACCTGGTCACCGCCGGGTCCTTCGCCGGGGACCGGCTCGACGTCGGCTTCGGCCGAGGTGACGTGTCCGGTCCGGCCGCCACCGCGCTGGCCGGGCTGCGCAAGGACGACGTCGCGACGGAGGCGGCGATCGGCACCGCGGTGGCCGCGCTGCGCGGCGGTTGCGACTGGATCGACCCGCTGGAGGTGCCCTGCCAGATGTGGATGCACGGCGCCGGGACCCGCTCCGCGGAACTGGCCGCGCGGTGGGAGTTCCACTACTGCCACGCGATGTTCTTCAACCCCGACCTGGACGCGTGCGCCAGCACCCTCGCGCGGTACCGCGCCGGATTCCCCGGCGGCCGCACCGCGGTCGCGGTCGCGGTGGTCGCCAACGACGACGCCCGCACCGCCCGCACCGACGGCCTGCGCGCCGGGATCTCGGTCGGCTGCGCCGGAACCGCGCGGCAGTGCGCCGCGACGATCGAGGCGCTGCTCGACGGCAGCGGCGCCGACGAAGTGGTGCTCACCGAGCTCTCCCGCGACGCCGGGGACCACCACCGCGCGCTGCGGGACATCCACGCCCACGTCGCCGGAGCACGGCGGTCCGCGTGCGGGGGAGGTCCGCGATGAGCCCGCACACCGGCCTGCTGCGGATCGCCGCCCTCAGCGTCGAGGACGCGGCCCGGTTGATCGCCGAGGACCGCATCGACGCCCCGGAGGTGGCCGACGCGATCGCGCTGGCCGCCGGACCGCAGTTGCTCGGCGACGCCGCGCACCGACCGCGCGCCCGCACCAGCGCGCTGCGCTACATCGCCAGGATGGGCGGCCGGGCGACCCCGTTCGGGCTGTTCGCCGGGACCGCACCGGTGCGCATCGGGCAGCGCAGGCACCTGGTGCTCGGCGACCGGCACCGGGTGCGCGTGCGGATCGACGTCGCGGCGCTGGAGGCGCTGGTCGGTCGCGCGCTGGCGGAGGCCGACCCGGCGCGGACGCCGTTGCGGGTCAACCCCAGCGCGCGGATCGCCGGGCCATCCCTGCGCTTCGCCCGCCCCGGCGACGCCACCGCCGAGGTGGTGGAGATGCGGGCCACCCCGCTGCTGCTGGAGGTCGTGGAGCTGCTGGACTGCGGTGCCGCGCCGGGGGAGGAACTCGTCGCCCGGCTGCGGGGCCGCCACCCGGGCCTGCCCACCGCGAAGCTGAGCGGGTTCCTCGACGCGGTCGTGGCGGGCGGGCTGCTGGTCCCGGCGGCCGACCTGATCGAACCCGGCGTCGAACCGGCGCGGCGGGCGCTCGACCTGCTGGAGCGGATCGGGGACGCGCCGCGGGCGGCGCTGCTGCGCTCGCTGCTCGCCGAGACCGGTGAGCGTCCCGCGGCGCCGGGGCTGGTCGCGCGCCTCGGCGCGGCGTGGCGCACCGCGACCGCGACCGAACCCGCGCTCGCCGGCATCGCCGCCAACGCCCGGTTCGACGTGCAGTTGCGGACCTGCGCCCCGGCGGCCGAGCTGGACGACGCCACCGCCGAGGACCTGCGCGGCGCCGCACTGCGGCTGGAGGCGGTGTGCGCCGAACCCGGGGCCCGGCCTCCGGTTCCCGGCGCGCTGGACCCCGCCGCCTTCCGCGCCGCGTTCCGGGCCCGCTACGAGGACGCCGAGGTGCCGCTGCTGGAGGCCGTCGACCTCGAATCCGGGGTGCTGCGGACCTGGCAGCGCGGGACCTCGGAGCTGGCCGGCGAGGCGGGGGTGGTGGCCGAAGCGGCACCGGAGGCGCCGGACCTGCCCGCGACCCCGTTGCGGGTGCTGGAGCGCTGGATGCGCGAGGGTGGGGACGTCGACATCGCCGATCTCCCGCCGGTCGAGCGCCCCCGGTCCCGCGCGGTGCTCGCGCTGCTGCTCGACGACGCCCGCGGCCCGTTCCACAGCGTGCTGGTGGGCGCGGTCGGCCGGTCCCCGCACGCGCTGTCGGCCCGCTTCGCGATGGACCGCCCCGAGCTCGCCGACGCCCTGCGACGCGAAATCCAGGGCAGCGGAATCCCGGGCAGCGAAGTCCCGGGCGCCGCGAGCGAACCGATCCGCGCCGAACTGGTGCACCACGGCGGTGGCCGGATCGGCAACGTGCTGATCCGGCCCAGGCTGCTGACCGACGCGATCGCGCTGGGCGGGGCCGCGGGCGGCACCCTCCGACCGGACCGGCTGCTGCTGCGGCTGCGCGGGGACGAGTTCCTGCTGCGCGACTCGGTCACCGGGCGGCCGGTCGTGGTGGAGCTCAACAGCGCGCACAACGTGGACCTCCACGGGCTCGACCCGCTCTACGCCGTGCTCGGCCACCTGGCCTCGGACGGCGGGGCGGGGTGGTCGTGGGGACCGCTGGCGCGGCTGCCGCACCTGCCGCGGGTGGTGTGCGGACGGGTGATCGTCGCCCCCGAGCAGTGGCGGCTGCGCGGCGAGGAGGTCCGGGAGGTGCTCACCGCGGGCGATCCGGCCGGGCGGCTGCGCAAGCTGCTGCGCGGGGCGGAGGACCGGCGCTGGGTCGGTACCGGCAGCCAGGACCACGTGCTGCCGATCGACCTGGACTCGTCCCGCTCGGTGCTCGCCGCGCTGAGCCGGGACGGTGCCGCCGACCACCTCCGGCTCGTCGAACTGCCGCAGGTCGAGGCGCCCGCCGTCACCGGCCCGACCGGCGGGCACGTCGCGGAGGCGGTGGTGCCGCTGGGGCCCGTCCACCGCACCGCCCGGTCCGAAGTGGACATCGCCGCGCCCGCGGCCGCGCGCGCGGCGAACTGGGTGTACTTCCAGTACTTCGCGGGGCAGGCCGCCTCGGACGAGGTCGTCGACCGCGCCGCCGCGCTCGCCGAGGAGCTGCGCGGGCAGGGCCTGGTCGGGGACTGGTTCTTCCTGCGGTACCAGGACGACGGTTACCACGTCCGGGTCCGGATGCGGGCCACCTCGCCGGCCGCCCGGCCGAGCGTGCTCACCGCGATGGACGCGTTCGGGCGGCGGCTGCGCGCCACCGGACTCGCCACCCGGGCCGTGCTGCGCGACTACGTCCCGGAGATCGCCCGCTACGGCGGGGAGGCCGGGCTCCCGCTCGCCGAATCGCTGTTCACCGCCTCCAGCGAACGGGCGGTGGCGCTGCTGGCCCGGGGCCGCGACGAGGAGGGCCGGTTGTTCCGCACCGTCGCCGACGTCCTGCACTGGACCGGCGCGTTGTTCCCCGACCCGGACCGCCGGCTGGAGTTCCTGCGCCGCTGCCAGGGCGGGCTCGGGGTGGCGTTCACCCCCACCGGCAACCGGCACGGCAAGTTCGCCCGGGCGCACGGCGCCCGGCTCGAGGAGCTGCTCGCCGGCACCTGCCCCGACGAACGGGTCGACGCGGCGTTGTCCCGGCTGGCCGACTCGGTGCGCGAGCGGTTGCCCGAACGGCGCGCGTGGTCGGTGTTCGGCTCGGCGCTGCACCTGCACTGCAACCGGATGTTCGCCTTCGACGCGGTCCGGCTCGAATACCTGGCCCACGAGCTGGCGATCCGCGCGGTGCGCCGGCGCAAGGCCTTGGACGGCAACGGCACATCCGGAGAGCGGGGCGCGGCGGTATGACGGCGGTCGTGGTGGCGGAGCAGGTGCGGTTGGCGCGGCGGTTGCACGCCGACGCCGCGGCGCAGGTGGCGGAGCGGCCCACGTTCCCGCTGCTGCTCGACCAGGCGCTGACGGCGATGGAGTTCGCCGCGGCGCTGGGCGAGGACGTCGACGCGCGCACCCCGTTCCGGGAAGCGATGGCCGCGCTGCGCGCCGGGACCGAGGTGGGGCCGTGGCTCTACCGGGGTGCCGCGCAGGCCGGCTGGGTCGCGATCCAGCTCGCCCGGTTCCGAGGTGCTACCGCCACCGGGCTCGGGCCGATCGACGACGCGGTGCTGGGCTGGCTGGAGGCGTTCCCCGCCGAGCACGATCTCGACCTGCCGATGGGCGCCCTCGGGCTCGGCGTCTACGGGCTCGTGCACCCCGACCCGGCGGTCCGCGACCGGATCACCGCCGGGGTGCTGGACGTGGTCGAGGACCGCACCGAACGGGACGACGCCGGGCGGTACTTCCGGCTGTCCGACTCCCCGGCGCGCCGCGCCGACGGTTCCGCCGGATCGCGCATCCTCGGCGCGGCGCACGGGGCGGCCGGACTGGTGTCCTACCTCGCTTCGGCCGCGCTGGCCGGAGGCGCTCCCGGCCCCCGGGCCCGGTGGCTGCTCGACGAGGCGCGGAGGTGGCTGGTGGGCCACCGCGCCGATGTCGGCGGCACGGTCTTCCCGCACCGCGTCGAGACCCGCTACGTCCCGTCCCGGGCGACCTGGTGCACCGGCGACCCGGGCATCGGGCTGGCGCTGTCGGTGGCCGCCGAGGCGACCGGGGATGCCGGGACCGCGGCGCTGGCCGAGGAAGTCGGCCGCCGGACGCTGGCCCGCGCCCCGCAGGACTGCGGGGTGCTCGACGGCTGCCTGTGCCACGGTGCCGCCGCGCTGTGCTGGTACGGGCGGCGGCTCCGCGACGACCACGGCGCCGACTCGGAGGGGTTCACCGCCCGCTGGGCCGGTTGGCTCGCCGAGGCGCGCGCCGAGGGGCCGCTGACCTACTTCAGCCCGGACGGCATGGTGCGCAACGCCTCGTTCCTGGAGGGCGACGCGGGCGTGGCGCTGGCCCTGCTGCACGCCGCCACCGGTGGTTCCCCGAGCTGGCAGCAACTGCTGCTGGCCGCGCCGGTCCGGTAGCCGGGTGCGCACGATCCCGGCTGGCCGCGCGCGCTCCGGCGACGGCGGTGCTCCCACCGCATGCTGGGCCGGTGCCGCGGCTGCGCGCACCGGTTTTTCGATCACCGGGTTTTCGATCACCGGGCGCGACCGGGGACGCGTCGTCCGCTGCGGACCTGCGCCCGCGTCCCGGCCTTCGCGCGGGTGGGGATCACCGGCTCGGGAGGGCCCAACCGATCGCGAGGTTCCACGACGCGACCACCGGGCAGGTCGCGTTGGAAGCGTCGACGTGCGCGAGCACCGGGTGCTGCGGCGGGGGATCGGGCCGGTGCCGCAGGTGCGCACCGGCACGGACGCGGACGAACGTCCGCTGCGGACGCCCGGAGGCCGACCGCGCGGCGGTGCAGGCGGCGGTGCGCGCGATCGGCGCGCTACCGGCCCTCGCCGCACCGCCCGGCGGTTCGGCTACGAGGTGGGGGAGCGGGGCGACGGCTGGCCGCGGGGCAACGGCAGCTCGTCGCACCGGCGCGGGCCGAGCTCGTCGATCCGGGCGTGCTGCTCGACGAGCCGACGGCCGCGCCGGACCATCTGAGCGAGGCGGCGGTGCTGGCCACCGCCGAGCGGGTGTCCCGCTCCCGCACCACCTTCGTCGTCGCGCACCGGCCGGGCGCGGCGGAGCGCATCGCGGTGCTCGACGGCGGCCGACCCGTCGCGCTCCGGGAGCTCGACGCGGCCGGTGGGCACGAGGCGCGGCCGTGGCGCCACGCCCGGGGCAACCCGGTCACCACGCGACCGGCAGGCGGTGCACGCCGTAGATCGACATGCCGTGCCGCATCGGCAGCGCGGTGACCGGTTCGGCCAGGCGCAGCTCCGGGAACCGGTGCAGCAGCGCGGTGTAGCCGATCCGCAGCTCCAGGCGGGCCAGCTGGTGTCCGAGGCAGTGGTGCGCCCCGTGGCCGAAGGCGAGGTGCCCGCCGGACGGCGTCCGCAGGTCGAGCACCTCGGGGTTCCGGAACCGGGCCGGGTCGCGGTTGGCGGCGGGCAGCGACAGCACCACCGCCTCGCCCGCGGCGATCCGCGCGCCGCCGAAGTCGAAGTCCTCCAACGCCACCCGCATCGCGCCGAACTGCATGATCGTCAGGTAGCGCAGCAGCTCCTCGACCGCGTCGTCGGCCAGCGCCGGTTCGGCGCGCAGCGCCGCGAGCTGGTCGGGGTGGGCCAGCAGCGCCAGCACGCCCAGCGCGAGCATGTTCGCCGTGGTCTCGTGACCGGCCACGAGCAGCAGGAAGGCCATCGCGGTGAGCTCGGCGTCGGTGAGGTCGCCGTCCCGGACCAAGCCGCCGAGCAGGTGGTCCCCGGGTTCGCGGCGGGTGCGCACGACGAGCTCGCCGAGGTAGGCGTTGAGCTCGGACAGCGCGGCACCGACCTGGTCGGGCCCGGCGGTGAGGTCCAGCGCGGTGGCCGTGCTCCGCTGGAAGACCTCCCGGTCGGGGTAGGGCACGCCGAGCAGTTCGCAGATCACCAGCGACGGGACCGGCACCGCGAAGCCCGGCACCAGGTCAGTGGGCGGACCGTGGTCGGCCACGGCGTCGAGGTGCTCGTGGGTGATGCGCTCGATCCGCGGAGCCAGCAGCTCCATCCGGCGCGGGGTGAACTGCGCCTGCAGCATCCGGCGGTACCGGGTGTGCTCCGGCGGGTCCATCCGGACGAAGAAGCCCGGCGCGGCGGCCGGGGGCGCGGGCTGTCCCGGCGGCGTGGTCCGGATGTCCTGGCGCGCGCTGAACCGCGGGTCCAGCAGCGCCGCGCGCACCTGCTCGTGCCCGGTGACCAACCAACCCGCGGTGCCGTCGGGGAACGACAGCGGGGCCACCGGGGTGCGGGCGCGCAGCGCGCCCAGCTCCGCGGGCGGGTCGAACGGGCCGCTGCGGGTGGTGGGCAGCGGCACCCGGGAGGTGGTCACGGCCGGATCTCCTCGCCGTCGCGGGCGGCCGCGGCCAGCGCGGACACCACCGTCGTGTGGTAGCAGGTGCGGAACACGTAGGAGGTGGCGCCGAGACCGGAGCGCTCGGTCAGCACCGCCTCGCGGAACGGGGGCCCGGGCAGCGTCCCGCGCTCGTGCTGGGCCGCGAGCAACCGGCGCCAGCCCTCGGCGGTCGCCGCGGCACCGCCCGCCCCGGTCAGCGCGGCGCACAGCAGCAGCTCGGCGACCAGGTCGAAGTGGCCCTCGCGCCGGTAGCGCTCCACCAGCGCGAGGACGAGCTGCCCGGTGCGGCGGCGGGCGCCCTCGTCGGCGAACGGGACGGGGGCGCGGCCGAAATCCGTGGCGTAGAACAGCACGTGGGTGATCTCGTAGGCGGTCTCGTCGTCGACCAGCGCGGGGTCGCGGTCGGCGATCCCGCAGCGCGCGAACAGGTCCGGGACCGCGGGCAACCGGCAGTCCACCGCGCAGAGGTCGAGGGCGTAGCGCAGTTCGAGCTGCCACGCCGGGAAGTCGCGCCACGGCGCCCGCGCGTCCCACGGCTCGCCGCGCCGGAGCACCCGGGCGATCTCCGCGCGCCACCAGGGCACCGGCCGACCCAGCCGGTGCAGCAGGCCGACGAGCCACGCGTGGTAGGTGAACTGCTCGTCCGCGGCGCGCAGTCCGTCGAGGAAGGCGGGGTCGGCGACCACCTCCTCGGCCAGATCCGCCGCCGCCGCGGTGAAGTCCCGGTGCCGCGGCCCCAGCGACCGGCACAGCAGCAGCAGTTCCAGCGCGGTGGTGCCGGGGAAGTCGCGCGGCGGGAAGTGGGCGTCCCAGGTGGCGGGCCGGAACCAGTCGAGGTGCTCGGTCAGCCAGCCGATCGAGCGGTCCAGCAGCGCGGTCGTCCCGCTGCCCGGCGATGTCGTCCCCCGCACCCGCATCCCCCTTCCCCTCGTTGTTTCGGCACTTCCCCGGCGGAACTTGATCGGTCCGCGCCGACGGCGTGGTCCGAGGTCGAGTTAAGGGCGACTGTGACTTCAGTGGAGACCGAAATCAATCCTCGGTCGACCACCGGCGAACCCCGCTGCGGCAGCCGGGGGATTGCCGCGAACCGCCGCCGACCGGTACGACGGAGCGATGGCCGGACAGCACGAGGTGACGATCGTCCGCTGCGGAACCCGCGAGGTCACGCGCGGCGAGGTGTTCCTCAACCACCACCTCTACGGCGAACCGGACGGGCCGTTCACCGTCGACTACTTCTTCTGGGTCGTGCGGGGCGGGGAGCGGACCATCCTGGTCGACACCGGGTTCGACGCGGCGGTCGCCGCGGCGCGCGGGCGGACCGCGCTGGTCGATCCGGTGGCCGCGCTGCGGGAGCTGGGCATCGACCCGGCCGGGCGGCACGACGTGATCGTCACGCACGCGCACTGGGACCACATCGGGAACCTGCCCGCCCTGTCCGGCAGCCGCATCCTGATGTCGCGCAACGAGTACCGGTTCTGGAACTCCGCGATGGCCCGCCGCCCGCTGTTCGCGCACTTCGCCGAGGAGTCGGAGATCGCCCACCTGGCCGAGGCGCGCCGGGCGGGCCGGCTGGAGTTCGTGCCCAGCGGGTACTCGCCGGCGCCCGGGGTGACCGTGCTGGAGGTCGGCGGGCACACCCCGGGGCAGCTCGTGGTCCTGGTCGACACCGCCGAGGGCACCGTGCTGCTGGCCTCCGACGCGGTGCACTTCCACGAGGAGCTGGAGCGGGACATGCCCTTCCTCGCGGTGTCCGACCTGCCGGGGACCTACGCGGGCTACGACACCGTGCGCGAGCTGCTGGGCCAGCGGGCCCGCCACCTCGTCACCGGGCACGATCCCACGACCCTGGAGCGGTTCGGCGCCCGGCCGGAGCTGCTGGGCGGCAACGCCGCCCGGATCGGTTGACCTGCCCGACGCGCCGCGCCTCGGTCCCGCCGGTGCGGTCGCGGATGCGTAGCGTCCGGTCGCGTGACGGAATCGGTTGACGCGGACGCCGGATCGGCGCCGCTGCGCTTCGCGGTCGGCATCGAGGACACCTTCGTGCCGCACGAGTTCCCCGGGCAGCGGCGGCTCGACGAGTACGAGCTGACCCAGCACTACCAGTTCTGGGAGCACGACCTGGAACTGGTGGCCGAGTCCGGCGCGGGATCGCTGCGCTGGGGCGTGCCCTGGTACCGCGTGGAGCCGGAACCGGGCCGGTTCGAGTGGGACTGGGTGGACCGGGTGGTGGCCCGGTTGGCCGAGCTCGGCGTGGGCTGCATCGTCGACCTCGTGCACTACGGCACGCCGCTGTGGCTGGACAACGCCTTCCTGCACCCCGATTACCCGAAGCGGGTCGCCGAGTACGCGGTCGCCCTCGCCGAGCGGCACGGCGACGTGCTGCGCGAGTGGACGCCGCTCAACGAGCCGGTGGTCAACGCCGAGCGCTGCGGTCAGGAGGGCGCCTGGCCGCCGTACCTGCGCGGCGACACCGGTTTCGCCGCGGTGCTGCTCCGGCTGGCCGAGGGGATCTGCCGAACCCAGGAGGCGCTGGCCGAGGTCCGCCCCGGCGCGTCGTTCGTGCACGTGGACGCGGGGCTGCGCTACACCGGGGAGCACGGTCGGCGGGAGTTCCTGGAGCACCGCCGGTTCCTCGGACTGGACCTGGTGACCGGGGCGGTGCGCGACGGCCACCCGCTCGCCGCGTGGCTGTCGGCCGCGACCGGGGACGACGCCCGGCTGGCGTGGGTGCGCGACCACGCGGTCATCCCCGACGTGGTGGGCGTCAACTACTACCCGGCCTTCAGCACCACCGGGTTCGACGAGCACGGCGGCACCCGCCCGGTCGAAGCCGGGACGGCGGGACTGGCCGAGCTGCTGCGGCTGTACTGGGAGCGCTACCGGCTGCCCGTGATGGTGACCGAGACCAGCCGGGACGACACCGTCTCCGCGCGGCGGGAGTGGCTGGCCGACAGCGTCGCCTGCGTGCGGGAGCTGCGCGCCCAGGAGGTGCCGGTGGTGGGCTACACCTGGTTCCCGTTCCTGGACATGGTCGCGTGGCGCTACCGGGAGTCCACCGCGCCGCTGGAGGACTTCATGAACCGGATGGGACTGGCCGGGCTGCACCGGGAGCCCGGCGGGGGGAGCCTGCTGCGGCGGGCCACCGAGGCGCTCGACGACTTCCGCCGCCTCTCCGGCGGGTAGCGGACCGCCCGCCCCGCTGCTACTTTCCTGAGAGGAATTCACGTTCGCTCGCCGCGCGTGGAGGGCGGGCAGCCGTCGGCGGAGCGGAGCTGGCCATGCCCGGGTGGGACCACGAAGTCGACTTCCTGGTGGTGGGCAGCGGCGGCGGGGGGATGGCCGCCGCGCTGTCCGCCGCCGACGCCGGGATGAGCGCCCTGGTCGTCGAGAAGGCCCCGCACTTCGGCGGCAGCACCGCGCTGTCCGGCGGCGGGATCTGGATCCCGAACAACCCGACGCTGCTTGCGGCCGGGCTGCACGACACCCGCGACTCGATCCGGGCCTACCTGCGCCGCCTCACCGAGGGCCGGGTGCCCGAAGCCCGCATCGACGCCTACGTCGACCGGGGCCCGGAGCTGATGGCGCTGCTGGAGCGCAGCCGGTGGCTGGAGTTCGCCTGGGTCGAGGGCTATTCCGACTACCACCCGGAGTACGAGGGCGGTCGCCCGCGCGGGCGGTCGGTGGAGGCCCTGCCGCTGGACACCCGGGTGCTCGGCGAGCTGGAGGGCGACCAGCAGCCGCACGCCCTGACCGGACCCCTCGGGCTGTGGGTGACCGCCGCCGACTACCACGACCTGGCGATGGCCACCCGCACCTGGCGCGGCCGCCGGGCCGTGGCGGTGGCGGCGTGGCGGGTCGCCTCCAACCTGGTGCGGCGGCGGCACATGGCCACCGGCGGGCGCGCCCTGTCCGCCCGGCTGCGGTTGGCGCTGCGCGATGCCGGGGTGCCGCTGCGGCTGCGCACGCCGATGCGCGGGCTGATCACCGAGGGCGGTGCGGTGACCGGGATCGAGGCCGAATCCGGTGGGCGGCCGGTGCGGCTGCGCGGGCGCCGCGGCGTGCTGCTGGCCACCGGCGGCTTCGAGCACGATCCCGCGATGCGCGCCGAGCACCTGCCCGAAGGGGGCCGGGAGGACCGCAGCGCCGGGGCGGGGGAGAACACCGGCGACGGCATCCGGGCGGGGGCGGCGCACGGGGGCGCGCTGGACCTGATGGACGACGCGTGGTGGATGCCGTCGGTGCGCGAGCCGAGCGGTTCGCTGTTCCCGCTGGTGTCGGAGCGCGCGATGCCGCGGTCGCTGATCGTCTCGGCGGCGGGGCGCCGCTTCACCAACGAATCCGCGCCCTACGTCAACTTCGTGCACGACCAGCTCGCCGACGGCAACCTGCCCGCCTGGTTCGTGATGGACGCGACCGCCCGCGCCCGCTACCCGTTCGCCGGGGTGCTGCCCGGACGTCCCTTCCCGGCCGGGTACCACCGCGACGGCGTGGTGCACCGCGCCGCCGACCTCGGGGCGCTGGCCAGGTCGATCGGGGTGCCCGCCGAGGAGCTGGTCCGCACCGTGGCCCGGTTCAACGGCATGGTCCGCGCCGGGCGGGACACCGATTTCGGGCGCGGCGAGAGCGCCTACGACCACTACTACGGCGATCCCACGCTGCCGAACCCGAACCTGGACGTGCTCGACCGGCCGCCGTACTACGCGGTCCGCATCGAGGTCGGCGACCTCGGCACCAAGGGCGGGCTGGTCTGCGACGAGCACGGCCGGGTGCTGGACGCCGAGGGCGCGGCCCTGCCCGGCCTGTACGCCACCGGGAACACCTCGGCGTCGGTGATGGGGCGCGAGTACGCCGGGCCGGGCGCGACGATCGGCCCGGCGATGGTGTTCGGCCACCTGGCGGCCCGGCACGCGGCGGGCCGCTGATCCGCCGCGGTCAGCGGCGCCCGAGCACGCGCCGCCACCACGGCGCGCGGGCCGGGGCGGGCTCGGTGCCGGGTGCGGCGGCCGGGGTGGTCGGGGCGGTCGGGACCGGTCGGGCGTCGCGCCAGCCGCGCACGACCTCCTCGGCGTCGACGGGTCCGATCACCACCGGCGGGCCGGACGGCGCCCGCAGGTGCTCGGCGATCCGGCGGTTGAGCTCGGCGACCGCGTCGCGGACCGCCCGTTCGGTGGGCAGCTCGGAGACCGTCTCGGGCAACCGCTGGACCTCCTTGCGCAGCCGCAGCGACGGCGGCAGCAGCGCCTCCCCGGAGAGCCCTTCCCGCCGCAGGTAGCCCTTGATCCACCAGGCCTCGCCCTCGTCGCCGCGGGGCAGCGGCTTGCCCGCGCCGGGCAGGTCCTCGAAGTCGCCGCGCTCCTGCGCCTCCCGGATCTGCTTGTCGATCCAGGACTCGAAGCTGACCTCGGGCGGCTTGCGTTCGGTCATGCCCCCATCATCCAGGTCCGGAGCCCGGAGGGCGAGCACCCGCGGGGACGTCAGCGCTCGCGGGCGGGCACCGGGATCCGCATCAGGTCCTCGGCGACCACGATCTCGCCGTCGAACACCGCCGCCGCTTCGTCGTGGAACCGGGCGATGTCGTTGTAGCGCTGCGAGAAGTGGGTGAGCACGAGCGTGCGGACCCCGGACTCGGCGGCGATCCGCCCGGCCTGGGCGGCGGTGAGGTGCCGGTACTGCTCGGCGAGGCGGGCGTCCTCGGCCAGGAACGTCGCCTCGGCCACCAGCAGGTCGGCGCCCTCGGCCAGGGCGAACGCGGCGTCGCAGAGCCGGGTGTCCATGACGAAGGCGAACCGCTGCCCCGGGCGCGGCGCGCTCACCTCCGCCAGCGCGACGCGCTCGCCGTCGACCACGAGTTCCCCAGCGCGCTGCAGCTCGCCGACCCGGGGGCCGGTGATGCCGCGGCTGCGCAAGCGGTCCGGCAGCATCCGGACCCCGTCCGGTTCCACCAGCCGGTAGCCGAAGGTCTCGATCCGGTGGTCCAGGCGGGCGGCGTGCAGCTCGCCGAAGCTCCCGGTGGCGATCAGCCCGTCCGCGCGCACCGGGCACTGCTCGAGCACCGCCGCGTCCTGGAACGGCGTGGCGTGCCGCAGCCGTTCGAAGTAGTGCTCGCCATCGGCCGGGTAGTGCGCCCGCACCGGGTGGTCGACCTGGTCCAGGGACATCCGCTGGATCACACCGGGGACGCCGAGGCAGTGGTCGCCGTGGAAGTGCGTCAGGCACAGGTGGTGGACGTCCTGGGCGCTGACCCCGGCGAACCGCATCTGGCGCTGGGTGCCCTCGCCCGGGTCGAACAGCAGTCCCACGCCGTCCCAGCGCAGCAGGTACCCGTTGTGGTTGCGCCGCCGGGTCGGCGTCTGGCTCGCCGTCCCCAGCACCACGAGTTCGCGACCCGACACGCCCGCCACCCTAGCCGGTCACCAGCGGCGCTCGGCGTCGGTCAGCGGCCGCGCTCCAGCACGCCGCGCACGAACGCGGCCTGGCCGACGTGCTGCATGTCGTCGCCGACCACGCTGACCAACCGCACCCCGGCGGTCACCGGCGGGTCCCACCCGGGGTCGACGACCTCGTCGAGGTCCTCGTCGGTGATCCCGGCGAGGTACTCGGCGGTGCGCTGGTGCACCGCGTCGTGGTACTCGGTGAGCAGCGCCACCCGGTCCACCCGCACGGCGGCGACGTCGTCCGGGGAGTCGCCGAACCCGGTGGCGTCCGCGGGCAGGCCGAAGCGCTCGTGGAACCGCGCCCAGGCCTGCTCCTGCTCGGCGAGTTCGGCGACGTGGTCGTCCTGCACCCGGGTCAGGTGCCACACCAGCCAGGCGATCGTGTTCGCCGCCGGGTCCACCCGGAACACCACGTCCTGCGGGGACAGCCCGTCGACGACCTCGTGCACGGTCTCGCGGATCCGGCTGAACGCGTCGAGGAGCACTTCGGGACCGGTCATCGCCCCACGATAGGACGCGGGGCGGCCCTCAGCAGCGCGCCGCCGGGCGGGCGGGGACCCTCACGACTTGACCAGCCGGGCGATGGCGTCGCTGGCCTCGCGGATCTTGGCCTCGGCGTCCTCGCCGCCCTCGCTCATCGCCTCGGCGACGCAGTGCTTGAGGTGCTCGTCGAGCAGGCCGAGCGCGACCGCCTGCAACGCCCGCGTGGTGGCCGAGACCTGGGTGAGCACGTCGATGCAGTACTCGTCGTTGTCGATCATCCTGGCCAGGCCGCGCACCTGCCCTTCGATGCGCCGCAGCCGCTTGGCGTAGTCGTCCTTGTCATGGGTGTAGCCGTGCATGGTCCCCTCCGCCCGGAGGCCGGGTCATCGCGTCGCCGGTCCACCTCCTTTGTACCCCAAGGGGGTATCAGACCGGTCTCGGCCACGTCCCGGGGGCGCTCACTGGCGGTAGTTCTGCACCTCGTGGGCCGGTCGGGGCTGCGCGGCGTCCGGGTCCGCGCCGAACTCCTGGCGGGCCCGGCGCTGCCGGAGCAGGTCCCAGCACTGGTCGAGCCGGCGTTCGATGGTCCGCAACCGGTCCTGCTCGGTGGCGGGGTCCACCTGCCCGCGCTCGGTGCCCTCGCGCAGCCGGTGCTCCTCGTCGACCAGCGCGCCGATTCGTTCGAAGATGTCGTCCTCGGCCATGCGAATGCACTCCTCGCCCCGCGTCGGTCAGCGACCCGGCCAGTGTCCCCGCCCCGGGGGTGGCCCGCACGGGCACGGCCGGTGCCCGTTCGGGCCGTGCCACGGGTGCGCGCGGGGCGCGACTGCCGGTTGGCGGTTGACGCCGATGATCGTCGGGCTTTGAATGCTCGCCATGCGAGGGAGCGGAGACGGGCGAGGCCGTCGTGCCGGGCTGGCGGTGGCCGTGGTGTCGCTGCTGCTCGCGCTGAGCGGATGTGCCGGCGCCGGGGCGCTCGGGGCGTCCGGGCGCACCCTGGTGATCGCCATCGTGTCGAACCCGCAGATGGAGGACGCGATCGCGCTGGCCGACCGGTTCGAGGAGGCGAACCCGGGCATCCGCCTGAAGTTCGTGTCGTTGCCGGAGAACCAGGCCCGCGCCAAGATCACCGCCTCCACCGCCACCCAGGGCGGGGAGTTCGACGTGGTGATGATCAGCAACTACGAGACGCGGGACTGGGCGGCCAACGGCTGGCTGGAGAACCTGCAGCCCTACGTCGACGGCGATCGGGCCTACGACGGCGGCGACTTCATCCCGAGCATCCGCGAATCGCTGTCCTACCAGGGCTCGATGTACGCGGTGCCGTTCTACGGCGAATCGTCCTTCCTGGCCTACCGCGAGGACCTGTTCGCCGAAGCCGGGCTGACCATGCCGGAGCGGCCCACCTGGCCGCAGATCGCCGAGTTCGCCGCCCGCCTCGACGACCCCGAGTCCGGGGTCTCCGGGATCTGCCTGCGCGGCAAGCCCGGCTGGGGCGAGAACATGGCGCCGTTCACCACCGTGGCGCACACCTTCGGCGCCCGCTGGTTCGACGAGAACTGGAACGCGCGGCTGACCTCGCCGGAGTTCCGGGCCGCGGCGCGGTTCTACGTCGACCTGGTCCGCGAGCACGGCCAGCCCGGGGCCTCCAGCGCGGGCTTCGCCGAGTGCGGCACGCGCTACGCGCAGGGCCAGGCCGCGATGTGGTACGACGCGACGTCGATGGTCAGCACCACCGAGGACCCGAGCAGCAGCGAGGTCGTCGGCAAGTCCGGGTACGCCCCGGCGCCGGTGCTGCGCACGCCCAACAGCGGGTGGCTCTACACCTGGTCGCTGGCCATCCCGAAGGTCACCGAGGACAAGGACGCCGCGTGGCGGTTCGTCCGCTGGATGACCAGCAAGGAGTTCGTGCACCAGGTCGGCGGGACCTTCGGCTGGAACCGGGTGCCGCCGGGGTGCCGGCTGTCCACCTACGAGATCCCGGAGTACCGGCGCGCCGCCGAGGCCTACGCCGAACCCACGCTGCGGGGCATCGACCAGGCGTCCCAGCAGAACAACATCAGCGCGCCGGTGCCCTACCGGGGCATCCAGTTCGTCGGCATCCCCGAGTTCCAGGACCTCGGCACCCGGGTCGGCCAGCAGCTCTCGGCGGCCATCGCGGGGCGGATCACCGTGGACGAGGCGTTGCGCCAGTCCCAGGAGTACGCCCGCACGGTCGGCGAGGCCTACCAGGAGGACCGATGAGCGCGATCGCGTGGCGCCGCCGCGCTCCGCTGCTGCCCGCGCTGGTGTTCACCATCGCGGTCACCCAGATCCCGTTCCTGCTCACCATCGTCTACTCGTTGCAGTCGTGGAACCTGGTGCGCCCCGGTTCGCAGCACTTCGTGGGCCTGGCCAACTACGTCGACGTCTTCGCCGACAGCCAGTTCCGCGGCGCGCTGTTCAACACGGTGGTGCTCACGGTCGGCTGCGTGTTCCTGTCGATGCTGCTGGGGCTCGGGTTCGCGCTGCTGCTGGACCGGGCGTTCCTCGGGCGCGGCGTGGTGCGCACCCTGCTGATCACGCCGTTCCTCATCCTGCCCGCCGCGGGCGCGCTGCTGTGGAAGACGACCATGTTCGACCCCACCTACGGGCTGCTCAACTTCGTGCTGGGCACCGAGGTCGACTGGCTGTCCCAGTTCCCGCTGGCCGCGGTGATGACCCAGATCATCTGGCAGTGGACGCCGTTCATGATGCTGCTGATCCTGGCCGGGTTGCAGGCCCAGTCCGCCGAAGTGCTGGAAGCCGCCCAGGTCGACGGGGCGGGGCGGTGGCGGGTGTTCATCGCGATCACGCTGCCGCAGCTCGCCCGCTACCTCCAGCTCGCCGCGCTGCTCGGCGCGATCTACATCGTCAACAGCTTCGACGCGGTGTACCTGATGACCCAGGGCGGGCCGGGCACGGCGAGCACGAATATGCCGTACTACATCTACCAACGCGCTTTCGAGGGCTTCGACGTCGGGCAGTCCTCGGCGATGGGAGTGGTGGTCGTGGTCCTGACGCTGATCGTGGCGACCTTCGCGCTGCGGTTGATGTTCCGCTCCTTCGGGGTCAGCGGGGCGACGCGGTGAGCCGCCGGAGCGGGACGCCGCTGGGCCGGGCCGCGCTGACCGGGGCGACCTGGCTGCTCGCGCTGGTGTTCGTCTTCCCGCTGATCTGGATGGTGCTCACCGCCTTCAAGCAGGAGTCCGAGGCCTCCACCGACCCGCCCACGCTGCTGTTCACCCCGACCCTGGAGCAGTTCACCGCGATCGTCGACCGCGGGTTCCTGCCGTACCTGCTCAACTCCGCGTTCGTCTCGGTGACCTCGACGGCGTTCGTGCTGCTGCTGGGCGTGCCCGCGGCCTACGCGCTGTCGCTGGCGCCGATCCCGAACACCCGGGGCGCGCTCGGGTTCTTCCTGTCCACCAAGATGCTGCCGATCGTGGCGGCCATCATCCCGCTGTACGTGATCTCGCAGAACGTGCGGCTGCTGGACCACGTCTGGGCGCTGGTGGTGCTCTACACCGCGATGAACCTGCCGCTGGCGGTGTGGATGATGCGGTCGTTCTTCCTGGAGGTGCCCGGCGAGATGATCGAGGCGGGCCGGGTGGACGGCGCCGGGCTGCCGACCCTGCTGCGCCGGGTGATCCTGCCGGTGGTCGCGCCGGGCATCGCCGCGACGGCGCTGGTGTGCCTGATCTTCTCGTGGACCGAGTTCTTCTACGCGGTCAACCTCACCGCGGCCCGCGCGGGCACCGTCCCGGTGTTCCTGGTCGGCTTCATCACCGGCGAGGGCCTGTTCTGGGCGCAGCTGTCGGCGGCGGCGGTGCTGGCCTCGCTGCCGGTGGTGGTGGTCGGCTGGATCGCGCAGAACCACCTGGTGCGGGGACTGTCGATGGGCGCGGTCAAGTGAGGCTCACCGCTCCACCGCGGGCCGGTCGCCGGGCAGCTCGCTGATCCGCCGGTCGATGTGCCGGTCGAGCTCGGCCAGCCGGGCCTGCAACGCGGCCTCGTGCCGCCGCGAGGCGCCCGGGAGCTGCGCGGCGAGGTGCCCGTACTCGGCGAGCAGCGTCGGCAGGTCGTTGTCGCCGGGCGGGCGCGGGGAGACGTCCATCCCGCAATGGTGCGGTTCGGCCGGTGGTTCGTCGACTTGATCAGCGCGGACCCGCGGCGCGGTGATCGTTCCCGGCTATGCTCGGCGCGATGAACGGCACCACGACCAGCGCCCGGCGGGCGCGCGAGCTGCTGACCGACCACCCGGTGTTCGACGGCCACAACGACCTGCCGTGGGCGCTGCGGCAGCACTGCGGCTACGACCTCGACCGGTGCGACATCGCCGAGGACCGCTCGGCGGTGCTGCACACCGACCTGCCGCGGCTGCGGGCCGGCGGCGTCGGTGCCCAGTTCTGGTCCGTGTACGTGCCCGCCGAGCTGCGGGGCGACCGCGCGGTCAGCGCGACCCTGGAGCAGATCGACTGCGTCCGCGCCCTGCTGGACCGCTACCCGGGGACGCTGCGGCGGGCGCTGACCGCCGACGACGTGGTGGCCGCCCGCGCCGAGGGCCGCATCGCCTCGCTGATGGGCGCCGAGGGCGGTCACTCGATCGACTGCTCGTTGGCGACGCTGCGCGCGCTGCACGCGCTGGGCGTCCGCTACCTCACCCTCACCCACAACGACAACGTGCCGTGGGCCGACTCGGCCACCGACGTCCCCGCCGCCGGTGGGCTGACCCGCTTCGGCGTCGAGGTCGTCCGGGAGATTAACCGCACCGGGATGCTGGTCGACCTCTCGCACGTCGCGCCCGCCACCATGCGCGACGCGCTGGCGGCCACCCGCGCCCCGGTGATCTTCTCGCACTCCTCGGCTCGCGCGGTCTGCGACCACCCGCGCAACGTGCCCGACGACGTGCTGGCGGAGCTGGCCACCAACGGGGGCGTGGCGATGGCGACGTTCGTGCCGCAGTTCGTGCTCCCGGCCGCGGTCGAGTGGTCGGCCGCGGCCGAAGCGCACCTGCGCGAGCGGGGTCTCGACCCCGCCGCCGAGAGCCCGGAGGTCGACGCCGCCCGTCGCGCCTACGCCGCGGCGCACCCGCGCCCGGTGGCGACCCCGGCCACCGTCGCCGACCACCTCGACCACATGCGCGAGGTCGCCGGGATCGACCACGTCGGCATCGGTGGCGACTACGACGGCGTCGCGTTCACCCCCGCCGGTCTCGACGACGTCTCCTGCTACCCGAACCTGCTCGCCGAACTGCTGGACCGGCGCTGGTCGGAAACCGACCTGGCGAAGCTGACCTGGCACAACGCCCTGCGGGTGCTGGGCGAGGCGGAGCGCACCGCCGCCGCGCTGGGCGAACGCGAACGGCCTTCGACGGCGACGATCGAGGAGCTCGACGGCTGACCCGGGGCGTCAGCCTGCCGGGCGATCGCGGGCCGTGATCGTTGCCGGGGTGCGGGCGCGCTGGCACCCTTCACCGGGTGGGCGAGAGCGAACGCTTCGCGCGGCTGCGCCGCATCCTGGCACTGGACGCCGATCGCGACTGCGAGGAGATCTTCCGGCTGCTCGCCGAGCACGAGTTCCCGTGGGACATCGGCAAGGCGCTGGAGTTCGCGCTGTTCCGCACCTACGCCGTCCCGGCCGTCGGCAGGCTGCTCGACCGCACCGGCGAGTTCGTCCGCTGCCCGCAGCGCCGCTACGACGACACCACGCTGCTGCTCTACGAGATCTTCCACTCCGGACCCAGCGGCGCGCGCGGCCGGGAGGCGCTGGCGCGGCTCAACGCCATCCACGGGCGCTACCGGATCAGCAACGCCGACCACCTCTACACGCTGTCCACCTTCGTGGTGACGCCGACGCGCTGGCTCGACCGCTACGGCTGGCGGCGCCTGCACCCGCACGAGGTCCGGGCGCTGACCAACACCATGCGGCGGATGGGCGAGGGGATGGGCATCACCGGCATCCCGGAGGACCACGCCGGGTTCGTCCGGCTGTTCGACGACTACGAGCGCGACCACTTCGGCTTCCACCCCGGCGGGCGCCGGGTCGCCGAGGCCACCCTGGCGCTGTTCGCCTCCTGGTACCCGCGCCCGCTGCGCCCGGCCGTCGTCCGGGCCGCGCGGTGCGCGATGGAACCGCACCTGCTGGCCGCGTTCGGCTTCCCGGAACCCTCCCCGCTGGGCCGCGCGCTCGTCGACCGCGCGCTGCGGACCCGGGCCGCCCTGGTGCGCCTCGGCCCGGTGCGGCCGGACTCCCGCCCCGCCGCACCCGTCCCGCTGTCCTACCCGGACGGGTACCGGATCGGCGACCTCGGTCCGGCGTCCTCGCGCCGACCCCGCCGGGAGGGCGGTCGTACCGGGCGCGAGCACCCGGACCAGTGCCGGACAGGTCCACAGTGATCATCCGAAGGGGACGCCGCTGATCGAACGTCCGCGCGAGGGCCCCGAATCCTGACCTTCTCGGCCTGCGACCGCACTGCCGTGCTCATACGATGCCGGTTGCGCCTCCTGGTCGTCGGATGGAGGAGGGTCCATGGTCATGTCGCTGCCTGACCACGCGCTGTCGGGCGACGATCCCGAGCCCCCGGATGCGCCGCGGTCGGCGGACCTGCCCCGCGGTGAGGCGGTGCTCGCCCGGATGCGGACGGAGAACTTCCCGGTCGCCTCCCGGATGCTGCCGCAGGGGGTGCGGGAGCACCTGCACGCCCTCTACGGCTACTTCCGCCTCATCGACTACGCGGGCGACGAGGCGCCCGGGCCGCGCGCCGAACTGCTGGACCTGCTGGAGAACGACCTCAAACGGGTGTACCAGGGAACCGCGCGGGTGCCGGTGCTCCAGGCGTTGACGCCCACCGTGGCCGAGTGCGGCATCCCCTTCGAGGTGCTGGTGAAGCTGATCGAGGCGAACCGGCGGGACCAGCGGGTGCTGCGCTGCGAGACCTTCGACGAGCTGATGGACTACTGCGCGCTGTCGGCGGATCCGGTCGGCGAGTCGGTGCTGCACGTCTTCGGCCGGGCCGAGCCCGCGCTGGTGGCCATGTCCAACCGGATCTGCAGCGCGCTGCAGGTCCTGGAGCACTGCCAGGACATCGGCGAGGACCTCCGGCAGGGGCGGGTCTACCTGCCCGCCGAGGACCTGCGGCGCTTCGGGTGCACCGACGAGGACCTGGCCGCCGACCGCGCGAGCACCCGGCTGCGCGGGCTGGTGCGGTTCGAGGTGCGCCGGGCCCGCCGGATGCTCGACTCCGGCGCGCCGCTGATCAGCCAACTGCCCAACCTGGGGCGGATCGCGGTTTCCGGCTACGTGGCAGGGGGACGGGCCACCGCCGCGGCCTTCGCCCGCGCGGACTTCGACCCGCTGGGCGTCGACGTCCGCCCGAGCAAGGCGCGGACCTTCGCCGAGTGGGCTCGGCTCTACGTGTTGGGGGGTTCACGGTGAGGACGACGGACAGGCTCCGCGCCGCGTACGCGGAGTGCGAGCGGATCACCCGCGCCCAGGCGCGCAACTTCTCCTACGGGATCCGGCTGCTGCCGGGGCCGAAGCGGCGCGCGTTGTCGGCGGTCTACGCCTTCGCCCGCCGGGTCGACGACATCGGCGACGGCGACTTGCCGACCGAGGACAAGCTCCGCGAGCTCAAGCAGGCCCGGTCGGCGGTGCACGCGGCGGGTTCCGATCCGCACGACCCGGTGCTGCTCGCGCTGGCCGACTCCGCTGAGTCGATGCCGCTGCCGATGGCGGCCTTCGACGAGCTCATCGACGGCTGCGAGGCCGACGTGCGCGGCGTGACCTACCGGACCTTCGACGAACTGGTGCACTACTGCCGGTGCGTCGCCGGGTCGATCGGGCGGCTGTCGCTGGGCGTGTTCGGCGCCACCGACCACGCCATCGCGCAACCGCGGGCCGACGCGCTGGGCGTGGCATTGCAGCTCACCAACATCCTGCGCGACGTCCGGGAGGACCAGCTCGCCGGCCGCGCGTACCTGCCCACCGAGGACCTGGCCACCTTCGGCGTCCGGCTGGAGCCCGGTGGCGGCGACGTCGGCGACCCGGACCAGTGGGACGCCCTGATCCGTTTCCAGGCGCACCGGGCGGAGTACTGGTACACCGAGGGGCTCCGGCTGCTGCCCATGCTGGACCGCCGCAGCCGCGCCTGCTGCGCCTCGATGGCCGGGATCTACCGCGCGATGCTCGGCCGCATCGTCGCCGACCCGCACCAGGCGCTGCACCGGCGCACCTCGCTGCCGACCTGGACCAAGGTCGAGGTCGCGGCGCGGTCGCTGGCCGGGATCGCCCCGTGAACCGGGGCAGCGTGCTGGTGATCGGCGGTGGCCTGGCCGGCATCACCGCCGCGCTGGACTGCGCGGCCGCCGGGTTCCGGGTCTCGCTGCTGGAGGCGCGTCCGCGGCTGGGCGGTGCCACCTACTCGTTCCGGCGCGGCGAACTGGTCGTCGACACCGGCCAGCACGTGCTGCTGCGGTGCTACACCGAGTACCTCGGGCTGCTGGACCGGCTCGGCGTCGGCGACGCGGTGCCGGTCCAGCACCGGCTGCACGTCCCGGTGCTCGCGCCGCAGCGGCGGCCGACCGCGCTGCGCCGCTGGGCGCTGCCCGCACCGGCGCACCTGCTGCCCGCGCTGCTGGGTTACCGGGCGCTGCCCGCGGCCGAGCGCGCCGGGGTCGCCCGCACCGCGCTGCTGCTGCGCCACCTCGATCCGGACGACCGGGCCCTCGACGCGCTGAGCCTGGGGGAGTGGCTGCGCGCTCGGGGCGAGTCGCACCGCACCATCGAGGCCCTGTGGGGGCTGCTCGCGGTGGCCGCGCTCAACGCGGAACCGGACGAGGCGTCGATGATGCTGGCCGCCAAGGTGTTCCGCACCGGCGTGCTGGACCGCGCGGCCAGCGCCGACATCGGCGTCCCGCGCCGTTCCCTCGGGGAGCTGCACGGCGAGGCCGGGCTGCGCGCGCTGGAAGCGGCGGGCGTGGCGGTGCGCACCCGGTGCAAGGCGCGCGGAATCCGCCGCTGGGGCGAGGGGTTCCGCGTCGCGGTGCAGGACTCCGGCGGTGCGTCCACCGTGGACGTCGACTCGGTGGTGCTGGCCGTCCCGCATCCCGCGGCCGCCGCCCTGGTGGCCGACCTGCCGGTCCCGGAAGCCGCCTCGTGGTCGCGGTTGTCCTCGGCGCCGATCCTCAACGTCCACGTGCACTACGACCGGAAGGTCACCGGGCGGGCGATGGCCGCGGCGCTGGACTCGCCGGTGCAGTGGGTCTTCGACCGCACCTCGATCTCCGGGGTGGAGCGGGGCCAGTACCTCGCGCTGTCGCAGTCCGCGGCGCACGACCACATCCACCTGCGCACCGAACGGCTCCGGGAGCTCTTCCTGCCCGCCTTGGCCGAGCTGTTCCCCGCGGCGCGGCGGGCCGAGGTGCTGGACTTCTTCGTCACCCGCGAACCGCACGCCACCTTCCGCCAGGCACCGGGCACGGCGGCGCTGCGGCCGCCGACCCGGACCCGGGTGCCCGGGCTGGTGCTGGCCGGGGCGTGGACGGCGACCGGGTGGCCGGACACCACCGAAGGCGCGGTGCGCAGCGGGGCGCGCGCCGCCGTGGTCGTCGACCTGGACCAGCGAGCACGACACGGCGTGGAGGTGACGGCATGACCTCAGTCCTGCCACCCGCCCTGGAAGCGGGCCGCGAGCTCGTCGAACCCGCGCTGCGCAAGGCCGTGGCGCGGCTGGACGCCGACACCAGGCAGGTGTGCGAGTACCACTTCGGCTGGAGCAACGCCGACGGTTCCCCGGCGGGCGGGGGCGGCAAGGCGCTGCGCCCGGCGCTGGTCCTGCTGTCCGGTCGCGTCGTCGCGGGCGACCCCGACGACGTGCTCGCCCCGGCCGCGGCCGTGGAGCTGGTGCACAACTTCTCGCTGCTGCACGACGACGTGATGGACGGCGACACCGAGCGGCGGCACCGGCCGACCGCCTGGACGGTCTTCGGGCGTTCCCCCGCGCTGCTGGCGGGCGACGCGCTGCTGGCGCTGTCCACCGACGTGCTGCTGGATCCCGCCACCGAGTACGCCGCCGCCGCGGTGCGCGCGCTGTCCGGCGCGACCCGCGAGCTCATCGCCGGGCAGGCCGCGGACCTGGACTTCGAGGAGCGCACCGAGGTCGCGCTCGCCGAGTGCCTGCGGATGGTCCACGACAAGACGGCGTCGCTGCTGGGCTGCTCGACCGCCCTCGGGGCCTGCTTCCTCGGCGCCCCGGGGGAGACCGTGCGGCGGCTGCACGCCTTCGGCACCGAGCTCGGGATGGCCTTCCAGCTCGTCGACGACCTGCTCGGGTTGTGGGGCGACCCGCAGGTCACCGGCAAACCCGTGCTCGCCGACCTGCGCGCCCGCAAGAAATCGGTCCCGGTGGTGCACGCGCTGGTCTCCGGCGGCGCGGCGGCGCGGCGGCTGCGCGAGCTCTACGCCCAGCCGGAGGCGCTCACCGAGGACCAGCTCGAGGAGGCGGCCGAGGCCGTGCGGGAGTCGGGCTCCGAGGAGTGGACCCGCGCCGAATGCGCCCGGCGGCTCGACCGCGCGCACCAGCAGCTCCCCGAAGGCGACCCCGATGCCGTCCGATCGCTCACCGAACTCGCCGAGTTCATCGTACGGAGGAAACATTGACCGATCAGCTACAGCAGCCGGCGACCACGACCACCGAGGTCACCGACGTCCACCAGGCGGTGGTGGCCGCTCGCGAGCACTTCCTGTCCCTCCAACACCCGGAGGGCTGGTGGAAGGGCGAGCTGGAGACCAACGTGACGATGGACGTGGAGGACCTGCTGCTGCGGCAGTTCCTCGGCATCCGCACGGACACCGAGACCGAGGAGGCCGCGCGGTGGATCCGGTCCCAGCAGCGCGCCGACGGCACCTGGGCCAACTTCCGCGGCGGACCCGGCGACCTGTCGACCACCGTCGAGGCCTACGCGGCGCTGAAGCTCGCCGGTGACGACGTCGAGGCCGACCACATGGTCACCGCCCGGCGCTGGATCCTGGCCAACGGCGGGCTGGAGGGCACCCGGGTGTTCACCCGGATCTGGCTGGCGCTGTTCGGCGAGTGGTCGTGGGACGAACTTCCCGCGATGCCGCCGGAAATGACCCTGCTGCCCGCGTGGTTCCCGTTCAACGTCTCGGACTGGGGGTGCTGGGCGCGGCAGACCGTGGTGCCGCTGTCCGTGGTGTGCACGCTGCGGCCGCGCCGCCGCCTGGGCATCACCGTCCGGGAGCTGCGCACCGGCCGGGCGCGGCCGAAGCTCCGTCCGCAGTGGAGCACCGGGTACGCCTTCCAGGCGCTCGACAAGGGCCTGCACGCCTACCACCGGCGAGCGCTGCGCGGGCTGCGCCGCTACGCGATGCGCCACGCCGCCGAGTGGATCGTGGCCCGGCAGGAGGCCGACGGGTCGTGGGGCGGGATCCAGCCGCCGTGGGTGTACTCGCTGCTGGCGCTGCACCTGCTCGGCTACCCGCTGGACCACCCGGTGCTGCGCGAAGGGCTGGCCGGGCTCGACCGGTTCCTGGTCCGCGAGCAGACCGCGCAGGGCCCGGTGCGGCGGATGGAGGCCTGCCAGTCCCCGGTGTGGGACACCGTGCTGGGGATGCTCGCGCTGCGCGACGCCGACCTGCCCGCCGACCACCCCGCGCTGCGCCGCGCCACCGACTACGTGCTCGGCGAGGAGATCCGGGTCAAGGGCGACTGGTCGGTGCGGCGCCCGGACCTGCCCGCCGGTGGCGCGTGGGCGTTCGAGTTCGACAACGACAACTACCCGGACATCGACGACACCGCCGAGGTGCTGCTCGCGCTCGACCGGGTGGTGCACCCCGACCGCGCGGCGGTGCGCAGCGCGATCCGCCGGGGCACCCGCTGGCTGCGGGGGATGCAGTCGCGCGACGGCGGCTGGGCCGCCTTCGACGCCGACAACACCCGCACCACGCTGCGGAAGCTGCCGTTCTGCGACTTCGGCGAGGTGATCGACCCGCCGTCCGCGGACGTCACCGCGCACGTGGTGGAGGCGCTGGCGGTGCTGGGGCGGACCGAGGACCAGGCGGTGCGCCGGGGAGTGCGGTGGCTGCTGGACAACCAGGAGGAAGGCGGTTCCTGGTTCGGCCGCTGGGGCGCCAACCACCTCTACGGCACCGGCGCGGTGGTCCCCGCCCTGGTGCGCGCCGGGCTGCCCACCGACCACCCGGCGCTGTGCCGCGCGGTGCGGTGGGTCGAGGAGCACCAGAACGCCGACGGCGGCTGGGGGGAGGACCTGCGGTCCTACCGGGACCCGGCCTGGATCGGCCGGGGCGACTCCACCCCGTCCCAGACCGGTTGGGCGCTGCTGGCGCTGCTGGCCGTCGGCAGGCACGACACCGACGCGGTCCGCCGCGGCGTGGAGTTCCTGACCGCGTCCCAGCGGCCCGACGGCGGCTGGGACGAACCGCAGTTCACCGGCACCGGTTTCCCCGGCGACTTCTACATCAACTACCACCTGTACCGGGTGATCTTCCCGCTCACCGCGCTCGGCCGGTACCAGCGGGCGGCGGGATGAGCGGCGCCGACCTGCTGGTGTGCGCGCCGCTGCGGCTGGAGGCGCGGGCGCTGCGCGCGGGGTTCGGGCCCCGGGTGCGGCGCACCGGCTGCGGTCCGCGGCGCAGCGCCGAGTGGGCCGCCGCGCACGCCGCGGACGACTTCGACGCGCTGCTGATCGCCGGGCTGGCGGGCGGCACCGCGCGCTGGGTCCACCCCGGCGACGTCGTGGTCGCCGACGAGATCCGGGGGCCGCGCGGCACCACGACCTGCTCCCGGGCCCCGGCGCTGGCCGAGGCGCTGCGCTGGTCCGGGCTGCGGGTGCACCTGGGGCCGGTGCGCTCGGCGGCCCGCCTCGCGGTCGGGGCGCGGCGGACCGCGCTCGCCCGGGAAGGGGTGCTGGCCGCCGACCTGGAATCGGCGTGGCTCGCCGAGGCGGCGGGCGACCGGCCGGTGGCCGCGGTGCGGGTGGTGGTCGATGCCGTCCGACGGCCGCTGCCGAGCCCGGGCACGCCCGTCCGCGCGCTGCGCGCGCTGTCCCGGCTGCGCGAACTCGCGCCGGGTCTGCACGCGTGGCGCCTGCAGCTCAACGTCCAGTCGAACGAGGAGGTGTCCTGATGGGCATTCCGGTGCGCCAGGCGATGCGCGTGGGCGCGTACCTGCTCAAGCAGAAGATCGCCAGGAGGGAGAAGTACGCCCTCACCCTCGAGCTCGAACCGCTGTTCGCCTGCAACCTGGCCTGCGCCGGCTGCGGCAAGATCCAGCACCCGGCCAGCGAGCTCAAGAAGCGGATGCCGGTCGAGCAGGCCGTCGCCGCGGTCGAGGAGTGCGGCGCCCCCGTGGTCTCCATCGCGGGCGGCGAGCCGCTGATGCACCCCGAGATCGAGGTCATCGTCGAGGAGCTGATCAAGCGCAAGAAGTTCGTCTACCTGTGCACCAACGCGCTGCTCATCCCGCGCAAGCTGGACAAGTTCCGGCCGTCGCCGTTCTTCTCCTGGGCGGTGCACATCGACGGGCTCGAGGAGCGCCACGACGAGTCGGTCTGCAAGGAGGGCGTGTTCGCCGAGGCGGTGGCCAACATCAAGGAAGTGCAGCGGCGCGGGTTCCGGGTGACCACGAACAGCACTTTCTTCACGCACGACACACCCACCTCGGTGGTCGAGGTGCTCGACTTCCTCAACAACGACCTCAAGGTCGACCGGATGATGCTCTCGCCCGCCTACGCCTACGACAAGGCGCCGGACCAGGACCACTTCATGGGGGTGACCGAGACCCGCGAGCTGTTCCGCAAGGTCTTCGCCGACGGCCGCCGCCGCAAGTGGCGATTCAATCACTCACCCCTCTTCCTGGACTTCCTGGAAGGTAAGGTGGACTACGAGTGCACGGCATGGGCCATCCCGTCCTACTCGTTGTACGGGTGGCAGCGGCCCTGCTACCTCATGTCGGACGGGTACGCGCAGAGCTACCGCGAACTCGTCGAGGACACCGATTGGGAGTCCTACGGTCGCGGACGGGACTCCCGCTGCGCCAATTGCATGGCACACTGTGGATACGAGCCGACCGCGGTCCTGGCGACGCTGGGCTCCCTGAAGGAGTCGATCCGTGCGATGCGCGGGTAGTGCTGACGGTCGTGCCGCCGGAGAACCCGACCCACGGTCGCGGCGAGAGCCGGACCGCGAGGAATCGATGGACACGAATCAGCTGACCGTGCAGTTGCACGGCCTGCCGACCCACCTGTGGCACGCGGCCAAGCACTTGGTCGAGACGGTGCTGGCGCCGCTGCTGCTGTTCTACGCGCTGTTCCAGGTCACGGACTTCACCGGCGGCCTGCTGGCGGCGCTGGGCTGGGTGGTGGCCGCCCTGGTGTTCCGCTTCTCCATCGGGGCGAAGATCCCGATGGTCCTGTGGCTGACGGCCGCGGTGCTCGTGGTGCGGACGGGACTCGGGTTCGCCACCGGGAGCACGTTCGTCTACTTCCTGGAACCGAGCGTGCAGAACTTCCTGCTCGCGGCGGCGCTGCTGGTGTCGGTGCCGTTCGAACGGACGTTCCTCGCGAAGCTGGCCGCCGATTTCTGCGTGCTCCCGCCCGAGCTGACCGGGCACGCCCGGGTCCAGCGCTTCTTCCGCCGCGTCTCGCTGCTGTGGGCGCTGGTGTTCACCGTCAACGGGCTGACGACGCTGTGGGTGCTGGGCCAGGCCACCCTGGAGCACTTCATGCTGGTCAGCACCGTGGGCTCGTTCGCGCTGGTGGCGCTGGCCGCCGTGGCCTCGCTGGTGTGGTTCCGCCGGGAGCTGCGCGGCGAGGGCATCCGGCTCAGCTTCGGCAAGCCCGCCGCCGCGGCGGCCTGAGCCCGCCCGGCCCGGTGCGCCCGCGCACCGGGCCGGTTCAGCCGAAGGGCCGGTTCAGCCGAACCGCTGGGACAGCCGTTCGAAGGTGCCGGGCAGCGCGCCGCCGACCCGCGCGGCGGCGCCCAGCCAGCCCGGCACGAAGACCTCGCGCCTGCCGCGGCGCACCGCCCGCAGCACCGCGCGCGCGACCGCCTCGGGCTCGACCAGCCGGGGGAAGCCGCGCTCGTAGCGGCCCCGGGTGTCGAAGAACGGGGTGCGGACCGCACCGGGGAGCACGGTGCTCACCCGGACCGGACCCGCTGCGCAGCGCAGGCTCGCGGCGAAGGCCCGCACCCCCGCCTTGGTCCCCGCGTAGACCTCCTCGTCGCGCACGCCCACCGCGGCGATCGAGGCGACGAACACCAGGTGACCACCGCCGCGCCGGCGCATCCCGTCCAGCGCCGCGGTGCTCAGCAGCACCGGCGCGGTGAGGTTCAGCGCGATCATCGCCTCCGCCGTGCCCGGCGGCATCGCCGTCACCGGACCGGCCCAGCCGACCCCGGCGCTGTGCACCAGCAGGTCGGCCCCGCGCGCGTGTTCGACGGCCGCCGCCAGTCCGTCCGGCGCGGTCAGGTCGGCCGGCTCCGCCCGGCCCCCGGTGGCGGCGGCGACCTCGGCCAACCGCTGCTCGTCCCGGCCCAGCAGCACCAGCTCGCAGCCCGCACCGGCCAGCGCCCGCGCGGTGGCCGCGCCGATGCCCGACGACGCACCGGTGACCACCGCGCGGCTTCCCGTCAACCCCACGAGGACTCCGGCGGGTCGCGCCGCTCGGCGGCCTTGCGGAGCTGCTCGCTGCGGCGGGACAGCACCACGATGCCGCCGACCAGCACCACCGCGGCCAGCACCTCGCCGAGGACGACGCCGGGGGTGGTCTCGATGCGCTCGCCGAGCCAGCTCACCCCGATCGCCGCCGACACCAGCGGGTCGACGGTGGTGATGACCGCCAGCGCCGGTGAGATCACCAGACCGCGCTGGAAGGTCTGCTGGCTGAGCAGGAACCCGATCGGGCCGATCAGGCACACCAGGTAGAGCGACCAGTGCTGGAACGGAGCGGCGATCCCGCCCGCCCGCGCCTCCCCGGCGACCACCTTGATCAGGCCGGCCGTGATGCCGTAGAGCACGCCGGTGGCCAGCGCCCAGGCCACCACCCCGATCTCGCCCGCGGAGAACCGCCCCAGCAGCAGAGCGGCGATCACCAGCAGGGCCAGCACCGAGGCCAGCGGCGCCACCGGGTCGCCGGTGAACCCGGTGCCCTCGCCGGAGGGCCGGGCCAGCACCAGGAAGGCCGACAGCCCGCCGATGCAGGCCAGCCCGCCCAGCAGGAGCACGACGTCCAGCTTGCGGTGCGCCATCCAGGCCGCGAACGAGGCGCCGAACAGCACCGAGGTCACCAGCAGCGGCTGCACCAGCACCAGCGGGCCGAACGCCAGCGCGATGACCTGCAAGGACAGCCCGACCACGACGGTGCCGATGCTGAGCACCCAGATCGGCTTGCGCACGAGCTGCCACAGCAGCCGCGGGTTCAGCGCGTTGACCCGCGGCACCTGCTTGGTGACGCGGTGCTGGATGGCGCTGGCCAGCCCGAAGCTGGCGGCGCCCAGCACCGCGGCGGGCACGGCGATGGCCAGCTCGGTGCTGTCCGCGGTCATCCGCGCGCTCCGAGCCGCCGCAGGTCGCCGAAGGCACCGCGGACGTGCTCGGCGAGGGCGTCGGCGTGCGGGGCCAGGCCGGGGTCGGTGGTGATGCCGAAGCCGACGCCCTCGCCCCAGTTGATGGCCCCGATGCCGATGCCGACCCCGTCGGCCAGCGAGAGCACCGGCAGCACCTGCTCGATCAGCGCACCGGCCACGTGCGCCGGGCTGCGGCGGCCGGGCATCACCGACACCACCGCGTGGAAGAACCGCTTCCGGTAGATCGTGCGCACCACGAGGGCGTGCAGCGGGGCGGGCAGCGCGCCGAGCGCCCGGAGCACCGCGACCGCCGCCGCGGGGTGGTCGCCGCGCTCCGCGGCGGCCAGCCGGGCGGTGACCTCGGCGAGCCGCCGCCGCACCGGCATCGGCCCGACCGGCAGGTCCACCGCGAACGACGCGGTGTGGTTGCCCGGCGCGTCCAGGCCCGCACCGCCCCGGGCGGTGCGGATCGTCTTGGGCACCATCACCCGCATCCGCTGCTCCGGGGCCGCCCCACCGGCGTCGTCCAGCAGCCGGTGCAGCCCCTCGGCCACCGCGGCCAGCAGCAGCGCCGAGCTGCTCACCCCGCGTTCCCGGGCGGTGGCGCGCACCTCCCGGGCGGACAGCTCCAGCCAGCCGAAGGTGCGGTCCGGGGTGCTGCGCCCGGTGAACCCGCCCGCCGGCGCCGCACCGACCCGGGCCAGGCTCACCAGACCGCGCAGCACCGTCCCGGCGCGGCGGTACCAGGGCGGGGCGTCGTCGGGGCGGCGGGCGTGCGGCGGCGGCACGTCGCAGAGCAGCCGCACCAGCGTCCCGTTGACCGCGATGCCGTCGCCGAGCGCGTGGTGCATCTTGGCCAGCAGGGTGGCCTCCTCGTCGCCTTCCGCGTGGATCAGCAGCAGCTCCCACGGCGGCCGGTCGGTGCGCACCGGCGTGCGGAAGAACTCCTCGACCAGATCGGCGTGCTGGCGGCCCGAGCGGGGTTCCCGGCAGCGCAGGTGGTCGGCGGGGTCGATCGAGGCGTCGTGCACCCACTCCGGACGGCGGCCGCGGCGCCGCACCAGGCGCCGGTTGAGCATCGGCAGCCCGGCGGCGTGGGTGCGGATGCGCTCGGCCAGGTGCTCGCCCCACTCGTGCGTGGACAGCTCGCTGCCGGTCAGCCGGAGCACGGTGCCGATCTGCTGCGGCACGGTCGGGGTGGTGGCGTGCACGAAGAACGCGTCCTGCGGGCGCAGCGACCGCCTGCCGTGGTGGCGGGGCACCTCGGCCAGCGCCGCGACCTGCTCGGCGAAGTCCCCGGCCTGGGCGTGCTTGAGCGCCCGCTGTTCGAGCTGGGTCAGCGCGTCGGGCTGCTCGGTCCACCGCCGCAGCAGCGCGGTGAGCTGGTCGGCGTCCCAGCACAGCTCGGCGAGCTCGGCCTCGGCCATCAGCTCCGCGTTGGCCTTGCCGTGGCCCGCGATCGGTTCGAACATGACCACCGCCCGGCCGCAGGCCAGCGCCTCCAGCGCGGTCGCGCCCCCGGCGTTGGTGATCACCGCGTCCGCCGCGGCCATCAGCCCCGGCATGTCCTCGACCCAGCCCAGCGGGACGACCCGCGGATCGGCCAGGTCGGTGAGCCGCTGGCGCAGCGCCGCGTTGCGGCCGCAGACCACGACCACGCGGTCCACCCCGTCGGCGCGCCGGGCGGCCCGCACGGCGCGTTCGACGGACCCGAAGCCGAGCGATCCGCAGGTGATCACCACCGCGAACCCGTCGGCGGGCAGTCCGGCGGCGGTCCGGGCCGCCGTGCGGTCGGCGGGGTGGAACGCGCCGACCGCGGGCGGGACGCTCACCGCCCCCACGGCGTCGGGCTCGGCGCGCCGCATCTCCCGCAGGCTCACCTCGCTCATCACGTGGTGCAGGTCGACCTCCGGGTAGACCCAGAACGGGTGCGGCGAGAAGTCGGAGATCACCGCCGCGATCGGGACCTCGCGCAGCTCGCCGCGCCGGCGCAGCCAGTCCAGCCCGGCGGTGCCCAGCGGGTACGTCGACACGATCAGATCGGGCCGGTGCGCGGCGACCGGCGCCCGCAACCGGCGTCCGGACCAGGCGCCCACGAAGCGCCGCGAGGAGTCGGCGAACCACCGCCACCGCCACAGCGCCGAGTAGAACAGGTCGTAGAGCCACGGCGTCGATTCGACGTTGGTCGCGTAGATCCAGTTGAAGGTCCGCGGCACCCAGCCGCCCATCTCCGCCAGCGCGTCCACCCAGGACACCTCGCAGCCCGGCCAGCGCTGTTCGGCGGCCTCCGCCACGGCGCGCGCGGTCGCGTTGTGGCCTTCACCGATGGTGGCGCTGATCAGCAGCACTCGTCGCGGCTGGAGACTCACCACAGGAGGAATCCTTTCGCCCGGGCAGTGCTCCCGCAGGCTAACGCCGTGCGCGGTTGTCGGCTGGCCGAACGATCGCTGGGTCCGCCACAGTGGACTCCGCCGACCGGACCGCATCACCCGGCCAGGGCAGCGCTGGTCGTTTCGGGTGACCGGGCGCGGGTGCGGCCGCCGACCTGGTGGCATCGGGGTGATTCCGGGGATGCCGGATGCGGGACCCTGGCAGTATCACGCGCATGATCAAGCCCGTCGCACATCCTCCTCGACGGCGGCTCAGCGATGAGGTCCGGGATTGGATGCTGGCGGAGCTGGTGCTCTCCGGCGATCTCGAACCGGGGGACCGGCTGCCCAGCGAGGCGGAGCTGTGCGCCCGCTACAACGTTTCCCGGATCACCGTCCGGGCGGCGCTGCGCAGCCTCCAGGACGCCGGATACATCGCGGTCCGGCACGGTCGTGGATCGATGCTGCTGCCCCGCGCCGACAGCATCGCCGCCGGACTGGACCGGCTGTGCCCGCTCGAAACGTTCGCCGCCGAGAGCGGCAACCGGATCTCCAGCACCGATCAGCACGTCGAAGCGGTGTCCTTCGACGACCGCACCGCCCGGCTGCTGGGCGTCCGGGCCGGGAGCCCGGGCGTCGTGGTGCGCCGGACCGAGCTCTACGGCGGGACGCCGGTGGGCCGGGTCGTGGAGCACGTGCCGGACGGGGTGCTGCCGCCGTCCCGGCTGCGCGAACCCGGTGCGGTGCTCGACCGGCTGCTGACCGACGTGGGGGTGGAGTACACCGACTGCGATCTGACCCCCGTGGTGCTGGACCGGGAGCTGGCCGAGGCCCTGTCGGTCGACGTCGGGAGCCCGGCGCTGCACCTCGACGAGCTCGCCAGGGTCGGCGACGGCCGGATCGTCGCCCGGAGCCAGGCGTGGTTGCTGCCCGAGCACTTCCGGTTCGCCCTCCGGCGGCGCAGGCAGGAGTGAGCCCGGCCGCGTCGCGCGGGGCGCAGGGCCGCGACGTAGTCTGGGGCGGCGAATCGCCTCGCGGCGATGTCGCGTCCCGGCTGGCGGTTCAGCGCTGGGGGTAGCCACCAGTCGCGCCGGTGGTGGGCCGCGAGGGGGTCGGCTCACCACCGGCCGCGGGCGCCCCGTCCGGTCCGGCTGACCCGGGTCAGTTCACCCCGGGTCAGTTCACGCAGGGCACGCCGTCGGCGGTGATCGCCTCGTCGAGCCCTTCGCCCTCCTGCTGCGCGGGGCGCGTCCCGTCCAGCGCCAGCGGCTGCGCGGCGGCCATCTTGGTCGGCCCCCGGTAGTCCTCGCCGAGGACCACCTCGACCTGGCCCGGTGCCAACGCGTCGTCCTGCTCGGCGGACAGCTCGCCGAGCGCCGAGGCCACCCGCTCGCCCGAGTCGGCCAGCCCCGGCGCGTACCGCACCGACGACGTCTCGGTGCGTTCGGTGCCGCTCACCTCCGCGACGGTGACGCCCTGCGCGCTCAGCCGCTCCCGCACGCGCTCGGCGAGGCCGTCGTCGCCGGTGCCGTCGAGCACGGTGACGGCCGGGGCCGTCGCGGCGGGGGACTGCCCGGTGGCGCGGGCGATCGCGCCGCGCACCTCCTGCGGGTCGACCTGGACGGCCATGCCGTCGCTGGTCGGGTAGGAGGCGTCCTCGATCGGGATCGTGGTGAACCGGACCGCGCCACCGGCCAGCCCGCGCATCCGCTCGGCGAAGGCGAAGATGTCCCAGTCGTCGTCGAGCACCAGCGACTGCTGCACCGAGTCGATCAGCGCGCGCAGCCGGGCGGGGTTGGCCAGCACGTCACCGGAGAGCACGGTGCCGGCCAGCCCGGCGAGGAACGCCTGCTGGCGCACCACGCGGTCGAGGTCGCCGCGCGGCAGGCCGTGGCGCTGCCGGACGAAGGCCAGCGCTTCGGCGCCCACGACGGTCTGCCGCCCGGCGGCGAAGTCGGCACCGGAGTACGGGTCGTGGGCGGCGGACTTGAGGCAGACCGGCACGCCGCCCACGGCTTCGGTGATCCGGGCGAACCCGAGCAGGTTGACCTCGGCGTAGTGGTCGACCGAGGTGCCGGTGAGCTGCTCCACCGTGCGCACCAGCAGCTTGCGCCCCGCGTCCGCGCTGCGGCGCTCCAGCTCCGGCGAGGGTGCGAGGCCACCGGCCGCCAGTTCGGCGCGGGCGGTGTCCGAGCCGCGCACGAACGCCGAGTTGATCTTGTGCTGGCCGTGGCCCGGGATCTCCACGAAGGAGTCCCGGGGGAAGGAGAAGCCCACCGCGCTGGAACCGTCGTTGGGCACGTGCAGCAGGATCACGGTGTCGGTCAGGCTGGCCTCGTTGGAGGTCGCGTGCAGCTCGCGCAGCACCTCCTCGGGCAGCGGGTTGCCGTGCGCGTCGGTCCGGCTGTCCATGCCCACCAGCAGGATGTCGGTCGCGCCGTCGGTGTGCTGCTCGCTGGTCACGTCGCTGGTGGCCAGGCCGGTCTGCAACTGGCGGTAGTTCGTCCAGCCGTACCCGGTGACCAGCAGCACCACCAGCGAGGCCGCGGCGGTGGCGGCGCGGAACCGGGCCAGCCGCCGGTTCCGGCGCACGGCGGTCGCGGTGCGCCGGGGCGGTCGGCCCGGACGCGGTCGCGGGCGGCGGTCGGCCGGGCCGGTGCGGCGGCGCTGCTGAGATCCCACGATGCCCCTCCCCGTTCGCGGCAACCCCCAGCATCGCACCGGGCCGCAGGCTCGGCAGAGCGCGGAAACGGCCGTGCCGAGCGACATCCGGCGGCCCTCGGCGATCACTTGGGGTCCATTGAGGACCGACCGGCCGGGGGGCGGAACTCCGCCCGGGAGCGCGGAAGCGGTGCGCCGCCTGCCAGGTCGGCGGCGGGTTCCGGCGGAGCGGCGGAGGCCGGGACGGTGATCGTCGGCCGCGCTCCGGCATCACCGGACCGGGTGGGCCGGGGATCAGTCGGCGGCTTCGTCCGGATCGCCGGGGTCCAGGTCGGCCGGCCGGACGCGGTAGACCTGCAGCGTGGTGGCGTGGTACTTGTCCGTTTCGCCCACCCACTCCATGCCGATCCGCTCCGCGGTGGCGATGGCCCGCTGGTTCTCCGGCAGGGCCAGCGCGCTGACCTCCTCGATGTCGAAGCTGAACGCCCACCGCAGCAGCGCCCGGGCGGCCTCGGTGGCGTAGCCGTGGCCCCAGTCCGCCGGGCGGAGTTGCCAGGTCAGTTCGAGATCGTGGTCGTAGGGCGGCAGCAGCCGCAGCACCAGCCCGCCGATCACCACGCCGTCGGAGCGGCGCTGCATCGCGAACCGGCCCGTCGGCGGCACCAGGTTCGGCTGCGCCTCGGTCCAGGAGTGCACGACGGCGCGCATGGCGGCCAGGTCGGCGACGCTGGACACGGCCGGGGTGAGCCACTCGGTCACCTCGGGGCGTCCGTAGAGGTCCAGTGCCGCCTGCACGTCCGCATCGGAGCTGGTCCAGTCGCGCACCACGAGCCGTCTCGTCCCCAGCGCCGGATCCATCGCGACCACCCCTCCCGCATTCCCGGGGAACGGTCCATCCTACGCCGATCCGGCGCGGGCCGGAACGCCGTGCGCACGGAACCGCACGGCTCGTTGACACCCGTCGGCCGGTCGTGGACGATCACCTCGGTTCCGGCACCGGGAGGACGCGCGTGGGCACGGCATTCGACCTGACCGGGCGGACCGCCGTGGTCACCGGTGGTGGTCGCGGGCTCGGGCGCGGCCTGACCACCGGACTGCTGCGCGCGGGCGCCGACGTGGTGGTGCTCCAGCGCAGCCCGCTGGACCCGGACCTGGTCGACTCGGCGGCCGGGCTGGGTCGGGAGCTGGAGTGCGTGCCCGCCGACCTGGCCGACCCCGCGAGCACCGATGCCGCCGTCGCCGAGGTCCTGGACCGCCGGGCGGTGGACGTGCTGGTGAACAACGCCGGGGTGCAGGCCAGGCACGCGGCCGAGGACTTCCCGGACGCCGACTTCGACCACGTCCTCGACGTGAACCTGCGCTCGGTGTTCCGGTTGTGCAAGGCCTTCGGCCGTCCGATGCTGGAGCGCGGCCGCGGCAAGATCGTCAACATCGCCTCGCTGCTGAGCTTCCAGGGCGGCATCCGGGTGCCCGCCTACGCGGCGAGCAAGGGCGGCGTGGTGCAGTTGACGATGGCGCTGTGCAACGAGTGGGCCGGGCGGGGCGTCAACGTCAACGCCATCGCACCCGGGTACATGAGCACCGACCTGAACACCGCGCTGCGCGCGGATCCGGTCCGGTACCAGGAGATCTCCGAGCGCATCCCGGCCGGGCGGTGGGGTGCGGCCGACGACCTCGCCGGGGCGGTGGTGTTCCTGTCCTCGGCGGCGGCCGACTACGTGCACGGTGCGGTGCTGCCGGTGGACGGCGGCTGGCTGGCCCGCTGAACCTCCCGAGGTGCGTGCGCCGTCCGGCGGGCCCGGTGCGGGCGCCGCCGGACCGGCGGGTCACGGGCGGGGCAGCATCCCCCGCTCGTCGAACGCCCAGTCGCGGGGTTCGCCGAGCACCTCGATGTCCGGGTGCGCGCCGACCTCCTCGGCGTAGGCCTCCGAGACCTCGATGTGCGGCATCGACAAGGTGTTGCGGATGCGCACGATCCGCGCCGTCGCGTTGGTGGTGTCCAGCGAGCTGTGCACCGCCGCGACGATCGCGTCCCGGTCGCTGCCCAGCGCCATCGGGATCCGCGCCCCGTCGGGTACGCCGGAGGTCAGCGAGTTGGTGTAGAACGAGGCGAAGTCGATCCCGTCGACGCAGCGCTGGGTGGTGAAGTCGGCCATCCCCAGTCCGCAGGCGTTGCCGTGGGTCTTCTCGGTCAGGCCCAGCACGACGATGCGCTGCAACGGCGGCGCGACGAAGCCGTCGGCGTCGACCGGGGTCCGCCCGGTGATGTTGGGGTCCATGCCCGCGCCGCTGATGTCCTTGCCGATCTCGTCGACGACGAGCACGTCGATCCGGGACAGCAGCAGGCGGGGCATCAGCGACTTCGCCCGGGTGAGCAGTTCGGTCTCCCGGTCGAGCAGGTCCGCGGGCTCGACCAGCTCCACCGCGGCGATGTGCTCGTAGCCGTTCTCCACCACCGCCAGGCCGAATTCGATCGGCACCGCGTCGAGCACGGCCTCGGCGACGGCCGGGATGAGCTCGCCGAACCGGCCGAACCCGTGCTTGTGCAGGGTCGCCGCGCCCCGGTGCTTGCCCAGCCCGATGGCCAGCATCTTGGCCAGCCCGCTCTCCACCCCGGCCTTGAAGTCGGTGTGCGGCTTGACCCGGTTGACCACCACCACGCCGTCGGCCTGGGCGGCCTCGGCGTCGAAGTGCACGGGCGTGCCGTCGGGCAGTTCGGCGACGACCGCGGTATCCATCGAGGCGATGATCGGCGCGCCGATCGCGTCCTCGGTGATGCCGTACTCGGCGAGCACCCCGCGCTGGCCTTCGGCGGTGGCACCGCCGTGGCTGCCCATCGCGGGGACCACGAAGGGTTTGGCGCCGCAGCGCGCCAGCGCGTCCACGACGACGGTGATGATGCGCCCGATCTCGGCGACGCCCCGGCTGCCCGCCGCCACGGCGATCCGCTTGCCGGTGAGCGGTCGCCGCCGGTCGTGCTGGGCGATCTGCTCCCGGATGACGCCGTCGAGGTCCTCGACGGCGTCGTCGGGGAACCGCTGCTCGACCGGGATCATGCGGGGAAGTGCGAGGTCGGCCCCGGCTAACCGGACCTGTTCGACGTTGAACATGCGTCAGATCCTCTTCCGTGCGCTGCCCTTGTGGTCAGACCATGTGACCGGGATCCTTCCACGCGGGGCCGCCGCGGCGGAAGGGGCGCGTGCGACCGGTGCGATCCCGGGTAGCAGTACGGCTGTATGGTAATCGGATGCCCCGGGTCGCCGATCACGATCAGCGCCGCGCCCAGATCGCGCGGGCGTTCCGCCGCCTGCTCGCCGCCGAAGGCTTCGCCGGTGTCTCGTTCTCCCGGCTGGCGGCCGAGGCCGGGATCTCGGTCGGGCTCATCCAGCACTACTTCGCGAGCAAGGACGTGCTGCTGCGCTTCGCCTACGACGACGCCGTGCGCCGGCTGGGGGAGCGGGTGCGGGACCGGGTCCAGGAAGGTGCGGCCGCCGGTCTCCCGGTCGCCGACGTGCTGCTGGACAGCCTGGTGGAGCTGCTGCCGCTGGACGCCGAACGCGACGCGGAGTACCGCGTCCGGCAGGGGTTGCAGGCCCAGGCGCTGCACGACGAGGGGCTGGCCGAGGTCGCCCGGCGGTCGGGCGGTGACCTCCTCGCCTACGTCGCGGCGGTGGTGGACGACGGCGTCGCGCGCGGCGAGGTCGAGCCCGGGGTGGACGCGGTGCTCGCCGCCCGCGCGATCCTCGCGGCGGTGCAGGGCCTGGCCGATCAGGTGGTGCTCTCCGGCGCGGACGCGTTCCCGGCGCGGGACGTGCTGGGCCGGGTGGTCGCCGCGGTGTTCACCGGTGGGCGCTGAGGCGCGTCGGCGGAAATCCCGAGACGGCAATAGGGGCGTATGGTTATCATAATCGTATGATCATATTGTTATTCCGCCCCGAGGGGCCGACCGCCGGGCGGCGCGGCCGACGCGGGGAGCGGGTCCGGTGACCTCGATCGTGGAGCTGAGCAGCGGTGCCGTGCGCGGTCGGCAGTTCGACGGCCACCTCGCGTTCCGCGGCATCCCCTACGCCGCGCCCCCGGTCGGCGAACGGCGCTGGCGGGCGCCCGCACCCGTCGAACCCTGGTCCGGGACCCGGGACGCGACCGCGCCCGGCAACCCCGCCCCGCAGCGGGCCCGCTCGCTCACCGAGATCACCGCCCTCGACGAGGACTGCCTGACGCTGGACGTCGTGGTCCCGGAAGGCCCGCGCGCCGGGCGGCCGGTGGTGGTGTGGCTGCACGGCGGTGGCGGGACGAACGGCGGCGCCGCCACCCGCGACCCGCACCGCTTCGCGGTCACCGGCGACGTCGTCGTCGTGACGCCGAACTTCCGGCTCGGCGTGCTCGGGTGCTTCGGCCACCCCGGCCTGGCCGGTGGTGGGACCTTCGGGTTGCAGGACCAGCAGGCCGTGCTGGGCTGGGTGCGTCGCGAGATCGCGCGGTTCGGCGGCGACCCGGCGAACGTGACCCTGGCCGGGGAGTCCTACGGGGCGCTGATGGTCGCCGCGCACCTGGTGGCGCCGGGCTCGGCCGGGCTGTTCCACCGGGCGGTCCTGCAGAGCGCGTTCTCGGTGCTGGAGCCGACCCCGGCGCACCTGTTCATCCCCGGTGTTCCGGCGCTGCCGCCGAGGTGGTCCCCGGCCGCCGAGCTGGACCGGCTCGGCGCCGCCGTCGCGGCCGAGCACGGGTGGGTCGCGCCGGGCAGCGACCCCGAATCGGCGCTCGCCCGGCTCCGCCGGGTGCCGGTGGCCGACCTGCTCCAGGCCACGGACGCCTTCATCCGGCCCGCGTTCGGCGGTCCCGCGCTGCCCGAATCCCCGGCGGTGGCGCTGCCCGCGGGGCGGTTCCACCGGGTGCCGGTGCTGCTGGGCACCACCCGCGACGAGGCGCGCTTCTTCGTCGAGCTGTTCGGCGCCGACCACCCGGTCACCGCCGAGAACCTCCCGCGGTTGCTGGCCGAGGCGTTCGGCGACGCGGCGGACGAGGTCGCCGCCCGCTACCCGCCGGACCGGTTCCCGACGCCGGCCCTGGCCTGGTCGCGGCTGAGCACCGACCGGGCCTGGGCCCGGCCGACCTGGGACCTGGCCCGCTGCCTGGCCGCGCGCACCGGGACCTGGTTCTACGAGTTCGCCGACCCGGACGCGCCGCCGATCCTGCCGGGAACGCCCTCCGGCGCCCAGCACGGCAGCGAGCTCGGGTACCAGTTCGACCTCCCCGGAGCCGGCCCGCTCGGGGCCGACCAGCGCGCTCTCGGTGACGCGATGAACCGGTACTGGACGGCCTTCGCCGCGCACGGCGACCCGGCTCGCGCCGACCTGCCCGCCTGGCCCGGATTCGGCACCGGGCACGTCCAGTCGCTGGCCCCGGGCCGGATCGGCCGCGTCGACTACCGGGGCGAGCACGCACTGGACTTCTGGTCCGCCGTGCCGTGAACCCCCGCCTCGCTCCCGGCACCGGGCCGGTGCGCAGGGCGGACGGGGTGCCGCGGACCGGTCGCCGCTCAGGGTCCTTTCAGGATGCGGCGGAGCCGCATGCGGTGAGCACACAACCGGCACCGCGGCGGGTTCTCAGCGGCCTTCTCGCGAGGACAGCCGCGACGCCGTGTACGTACTTGGTACATCAGGAGCGGCTCCCGGAGCGAGGAGGCCGCTGAGGTTCCGCCACCCGCACCGCCACGCGGGCCATTGGCGAAAGCAGTCCTTATTGTTGCTTAACGTTTTCAGCCCGCTCTAGTGTCTCCGGGCAGCCGGGTGATCCGGGGCACACGACAGGAGGTCGGGCGTGGAGGAGACGACGCGCGTGCGGCGCACGGTGGCGGGCCGGGTGTCGGCCGCCGCGGTGGCCCGTGCCGCCGGGGTCTCGCCCGCCGCGGTGTCCTACGTGATGAACGGCAAGGGGGGCGTCGCCCCGGACACCCGGCGCCGGGTGCTCTCGGTGGCCCGGGACCTCGGTTTCCAGCCGAGGCGCCCGGCCCCCGCCGTCGACCCGGACCGCAGCCGGGTCATCGGGCTGGTGATGCCCAACATCATCAACCCGGTGTACCCGTGCTTCGCCCAGGGGATCGTCAGCGCGGGCGCCGCGGCCGGGTACGAGGTCTTCGTCGCCACCACCCAGGACGATCCGGACGTGCTGCGCCAGGTGACCGCCACGCTGATCGAGCGCAACGCCGACGGCGTGATCCTGGCCGGAACGCTGCGCGAGGACGCCACGGCGCTGCGGCTGCTGCGCGCGGCGAAGATCCCGTTCGCCTGCCTGTCCCGCAGATCCCCGTACCTGGAAGCCGATTTCGTCGGGATCGACGACGATGCCGCCGCCGAGGCGATGATGCGGCACGTGCTCTCCCACGGGCACACCGAGATCGCCACCGTGATCGGCCCCCGGCTGTCGAGCTCGTCGTTGACCCGCGAGCAGGCGTTCATCCGGACCGCGGCGGCCGCCGGGGTGGAGATCGGCGGCGACCGCAAGATCAGCACCGCGCTCAGCAGCGCGGGAGGCCGGATCGCCGCCGAGCGGTTGTTCGCCGCCGACCGGCCGCCGCGGGCCGTCGTCTGCGGTTCCGACGAGATCGCGATCGGCATCATGGAGCACGCCGTGGCGCGCGGTCTCCGGGTGCCCGAGGACGTCGCGGTCACCGGCGGCGACGGCCACCCGCACAGCATCTCGGCGCTGATCGACCTGACCACCGTCGTGCAGCCGCAGCAGGAGATGGCGGTCGAAGCGCTGGGCCTGGTGCTCAAGCGGATCGAGCGCCCCTCGACGGTGCACCAATCCCTCATCTGCGCCCACCGGCTGCACATCGGGCGCACCTGCGGCTGCGATCCGGCCGCGCGCCGCTGATCCGGCGACCGAGCAACGACCCACCGCCCAGAGGAAACCCATGTCCACATCACCCGGTGCCGCGACGATGCGGCCACCCGCCGAGCTGAACAAGGTCATCCTGCGCAAGCTCATGCCGCTGCTGGTGGCGGCCTACGTGATGAGCTTCCTGGACCGCACCAACATCGGCATCGCCAAGGAACGCCTGGAGATCGACCTCGGCATCTCCGCGACGGCCTACGGCATCGGCGCCGGGCTGTTCTTCATCACCTACGCGCTGTTCGAGGTGCCCTCCAACCTCATCATGCACCGCGTCGGCGCCCGCTTCTGGATCACCCGGATCATGATCAGCTGGGGCTTGATCTCGGCGGGCATGGCCTTCGTGCAGGGCGAGTGGTCGTTCTACGTGATGCGGCTGCTGCTCGGCGCCGCCGAGGCCGGGCTCTACCCCGGCGTGATGTTCTACCTGACCCGCTGGTTCACCCGTCCCGACCGCGCCAAGGCCAACGGCTTGTTCCTGCTCGGGGTGTCCTTCGCCAACATCGTCGGCGCCCCGCTGGGCGGTTTGCTGCTGGGCATGGACGGCATCGGCGGCTGGCACGGCTGGCAGTGGATGTTCGTCCTCGAAGGACTGCCCGCCTGCCTGCTCGCCGTCCTGGTGTGGAAGCTGCTGCCCGACCGGCCGACCGACGCGCGCTTCCTCAACCGCGCCGAGGCCGAGGCGCTGGAACGGCGGATCGCCGAGGAGGACGCCGCGGGCGAGGCCGCCTCCGGCACCCGCAGCATGCGGTTGGTCTGGCGGGACCGGCAGATCCTGCTCGTGGTCGGGGTGTACCTGGCGCACCAGATCGCGGTGTACGCGCTGTCCTACTTCCTGCCGTCGATCATCGGCGGTTACGGGGAGCTGAGTTCGGTGCAGATCGGGCTGCTGACCGCGCTGCCGTGGGTGTTCGCCGCGATCGGCGCGGCCGTGGTGCCCCGGTTCGCCTCCTCCGGGCGGGCGTCGCGGAAGTTGATCAGCGCCACGATGATCGGCATCGCCGCCGGGTTCGCGCTCGGCGCCGCCTCCGGTGCGGTGTTCGGCCTGATCGGGTTCTGCCTGGCCGCGTTCTGCTTCTTCGCGCTGCAGTCCGTGCTGTTCACCTTCCCGGCGTCCCGGCTCAGCGGCGCGACCCTGGCCGGCGGCATCGCCTTCGTCAACACCATCGGCCTGTTCGGCGGGTTCATCGGCCCGTACGTGATGGGCGCGGTGGAGGGCGCCACCGGGGAGTCCTCCGGCGGGCTGTGGTTCGTCGTCGGTGTCGTGCTGGTGGGCGCGGTGCTGTCGTTCTTCCTGCGCTACGGCGCCGACAAACCGGGATCGACCGAGGAGTGAGCATGGATCTGACCGGGAAGCGGGTGCTGGTCACCGCCGGGGCGGCGGGCATCGGCCGGGCCATCGCCGAGCGGTTCGCCGGGTTCGGGGCCGAGGTGCTGGTCAGCGACCTGGATCCGGCGGCGGTGCGGGACGCCGAAGGCGCCGGGCTGCGCGCCGAGGTCTCCGACGCCGCCGACGAGGCGGCCGTCGAGGCCCTGGTGGATGCCGCCGAGCGGCGCCTCGGGGGCTTGGACGTGCTGGTCAACAACGCCGGGGTCGCCGGTCCCACCGGCCCGGTGGAGGCGCTGGACGGCGCGGCGTGGGCGCGGACCTTCGAGGTCAACGTGCACAGCCAGTTCTACTGCGTCAAGCACGCGCTGCGGCTGCTCCGCGCCGGGACCGAGCCGGCCATCGTGAACCTGTCCTCGGCGGCCGGCCGGCTCGGGATGGCCGGGCGCAGCGCCTACTCCGCGTCGAAGTGGGCCGTCGTCGGGTTCACCCGCACGCTGGCCATCGAACTCGGCCCCGAGGGCATCCGGGCCAACGCGATCTGCCCCGGCGCGGTGGACGGACCGCGCATCCAGGCGGTGATCGACGCCAAGGCGCGGATGCTCGACGCGCCCCGGGAGCAGATCGAGGCGCTGTACCGCGACCAGTCCTCGATGCGCCGGATGGTGACCGCCGGCGACATCGCCGACATGGCCGCCTTCCTGGCCGGTCCGATGGCCCGCAGCATCAACGGTCAGGCGATGGCCGTCGACGGCAACACCGAGAAGCTGTACTGAGGAGGGGACGTGGCAGTCCAACGCAAGGTCGTCATCACCTGCGCGGTGACCGGGGCGATCCACACGCCGTCGATGTCGGAGCACCTGCCGGTCTCGGCGGCCGAGATCACCGAGGCGGCGCTCGGCGCGGCGGAGGCGGGCGCGGCCATCGTGCACCTGCACGCCCGCGATCCCGAGGACGGCAGGCCGTCGCAGAACCCGGACCACTTCGCGCCCATCCTCGCCGGGCTCAAGCCGCACACCGACGCGGTCCTCAACATCACCACCGGCGGCTCGCCGCACATGGCGGTGGCCGAGCGGATGCGCCCGGCGGCGGAGTTCCAGCCCGAGCTCGCCTCGCTGAACATGGGATCGATGAACTTCGGCCTCTTCCCGATGCTGGAGCGCTTCACCGAGTTCCGGCACGAGTGGGAGCGGGCGGCGCTGGAGGGCAGCCGGGACCTGGTCTTCAAGAACACCTTCGCCGACATCGAGTCGATCCTGGAGATCGGGGCGCGCGGCGGCACCCGGTTCGAGTTCGAGTGCTACGACATCGCGCACCTGAACAACCTGGCGCACTTCCGCTCCCGGGGGCTGGTGACCGGGCCGGTGTTCGTGCAGTCGATCTTCGGCCTGCTCGGCGGCATCGGGGCGCACCCGGAGGACCTGATGCACATGCGCCGCACCGCCGACCGGTTGCTCGGCGCGGACTACCACTGGTCGGTGCTCGGCGCCGGGCGCAACCAGATCCCGCTGGCCACCATCGGCGCGGCGCAGGGCGCGCACGTGCGGGTCGGGCTGGAGGACTCGCTGTGGATCGGACCCGGTCAGCTCGCCCGCAGCAACGCCGAGCAGGTCGCGCGGATCCGCACCGTCCTGGAGGCGCTGAACCTGGAGGTGGCCACCCCGGACGAGGCGCGCGCGATGCTCGGGCTCAAGGGACGTGACGCCGTGGGCTTCTGACCGCGCCGCCGTGCGCGCCGACCGGGCGTCACCGGTCGGCACCGCGTTCCGCGGGCAGCGCGTCGGGGAGGCCGAAGCGCGGGAACAGCGCCACGTCGAAGAACGCCACCACGTGCCCGATCCGGCCGTCCTGCGGGGCGAGCACGTGGAGCTGGAAGGGGACGTACTCGCCGGCCGGATCGCGGCGGTACATGCCGAACGCCGGTTGCCCGTTGGCCGAGGTGGGGACCAGCCGCAGCTCGCCCCGGTCCGCCGGGCACCACCGGTCGACCAGCTCGCCGATGGCCTCGGCGCCGCGGACCCAGTTGGCGTACGGCGGCATCTCCCACACCGCGTCCTCGGTGAACAGCTCGACGATCGCCGGGATGTCCTTGTCCTCGAAGGCGGTGACGTAGCGGTCCAGCAGCCGGCGCAGTTCCGGGCTGCTCGGTTCCGCGGTCCCGTCGCGCTGCGGGGCGATCTGCTGGAGCTGCGCCCGGGCCCGCTGCAAGGCGCTGTTGGCCGCCGCGATGCTGGTCCCCATCGCGGCGGCCACCTCGGAGGCCTTCCACCGCAGCACGTCGCGCAGCAGCAGGGCGGCGCGCTGGCGGGGCGGCAGGTGCTGGAGCGCGGCGATGAACGCCAGCCGGGTGCTCTCCCGGGCGGCGACGATCGCCGCCGGGTCGTCGGAGTCGTCGACCAGGGCGTCCGGGATCGGCTCCAGCCAGCCGATCTCGGGCAGTTCGGTCAGCGGTTCGCCGGGATCGTGGCTCGGCGCGCCGAGCCCGGTCGGCAGCGGGCGGCGGCGCCTGCTCTCCAGCGCGGTCAGGCAGGCGGTGGTCGCGATCCGGTACAGCCAGGTGCGCAGCGAAGACCGCCCCTCGAACCGGGGGTAGCCGCGCCAGGCCCGCAGGTAGGTCTCCTGCACGAGGTCTTCGGCGTCCTGCACGGAACCGAGCATCCGGTAGCAGTGCGCGAGCAGTTCGCGGCGGTACGGGTCCGCCAGCCGGACGAAGTCGTCGCTGACCGGTGGGGCTGACATGACTGCGTCCTTCCTCCTGGCGGACCGCGCGCCGGGCGGTCCTGCTCCGAGGGTAGGTCAGCCGACCGACAGCGCACGGCTCCGCGCGGACCGCCGGCGGGCGCTCAGCTCCGGCCTTCGCGCCAGTAGCCCATGAACGCGACCGAACCGCGCGGGATGCCGTAGTCGTTGACCAGCAGCCTGCGCAGCCGCTTGATCACCGCCGCCTCCCCGGCCAGCCAGCCGTACAGGTCGTCGGCGCCGGGTTCACCGCGCTCCGGGACCTCCCACAGCGCGGTGGTGTCCACGTCGACGTCGTCGAGCACCGCGGTACCGGTGCCGCGGGTCCGCAGCTCGTCCAGCGCACCGCCCACCGCGGGTTCCAGCAGGGCGCCGTGCGGGGCGCCGTCCCGGGCCAGCCAGCGCACGTCCACGCCCGCCGGGACCGCCCACTCCTGCCGGTCCGCCGGGCTGGGCACTTCCAGGCAGGCGATGCCGCGGGCGTCGGCGGGCAGCGCTTCGAGGATGGATCCGATCGCCGGGACGGCGGTCTCGTCCCCGGCCAGCACCAGCCGCGACGCCTCGCTCGGCGGTGCCCATTCGCAGCCCCACGGACGTCCGCTGCCGGGCCGGTCCGGGCCCAGCAGCGCGATGACGTCACCGGGCCGGGCGGCGGCGGCGAAGGTGGAGGCCGGGCCGCCGTGCCCGCTGTCGAGCCCGTGCAGCACGAAGTCGACGTCGAGTTCGCGGCGCTCGGGGCGGAACGCCCGGACCGTGTAGGTGCGCAGCACCGGCCTGATCGGGTCCGGCATCGCCAGCCACCGCTGGTACCAGTCCTCGCCGTCGGGCACGTCGGCGACGGTGCGGCCGGGCTGGGGGAGCGCGAGCTTGATCCGCTGGTCGGCGCCGCCCGCCCCGAAGGTGTCGAGGTGTTCGCCGGTGAAGGTCAGCCGCACGAAGTTCGGGCACAGCCGCTGCACGCGCGCCACCTCGACGGTGAACATGCGCCAGAGCGGCCGGTGCTCGGTGCCGCCTCGGACTGCGGTGCTCGTCATGGCCGGAGGACCTCCCGCGGATCAGGTGCTAGGTTAGCCTAGCCTAAACATAGAGGAGGTCGTCGTGCGTCACAAGATCGGCCCCGCCGCGGCACTCGTGGCGGTGACCGCGGTGCTGTCGGCGTGCTCGCCCGCCGGAGGTGACCGGGCCGGGGGAACCGGCTGGTCCTACACCGATGACCGCGGGGTGGCCATCACCGCCGAGCAGCGCCCCGAGCGGATCATCGCGCAGGTGTCCTCGGCCGCCGCGCTGAAGGACTTCGGCGTCGACGTGGTGGGCACCTTCGGCCCGCTGGTGCGCGACGACGGCACGGTCGAACCCGAAGCGCGCGGCCTCGACCCCCGCGCGGTCACCGACGTCACCGGGCCGGGGTACGGCGAGGTCGCCGTGGAACGGGTCGCCGCGCTGGAACCCGACCTGCTGGTCAGTGGCAAGTACGCGGAGTTCCCCGGCCTGTGGCACCTGACCGCCGAGCAGGAGGAGCAGGTCAAGTCCCTGGTCCCGACGGCGGGCGTGCAGCACGCGGGGGTGCCGCTGCCGGAGACCATCGCCTCCTACCGGGACCTGGCCGCCGCGCTCGGCGGCGACGTCGACTCGGCCCGCGTCCGGGCCGACGAGGCGGCCTTCCACGCCGCGGCCGACCGGCTGCGCGGGATCGGGGAGCGGATGAAGGCGGCGGGTCGCACCATCCTCGCCGTCGGCGGTACCGAGCAGGAGTTCTTCGCCGTCGTGCCGGGGCGCAACCCGGACCTGGACTTCTACGTCCGGGAACTGGGGCTGCCGATCATCGTCCCGGACCACCCCGACACGGCGGGCGGCGGCTACTTCGAGCGGCTGTCCTGGGAGCACGCCGCGGCGTACCCGGCCGACATCCTGCTGTGGGACACCCGGGCCGCTTCGCTGCCGCCGGAGCGGATGATGGAGAACCCGGTGTTCGCCGCGCGTCCGTCCGCGGCCGCGGGCCGGTTCGTCGAGTGGGACGCGGTCGCGCCGATGAGCTACGCGAGCTACGCCGGGATCATGACCGAGCTCGCCGACCAGCTCGAGGCGAAGCTCGGCGGGCGGTGACCACCGCGCACCGGCCGCCCGGGGAGCTCAGCCGGGTTCGGGCGGCCGGGCCAGCGCGTCCTCGACGCGCCGGGCGGCGGTGAGCACCGCGGCGCCGAAGCGCCGACCGGGGCTCGGCCGCAGCCGTTGCAGCGGTGCGGCCAGCGAGACCGCCGCCACCACCTGACCGTGCAGGTGCACCGGAGCGCTCACCGAGCCGACCCCCGGAGCCCGGGCCTGGACGCTCTCCACCCAGCCGTGGCCGTCGGGGTTGCGCTCGCCCAGCAGCGCCTGGGCCGCCGAGCCCAGCGGGAGCGGCAGCAGGCTGCCGACCGGCTGGCTGGCCCGCAGCTCCTCGGTCGACTCCACGCAGACCACGCACAACCGGTGGTCGGCTCGGCGCACCCAGAGCTGCACCGATTCGCCCACCTCGGCGCCGAGCTCGGTGAGCACCGGGCGCGCGGTCTCGGCCAGCGCCGAGGTGGCGAACCGGGGGCCGAGGTGGAAGCAGCCGCTGGGATCGCGCCGCAGCAACCCGTGCGCGACCAGCGCGGTGGCCAGCCGGTGCGCGGTGGAGATCGTGAGGCCCAGGGTCCTGGCCAGCTCGGTGGTGCCCATCGGGTTGCTCTCGACGCAGTCGAGGATGGCCACCGAGCGGTCCAGGACGCCGACGCCGGTGGCGAACGGCGGAGGAGTCGTCATGGTCGTTTCCGGGGGTCGGTGCTCGCGGTGCGGCCGTCGCCGCCGGTCAGGCCGCCTGCCGCGGGGCGGCGGGTGCGGCCGGGATCTGCGCCAGCGCGGAGGGCAGGGGATGACCCACCAGCTCCGCGAGGCGGTCGCGCAGCGCCGCCAGCCGGGAGGTGTCGATCCCGGTGCGGACGCCTTCGCGGTGGAACAGGTGGATCAGGTCGTCCGCGGCGATGTTGCCGGTGGCGCCCGGGGCGAACGGGCAGCCGCCGAGCCCGCCCAGCGCGGCGTCGAAGCGCCGGATCCCGCAGCGGAAGGCCTCCCAGGCGTTGGCCGAGGCCATCCCGTAGGTGGCGTGCAGGTGCAACCCGGTGCGCTCCACCGGGAAGACCTCGCCCACCGCGGTGACCGCTCGCCGGATGTCGCCGGGGGAGGCCGCACCGATGGTGTCGGCCAGGTGCAGCACCTCCACGCCCAGCTCGGCGTAGTGCCGGGCGACGCGGACGACGCGGTCGGCCGGGGTGTCGCCGTCGAACGGGCAGACGAACGCGGTGGCGATGCAGCCTTCCAGGCCCACCCCGCCGTCGCGCAGGATCTCGGCGGCGCGGCCGATCCGGGCCATCGCCTCCTCGGTGGGCACCCCGGCGTTGGACCGGCTGTGCCCGTCGCTGGCCGACAGCACCAGCCGGACGTGCCGGGCCCCGGCGGCCACCGCGCGCTGGGCGCCGCGCTCGTTGAGCACCAGCGCGTGCGAGGTGGCCCCGGCGTCGGCCAGCCCGGCCACGACCTCGGCCGAATCGGCCATCGTCGGCACCCGCCTCGGGTCCACGAAGGAACCCACCTCCAGGTGGCGGAACCCGGCCTCGACCAGCATCCGACCGAAGTCGATCTTGTCCGCGGTCGGTACGACGACCGGTTCGATCTGCAGTCCGTCGCGCAGCGAGACCTCGGTGATGAGGACGTCGGCGGTCATCTCAGATCACTCCTTCGGCACGCAGTCGGGTGATGTCGGCGGGGGTGCGGTGCAACTCGGCGAGGACCTCGTCGGTGTGCGCCCCGAGTTCGGGCCCCAGCCAGCGGGTGCCGCCGGGCTCTTCGGCCAGCTTGGGCACCACGCCGGGGAAGGCGACCTCGCGGGGTTCGTCGTCGATGCGCACCGGGTGGCGCTCCAGCATCCCCCGGGCGGCGAAGTGCGGATCGGCGGCGATGTCGGCGACGTCGTAGATCGGTCCGCTGGGCACGGACGCGGCGGCCAGCCGGTCCAGCGCCGCGGCGCTGTCCAGCCCGGCGGTCCAGGCGCCGATCGCCTCGTCGATGTCGGCGGCGCGCGCGACCCGCCCGGCGTTGTCCGCCAGCTCCGGGTCGGCGGCCAGGTCGGGACGTCCGACGGCGGTCATCAGCCGGGTGAAGATGGCGTTGTTGTTGCCGCCCACCACGACGTACTTGCCGTCGGCGCAGCGGTAGGTGTTGGACGGCACCACGCCGGGGATCACCGCACCGGTGGCCTCGCGGGTGACGCCGAAGGCGTCGTAGTCGGGCAGCGAGGACTCCATCAGCGAGTACACCGCTTCGTAGAGCGCGACGTCCACGGTTTCGCCGGACGCCCCGGCGCGGGCGCGCAGCAGGCCCAGCAGCGCGCCGATGACCGCGTAGAGCCCGGCCACCGAATCGGCCAGCGACACCCCGGTGCGCACCGGGGGCAGCCCCGGGTAGCCGGTCAGGTGCCGGACCCCGCCCAGCGCTTCGGCGACGCCGCCGAACCCCGGCCGGTTCCGGTACGGGCCGGTCTGGCCGTACCCGGAGATCCGGACCAGCACCACCGACGGGTGCAGCGCCCGGATCTCCTCCGGGCCGAGCCCCCACTTCTCCAGCGTGCCCGGGCGGAAGTTCTCCAGCACGACGTCGGCGGTGCCGATCAGGTCGCGGGCGATCCGCTGGCCCTCGGCCGCGCGCAGGTCCAGCGTCAGCGAGCGCTTGTTGCGCGCCATGGTGCGGAACAGCAGCGAGGTGTCGCCGCGGTGCAGCCGCCAGGTGCGCAGCTCGTCGCCGGTGCTGGGGCGTTCGACCTTGATGACGTCGCCGCCGAACTCGGCGAGCACCCGCCCCGCGGTGGGGGCGGCGATGAAGTTGCCGAGCTCGACGACGCGGACTCCGGTGAGCGGGCCGTGGCGGCCACTGGGCGTCATCGGTGTGGTTCTCCTGTTGTGCCGGTGCGTGCCCTGCTCCTCGGCGCCGTGGTGCGGGCGAGGGGCGGGGTCGGGCGGTGCTGCCGCTGGTGCGCAGGTCGATGCGGTGTCCGTCCTCAACTTCCTGCTATTTCCCGTTATTCGGGAAACGAGTGCCTGCATTCGGCAATGCAGGACGGTAATCGGCGGCCGTCGGCGAAGCAATACCCCGGGCCCGCCGTCCGCGGCCGGGTTCCGCCGGGGCGGTCGGTGTGTACACTGCGCCGGTCCGTCCCACCGCCGCCGGCGAGCACCCCGTCGCCCGGCGGTCGCCGCTCCACGACTCCTGCTGCCAGGCGGTCCCCCGCGCGGGGACCGGAGCTTCGCGCTGCCCGCTGCGGCGGGCGGCTTGACGGATACGGACGTGACGGATGTCAGACATCGCTGTCCTGGCGAACGCCGTGATCACCATCGTGGGCGTCGTCGTGCTCATCCTGAAGTTGCGGATCACCCCCGCCATCGCCCTCGTGCTCGGGGCGCTGTACCTGGGGCTGGTCACGGGGCTCGGGGTTCCGGGCACGCTGGAGTCGATCACCACCGGCTTCGGCGAGCTGATGACCGAGGTGGGACTGCTCATCGCCTTCGGCGTGCTGCTGGGCGCGGTGATGGCGCAGCTCGGCGCGATCGAGAAGCTGGTCGACGTGCTGGTGCGGGCCTGCGGCCCCCGCGCGCTGCCCTACGCCTTCGCCAGCACCATCGGTACCGTGCTGCAGTCGATCTTCGCCGACGTGCTGCTGGTGATCACCGCGCCGCTGGCGAGCAGGCTGTCCCGGCAAATCGGCCCATGGGGGGCGGCCCGGATGACCGCCGCGATGGCGCTGGGCATCGAGGTCGGTCTGGTGTTCGTTGTGCCGGGGGTCGGTGCCGTCGCGCTGGCCGGGGTGCTCGGGTTGCCCTTCGGCAAGATGTTCCTGTTCGGCGCGGTGACGGCGGTGTTCACCATCGTCACGACGCTCGCGCTGTTCACCGCGCTGGCCAAGCGCGGGCTGTGGAAGCCGGAGCTCGACGAGCGGGACGACACCCTGGTCGACGAGGCGGAGCAGCCGGCGGCGGAGCGCGGCACCGACCACCTGCCCTCGCTCGGCGTGGCGCTCGCGCCGCTGGTGGTGGCCCTGGCGCTGATCGCGTTCGGCGCGATCGCCGAGATGGCCGGGTGGGCGCACCCCGTCGTCGCGCTGCTCGGCGATCCGGTCATCGCGCTGCTCATCGGCCTGATCGGAGCGCTGCTCATCGCCCGCTGGAAGCTGCCCGCCGAGCAGGTGGAGTCCTCGCTCAAGCGCGGTTTCCACGAGAGCGGGCAGATCCTGATCCTCACCGGCGTGGGCGGTTCGCTGGCGCAGACGGTCAAGGACGCCGGACTCGGCGAGATCCTCAAGGGCTACTTCACCACCAGCACGGTGTTCCCGCTGCTGCTGGTGTGGCTGGTCGCCGCGGTGCTGCACATCGCGATCGGGTCGGTGACGCTGGCGTCGATCACCGCCGCGGGCGTGCTCGGCCCGGTGATGCCCGCGCTCGGCATCGACCCGGTCTTCGTCGCGCTCGCGGCGGGCGCCGGCTCGCTGTTCGCCATCCACGCCACCAGCAACACGTTCTGGCTGCTGCAGACCTTGCTCCCGCAGACCACCCGGGGAGCGCTGAAGTCCTGCACCTTCGCGGTCTCCTGCGCCTCCGTCCTGGCGATGCTGCCGATCCAGCTCATGGCGCTGGTCTTCTGAGGTCGTGCCGCGGGCTCGCCCTGCGCGGCGGCGAGGGGGTCGTACGCGATGTCGCCGACGAGTTCGTCACATGAGAGGCGATAGTGGAGTACCGGCCGACCGGTAGCGGCATGGCCGACCGGCTGCCGCCCGAACCGGTCAGGACAGTTCGTGCAGAAAACCTCGCAACTCGGCAATCCGGGGGTGACTGGGCGGCAATCGGCGTTCGTAATGGGAGAGGCATTGCCGGGTCAGCCGCGCAGCCTCGGTCCGATCGCCCTCGACGGCCAGTACGCGCGCGAGGTTGGCGACCGACGAAACGGTATCCGGGTGGTCGGGGCCGAACATGCGCTCCCGCTCCATCGCGCTCGCCCGCAACAGCACGCCTGCCTCGCGGTACTCCTCGAGTCCGAACAGGACGGTCGCGAGATTGTTTCGTATGTTGGCTGTGAATTCCTGCTGATCGTGTTTTCCGGTGGTCCTTTCGAGTATTTCCCGAAACAGTTGCGCCGCTTCCGCGGCATGTCCGAGCTGGAACTCGGTGGCGGCGAGGTTGTTGCGGGCGATGGTTGCTTGCTCGCTATCGACGCCGAAAACGCGGTCCGCGTCATGGACGATGTCGCGGAATAGCACGGCCGCTTCCTCGAGCCGACCGGCGGACCGCAGTGCGTCGGCCGTCTTGCCGCGGCTGATCAGCGTGATTTCGTGGTCGGTGCTCAGGGCTTTGGCGCTCCGTTCGGACACGTCCTCGTGCAACGCCTGGGCTTCTGCCGGACGGCCCAGACCGGTGAGCACGGTCCCGAGCGCCTGGGCGGCGGCGAGCGTGTCCGGATGGTCTCGGCCCAGCGACCTTTCCCGGCCTGCGAGCGCGTCGCGGAGCATGTCCTCGGCCAACTCCAGGTCGCCCACTGCGCACTGCATGTCGCCCGCCTCGAACACGGCGGTGAGTGTGTCCGGGTGGTCCGGCCCGAGGTTCTGGTAGGTGAGCCGCGCGACCTGGTGCAGCAGTTCCGCTGCCTCCTGGTGGTGCTGGCGTTCCTCCGATAGCAGGTAGGCGACCTGTCGCATCGCCTTGACCGACTCCTGGTGCTCCTCGCCGTAGCGTTCGATCGCGGCCCGCATCTGCAACGACGCCGCTTCGAGTGGGGTCAACGTGATCGTGATTTCCCGGTGTACGGGCTGGTCTTGCTTCTTGCGGCGACGCCGTCGCAGGAATCCCATCGCACACCCCTCTTGTGATCGACCCACCATGGCACAGCGCGACGCGCCCTCTAGTCGCTACGCTCCGGAATGCACCCAGCCGGCCCAAATGCTCGGCGGGTAGTCGCGGAACTGGTGCAGCACCTCGTGCAGCACTGCGGCGGCCCGATCCGGCGCCGGCGGCATACCGGTGGCAGCGAGCCTTGTGTGGAAGGCGAGCGCTATCCGGCTCGCTATCCTGTCGTTGACCTGCCACAGGGTCGCGACGACGCTGGGAAATCCGGCTAGCTGGAATGCTCCCGCGAGGTGCAGCGCCTCGTCGGCGAGTCTCGGTGCGCCGCGGGCCGTGTGGCAGGCGGATAGCACTGCCAGCCGGGCGTCGGGCAGGTGTGCGCGGGACATCTCCAGCATCGTGAGCGGTCGACCGTGCAGCAGCAGGCTGCTCGCCGATGGTTCCGCCGGATCGTGCACGCCGTGGCAGGCGAAGTGCGCGTAGCCATGGCGCGCGAGAGCGTCGAGCACACGATCGGGGGTGGCGTCCGCGCCAGTGAACGCGGTTGCGGACCAAAGCTCGCCGACCGCGTCGGCTTCCTGGTACGCATGGGGGAGCGGAGGTGCGGTGTCGGGCTCCGGGACGGCCACCGTCATCATCGCCCTTGACCGGCCCGGTTTCGCCGCGGCGCTTCGCGCGTTCCCGAGAGCGCGTACGGTGGGCGTGTACGACGAAATCACGCGGTCCAGGACACTGTTCCCGGGCCTTCCGGCGGCGTGCAACGGCAGCGCGGTCAGCGGGCCGCCGGGTGACCACCACACCCGAGCGCCGTCGCAGGGCAGGCGGGCCAGCACCGGGCCGGTGACGGTGTCGTCCAGCCAGTTCAGGATCTCGCTGATCACTTGGCCGCTGTCGTGCTCGCGCCCGGGTTCGTTCGACGCATCGATCGCTTCGGCGAACCGGTCGGCGTTGCGGGCAGCGTCGGTGAATGTCAGCTCCGGTAATGGAATCGCGACGAGTGTGCCAGCGGCGAGCACGAGGGCGTCGCACCGGAACCTGCTCACGTTGACCAGTACGACCGGTCCCGGGCCTGCCCACTCGTGCACCTGGGCGAGGGTCGGCGGCAGCAGGAATTCTGCGAATCCGGGCAGCTCGCGAATGTCATCCAGCAGCACCTCGCGTTGCCGCGCCACCTCGTGCCGCCGGTCGCTGCCCATAGGGGCGATGTCCAGGTCCGCCAACGCCGCATCGAGTTCCGCGAACCGCGCGGCGGTGCCGGGATGCCGACTGCGCAGTTCCGAGACAGCACTGCGCGCGTCCAGGGTCTGGCCCAGCAACACTCCGCGGCCTTGCTCCAGCCAGCGCACGGCGAGGTCGGCGTCGGCTGCCTGCAGGGCGCACGCTGCCGCGTCCGCAGCGACACCGGCGAGCTGGGCGATGCCGTGCTCGCGGTCGGTCCGCATGAGCCGCCGCGACACGACCTCCGGGAGTAGCGACATCGCCATCTTGGCGGCCTGCAGCGCCCGGGACCAGTCGTCGATCCGGGCCGCAGCGTCCGCCCACCGGCTCGCGGACAGCACTCGGGCGAGCGGATCGTCCGCCGAGTCCGCCGCTGCGGCAGCGAACGCCTCGGTCGCGGACCGCAAAGGTCCGATGGCGCGTACGCGATCGTGCTGCACGAGCAGCAGTTCGGCGAACCAGCGGCGGTACTCGGCGCGTTGGGAATCGGTGAGCGGATCGGCGCGCATCGCGCGCCCCAGCGCCGCGATGGCGCGATCCAGCGCTTGTAGGTCGCCGGTCCGTTCGAATTCCAGCTGCCAGTCGTGGCCGAGCGCGGCCAGACAACGGTTGCGCAGGGGCGAGCCGGTGGGCAACCGGTCGAGCAGGTCGCGCAGGAGGCGCAGTGCCTCGGCCAGATCGGCGGAGTCGCCGCGTGCCAGGTATTTCTGTGCGTAGGCATTGGCGAGGGTGAGCCATAGGTGATCGTGGTCGTCGCCACCGAGCCGGATCGCTTCGTGGGCGCGGATGACCGCCTCGTCCGCGGCATCGGCATCCCGCGTGAGCGTGAACACGTCTTGGAGCGACACCCCGAGAGTGTTCAGAACAACCGCCCTCCCCTGCTGGTCGGGGGTGATGGCTACGGCCTCGCGCAGCAGCTCGACCGTTTCCGCCAGCGCATCGACGTCGTTGAAGTACAGCGCCCGCTGGCGCAGTGCGGCGGCCAGGTTGTTCAACCGCCCTGGTCGCTCCTGATGTTCCGGGGGCGTGGCCGCGAGCGCCTGGCGATTGCCCTCGATCGCCTCGGTGAGCGCGTCGCGGTTGCCGGTGGCCATGAATTCATATACCAGGGCGGTGCTCAAACTCACCAGCCGATTCGTGTGATCTTCCGGCGTCGCCGTTGGAAGGAGAACGGCTTGGCGCAATCGGCGGGCACTGCCGTAGAGGTCGGCCGGGTCACCGGTCGCTTCGTACCGGTAGCGCAGCAGCACACCCGCCGCTTGCCACATCTCACCGCGCACCGCCTGGTCACCGGGAAAATGCGTGGCAACTTCCTCGGCCGCTGCAATGGTCGCTGCTGCTAGCCCGGTGGCCAGGGGCGGCGCCGCGAGCTCGATCCTGCGCCGGGACTGCCGCACGAAGTTGGCCAGATGCACGAGTCGTCGGAACCCCGTGTCGGAGTCCGCTGCGGCGTGGTACGCGCAGAGCGCCTGGTCCAGGTCGGCGACTTGCGCAGTCAGTTCGAACCGATAGGTGAGCGCGTTGCCCAGCACGGCATTCAGACCGGGCAGAGCGATGTCCTGTGGCAGCGCGTTGGCCAGCAAGTACCGAACCAACCGGATCGCCCGCTGCAGTTCGGCCTGGTCTTCGTCGAGTTCGTAGTTGTATACGGCCATCCGCGCGAGCATCGACCCCTGCTGCGTGGTCAGCCCGGACGGAGCGAGTGCCGCCAGAGCCGACTGCGCCTCGTCGAGATCGGATCGGACGCCTCGCTCCTCGAAGCGGACCAACAGCATCGTCGCCAGGTTGCCGAGGGCGATGGGGTGGCTCTCGGCCTCTCGACACAACCTGACCCCACGATCGAGCTCCCGGACATCGTGACTGCTCTGATAGCGCTCCAGGCAGGCGGCGGTTTCGGCCCTGAGTGCAGCTGGGTCGAGGCTTCGCATCCATCCTCCGAAAATCGAGGTGGTCCGAGCACAGAATCTCTACTGTGGGACCGTCGGGCAAGGGTGATAGACCGGAGACGCTGGTGAGGGACGCGGCGGACGAGCACGATGGGCGACGGATCGGGCAGCTCTGCGCACGGCTGTCGGAGCAGCAGGGGCCGCTCGTGAGAGCAGGGCCGATGAACGACCTCGCCATGCGTATCGCGGCCGCGCTCCGCGACGGGCGGCCGCCGGCCGAGATGTCCGGCAGGCTCGACGAACTGGAGGATTCGCTGCTGCGTGCCGGATACACCGCGGGCATTGGTCCGTTCCGCTCGGTGGCGCCGGACCTTCCAGGTATTGACGGCGGCCATCCGCAGCTCGAAGTGTTCGCCTGTCCGTCCCAGGTCTGCTCCAGGGTCGTGCCACCCGATGACGACGTGCCGATCTGCCGGGTGCTGGATCGGCCGCTGCGTCGGGTGCGGCTCGGGCGATGAACAAGTTCCTGGACACGCTGGCGGGAAAGCTGGCTGAACGCTGGCTGGCCCTGCTCGTGCTGCCCGGTGCGCTCTACGTGGCGGTCGCGATCGCCGCCATCCGCTTGAGTCACGTCCGCTGGTACCGCGTTGATCTGTTGCGCCACGACCTGGCGAGGCTCGCGTCCGAGCCCGCGGCACGCAGCCCCGGCACCATAGCGCTGGCGCTTGCCGGGCTGCTCGCAGCCGCGGCGGTGGCGGGTATCCTCAACCAGTCCCTTGGCTCGCTGTTCCGCGGACTGTGGTTCGCCTCGTCGCGCGGTCCTCTGACTCGCGCACTGACCCGGCGCCGCGCACGCCGCTGGGATACGGCGGAACAGCGGTTCCGGGAGGTGATCGTCGCGGCGGGGGAGGCGCAGCTGGCCGGCGAGCCGGGCACCGCCGGCTTGATCCGGCGGGCCGAGGAGCTCGCCGCGGCACGCAACGCGATCGGTCTGGTCCGACCGACGAGGCCGTTCGCGGCGGGGGACCGGATGGCGGCGGCCGATCGGCGCGTGCTGGACCGCTACGCGCTCGATCTCACGTCGGCATGGCCGCGGCTGTGGCTCGCCTTGCCGGACACCACCCGCTCCGCGCTCCAGGTGGCGCACGGTGCCGTCGCGGCCGCGCAGCGGCTCGCCGGCTGGGCGATCGCCTACCTGCTCCTCACCGTCGTGTGGTGGCCGGCCGTGCTGATTGCGGTCGTCTGCCTCGTGGTGGCGTGGCGAAGGGCCGCATCGGCAGCCGGCACGCTGGCCGATCTTGTCGAAGCAGCCGTCGATCTGCACGGCCGGGCGCTGGCACGCTCCCTCGGGGTCCGCTCGCCAGGCCCGCTCGACCGGCAGACCGGCGCTGAAATCACGGCGCTGCTCCGCAAAGGCACCTGACAGGCTGTCTATTGTGGAAAATGCGGTACTGTGGACCCCGTCGCTTCGTCGTGTCGTGGAGGTTGTCCTGATGGCCCCGAAGATCGCCACCGCCGACCGGGTCGACCGGGCGGCGCTGCTGGAGTTCCTGCGGCCCCGGCACCGGGGCGTGCTGGTCACCGGTCGCGCCGACGGGCGGCCGCAGATGTCGCCGGTGTCCTGCGGGGTCGACGCGGCGGGCCGGATCGTGGTGGCGACCTACCCGCAGCGGGCCAAGGTGCGCAACCTGCGGCGCGACCCGGCGGTGTCGATGTGCGTGCTCTCCGACGACTGGAACGGGCCGTACGTCCAGGTCGGCGGCACCGCCGAGGTGCTGGACCTGCCCGAGGCGCTGGACCCGCTGGTGGAGTACTTCCGGTCCATCTCCGGCGAGCACCCCGACTGGGACGAGTACCGGGCGGCGATGCAGCGCCAGGGCAAGTCGTTGATCCGGATCACCGTCGAGGACTGGGGTCCGATCGCCACCGGCGGGTTCCCGCCCGAGCTCGCCGACTGACCCCGGAGCGGTCAGTCCGCGCCGCGGGCTTCCCGCCGCGCCGCCGGCCGCAGCTCCAGGACGCTGCCGCCGGCCAGCACCGGGCCCGCCGTGTGCAGGTGGCAGCGCACCCGGCCGCCGCCGTCGACCGGTGTCGGCGCGGGCGTCTCCTCCCGGCACACGTCCATCGCGTACGGGCAGCGCGGGTGGAACGGGCAGCCGCGCGGCGGGTCGGTGGGGTCGGGCGGGTCGCCCGGCAGCACGATGCGCTCCCGCCGGCGCTGCGCCACCGGGTCGGGCACCGGCACCGCCGACAGCAGCGCCTCGGTGTAGGGGTGCGCGGGCCGCGAGTACAGCCGCTCCGACGGGCCGTCCTCCACCAGCCGCCCCAGGTACATCACCGCGACGCGCTGGGCGAGCCGGCGCACCACCGACAGGTCGTGCGAGATGAACAGGTACGACGTGCCCAGTTCGCCGCGCAGCCGTTCCAGCAGGTTGATGATCTGGTTCTGGGTGGAGACGTCCAGCGCCGACACCGCCTCGTCGCACACCACCACCGCCGGGTCCACCGCCAGGGCGCGGGCGATCGCCAGCCGCTGCCGCTGCCCGCCGGAGAACTCGTACGGGTAGCGCTCCAGGTGCCGGGCGGACAGGCCGACGCGCACCAGCAGCTCGCGGACCCGTTCGTCCCGCTGCCTGCCGCGCAGTCCTTCGTGGACCTCCAGCGGCTCGCCGACGCTCTCGGCGATCACCATCGACGGGTCCAGCGACGAGTACGGGTCCTGGAACACCATCTGGATGTGCCTGCGGTGCCTGCGCATCTGCTCGCCGGAGAGCTCGGTGAGCTCGACCTCGCGCAGCCGCACGCTGCCCGCGTCCGGTTCGACCAGCCGCATCAGGGCGCGTCCGGTGGTGGACTTGCCGGAGCCGGATTCGCCGACCAGGCCGAGGACCTCCCCGGGGGCCAGCTCGAAGGAGACGTCGTCCACGGCGCGCAGCCGGTCCGGGCGCCGGAACAGCCCCCGCTTGACCGGGAAGCTGACCGACAGCGCGTCGACGGCGAGTACGGGCGGAGTGCTCACGCGGGACCTCGCAACTCGATCTCGTCGGTGCGCACGCACCGGGTGGCCCGCCCGGCGCCGAGGTCCCGCAGCGGGACCGCCGACGCGGTGCAGTCGTCGGTGGCGTACGGGCAGCGGGGGTGGAACCGGCAGCCGTCCGGCAGCGCGCCGGGGGCGGGGGCGTGCCCGGGGATGGTGGCCAGCGGCCCGGCGTCGCCGAGCTGCGGCATCGCGGCGAGCAGGCCCTCGGCGTAGGGGTGCGGTGGCTGCCGGAACAGGTGCCCGACGTCGTCGGCGGCCACCACCTGCCCGGCGTACATCACGACCACCTGGTCGCAGATGTCGGCCACCACCCCGAGGTCGTGGGTGATGAACACCATGCCCATGCCCAGCGCGTCGCGCATGTCCCGCAGCAGGTCGAGCACCTGCGCCTGGATGGTGACGTCCAGCGCGGTCGTCGGTTCGTCGGCCACGAGCACCTTCGGCTCGCAGCAGATCGCCATCGCGATCATCGCCCGCTGCCGCATCCCGCCGGAGAACTCGTGCGGGTAGCCGCGGGCCCGCCGCGCCGCGTTCGGGATGCCGACCTGCTCCAGCGCGGCGACCGCCCGCGCGGCGGCCTGCTTGCGGGACAGGCCGCGGTGCCTGCGCACCGTCTCGGCGATCTGGTCGCCGATGGTGAACGCCGGGTTCAGCGACGACATCGGCTCCTGGAAGATCATCGCGATGTCGTTGCCGCGCACGTCCTCCAGCGCCCGGCGCGGCATCCCGATCAGCTCGGTGCCCCCCAGCCGGATGCTCCCGGAGCTGATCCGGCTGGTGCGGGCGGGCAGCAGCGCCAGCAGCGCGAGGCTGGTCACGGTCTTGCCGGAGCCCGATTCGCCGACCAGGCCGAGCGTCGAACCGGGTTCGACGGCGAACGACACGTCCTCGACGACGGTCACCCAGCCCCGGTCGGTGGCGAACCGCACCGACAGCTCGGAGACCTCCAGCACGGCGGTCACGAGCCCCTCCTGATCTCGCGACCCAGCGAGTCGCGCAGTCCGTCGCCGAGCACGTTGAACGCCAGCACGGTCACCGCGATGGCCACGCCGGGGAAGATCACCAGGTGCGGGGCCAGCGAGACGAACCGCGCGCCCTCCTGGAGCATCGACCCCCAGCTCGCCTGCGGCGGGACCACGCCGAGGCCGAGGAAGCTCAGCGTCGCCTCGGCCAGCATCGCGAACGCCGCGACCAGCGAGAGCTGCACCAGCAGCGGGGACAGCACGTTGGGCAGCACGTGCCGCCGGATGATCCGTCCGGTCGGGGTGCCGATGCTGCGCGCGGCTTCGATGAAGGTCTCCTCCCGCACCGCCAGCACCGAGCTGCGCACCAGCCGCAGCAGCCGGGGCGCGGTGACCAGCCCGACGGCGAACATCGCGTTGGTCAGGCCCGGTCCGCGCGCCGCCACGATGGCCACCGCCAGGATCAGCGGCGGGAAGCTCATGAAGGCGTCCGACAACCGCACCACCCACCGGTCGACCCGGCCGCCGAGGTACGCGCCGACCAGTCCCAGCGGCACGCCCAGCACGACCGCGACGCCCACCGCCTCGGCCGCCGCCAGCAGCGAGATCCGCCCGGCCACCAGCATCCGGCTGAGCACGTCCCGGCCGAACTGGTCGGAGCCCAGCAGGAACCCGGCGCTGCCGGGCGCGGCCAGCACCTCCCGGAGGTTCTGGTCGTCGGGGTCGGCCGGGGCGAGCAGCGGGGCGGCCACCGCGACCAGGGTCAGCAGCACCAGGAACACCGCGGCCACCACCGCGGGGCGCTGGGCGCGGAAGCGCCGCCAGAACCGCTGCCGCGGTGATCGCGGCGGCCCGAGGTCCTCGTCGGCGTCGTCGGCGACCACGTGCCCGGTCCAGCGCTCGGCAGGGGGCGGAACCGCCGTCATCTCAGGTCCTCCTTCGCCGGGCTCACTGCGCGCGCACCTTCGGGTTCAGGTAGCCGTAGGAGAGGTCCACCAGCAGGTTCGCCACCATCACCAGCACGGCCGTGACGACCACGACGCCCTGGATCATCGGCAGGTCGCGTTGCAGGACGGCGGTGATGGCGAGCTGGCCGAGCCCCGGGATGCCGAAGATCTGCTCCACCACCACGGTGCCGCCGAGCAGCACCGAGATCCGCATCCCGAGCACCGTGACCACCGGGGTCGCGGCGTTCTTCATGGCGTGCTTGACCACCACGGTGCCGCCGCGCAGGCCCTTGGCCCGTGCGGTGCGCAGGTAGTCCTGGTCGAACACGTCGATCAGCGAGCTGCGCAACTGCCTGGTCAGCTCGGCGGCGGCGGCGAGACCCAGGGTGAACCCGGGCAGCAGCAGGTGCGCCAGCCACGACACCGGATCGTCGTCCAGCGGCACGTACCCGGTGGCGGGCAGCAGCCCCAGGTGCAGCGCGACGCCGGTGGCCAGCAGCAGGCCCAGCCAGAAGTTCGGCATCGCCACGCCGAGCGCGGTGCCCAGCGTCGCGGTGCGGTCGATCCAGCCGCCCCGGCGGGTGGCGGCGGCGACGGCCGCGGGCACGGCGATCAGCAGCGCCATCACGATCGCCACGGCGGTCAGCGACGCCGTCGCCGGGAAGCGTTCGGCGATGGCCTCCGACACGCCGCGGTTGCTGAACATCGAGGTGCCCAGATCGCCCTGGACCGCGCTGCTGGCCCAGCGCCAGTACTGCACCAGCAGCGGATCGTCGAGGCCGAGCCGGTCCCGGGTGGCGGCGATCTCCTCCTCGGTGGCGTTCTCGCCCGCGATGGTGATCGCCGGATCGCCGGGCACCAGCAGCACCAGGCCGAACACGATCAGCGAGACCAGCACCAGCAGCGGGACCATCGCGGCGAGCCGCCGCGCGACCAGGGTCAGCACCGGATCACCTCCCGGTCCCGGACACGCCCACGCCCCGGAACTCCGGTTTGTTGGACAGCCAGCTGCGCAGGTCGGTCACCCGCCGGGCGTGGCCGAACGTCGTCTCGGCGAAGGTCAGCGGCACGTCCAGCGCCTGCTCGACGACGATGCCGTTGACGCGGTGGAGCAGCTCGGCGCGGGCCGCCCGGTCGATCGTGGTGCGCGCCTGCCGGATGAGCTCGGTGACCTCGGGCAGCGTGTGCCCGCCGGGGTTGGAGAAGCCCGTCGAGCCGTAGAGCAGCCCGAGGGTCTGCAGCGGATCGGCCCGCCCGCCCCACGGCGCCACCAGCGCGTCGCCCTCCTCGCGGCCGTAGAACAGGTCGGCGGTCTCGGCCGGGGCCGCTTCCCGGATGCGCATCCGCACGCCCACGTCGGCGAACTGCTCCTGGATCGCGATGGCCAGCCCGGGGTCGGTGTTGGGCACGATCGCCTCGAACTCGAAGCCGTTCGGCAGACCCGCCTCGGCGAGCAGCTGCCGCGCCCGCCGCGGGTCGTACGGGTAGGGATCGGGCAGCTCCGGGTCGTGCGCGAGGTAGCCGGGCGGGAACGGTTGCACCGCGGTCTCGCCGTTGCCGAACAGCACGCCCTCGATGAGCGCATCCTGGTCGATGGCGAGGTTGAGGGCGCGGCGCACCCGCGGGTCGTCGAACTCCGAGCGGGTCCGGTTGAGCTGCATGTGGTAGAAGGCCAGCGTGGTGTCGCCGACGACGCCGAGCTCGTACTGCCGGGCTTCGACGACCTGGTTGCCGCCGATCAGCGCCGCGTCGATCTCCCCGGCGCGCAGGGCGTTCATCCGCGTCGTCGGGTCGGATTGGAACACGATCACCAGCGAGTCCACCCGCACGGCGGCCGGGTCCCAGTAGCCGGGGTGGGCGCGCAGCACCACCCGGTCGTTCGGGCTGTAGCGGACCACGGAGAACGGGCCGGCGCCGACCGGGTGCTGGTCGAGCTGCGGATCGTCGAACGCCGCCGGGCTGATCATCATCCCGGCGCGGTCGGACAGCACCCGCACCAGCGAGCTGTCCGGGGCGCTGAGCACGAGCTCGATCGTCATCGGTCCGCGCACCTCGACGCGCTCCACGGACGCCAGTTCGGCGGCCACCGTGGAACCCTCCAGCCCGATCGCCCGGTCCAGGTTGGCCTTCGCCGCCGCCGCGTCGAACGGGGTGCCGTCGTGGAAGGTGACGCCGGGCCGCAGCCGGAACACCAGTCCGCGACCGCCGTCGACGTACTCCCACCCGGTCGCCAGCCCCGGCACCGGCTCGGCCTCCGGCGTCAGGTGGACCAGCCGGTCGTAGACCGGGAAGAGGCTGACGTTGTCGAAGCTGGACGAGGCCCGGTGCGGGTCGTAGCGGCTGGGCCCGACCGAGTAGGCGAACCGGAACACGTCACCGGACCCACCGGAGGTCGAGCCCGCGGCTTCGGTGTTGATCCCGCCGCAGCCCGCGACGAGCACGAGCAGCAGGGGCAGGAGGAGAGCGAGGGGACCTGTGCGTCGGGCGGACACGCGCACCTCCGGCGTCCGGTGGCGGGGGAGACGGGCTTCGTTGCTGCGTCGACGAGCCCGCGGGTGTCGCGGCCCGTGACCGGAACCAGTGATCGGTCGCCCCATTCAAGGAGAGGTGGATCACAGAATCAAATAGCCGTCGGTGAACGGACGAATAGGGCGCACCGATGCCAGCCGACCGGACCCGCACCGCCGGTCCCGCACGAGCGCCGTCCTCGCGCGGCACCGGCGCGATGCCCCCGCCCGCGCGCACCGCAGCCCCGCGCGGGCGGGCGACGACCCCACGATCGAGTGCTTATCACCAGGTGAGGGGCCCCCTTGTCCCAGTTACTCGGACAAGGGGGCCCCTCACTCAAGGCCCTTCCGGGTGACGATCGGTGATCCGGTCCCGGTCGCGCGCCAGGGGCGGGATCCGGGGCCGGCGCTCAGCGGCCGATGATCATGATCAGGTTCCCGCAGGTGTCGTCGAAGACGGCGCTGATCAGCGAACCGGAGTCCTGCGGAGCCTCCACGAAGCGCACCCCGAGCCCGGCCAGCCGCTCGTGCTCGGCGCGGACGTCGTCGACCGCGAAGCTGATCGCCGGCACCTCCGCGTCGAACATGGCGCGCTGGTACTCGGCGGCGGGGATCGCGGGGTTGTCGGTGGACTCCAGCAGCAGCTCGGTGCCGTCCGGCTCCTCCGGGGAAACGACGGTGAGCCACTTCGCCCCGCCGATGGCCACGTCGTGCTTGGTGCGGAACCCGAGCGTCTCGGTGTAGAAGCGGTGGGCCTTGGCCTGGTCGTCCACCATGATGCTCGCGATGTTGATGCGCATGTGCGATCCCCGTTCGCCGTCGACGCTGCTGGCTCGTTGATACGACACCCGGGCCGGTCCCGCAGCACGTCGGTCAGGGCGCGGTGGTCGCGGCACGGAACTGCGCGGCCAGCTCGCTGCGGGAGCGCACGCCCAGCTTGGCGTAGATGCGGGTCAGGTGGAACTGGACCGTCTTGACCGAGACGAACAGCTCCACCGCCACCTGCTTGTTGCTGCGGCCCTCGGCCACCAGCCCGGCCACCGCCTGCTCCTGCGGGGTCAGCTCGGCCAGGTCCACGCCGCGCTTGGGGTGCAGGCCGCCCGCCTTGAGCTCGCGGTCGCAGCGCTCCACGTAGGTCGTCGCGCCGAACGCGGCGTAGCCGTCGCGGGCCCGGCGCAGCACCACCTCCGCCTCCTTGCGCTTGCCCGCCCGGCGCAGCGTCTGGCCGTAGGCGAACCGGATCCGGGTGCGCTCGTAGGGCAGCGGGAGGCTCTTGATCCGCTCCAGCGCGCCCTCGAAGGACTCCCGGGCGGCGTCGACGTCGCCGAGCGCGCCGTGGATCCGCCCCCGCACGTAACCCAGCCGGGCGAGGGTGGAGCGGTGCCCGCGCTCGGCGGCGAGCCGCTCGTGCGGGGTCAGGAACGCGTCGGCCTCCTCGACCCGGTTGGTCATCACCAGCGCGTTGCCGTACACGTCGTGCCACGGCCAGAACCCCGGCTCGTCGATGCCCTCCCGGGGCCGCAGCTGCACCAGCGGCTCCAGCGCGCGCAGCACGCCGTCGTAGTCCGACTGCGCTTCGGCGCACTGCGCGGCGGCCAGGCAGGACGGCAGGAACATGACCTCGTAGTTGTGGACCGAGGCCGAGGCGTGCTTGAGGTGCTCCTCGGCGCGGGGCAGGTCCCCGCGCAGGGCGTGGACCTGGGCACCGGTCCAGTGCACCAGCGGCCGGACCAGCTCCAGCCCGGTGTTGTCGAGCTGGACGGCGGCCCGGTTCACCGTCTGCACCGCCTCGTCCCAGGAGCCGAGCGCGAACTCGGTGCGGGCCAGCCACGCCTGCGCCCACAGCGAGATCCGCACCGAGCCGCGCCGGTACTCGGTGGGCACCGCCGTGGCCAACTCCCGGCGCGCGGCCTGCGGATCGTCCATCGCCAGGTCCAGCCAGCCCTTGCCCATCTGCGCGCGCTGCGACTGGGCGCCCAGGCTGATCCGCGACACCACCTCGTCGTAGGTGCGCCGGGCCCGCTCGCTCTGCCCGGTGGCGGCCAGGCCCAGACCCATGATCACCTGGGTCTCGACGGCCGACGGGTCGTGCGGATCGGCCAGCTCCACCGCCCGCCGCCCCCACGCCACCAGGTCCGGACCGTGCCAGCGGCTCAGCGAGTGCAGCACCCGGCGCTGGCAGATCAGCGCCGCGGTCTCCGGTTCCCGCTCCGGGTGGCAGCGCTCCCACGCCTGGCTGAGCAGCAGCTCGGCTTCGGCGGGCCGGCCGCGCAGGATCGCGAGGTAGCCCAGCACCTCGTCGCGCAGCGGGCTCGGCGGGAAGCTCTCGATCTCGGCGGCGAACGAGCCCGCCTGCGCCAGGTCCCCGGCGCCGACCAGCGCGTCCACCGCGCGCAGCAGCCGCCGCTGCCGTTCGCCGCGGTCCGGGCTGAGCCGACCGGCGCTGACCAGCGCCGCGCCGACCGCCGACCACACGCCCAGTGCCGCCTGCACGCCCGCGTACTCCTCCAGCTCGGCGGCCAGCGCGGCGTCGTGGAACGGGGTGACCGCGACCCGGTGCAGCAGCGCGGTCCCGGTGTCCTGCGCCAGCCGGGCCGCCTCCCGGTGCCGCTCGTAGCGGTGGAGCGGGCTCAGCCCGTGGTAGACGGCGGCGTGCGCCAGCGGGTCGCGGAAGGTCAGGGTCACCGGGCCGCGGCCGGGCACCGTGTCGATCAGGCCCGCCCGGCCCGCCTCGTCGAGCGCCGAGACCGGGTCGTCCAGCCCGGCCAGCTCGGCGGCGTCGGCCAGCGCGACGGTGCGCCCGAGCACCGCGGCGCACTCCACCAGCGCGCGGGCGCCCGGCCCGCACCCGGCCAGCGCCCGCTCGACCTCGGCGGCCAGCGCGCGCGGTGCGGGCAGCGCGGCCTGCCAGCGCGACCAGCTCTCGGCGGGCAGTTCTCGCAGCAGGTCCCGGACGTGCCGGGGGTTGCCCGCGGTGTGCTCGGCGAGGCGGTAGGCCGTGGGTGCCGACAGGTCCTGACCGGCGTGCAGCATCGCCAGGGTCCGCACCTCGGACGGGCCCAGCGGCCGCACCCGCACCACGGGTCCGGGGCAGCGGTCCAGGAAGCGGCTGATCTCCGAGGCCGGGTCGTCCCGGGCCAGCAGCAGCACCAGCACCCGCTCGGCGCTCAGCCGGTGGTGCGCCGAGAGCAGGGCGCGCAGCGAGTCGACGTCGGCCCACTGCGCGTCGTCGACGACCACGGCGATCGTCGGCTCCGGATCGCCGTCGGTCCAGTCGGCCAGCAGGCGGGTGGCGGCGGCCGGGGCGGTGGTGCGGCCGGGGCCGCCCGGTCCGACCAGCCGGTCCAGCAGGCCGAACGGGATCTGCTGCTCCCACGGCAGCGCGGTGACCCGGTCGACGCGCAGCTCGGGGTGCCGGTCCAGGAACAGCTCCGCGAGCGTGGTCCGGCCGATGCCCGCGGGCCCGGCGACCACCGCGAAGCGCGGATGACCGGCGCGCACGTCGGCGAGGACCTGGTCCAGCTCGGCCAGCTCCTGCTGCCTGCCGACCGCTTCCTGGCCACGTCGCCCGCCGGTCATCCGCCCACTGTAACCCGATCAGCGCAACGGTCAGCCCACGTCGCCGCCCGCCACCGGGAGCACCGACCCGGTGATGTAGGAGGCCTCGTCGGAGGCCAGGAAGGCGATCGCGGCCGCCTGCTCCGCCAGCGTGCCGTAGCGCTTGAGCAGCGACGACCCGACGGTCTGGTCCACCACCTGCTGGTACCAGGCCCGTTCCTGGTCGTCCTGGGCGCCGGGCCCGCGCGGCACCCGGCGGGGCGGGGCGTCGGTGCCGCCCGGGGCGGTGGCCACCACCCGGACGCCGTGCGGCGCGGCTTCCAGGGCCAGCGCCGTGGTGATCGCGTTGACCCCGCCCTTGGCCGCGGCGTAGGGCACCCGGTTGATGCCCCGGGTGGCCACCGAGGAGATGTTGACGATGGTGCCGCCGCCCTGCGCGATGAGGTGCGGCAGCGCGGCGCGGCAGCTCCACAGCGTCGGGAACAGCGAGCGCCGCACCTCCGCCTCGATCTGCTCCGGCGGGTAGTGCTGGTACGGCTTGGCCCAGATGGTGCCGCCCACGCCGTTGACCACCACGTCGATGCCGCCGTGCCGTTCCACGGCCTCGGTCATCGCCTCCTCGGCCCCGGCGTGGTGCTCCAGGTCCGCGGTCACGCCGTGGGCCTTGCGGCCGCCGGAGATCAGGCCGCCGGAGACCTCGTGCACCAGTTCGGCGCGGTCCACCAGCACGACCTCGGCGCCCTCCGCGAACAGCCGCTCGGCCACGGTCCGCCCGATGCCCTGCGCCGCACCGGTCACCACGGCGACCTTCCCGCCGAACCGCCCGGTCACCGGTCGTCCCCGGTGGCGGCGACGGTGAACTTCTCGGTGTAGAAGTTCACCGGGGTGACGCCCTGCTCGGCCAGGTGCCCGCGCACCGCCTCCACCATCGGCGGCGGTCCGCACAGGTAGACGTCGAGGTCCCCGCCGCGCAGGTTCTCCGGGGTGAACAGGCCGGTGACGTAGCCCTTGTGCACCGCGGTGCTGGCCTCGTCGGCCACGCACCAGTCGAAGGTGAACCCGGGGATCCGCGCGGCGAGGTCGTGCAGCCGGTCCAGCTCGACGAGGTCCTGGTCGGTGGTGACCCCGTAGATCAGGTGGATCGGGTGCGCCGGCTCGGTGTCGGCGAGTCCGTCCAGCATGGACAGAAGCGGTGCCAGCCCGGTGCCGCCGGCCAGCAGCAGCGCCGGACGCGCCAGCGAGCGCAGGTAGAAGGTGCCCATCGGGCCGGTGAACTCCAGCCGGTCGCCCACCTCGGCGCGGTCGGCGAGGTAGCCGGACATGGCGCCGCCCTCGGTGATCCGCACCAGGAAGGACACCGACTTCTCGGCCGGTCCGCTGCTGAAGGAGTACGACCGGGTCACCCCGTCCAGGCCCGGGACCGCGACGTTGACGTACTGCCCGGGCAGGAACGCGAGCTGGTCCCGGTCGTCCAGCTCGACGGTGAAGGCCACGGTGCTCGGCGAGAGCCGCCGGACCTCGGTGAGCGCACCGCCGTGGGACGCGGCGGCGGTCTTGGCCGACTCCGAGGTCGCCGCGATCTCCAGCACCAGGTCCGATTCCGGCATCATCTGGCACGGCAGCGCGAACCCGGCGGCGGCTTCCTCGTCGCTGAGCGCGTCCTCGATGTAGTCCCCGCCGTCGTAGTCGCCGGAGACGCACCTCGCCTTGCAGGTGCCGCAGGCGCCGTCCCGGCAGTCCAGCGGGATGTTGATCCGCGAGCGGTACGAGGCCTCGGCGACCGTTTCGCCCGGACCGCAGGGGACGAAGCGGGTCACCCCGTCCTCGAAGTTCAGCGCGACCTGGAAGGTCATCGTCGATCCACCTCCGCTCAGACGTGGTAGATGTCGACCACGTGGTGCACGTAGTCGTTCTTGAGCACGATCTTCTTGCTGGTGATCAGCGGCTGGTCGCCGGAGAAGTCCACCGTGTAGAACGAGGTGCCGAAGTAGGTGTCCACGGTCTGGTACCGGTAGTACAGCGTGAACCAGTTGAACCGCAGGTCCACGCGATCCCCGCGCTGCTCCAGGATCTCCACGTTGGTGATGTTGTGGCCGGTGCGCGGTTCCGGGATGCTGGTCGCCGCCGAGCGGTCGGTGCGGATCCGGAACACCCGGTCCTCCAGCCCGCCCCGGTTGGCGTAGTAGATCAGCGAGATCTCGGTGCGCGGGTCGGTGGTGAGCTCGTCGTCGTCATCCCACGCGGGCATCCAGAACTCGACGTCCGGGTGGTAGCACTCCAGCCACCGCTCGAACTCGCGGTCGTCGAGGTACCGGGCCTCGCGGTGGAGGAACTCCCGGACCTCCTCGAGGGTCACGGTGCGTGCGTCGGTCGCGGTCATCGTCCGGCTCCTCACTGGTCCTGCTGGGCGGCTTCGGCGGCGACCGCGGCACGCATGGTGTCCAGCCAGTAGCCGTGCTGGATGGGGTAGAGGCCCTCGTCCTCGGTGCGCACCCCGCTGGCGATGGGTTCGATGCCGAGCCTGGCGGCGTCCTCGTCCGGACCGTCGATCTGGTGCACCGCGCCGCGGCTGAGGTCGTTGCCGCCGCCCGCGACGTAGGTGTGCTGGCAGGCCCGGAACTCCTCCAGGTCGTCGGGGGTGGCCATGCCGGTGGCGTTGAAGAAGTCCTCGTACTGCCGGATCCGGTTCTGCCGGGCCTCGGCGCTCTCGCCCTTCGGCGCGATGCAGTAGATGGTGACCTCGGTCTTGTCCACCGAGATCGGCCGGAAGTGCCGGATCTGCGAGCTGAACTGGTCCATCAGGTAGACGTTGGGGTACAGGCAGAGGTTGCGGGAGAACCCGATCATCCAGTTCGCCTTGTCCTCGCCGAACCGCTCGACGAGCTCGTCCCGCCGCTCGTTGAGCGAGCGGTTGCTCGGGTCGGCCCACTCGGTCCACAGCAGCAGGTGGCCGTGCTCGAAGGAGTAGAAGCCGCCCTTCTGCTTCGACCAGCCGCCGGCGTCCATGTTCTTGGTGCTGTTGGCCGATTCGCCGGAGGTGCGGCGGGCGGTGGTGGCCGCGTAGTTCCAGTGCGTCGCCGAGACGTGGTAGCCGTCGGCGCCGTTCTCGGCCTGGAGCTTCCAGTTGCCGTCGTAGACGTAGCTGGACGCGCCGCGCAGCACCTCCAGCCCCTCGGGCGACTGGTCGACGACCATGTCGATGATCTTGGTCGTCTCGCCGAGGTGCTCGGTCAGCGGCTTGACGTCCGGGTTGAGGCTGCCGAACAGGAAACCCCGGTAGCCGTCGAAGCGCGCCACCCGCGTCAGGTCGTGCGAGCCCTCGGTGTTGAACTGCTCCGGGTAGCCGGCCCCGCGCGGGTCCTTGACCTTGAGCAGCTTGCCGTTGTTGCTGAACGTCCAGCCGTGGAACGGGCAGGTGAGGGTGGTCCGGTTGTCCCGCTTGCGGCGGCAGAGCATCGCGCCCCGGTGGGTGCAGGCGTTGACCAGCAGGTTGAGCTCGCCCTGCTTGTCCCGCGTGATCACCACCGGCGTCCGGCCGATGTGGGTGGTGAAGTAGTCCCCGATCTCCGGGATCTGGCTCTCGTGCGCCAGGTACACCCAGTTGCCCTCGAAGATGTACTTCATCTCCAGCTCGAACAGCTCCGCGTCGGTGAAGATGCGGCGCTTCGCGCGGTAGATCCCCCGCTCGGGGTCCTCGACCACGGCATCGGTGAGCGTGCTGCTGATGCGCTCCAGCGTCTGCGACATCGGTGCCTCCCTTCCTGCTGCGGACCTCGGCGTCCGCGGCGTGCCGACGACGCTGGCACGGAGGTGGCGTGCGTCACGCCGGGCATTTGCCCAGTCCTCACCTAGGACCCCGCTGAGACGTGCCGCGTCTCAATCCATCCCCGATGAGTATTTGTCGGAGCTGAATTGCTGACCTACTCTCGGATTTCCGGGAGTCGCCGCGTGGTCGGGGACACAGCTCGACGGGGAGGAGGCCGGGATGGAACTGCGCCACCTGCGCTACTTCGCGGCCGTGGCCGAGACCCGCCACTTCGGCCGGGCGGCGCAGCGCCTGAACATGGCGCAACCGCCGCTGTCCCAAGCGATCCGGCAGCTCGAGGCCGAGCTCGGGACCCCGCTGCTCACCCGCACCACCCGCCAGGTGCAGCTCACCCCGGCGGGCGCGGTCTTCTTCGACGACGCGCTGCGCATCCTGGGCTCCGTCGACGACGCCACCCGGCGGGTCAAGCGGCTCGCCGACGGCTCGCACGGCGTGCTGCGCCTCGGCCTGACCGGGTTGGCCTCGTACCGGCAGCTGCCCCGCATCGCCCAGGTCCTGCGGCGCGCGCTGCCCGAGGTGGCGCTGGAGATCCACCCCGACATGCTCACCGCGGCCCAGGAGCGGGCGCTGCTGCGCAGCGAGGTCGACCTGGGCGTGCTGCGACCGCCCACCCGCGACGAAGCCGTGGTGCACCGCACCGTCGAGCGGGAGCCGCTGGTCCTGGTGCTGCCGAAGAACCACCGGCTCGCCGGGGAACCCGAGGTCGGCATGGCCGAGCTGCGCCACGAGCAGTTCATCGTGTACGCGGCGGCCTCCCGGTCGGTGGTCAACGACGCGGTGCTGCGGAGCTGCCTGGCGGCGGGCTTCTACCCGCAGATCGGGCACGAGGCGAGCGAGGCCGCCATCCAGGTCGCACTGGTCGCCGCCGGGCTCGGCGTCGCGCTGGCGCCCGCCTCGGTGCGCGCGCTGCCGCTGGACGGCGTGGTGTTCGTCCCGGTGCCCGACGCCGAAGCCGTCGAACTCGCCTTGGCCTGGCGCGCGGACGACACCTCGCCGCTGCTGCGCTCCGTGCTGGCGGCGCTCTCGGAACACGACGTGTTCACCGCCCCCGACATCGAGGACACCCGTGAAGATCACGCAGGTTGACGCCATCCCGTTCGCGATCCCGTACCGCAAGCCGCTGAAGTTCGCCAGCGGTGAGGCGCGCACCGCCGATCACGTGCTGGTGCGGGTGCACACCGACGAGGGCCTGGTCGGGGTGGCCGAGGCGCCACCGCGCCCCTACACCTACGGCGAGACCCAGCGGTCCATCGTGGCGGTGCTGGAATCGATCTTCGCCCCCGCGGTCGTCGGGCTCTCCCCGCTGCGCCGCGAGGTGGTCCACGAGCGGCTGGACCGCACCATCGGCAACCCGGCGGCCAAGGCGGCGCTGGACATGGCGCTCTGGGACATCATCGGCCAGGCGGCCGGCCGGTCGGTGACCGAGCTGCTCGGCGGCTGGACCGACCGGATGCGGGTGGCGCACATGGTCGGGTTCGCCCCGCCGGAGCAGATGGTCGCCGAGGCGCAGCGGGTGCGCGAGGAGCACGGCATCACCACGTTCAAGGTCAAGGTCGGCCGCCGGCCGCACACCCTGGACGTGCGGGCGTGCCGGGCGCTGCGCGAGGGGCTGGGCGAGGAGGTCGAGCTCTACGTCGACGGCAACCGGGGCTGGACCGCCTCCGAATCGGCCCGCGCGCTGCGCGAGATGGACGACCTCGGCCTGACCCTGGCCGAGGAGCTCTGCCCGGCCGACGACGTCCTCGGCAGGCGGTGGCTCGTGGAGCGCAGCCCGATCCCGTTCGTCGCCGACGAGAGCGCCACCCGCCCCGGCGAGGTCACCCGCGAACTGCTCTCCGGGGCGGCCAACGCCATCAGCATCAAGACCGCCCGCACCGGCTTCAGCACCTCGCAACGGGTGCTGCACCAGTGCGAGGGGCTCGGAGTCGAGGTCGTGCTGGGCAACCAGATCGACGGCCAGATCGGCACGGTGTGCAGCGCCGCGTTCGGCGCCGCGCACCGGCACACCGCCCGGCGCGCCGGTGAGCTGTCGAACTTCCTCGACATGAGCGATGACCTGCTGGCCGAACCCGTCCGGATCACCGGCGGGACCGTGGCCGTGCGGCAGGTCCCCGGACTCGGGATCGAGCTCGACCCCGACAAGCTGGCGCGCTACCGGCAGGACACCTGAGCGCGCCGTAACCGCCGCCGGAGAACAGGAAGTACGACGATGACCCAGCACGACCCCGAGCAGACCGCCACCGCCGCCGCGTCGGGCGCCTCGGCGACCGAGCGGTTCCGCGAGCGCCGGTCCGGTGCCGCCGCGAGCACCAGCCAGGAGCGGGTGCACACCCTGGCCACCGAGGTCATCACCGCGGTGCACCGGGTGATCCGCGAGCACGAGGTGACCTACGACGAGTACGACGCCCTCAAGTCGTGGCTGATCTCGGTCGGCCAGGACGGCGAGTGGCCGCTGTTCCTCGACGTGTGGATCGAGCACGTCGTCGAGGAGGTCGCCCACGAGGACCGCCAGGGTTCCAAGGGCACCATCGAGGGCCCGTACTACGTGCCGGACTCCCCGGAGCTGCCCGCCGAGGCGACGTTGCCGATGCGGCCCGACGAGCACGGCACCCCGCTGCTGTTCCAGGGCCAGGTCACCGCGGTCGGCGGCGCACCGCTGGCCGGGGCGAAGGTCGAGATCTGGCACGCCGACGACGAGGGCTTCTACTCGCAGTTCGCGCCGGGCCTGCCGGAGTGGAACCTGCGCGGCACGATCATCGCCGACGAGCAGGGCCACTTCAGGATCCGCACCATGCAGCCGGCCCCGTACCAGATCCCGCAGGACGGCTCGTGCGGCAAGCTGATCGCCGCCGCGGGCTGGCACGCCTGGCGACCCGCCCACCTGCACCTGAAGGTCTCCGCGCCGGGGCACCAGCTGCTCACCGTGCAGCTCTACTTCCGGGGCGGCGAGCACGTCGAGGACGACGTCGCCCAGGCGGTGAAGCCGGAGCTGATCCTCGACCCGAAGCCAGCCGCCGACGGCGAGGGCAACGAGGTCACCTACGACTTCGTGCTCGACCCCGAGTGACCGCGCGGCGGCAGCCGCCGCCGCACCCGACGCCGAGGAGAGGAGGAGCACGCCCGTGCTCTACGCGGTGAAGATGGACGTCAACCTGCCGGTCGGCATGGACCCCGAGGAGAAGTCCGACGCGCTGGCCCGGGAGAAGGCCTATTCGCAGGAGGTCCAGCGCGGCGGGGAGTGGGTGCGCATCTGGCGCTGCGCGGGGCAGTACTCGAACCTGAGCATCTTCGACGTGTCCGGCCACGACCGGTTGCACGAGATCCTCTGGAACCTGCCGCTGTTCCCGTACATGGACATCGAGATCACCCCGCTGACCGCGCACCCGTCGGACATCGCGCTGGAGTCCTGAGCGTCCGGCGCGGGTGGCGGGACCTCAGCGGGAGCGGCCCCGCACTTCGAGGGAGTCGAGCAGCGCGGCGGTCGCGCGCTCGACCTCCTCGACGGCGCGGTCGAAGGCGGCGGCGTTGTGCGGGGCCGGGGCGCGGAAACCCGAGATCTTGCGGACGTACTGCAGGGCGGCGGCCCGCACGTCGTCGTCGGTGACCTGCTCGGCGTAGGGCGGGCGGAGGGTCTTGATGCTGCGGCACATACCCGCATTGTGCGCTGCGGCGCACCGGCGCTGCCCGGGAACGCCGTGATCAGCTCGGGTCGGCCAGGTCCCGGGCCAGCAGGGCGACGTGCAACGACACCACCGACTCCGGCGAGCCGAGCGACACCCCCAGGAGCTGCTCCACGCGGGCGAGCTGGGCGTAGTAGGCGGTGCGGGACAGGTGCGCCGCCGCCGCGGCGGCGGACTTGTTGCCGCCGTGGTCGCAGAAGTGCCGCAGCGCGTCGAGCAGCCGCCGGTCGTCGAGCAGGGCGCCGAGCTCCCGCTCGACGAACGCGGTGACCCGCTCGTCGTCGCGCAGCAGGTGCAGCAGCCCGCGCAGCCGGACGTCGTCGAGCCGGTGGACGTCGCGGTCGTCGGCCAGGTGCAGCGCCGCGGCGGCGACCTGCGCGGCCTCCGAGAGGGTGCGGCGGGCGCCGCCGGGGGAGCGGGCCGCGCTGCCCACCGCGATCACCACCGGCAGCGCGGGAGCCGACCGCCGCACCTCCGCGGCGACCTGGCCGAGGACGGCGTCGGCTCCGGTCTCGGGCAGCACCACCAGCGCCCGCACCGTGATGTCGTCGACGACCCCGACCAGGGCGGGCAGCTTCGCCTTGCGCGCCGCCGAGGCGATGGCCTCGGACAGGTCGCGCAGCGCCTGCTGGCTCTCCAGCGCCGGTGCGGCGGCGGAGGTGGTCCGGGGCCGCACCGCCACCCCGGCCAGCGGACCGGTCAGCGCCACCCCGAGCCCCGCCGCGCGGGCGGCCAGGTCCGCCGGGTCGGCGTCCCCGCCGAGCAGTTCGGTGAGCAGCGTGCGGTGCGTCTGGCGTTCCAGGCTCTCCCGGTCGCGGGCGGCCAGCCGGTTCACCGCGAGCGCGGAGGCGGCCCGCTCGGCGACCACCACGTGCCGGTGCGGCGGCGCCGTCGGGCTCACCAGCACCAGGCGCCCCCAGTCGTCGCCCCGGGCGCCCACGACGGTGGTCAGCCAGTGCTGCTCCGGGTGGTAGCGGGTGCGCCCGGACTGCACCGCGGCGCGGGAGCGCTCGGCCCAGTCCGACAGCAGCGACACCGGGTCCTCGCCCGCGGAGTCGTAGGCGAGGACCTGGTGGGCCATCGTCTCCAGCACCAGCGGGCGCTCGGTGAGCCGGGCCGCCTCGCGCAGCACCTCGGCGGGTTCGGCGCCCGCGGTGGTCAGGTCGGTGAAGATCTCGTGGATCACCTGGGTGGTGCGCAGCTCGGCGAGCTGCGCGTCCCGGATCCGGGCCACCACGGCCTCGGTCACCCGCACGAACCGGGTCTCCACGTCGAGCGCCACCAGCGGCAGGTCGTGCCGGTGCGCGGCGTCGACCAGGGCCGAGGGCAGCCGGTCCCGCCACCGGCGGCCGAGTTCGACGATCAGCCCGGCGGCGCCCACCGCGGCGAGCTCGTCGACGTAGCGGGCCAGCGCCTCCGGCGCGTCGGACAGCGCGATGCCGGTGGTCAGCACCAGTTCCCCGCCGGTGAGCAGGGCGGCGATGTCGGCGAGTTCGGCGACGTGCGCCCAGCGGACCCGCCCGTCCAGCCCGGTCGCCCCGGCCACCACGCGGGGCTTGCCCTGGCGCAGTTCCGGCAGGTCGAGCACCTCCGCCACGGTGGGCAGCAGCAGGACGTCGGGCGAGGTCGGGTGCATCGAACCTCCTCGGCAGCGCACACACCGTCACGCGGCGATCATTAGAACAGGACAGGTTGTCGATGGTGGAGCGGGGCCGGGCCGACGAGACTGCCGGGTGCAGCCATGCGCGGAGGGGAGAGCACCACCGATGAGCCGATCCGATCTGCTGGCCCGCCACCGCGAGGTGATGCCGGGCTGGATGTCGCTGTACTACGAGGAACCCGTCGAGATCGTCAGCGGTCGCGGCAGGCACGTCACCGACGCCGACGGCAACACCTACCTGGACTTCTTCGCGGGCATCCTGACCAACGCGGTGGGCTACGACATCCCCGAGATCAGCGATGCGATCCGCGCGCGGGTCGACAGCGGGGTGCTGCACACCTCGACGCTGTACCTGATCCGGCAGCAGGTCGAGCTCGCCGAGCGGATCGCCGAGCTCTCCGGCATGTCCCGGCCCAAGGTGTTCTTCACCAACTCCGGCACCGAGGCCAACGAGACCGCGCTGATGCTGGCCACCCAGCGCCGGCGCAGCAACCAGGTGCTCGCGCTGCGCAACTCCTACCACGGCCGCGCGTTCGCCACGGTCGGCATCACCGGCAACCGGAGCTGGTCGGCCAGCGCGCTGTCCCCGGTCAAGGTCAGCTACGTGCACGGCGGCTACCGCTACCGCAGCCCGTTCCGGAACCTGTCCGACGCCGACTACGTCCGCGCCTGCGTCGAGGACCTGCGCGAGGTGATCGAGACGACCACCGCCGGGGACGTGGCCTGCATGATCGTGGAGCCGATCCAGGGCGTCGGCGGGTTCGCCACGCCGCCGGACGGCCTGTTCGGCGCCTTCGCCGAGGTGCTCGACGAGTACGGCATCCTGCTCGTCTCCGACGAGGTGCAGACCGGGTGGGGGCGCACCGGGGAGCACTTCTGGGGCATCCAGGCGCACGGCGTGGTGCCCTCGGCGATGACCTTCGCCAAGGGCCTGGCCAACGGCATGGCGATCGGCGGCCTCGTCGCCGAGGCGGAGCTGATGGACTGCCTCACCGCGAACTCGCTGTCCACCTTCGGCGGCAACCCGGTGTCGACCGCCGCGGCGACGGCGACGCTGGAGTACCTGCTCGACCACGACCTGCAGGGCAACGCCGCCCGGCTCGGCGCGAGGCTGCTCGCCGGTCTGCGCACCCACGCCGAGGGCAGTGCGCTGGTCGGCGATGTGCGGGGCAAGGGCCTGATGATCGGCGTGGAGCTGGTCCGCCCCGGCTCCGCCGAACCGGCCCCGGAGGCCGCCGGGCGCGTCCTGGAACTGGCCAGGCAGCGCGGGCTGCTGGTGGGCAAGGGCGGCCTGCACGGCAACGTGCTGCGGCTCGCCCCGCCGATGACGCTGACCGAGGAGGAGGCCGCCGAGGCCCTGGCCGTCCTCACCGACGTCCTGACCACCGCTGAGAAGGAGCTGCGCGCATGACCATCGGGCACTGGATCGGCGGCCGGACCACCGGCACCGACCCCGAGCGCAGCGGTCCGGTCTTCGACCCCGCCACCGGTGCGGAGACCACGCGGGTCGCCTTCGCCGATCAGGAGGTGGTGGACGCCGCCGTGGCCGCGGCGTCGGAGGCGGCGCGGACCTGGCGCCGGACTTCGCTGGCCCGCCGCTCCGCCGTGCTGTTCGCCTTCCGCGAGCTGCTGCACCGGCACGCCGACGAGCTGGCCCGGATCATCACCGCCGAGCACGGCAAGGTGGTCGCCGACGCCGCGGGCGAGGTCCAGCGCGGGCTGGAGAACGTCGAGTACGCCTGCGGCATCCCGGCGCTGCTCCAGGGCGGGTTCTCCGAGAACGCCTCGACGGCCGTGGACGTGCACTCGGTCCGGCAGCCGCTCGGCGTGGTCGGCGTGATCTCGCCGTTCAACTTCCCGGCGATGGTGCCGCTGTGGTTCGTCCCGGGCGCGATCGCCTGCGGCAACGCCGTGGTGCTCAAGCCCAGCGAGAAGGACCCGTCGGCGGCGATGTTCCTGGCCCGGCTGTGGCAGGAGGCCGGGCTGCCGGACGGGGTGCTCACCGTGCTCCACGGCGACAAGGTGGCCGTCGACGGCCTGCTGGACCACCCCGGGGTCAAGGCGATCTCCTTCGTCGGGTCCACGCCGGTGGCCCGCTACGTCTACGAGCGGGGCACCGCGCGGGGCAAGCGGGTGCAGGCCCTCGGCGGGGCGAAGAACCACATGGTGGTGCTGCCCGACGCCGATCTGGACCTCGCCGCCGACGCCGCGGTGTCGGCCGGGTTCGGCTCCGCGGGCGAGCGCTGCATGGCGGTCTCGGCGGTCGTCGCGGTGGACCCGGTCGGCGACGAGCTGGTCGCCCGGATCGCCGAGCGGATGGCCGGGCTGCGGGTCGGCGACGGGCGGCGCGGCTGCGACATGGGCCCGCTGGTCACCGCCGCGCACCGGGACCGCGTCGCCTCCTACGTGGCGGCGGGGCAGCGGGCCGGGGCGGACCTCGTGGTCGACGGCCGCGACGTCGCCGCCGACGGCGCCGACGCGGGGTTCTGGCTCGGCCCGACCCTGTTCGACCACGTCACCACCGACATGTCGATCTACACCGACGAGATCTTCGGCCCGGTGCTGTCGGTGCTGCGGGTGCCCGGTTACGACGCCGCGCTGGAGGTGCTCGACGCCAACCCCTACGGCAACGGCACCGCGATCTTCACCGCCAGCGGCGGCGCGGCGCGGGCCTTCAGCGAGGAGGTGGAGGTCGGCATGGTGGGCGTGAACGTGCCGATCCCGGTCCCGGTGGCGCACCAGTCCTTCGGCGGCTGGAAGGACTCGCTGTTCGGCGATGCGCACGCCTACGGCCCGGACGGCATCCGCTTCTTCACCCGCACCAAGGTCGTGACCACCCGCTGGCCCGATCCCTCGCAGGGCGGGGTGGACCTCGGCTTCCCGCGCAACGGCTGAGCGGTGCCGGTGAGCGGGAACGGGCAGCGGCCGGGGGCGCGCTGATGGCCGACCTGTCGCTGCCGGTGCTGGTGGTGCTGGCGCTGATCGGTTTCGCCGGGGGCGTCGGCATCACCGCCGTGGGCCCGGGCGGGGTGCTGCCCACCATCGGCCTGTTCGCGCTGACCGGGCTGGCCCCGGCCGAGGTGGCGGGCACCGCCATCGTCACCCACGTGGCCACCGGAGCGCTGGCCACCGCCGCCTACACCCGCTCCGGGCACCTGCGGGAACCGCGCACCCGGCGGGACGCGCTGGTGCTGGCCGGCACCGCCGTGCTCGGCACCCCGCTGGGCGTGCTGCTCAACTCGGCGGTCTCCGCCAGGGCGTTCGGCCTGGTGCTCGCGGTGTTCCTGGTGCTGGTCGCCGCTCTGGTGTGGTACCGGGATCGCCGCGCGCCCGCCGCCCCGGCGGTCCGGCCGCCCGAGCCGGCGGTGGCGGCGCTGGGGCTGGCGGTGTCGGCGGCCAGCGGCGTCGTCGGCATCGGCGGACCCATGCTCACCGTGCCGCTGCTGGTCGCGCTCGGCGTTCCGGTGCTGTCCGCGCTGGCCGCGGCGCAGGTGCAGTCCATCGTGATCGCCGGGGTGGGCACCCTCGGCTACCTCGCCCACGGGGCGATCGACTGGCCGCTGGCCGCCCTGGTCGGCGTGCCCGAGCTCGCCGGGGTGCTGCTGGGCTGGAAGCTCGCCCGCGCGCTGCCGACCCGCGGGCTGAAGTACGCCCTGATCGGCACGCTGGTCGCGCTCGCGCCCTACCTCGCCCTGCACGGCTGAGCACCGCTGACCGGCGATCAGCGCCGCGATGGGCTACAACCGGGAGATGGCCGATTTCGACACCTCCGCGTTGACGCCGGGGCAGAGCCGCAGCGCCCCCGACGGGGAACGGATCGGGTGCTCGGCGGGGGGCCGGTTGGTCCAGCTCCGCAAGCGGGTCTCCGAACCCGGCTTCGTCGTCACCGTCGACGCCGAGCCGCGCCCCGAGGTGCCCGCCGAGCTGATGACCCACGAGTGGGCCGCGGCCAACAGCGAGTTCGCCCGGCTGATGCGGGAGTACTAGCGCGTGCCCCGGTCCAGGGTGCCTTCCCGGAACGAGGGAGGAGAGCGCGATGGCACGTGTGTTCGTCGTCGATGACCACGAGATCATCCGGCGGGGGATCGCCGCTCTGGTGCAGGCGGAGGCCGACCTCGAGATCGCGGGCGAATCCTCGTCGGTGGGGGAGGCGCTGGCCTGGGTGCCGAAGGTCCAGCCCGACGTGGCCGTGCTGGACGTGCGGTTGCCCGACGGCAACGGCGTCGAGCTCTGCCGGGAGCTGCAGTCCCAGCTCCCGGGCCTGCGCTGCCTCATCCTGACCTCCTACGACGACCACGACGCCCTGATGGACGCGATCATGGCCGGTGCGGCGGGTTTCGTGCTCAAGGAGGCGGTCAGCGACGAGATCGTGCGGGCCATCCGGATCGCCGGACGCGGCGAGTCCCTGCTGAGCCCGCAGAAGTCCGAGGCCATGCTGCGGTGGCTGCGCAAGGAGCAGGAGCAGGCCGACCCGCTGCGCGAGCTCACCGACCGCGAGCGGCAGGTGCTCGAGCTCGTCGGCGAGGGGCTGACCAACCGGGAGATCGCCAAGCGGATGTACCTGGCGGAGAAGACCGTCAAGAACTACGTCTCCCAGATGCTGGCGAAGCTGTCGATGCGGCACCGCAGCGAGGCCGCCGTGCTGGCCACCGAGCTGCGCCTGGACCGGGGTTCCCGCGACCGGCGGTAGCGCGGGGACGGAGCAGCGGGGGAGCGGGAGGCGCGATGGCACCGCAGGACCGGCCGGACACCGACCCGGTGGTGCTGACCCGCCTGCTGCTGGGGTTGCGCGACCTCCGCGACGGCAACTTCCGGCGGCGGCTGGCGTTCACCGGCGGCGGGCTGCCCGCCGAGGTCGCCGCGGTGTTCAACGAGCTCGCCGAGCGCAACCAGCGCCTCGTCGCCGAGCTGGAGCGGGTCAGCGCCGCGTCGGCGGAGGGCAGCCGACCGATCGCCCCGGTGCGGGTGGACGGCGCGCCCGGCGGCTGGGCCCGGGCGGCGTCGGCGGCGGACGCGCTGGTCCGGGAGCTGCCCGGCCCGCCGGCCGAGCTGCAACGGGTGCTCGGCGCGCTGGCGCGCGGCGACCTGGCCGCACGGTTGCCCCGCCGCGCCGATGACGTCGCGCTGCCCGGCGGCTCGGCCGCCGACGCGAACCGGTCGCTGGACCGGGTGGCGCGTGCGGTCGAGGGGATCGTCCGGGTGGTGCGCGAGCTGGGCGTCGAGGGGCGCTTCGGCGGCCGGGTCGACCCCACCGGGCTGGCGGGCACCTGGTTGGAGCTGGCCGAGGCGGTCAACGGCACCTCGGCGGCGCTGGCCGCGCAGGTGCGCGACGTGGCCGGGGTGACCGGTGCGGTCGCGGCGGGCGACCTGTCCCGGGAGATCACCGCCGAGGCCCGCGGGGAGATGGGCGAGCTGGCCGGCACGATCAACGCGATGGTCCGGCGGCTGGCGGTGTTCGACGAGGAGGTTTCCCGGGTCGCCCGCGAGGTCGCCGAGGAGGGCAGGCTCGGGGCGCGCGCCGAGGTGCCGGGCGCGCGCGGCCGCTGGCGGGAGCTGACCGGGGCGGTGAACCTGCTGGCCGACGACCTCACCGCGCAGGTCCGCGACATCGCCGCGGTGGCGACCGCGGTCGCGCGCGGGGACCTCACCCGCAAGGTCGACGTGGCCGCCCGCGGCGAGGTGCTCCAGCTCAAGAACACGCTCAACGCCATGGTCGACCGGCTCTCCGCGTTCGCCGACGAGGTGATCCGGGTGGCGCGGGAGGTCGGCACCGAGGGGCGGCTGGGCGGCCAGGCGCGGGTGCCGGGGGTGGCCGGGACGTGGCAGGAGCTCACCGACGGGGTCAACACCATGGCCGACAACCTGACCGGCCAGGTGCGCGGCATCGCCCAGGTGACCACGGCGGTGGCCGGCGGCGACCTGTCCAAGCGGATCGACGTGGCCGCCCGCGGCGAGATCCTGGAGCTCAAGACGACCATCAACACGATGGTCGACCGGCTCTCCGCCTTCGCCGACGAGGTGACGCGGGTGGCCCGCGAGGTCGGCACCGAGGGTCGGCTCGGCGGTCAGGCCGAGGTCGCCGACGTCTCCGGGACGTGGCGGCGGCTCACCGAGAGCGTCAACCGGCTCGCGGGCAACCTCACCACCCAGGTCCGCGCCATCGCCGAGGTCGCCACCGCGGTCGCCGAGGGCGACCTGAGCCGGGAGATCACCGTGGCCGCGGCCGGGGAGGTCGCCGAGCTCAAGGACGACATCAACGCGATGATCGGCAACCTGCGGGAGACCACCCGGGCCAACCGGGAGCAGGACTGGCTCAAGAGCAACCTGGCCCGGCTCTCGGCGGTGGTGCAGGGCGGCCACGAGCTCGACGTGCTGGCCCGGTCGGTGCTCGACGAACTGGTCCCGCTGGTCGATGCCCAGTACGGTGCCTTCTTCCTGCGCCGCAGCGATCCCGACGGGCGGGCGGTGCTGGAGCGGACCGCGGGCTACGGCGTGCCGCCCGGGGCCGGGACGTCCCGGGTGCGGCCCGGCGAGTCGCTGGTCGGCCAGGTCGCGTCGAGCGGGCGCACCGTGCTCGTCACCGACGCGCCGCGGGAGCACGTGCGGATCGGCTCCGGGATCGTCGAGGCGGACGCGGTGAACCTGGTGGTGCTGCCGGTGCGGTTCGAGGACGAGGTCCTCGCGGTGCTGGAACTGGCCGCGGTGCGCCGCTTCGCGCCGGTGCACCTCGACCTGCTGGAGCGGGTGACCGGCACGATCGGCGTCGAGGTCAACACCATCATCTCCAACTCCCGCACCGAGGAGCTGCTCGCCGGGTTCCAGCACCTCGCGCAGCAGTTGCGGGAGCGTTCCGAGCAGCTCCAGACCCAGCAGGACGAGCTGCGCCGCTCGAACACCGAACTCGCCGAGAAGGCGACCCTGCTGGCCAGCCGCAACCGGGACATCGAGCTGAAGAACCTGGAGATCGAACAGGCCCGGCAGGACCTGGAGGATCGGGCGCGCGAGCTCTCCCGGGCCTCGGCCTACAAATCGGAGTTCCTGGCCAACATGTCGCACGAGCTGCGCACCCCGCTCAACAGCGTGCTGATCATGGCCAAGCTGCTCGCCGAGGACCGGGAGGACACGCTCACCCCGCAGCAGGTGGACTTGGCGCGCACCATCCACCAGGCGGGCACCGACCTGCTGCGGCTGATCAACGACGTGCTGGACCTGGCCAAGGTGGAGGCGGGCCGGATGAACCTGCTCACCGCGGAGGTGGAGCTCGCCGAGCTGGCCGCGGACCTCGACGCGCTGTACCGGCCGGTGGCCGAGGACGCCGGGCTCGGCTTCGACGTGGTGGTCGACCCCTCGGTCCCGCCGACCCTGCGGACCGACCGGGACCGGCTGGAGCAGGTGCTGCGCAACCTGCTGTCCAACGCGGTGAAGTTCACCGACCGCGGCCGGGTCGAGCTGCGCGTCCGGGCCGCCTCGCCGACCGAGGTGGGGGCCGCGGCGCTGCGTTGCGCGCCGCAGCGGGTGGCCCTCGAGGTGCGCGACACCGGCCGGGGCATCCCGGAGGACCAGCTCTCGCGCGTGTTCGAGGCCTTCCAGCAGGTCGACGCCACCGCCGTGCGGGAGCACGGTGGTACCGGGCTCGGGCTGTCGATCAGCCAGGAGCTCACCGCGCTGCTCGGCGGCGAGCTCGCGGTGCGCAGCGAACCCGGCCGGGGCAGCACCTTCGCGGTGTTCCTGCCCACCGCGCCACCCGAGGAGGAACCGGCGGAGGCCGAAGTGGACGTCCCACCGCGAGCTGAGCCGGAGACCGGGGTGCGGCCGCGGTTCGACGGCGAGCGGGTGCTGCTGGTCGACGACGACGAACGCGGGGCGCGGGCGCTGGCGATGCTGCTGGAGCAGCACGGGCTCGAGGTGGTGACCGCCGGGGACGCCTTCGCCGGGATCAGTGCGCTGCGCGAGCACGAGGACGTCCGCGCCGTGCTCATGGACGTGATGATGCCGGAGCTCGACGGTGATGCGGCGATCCGGTTGATCCGGGAGATGCCGCGCTACCGCGAGCTGCCGATCATCGCGGTGACGGCCAAGGCCATGCCCGCCGACCGGGAACGCAGCCTGGAAGCCGGGGCCACCGACTGCGTGGCCAAACCAGTGGACGCCGACGCGCTGCTCGGCCTGCTGGCCGAGCAGCTGCGCCGGTGAGGCCCGCTCACACCAGTTCGACGTCCTCGCGCGTGCGGGGCCCGGTGCGGACCAGGGGGTCTTCCCGGACCTCGCGCCACAGCGAGTAGGCCAGGCCGATCATGAGCACCACGAACGGCGCGGCGCTGATGATCACCGCCTGCTGCAACGCCTCCAGGCCGCCGGCGAGCAGCAGCACCACGGAGGTGAGGCCGGTCAGGCCGCCCCACACCGCGAGCACCGTCGCGCTCGGACGCGGGTGCCCGTCGGAGGACAGCATGCTCAGCACGTAGGTGTTCGCATCGGCACCGGAGACGAAGAACATCAGCACCAGCACCGTCGCGATCAGCGAGGTGAGCGTGGACAGCGGGTAGGCCGAGAGCATCGCGAAGATCGAGCCCGCGGCGTCGGCCTGCGCGGCCTCGGCGACCTGGCCGCCCTGGAAGGCGTCCTGGAAGATCGCCGAACCGCCCATCGTGGCGAACCAGAGGAAGAACACCGCGCTCGGCACGCCGAGCACCGCCAGGACGAACTCGCGGATGGTGCGGCCGCGGGAGATCCGGGCGAGGAAGACGCCGACGAAGGCGCCCCAGGAGATCCACCAGGCGAGCATGAAGTACGTCCAGCTCTGCATCCAGTCGAGCTGGCCGAAGATCCCGGTGCGCAGGCTCATCGGGACGAAGTCGCCGATGTAGAGGCCGAGCGATTCCACCAGCAGGTTGAGCACGAACCCGCCGGGACCGACCAGCAGCACGAACCCGAACAGCAGCGCCGCCAGCGCCGTGCTGGATTCGCTGAGGAAGCGGATTCCCTTGTGCAGCCCGGTGATCGCCGAGATGGTGAACAGCACCGTGACCACCGCGATGATCGCGATCTCGGTGCCCACCCCGCCGGGCAGCCCGAGCACGTGGCTGAGCCCGCCGCTGATCTGCATGGCGCCGAGGCCGAGCGAGGTCGTGGTGCCGAACAGCGTCGCGAAGATCGCCAGCACGTCCACCGCCTTGCCCACCGGTCCGTCCACAGCGGACCCGAGGAGCGGGCGCAGCATCGGGCTGATCAGTCCCTTGCGGCCCTTGCGGTGCATCGAGTAGCCCAGCGCGATGCCGAACACCGCGAAGATCCCCCAGGCGTGCAGGCCCCAGTCGAAGAAGGAGTGCTGGAGCGCGACCACCGCGGCGTGCTTGCTGCCGGGTTCGGCGAGGTCGTGCGGCGGTTCGGCGAAGTGCGTGATCGGCTCGGTGACGCCGTAGGTGATCAGGCCGGAACCCATCACGGCGGCCAGGATCATGGCCAGCCAGCTGATGGTGCGGAACTCGGGGCGGTCGTCGTCGGCGCCGAGCCGGATGCGGCCGCAGCGGCTCGCGGCGAGCCAGGCGAGGAAGCCGAGGATGCCCAGCGCCGAAACCAGGTAGACCCAGCCGAAGTTGCCGGTGACCCAGTCCAGGACGGTGCCGGTGACGGCGTTGAGGCTTTCGGTGGACAGCACCGCCCACAGCACGAACACGGCGCACAGCGCCACCGAGGAGAAGAAGACGGGGCCCGGTTTCGCGGGCGCGGTATGTCGGTCGGGTGCGTCGGACACGGAGAACTCCCGGTGGATGCGCTGGAGCGGAGCACGCGGACGCGCGGCGGCCGGTGCGGAATCGGAGAGGCAGGTGGGTGCGGACGTGCGAGCCCGATCGATTCACGAGTGGTGGGGAGTGGGGCTCTTCCTGCCGGGGACGGTGCGCGCCGGGGCTGACCCGCGGGCGCGAATGCTCCGATCGACCGTACCGGACCGCGGGAGGGCCACCAACCCGCGTGGCGTCCCGGCGCGGTGTTCCGGGTCCGTCGCGGCCGGGTGACCAGCGCGGACCGGGCGACGGGCCGAGGTGTGACGACCGCCTCGCCGCCGGTGCGCCGGTCGGTCTCGTTGCGCGTTGTGCGCATATGCGGATAGTTTCGGTGCGATTCTTGCGCGAAGTGCGCAAGAGTGAGGAGTGCGGCGGTGGGGACCGAGGTGCTGGTCGTGGCGGACGACCTCTCCGGGGCGGGCGATTCCGGGGTGCCGTTCGCGGTGCGGGAGCTGCGCACGCTGGTGTCGTTGCGCGCCGCCGGGACCGCCGAGGTCGTCGTGGTGGACACCGACAGCCGGGGCGCGGCCGCGCCCGAGGCGGCCCGCCGGGTCGCCGGTGCGCTGCGCGCGCACGGCACCGGGCGGCTGGTGCTCAAGAAGGTCGACTCCACGTTGCGCGGCAACCTCGCGGCCGAGGTCGGCGCCCTGGCCGAGCACGCAGCGGGCGCCGGGGTGCTGCTCTGCCCGGCCTCGCCGGCGACCGGCCGCACCGTGCTCGGCGGCGTGGTGCACCTCGGCGGCACCGCGCTGCACCGGACCGACGCGTGGCGCGCCGAAACCGCGGCCCCGCCGCCCGCCGTGGCCGCCGCCCTGGAACCGCTGCGGGTGCGCCACCTGGCGCTGCCGACCGTGCGCGGCGAGCCGGAGCGGCTGCGGGCGCGGCTCGCCGCGCTGCTGGCCCCGGGGGACGTGGTGATCGCCGACGCGGTCACCGGCGCGGACCTGCGGGCCCTGGTCGAAGCGGGCGTCGCGCTGCCCCGCCCGCCGCACTGGGCCGGTGCCGCCGGGCTCGCCGAGGCGCTGGCCGACCGGGTGCGCCCCGGGCGCACCGCCGCCGCGCTGCCCGCGGTGTCCGGCCCGGTGCTCACCGTCGTCGGCAGCGCCAGCGCCGTCTCCCGGGCGCAGGCGGAGGTGCTCGCCGCGCGGGGCGCGCGGCACGTCGACCTGCCGGTGCGGCGGCTGCTGGCCGATCCGGCGGGTTCCGCGGGGCCGGTGCGCCGCGCGCTCGACGCGGGGGACGCGGTGGTCACCCTCGGCGGACCGGTGGACCCGGCTGCGGCGTCCCGAATCGGCGCCGCGCTGGCCGGGGCCTGCGCCGGAGCGGGCGACGGCGCGGCGCTGCTGGTGCTCACCGGGGGCGAGACCGCGCGGGCCGTGCTGGCCCGGCGCGGCACCACCGCGCTGCGGCTGATCGCCGAACTCGAACCGGGCGTCGTGCTCGCCCGCGCCGACCCCGGCGACCAGCTCGTCATCACCAAGGCCGGTGGCTTCGGCGCACCGGAAGCGCTGCACCGGGCCATCGCCGCGGTGCGACCGGGAAGAGCATGACTGCCCACCATCACCATGGGCGACGCGGCCCGGCTCTGCGGGGTCGACGTGCCCGGCGCCACCGCCGTCGTGGTCTGGGCGCCGGGGCTCAGGTGGGGATCGGGGGTCTGCCCGCGGCGCGCTCCGGTGCCGACGCGGTGGGCAGCGTGCGGGGCAGACCGGGGCGGTGCAGCGCGGAGACGAGCAGCGCCGCGCACCCGGACAGCGCGGCGGCGACCACCGGCGCCGCGGAGGAGCCGCCCGCGGCCGCCACCGCGAGGCCGATGCCGAGCAGGCCGCTGACCGCCTTGGCGCTGTAGACCAGGCCGTGCACCTCGGCGCTGCGCCGGTCCCCGAAGCACTCCCGGGCCAGCGCGGCGAACAGCGGGTAGAAGGCGCCGCCGCCGATCCCGGCGACCAGCGCCGCCACCAGCAGCGGCCCCGGACCGGCGGCGGGCAACGCCAGCAGCAGGAGCACCTGGCCGAACGCCTGGGCGGCCATCACCAGGCGCAGCGCGCGGCGACCGCCGAGCCGGTCGGCGACCGGGATCGCCAGCGCCCGCCCGGCTCCGCCGGTGGCGGCGAAGGCGGCGACGGCGAGGGCACCGACCGCGGGGCCGTGCCCGAGCCGCACCGCCAGCACCGCCAGGACGGCGGCGTTGAACAGCGACACCGTCGCCGCGCAGCACAGCGCACCGGCCATGACCGGCAGCACCGGCGTGCGCAGCGCCTCCACCGCCGAGAACTGGCGCACGGCGGGAGGGGCGCGGAACCGCCCGGGGTGCGCGGCCAGCGCCCACCGCCGGGGATCGACGTGCTCGGGCCACCAGTGCGGCGGCGGGTCCGACAGCAGCAGCCCGCAGCCCAGCACCACGGCCGCGACCACCCCGGCCAGCACCGGCAGCGCGGCGACCGACGCCGCGCCGTCGAGGGCCAGCGCCACCGCGAACGGCGCGGAACCCCAGGCGAAGGCCCCGGTGACCGAGGCGACCCGGGCGGCGGAGCGCTCCGGGAACCACCGGCCCGCGGTCGCGGTGCACGCCGCGTAGACCAGCCCGGCGCCGGTCCCGCCCAGCGCGGAGTAGCCGATCAGCAGCACCGCGAGGTGCTCGGCGCGGGCCAGCGCCAGCAGCCCGAGGCCGGACAGCAGCGCTCCGGCCACGAGGACCGCCCTCGGGGCCTTCCCGGGGCGTCGGCGGGCGACCGGGTAGGCGGCCCCGGCCTGGAACACCGTCCACAGCGCCAGCGCCCAGAGGAGCTCCGGCGCGGTCCGGCCGGTGCTCGCGGTCAGCGCCGGGACCGCGGCGCCGAAGGCGTACTGGCCGGTGCCGACCACCAGCACCGGAACCCGGCAGGCCCACAGCAGCGCGGTGCGGGAGCGGCCGGCGAGCTGCCGGGGGCTCTCGCCCACCCGGTAGGGCCTGCCGAGGTGGTCGCGCAGCACCCGGTGCGCGGGCGGGAGGAAACCGCTGCTCGCTCGGTCCATCGGTCACCCTCCCGAGGTGTCGGGGCTCACACGGCGAACCCGGTCGATTTTCGGCATACTGTATGCAGGAGAACGCGACGAGGAGGTGAACACACCATGCGACGACTGCGTTCCGCCCTGCGCCACTTCGCCCGGCTGCCGCGCGGCTACGCGGCCGACGGGCGGCTGCTCGGTCTCGGTCTGGCGACCGCGATGGAGTCCAGCAGGCGCTCCGCGGGCGGGGACCGGCCGGTCGCCGTCCCCGCGCAGCGGACCCCGCGCTGATCGCCGCGCATCAGCTCGACCGCCGGGCCGACCAGGCGTGCCCGACCCCGGTGAGCCGTTCGTGCACCCACACGAAGCCGATGGCGAACCCGATGCTGAGCATCGCCTGGTAGGCCAGGAACCCCAGCGGGCTCGGCGGCAGCGCGAAGCCGCCGTCGAGCACCAGCCGGGTGCCGACGTCCTGGACCAGCCGGGCCAGCGGGAACCCGATCACCCAGAACAGGGCCACCGGGGCGAACGCGCCGCCGCGCAGCACCCCGTGCGCCCGCAGCGCCCCGTAGCCGATCCCGAGCAGCGCCAGGGGCAGCGCCAGCAGCACCCCGGTGGTCACCGCCCACGCCACCGGAGCCCCGGCGACCAGGGGCAGCACGCCGGCGAACAGCCCCGCGCAGCACGCGATCAGCAGCCCCGGCGCGACCCGGTCCGGGGACAGGGCGACGACTCGACCCATCTCAGCTCACCACCACTCCGAAGCGGAACAGGCTGAAGAACAGCATGCCCAGGTAGAACACCGCTCCCGCGCCGATCACCAGGTTGGTGAACACGTTCGGCCGGATCGGTTTGGGCAGCATCAGGTTGTTCACCAGCAGCAGGACCACGCAGTAGGCGCCCATCGCGAACGTGGACAGGAAGGCCAGGATGTCCAGGATCGCGCTGGGACCGTCGGCCGGGCCGAACAGCAGGATCAGGATGCCGAAGCCGATCACGCCCCACAGGAACCCGGCGTAGAGGTGCGACATCTTCAGCCGCCGCGCCCCCGGCACGAAGTGGTAGGTCATGTCCGCCTGGCCCCGGGAGAACGAGTCGAACAGGCCCAGCGTCGCGTTCAGCCCGATCAGCGCGAGGAAGCCGAGGAACACCGACCCCAGCACCGGGCTGCCCGCGGAGGCGAAGGCGCTGGCCATCGCGTTGAGCGCGGCGTCCCGGTCGCCCTGCTCGATGAGCGTGCGGACGTTGGGGTTCTCCCGCGCCGCGGACTGGGCGAGCACCGTGAACGAAACCGTCACCAGCATCGTCACGCCCCAGAACAGCAGCAGTGCGTCGAAGGTGACCCAGCGCCGCCAGCCCTTCCACTTGCGCATCTCCTCGGGGTCGTCGGTGTCGAACATGAACCCCCGGCTGGGCATCGCCTCTTCCTCACCGGCGTGCCGCAGCCCCCGGATGCGCGGGATGTGCGCCCCCATCCCGGCGCCCTTGTCCCGCAGGTGCAGCGTGTACCACATCTGCTGCATCCCGGAGGGCCCGGCGAAGGCGATCGAGCCGACCACGATGGGGAACCAGGTGGCCGACATCGCCTCCTCCGGGAAGTAGCCGAAGTGGAACATCCCGGTGAGGGTGCTGACGAGGTCGTTGAAGTTGCCGACCATCGCGGCGATCACCGTCGCCCCGATCACCAGCAGCCCGATCAGGAACGACAGCACGTTCTCCAGCAGGCTGTAGATCACCTTGGCCAGGCTGAACAGCACCCCGACCAGCAGCAGTCCGAGGCAGGCCGTGACCACCCACGGGATGCCGGTGATCTCCTCGAACGCCGCCGCGCCCGCCGACAGGTGCCCCGGCCAGATGTAGACCACGATCGCCGTGACGAAGAAGAACCACATCACCGGTTTGGCGATCCGCGCCGCACCGGAGAAGATGCTCTCGCCGGTGGCCATCGCGTAGCGCGCCATCTCCAGCATCACGAACGCCTGCAGCGTGACGCCGATCAGGAACAACCACCGGATCTCCGGGCCGAACACCAGCACCAGGCGCGGCCACATGTAGGACTCGCCCATGCCCACGCCCAGCGCCACCAGGAACACGGTGGGACCGAGCAGGTGCACCGACGGCGGGGACTCGGGCAGCTCGCGGATCGGCATCGGTTCGAGCCGGCCCGCCTTCCACACTCTTGATTCGCCTAACGCGGGCTCCGCGTCTTGGTTTCCAGGTGCCTTCTCAGCGTCCACTCCGGACCTCCTAGTCCGCGATCGATCGAACCGGACGGTGCGGAGCGCGGCAGGGCGCGGGTCGCCCCGGGGCCGGGCCGTCCAGCGCGTTCCTCACCGGTCGCGGCGGGCGAGGGACGGGCTGGTGCGGTCCCGGAGCCGGGGTCGGCGCACGCGGTGTCGGCTCCGCTACCCGAGCAAGCCCGCCGCCCGGGCCCACCGGTACTTGGCCCCGAGCACCGCGACGGGCTTCTCGGTCGTGTAGGGATAGGCGACGATGCCGTGGTCGAACAGGTACTCCGCGGCCTTCTCGACCTCGGTGTCCCCGGCCAGCGAGGCGACGATCGGCTTGTCGATGCCCTGCTCGCGGGCCTCCTCGGCGACCCGCGCGGCGAGTTCGGCGAACACCATCGGCGGGGTGACGATGGTGTGCCAGTAGCCGAGCACGAGGGAGTGGATGCGGGGGTCGCGCAGCCCGAGCCGGAGGGTGGCCTCGTAGGTGCTGGGCGGCTCGCCGCCGGTGATGTCGATCGGGTTGCCCGCGGCCCCGAACGGCGGGATGTGCCGCCGGAACTCGGCGTCGAGGTCGTCGGGCACCTCCATCAGCCGCAGGTCGTTGGCCACGCAGGCGTCGGACAGCAGCACGCCGGATCCGCCCGCGCCGGTGATGATGACGACGTTCTCGCCCTGCGGGGTGGGCAGCAGCGGCACGCCCCGGGCGTACTCCAGCATCTCGTTGAGCCCGGGCGCCCGGATGACGCCGGACTGGCGCAGCACGTCGTCGTAGACCTTGTCGTCACCGGCCAGCGCACCGGTGTGCGAGCTGGCCGCGCGGGCGCCGAGCGCGGTGCGGCCCGCCTTGAGCACCACCACCGGCTTGCGCCGGGTGACCCGCTGCGCGGCCTCGACGAAGGCGCGGCCGTCCTTGAGGTCCTCCAGGTGCATCGCCACGCAGCGGGTGTTGTCGTCCTGCTCGAAGTAGGTCAGCAGGTCGTCCTCGTCCACATCGGACTTGTTGCCCAGGCCGACGATCGCGGACACGCCCATCCGGGTGGTCCGGCTGAAGCCGAGGATCGCCATCCCGATCCCGCCGCTCTGCGAGGTCAGGGCCACGCCGCCGCGCACGTCGTAGGGCGTGCAGAACGTCGCGCACAGGTTGTGCCAGGTGGAGTAGTAGCCGTAGATGTTGGGGCCGAGCAGCCGGATGCCGTGCTCCCGGGCCACCGCGACGACCTCCTCCTGGAGCTCGACGTTGCCGGTCTCGGCGAAGCCGGAGGGGATGAGCACCGCGGCGGCGACGTTCTTCGCCCCGCACTCCGCCAGCGCGGCGGCGACGAACTTGGCCGGGACGGTGAACACCGCCACGTCCACGTCACCGGGGACCTCGCCGATGCTGCGGTAGGCGCGGCGCCCCATGATCTCGTCGGCCTTCGGGTTGACCGGGTGGATGTCCCCGGCGTAGCCGCCGTTGATCAGGTTCTTCATCACCGAGTTGCCGATCTTGCCGTCCTCGTTGGACGCGCCGATGACGGCGATCGACGACGGGTTCATCAGCCGCCGCATCGCCCGCAGCACGTCCTGCTCGGAGTGCCGCACGGGCTCGGCCGGTTCCTCCTCGGACAGCACCACCCGGACGTCGGCGGCCACCGCGCCCGCGGCCGTGGCGAACACCGGGTTGAGGTCCAGCTCGCTGATCCGGGGGAAGTCGTGGACCAGGTCCGAGACCCGCCGCAGGACCTCGGCCAGCGCCTCGGCGTCCACCGGCTCGGCGCCGCGGGCGCCGCGCAGCACCTCGGCGGCGGCGATGTCGTCGAGCATCCCGCGCGCCTGCTCGGCGGTCAGCGGCGCCAGCCGGAAGGTGACGTCCTGGAGCACCTCCACCAGCACGCCGCCGAGGCCGAAGGCGACCACCTTGCCGAAGGTCGGGTCGGTGGTGGCGCCGACGATCACCTCCTGGCCGCCGACGACCTGCTGCACCTGGACCCCGGTGAGGCGCGCCTGCGCGTCGTGCGCCCGCGCGTTGGCCAGGATCGCGCGGTAGCCTTCGCGCACCGCCTCCGCGCCCTCGACGCCGACGAGCACGCCGCCCGCCTCGGTCTTGTGCAGGATGTCCGGGGACACGATCTTCAGCGCCACCGGCCCGCCGAACCCGGCCGCCAGCGCCACCGCCTCGTCCTCGGTCGTGGCCAGCCCTTCGCCGGCCGCGGGAATGCCGTAGGCGTCGCACAGCGCCTTGGCCTCGGGAGCGGTCAGCGCGGTGCGGCCGTCGGCGAGCGCGCCGTCGAGCACCGCGCGCGCCGCGGTCTGGTCGTAGGCCATCTAGATCACTCCGTTCGCCTTGAGCGCGGTCAGCCGGTCCGCGTCGATGCCCAGCCGTTCCTGGTACACCTCGCCGTTGTGCTCCCCGAGCAGCGGCGAGCGGCGCACCGCGACCGGCGATTCGGAGAGCTTGATCGGGCAGCCCACGGTGGTGAACGCGCCCCGCTCCGGGTGGTCCACGGTGACGATCATGCCGTTGTCCGCCAGCGAGGCGTCCTCGATCAGCTCGCGGGTGGACAGGATCGGACCGCAGGGGATGCCGTGGGCGTTGAGGCTGGCCAGCACGTCCCACTTGCCGTGGTGGGCCGACCACTCCTCGATCATCCCGAACATCTTGTCCAGCTTGGACAGCCGCGCTTCCGGGGTGGCCCAGTCCGGGTCCTCGGCCAGTTCCGGCCGCCCGATCAGCCGCGCGATCGGGGCCCAGCCCTGCGGTTGCACGATGACGTAGATGTAGTCGTTCGGACCGCCCGGGCTGCACCGCAGCGCCCAGCCGGGCTGACCGCCGCCGGAGGCGTTGCCCGAGCGCGGCACCTCCGCGCCGAAGGAGTCGTTCGGGTACTCGTCGAGCGGACCGTGCGCCAGCCGCTGCTGGTCGCGCAGCTTGACCCGGCAGAGGTTGAGCACCGCGTGCTGCATCGCCACCGAGACCCGCTGCCCGCGGTCGGTGCGCTCCCGCTGGAACAGCGCCGCCAGGATGCCCGCGACGGTGTGGATCCCGGTCCCGGAGTCGCCGATCTGCGCCCCGGTGGCCAGCGGCGGCCCCTCCTCGAAGCCGGTGGTGCTCATCGAACCGCCCATCGCCTGGGCGACCACCTCGTAGGCCTTGTAGTGCGTGTAGGGGCCCTCGCCGAAGCCCTTGATCGAGGCGTAGATCAGCCGCGGGTTCAGCTCGCGCAACCGGTCCCAGGTGAAGCCCATCCGGTCCACCGTGCCCGGTCCGAAGTTCTCCACCAGCACGTCCGAGGAGGCCACCAGCTCGGTGAACATCTCCTTGCCCTCATCGGACTTCATGTTCAGCGTGATGCTGCGCTTGTTGCAGTTGAGCATCGTGAAGTAGAGGCTGTCGGCGTCGTCGAGGTCCCGAAGCTGGCGCCGGGTGATGTCCCCGGTGGGGGCTTCGAGCTTGACCACGTCGGCGCCCAGCCAGGCCAGGATCTGCGTCGCGGACGGTCCGGACTGGACGTGCGTCATGTCCAGCACCCGGACCCCTTCTAGAGCGCTCATGCCGAGCTCCTTCGGGCGGTGGGATCGGTCGGTGGCCGGCAGCGGGGAGCTACTTGTACATGGTCTGGTTCATCGTTCCGGGCGCGTAGACGTCCGGATCGACCCAGACGTTGATCAGCGACGGCTTGCCCGACTCGCGGGCCCGGCGCAGCGCGGGGCCGATCTCGGCCGGGTCCCGGACCTCCTCGCCGTAGCCGCCGAGCATCCGGGCGAACCGGCTGTACTCGACGTCGCCCAGGGTGTTGCCGACCCGGCCGCGGTCGTCGCCGTACTTGGCCATCTGGCCGTAGCGGATCTGGTTCATCGACGAGTTGTTGCCGACGATGCCGACGAAGGGCAGTCCGAAGCGGACCATCGTCTCGAAGTCCCACCCGGTGAGGCTGAACGCGCCGTCGCCGAACAGGCAGACGACCTCCTTGTCCGGGCGGGCGTGCTTGGCGGCCATCGCGAACGGCACGCCGACGCCGAGGGTGCCCAGCGGACCCGGGTCCATCCAGTGCCCCGGCGACTTCGGCTGCACCACCTGACCGGAGAAGGTGACGATGTCGCCGCCGTCGCCGATGTAGATCGAGTCCTCGGTGAGGAACTCGTTGATCTCGTGCACCAGCCGGTACGGGTCGATGGGGGAGGCGTCGGAGTGCTGCCGCGGCAACCGCTTCTGGTACGCGGCGTCCTCGACCTCGCGCAGCTCGCGCACCCAGGCGCCGCGGCCGGCGGCGCCGTTGTCCAGCCGCCCGGAGGTGGCCTGGGCCAGCGCGGTGAGCACCGCGTCGGCGTCGCCGACGATGCCCAGGTCGACGTCGCGGTTCTTGCCGACGGTGCGGTAGTCGAGGTCGATCTGCACCACGGTCGCCTCGCTGGACAACCGCTTGCCGTAGCCCATCCGGAAGTCGAAGGGGGTGCCGACGATGATGATCAGGTCGGCGTTGTCGAAGGCGTAGCGGCGGGCGAGCTGGAAGTGCAGCGGGTCGGCGGGGGACAGGGTGCCGCGTCCCGCGCCGTTCATGAAGGCGGGCACGTTGAGCTCGCGGACCAGCTTGACCGCCGAGTCGGTGGCCCGGCACCCCCACACCTGGCTGCCCAGCAGGATGCACGGCTTCTCGGCCTTGGTGAGCAGGTCGGCGAGCCGTTCGATGCCGGCCGGGTCGCCGGCCGAGCGCGTCGAGGAGCGGTACTGGCCGCCGGCCGGCACCCGGGCCCGGTCCACCGGCACCCGCGCGTCCAGCACGTCGCGCGGGATCTCCAGGAACGATGGGCCGGGCGCGCCGTGGTAGCACTCCCGGAAGGCCATCGACACCAGGTCGGCGACCCGTTCGGTGTGCGGCACGGTCGCGGCGAACTTGGTGATCGGGCCCATCATGTCGACGTGCGGGAGGTCCTGCAACGAGCCCATCTTGTGCTGGGAGAGCGCGCCCTGTCCGCCGATCAGCAGCAGCGGGCTCTCGGCCCGCAGCGCGTTGGCGACGCCGGTCACCGCGTCGGTGGTGCCGGGGCCCGCGGTGACCACGGCGCAGCCGGGGCGTCCGGTGATCCGCGCGTAGCCGTCGGCGGCGTGCGCGGCGACCTGCTCGTGCCGGACGTCGATGACCTCGATGCCCTCGTCGACGCACCCGTCGTAGATGTCGATGATGTGCCCGCCGCACAGGGTGAAGATGGTGTCGACGCCCTCCGCGCGGAGTGCCTTGGCGACCAGATGCCCCCCGGAGATCAGCGGGGCGTCGGCGGCGTGGTCGGTGGAGGTGTGGGCCATGGCGGAGTCCTCATCCCCTCGGCGATCGGCATACTGCATACCGTATGAGCTTCAGGGATACCGCAGTCGGCCGTGGGTGTCCACCGCCCAGCCGCCGGGTTGCGACGTCCAGGTGAACCCCGCTCGGTCGTCCATTGCGGACGGTGGGTCCGGCTGATTCCGGCCGCGTCGCACCGCGTTCCTCCGACAGGACGATCGGCGCGGTGCGCAGAACGGACGCTTGTCGGGTGGTAGCCATACAGTATACTGCATTCACGAATGCCGGTCCCCCGTCGTCGCGCCCTGTCGTCGTGCCCCGTTGTCGCGTCACGGGCCGCCCGCGGCGGCGAACCCGGTCGGCGTCGGGGTCGGGAACGCGCTCGGCGACCGGCCGGACCGGCGCGTCCGGCTCGAGAGGAGGCACGATGGCCTACACCCGGCTGACCACACCGCTGGTGCGCGACGGCGGTGAGCTGCGCCCGGCGTCGTGGGACGAGGCGCTGGACCGGGCGGCCGAGGGCATCGCCGAAACCGTGCGGGAGCGCGGCGCCGACGCCTTCGGCATGTTCTCCTGCGCCCGCTCGACCAACGAGATGAACTACGTGGCGCAGAAGTTCGCCCGGGCCGTGATCGGCACCAACAACGTCGACTCCTGCAACCGCACCTGCCACGCGCCGAGCGTGGCGGGGCTCGCGCAGGTCTTCGGCAGCGGCGGCGGGACCTCCTCCTACCAGGAGATCGAGGACGCCGACCTGATCGTGCTGTGGGGGTCCAACGCCCGGGAGGCGCACCCGATCTTCTTCCACCACGTGCTCAAGGCGGTGCGCCGCGGCGCCCGGCTGTTCGTGGTGGACCCGCGGCGCACCAGCACCGCGCAGTGGGCCGACCGGTGGCTCCAGCTCGACGTCGGCACCGACATCGCGCTCGCGCACGCCGTCGCGCGGCAGATCATCGCCTCCGGACTGGTCAACCGCACCTTCATCGACCGCGCCACCGAGGGCTTCGACGACTACGCCGCCGACGTCGCGAAGTGGACGCCGGAGGTCGCCGCGCTGGAGACGGGGGTGCCCGCCGAGCTGATCGAGGAGCTCGCCCACGCCTACGCCAACGCCGACCGGGCGCAGCTCTGCTGGACGCTGGGCATCACCGAGCACCACAACGGCACCGACAACGTGCTGGCGCTGATCAACCTGGCCCTGCTGACCGGTCACGTCGGCCGCTACGGCAGCGGCCTCAACCCGCTGCGCGGGCAGAACAACGTGCAGGGCGGCGGCGACATGGGCGCCATCCCGAACCGGCTGCCGGGCTTCCAGGACATCCTGCTGCCCGAGGTGCGGGAGAAGTTCGACCGGAGCTGGGGTTCGGCCATCCCGCCGCGCTACGGCTGGCACCTGACCCAGATGTTCGAGGCGATGGACCGCGGCGAGCTCACCGCCGTCTACGCCATCGGGGAGAACCCGGTGCAGTCCGAGGCCGATTCCGGGCGCACCCGCAAGCGGATGGAGAACCTGCGGCACCTGGTGGTCCAGGACATCTTCCTGACCAAGACCGCCGAACTGGCGCACGTGGTGCTGCCCGCGACGGCCGCCTGGTGCGAGAGCGAGGGCACCTTCACCAACAGCGAGCGGCGGGTGCAGCGGGTCCGCAAGGCGCTGGACGCACCGGAAGGCGCCCGCGACGACATCGACATCCTTTGCGAGCTCGCCCGCAGGCTCGGCCACGACTGGCACTACGACCGGGCCGAAGCCGTGTGGGACGAGATGCGCGCGCTCTCGCCGATGCACGCGGGCATGACCTACCAGCGGCTGGCCGACCTCGGCGGCATCCAGTGGCCGTGCCCCACCGAGGACGGGCTGGAACCCAGCTACCTGCACTCCCGGCTGTGGGCCGACGATCCGGCCGAGCGAGGCGACCCGGCCCCGTTCGTGGTCGTCGAGCACCGGCGGCCGGTCGACGAGCTCACCGCGGAGTTCCCGCTGCGGCTGACCACCGGGCGCCGGCTGGATTCCTACAACACCGGCGTGCAGTCCGGCGGGTTCAGCTCCCCGCTGCGCCGGGGCGAGACGCTGGACCTCAACCCCGCCGACGCCGAGGCGCTCGGCCTGGTGGCGGGGGAGCGGGCCCGGATCACCTCGCGGCGCGGCTCGATCGTCGCGCCGGTGCGGCTGGATCCCGGCCTGCGGCCCGGATTGGCGTTCATGACGTTCCACTTCCCGGACGAGGTGGACGTCAACTCGATCACCATCGAGGCCACCGACCCGGTGGCCGGGACGGCCGAGTACAAGGCCTCGGCGATCCGGGTGGACCGGATCGGCGATGCCGAACCCGCCGCCTGACTGCTCGGACCCGCGGCGCGCGGTGGTGCGGGCCGCGCGCCGACAGCCTCCCGCCAGCCGCACGACCCAAGGAGGCCCCGTGGACCTGCACCTGCTCAGCTCCACGCCGACCGCCGTCGAGCAGGCGGCGATCGACGACCTGCTCGGACCCGGTGACGGCAACGGCCACGGGCCCGCGCCCGGGCGCGACCAGCTGCTGCCCTGCCTGCACGCGGTCAACGACCGGATCGGCTGGATCAGCCCCGGTGCGCTCAACCACATCTGCCGCCGGTTGTCCGTGCCGCCCGCCGACGCCTACGGGGTGGCCAGCTTCTACGCCCTGTTCGCGCTGCGCCCGCGGGCCCCCCGGGTGCTGCACGTCTGCGACGACCTGGCGTGCCGCACCGGGGGATCGGCGGAGCTGGTCGACGCGCTGCACCGCGAACTGGGGCCGCCGGGCGAGGACCGCGGCGGTGTCACCTGGACGACCAGCCCCTGCCTCGGGGTGTGCGAGCGGGCGCCCGCCGCGCTGTCCCTGGCGGCGGGCGACCCGGCCGAGGCGCGGCTGGTGGCCCCCGCCGACGGCGAAGCGGTGGCGGCGCTGGCCCGGGCCGAGGAACCCGGCGAGGAGCCCGAGCCGGTGGTTCCGCAGGCGGGCTCGTCCGGGTTGGCGCTGCTGCGCCGGATCGGCGTGGTGGACCCGGAGAGCCTCGACGACTACCGGGCGCACGGCGGATACACCGCGCTGCGCACCGCGCTGCGGCTGGGGCCCGCCGGGGTGATCCGCGAGGTGACCGAGGCGAACCTGACCGGCCGGGGCGGCGCGGCGTTCCCCACCGGCCGGAAGTGGGAGGCCACCGCCGGGCAGCCGGTGCGCCCGCACTACCTGATCTGCAACGCCGACGAGAGCGAACCCGGCACGTTCAAGGACCGGGTGCTCATGGAGGGCGATCCGTTCGCGGTGGTGGAGGCGATGACCATCGCCGCGTTCGCCACCGGCTGCTCGCGGGGCTACCTGTACCTGCGCGGCGAGTACCCGCGGGCGCTGCGCCGGATGCGCGGGGCGATCGACCGGGCCCGGGAGCGCGGCCTGCTCGGGCGCGACATCCTGGGCGAGCCCGGGTTCGACTTCGACATCGAGATCCGCCGCGGTGCCGGGGCCTACATCTGCGGCGAGGAGACCGCGATCTTCAACTCGATCGAGGGCTACCGCGGCGAACCCCGGACCAAACCGCCGTTCCCGGTGGAGCGCGGCCTGTTCGGCAAGCCCACCGCGGTGAACAACGTCGAGACCCTGCTCAACGTGCCGCTGATCCTCACCGGCGGCGCCGCGGCCTACGCGGGCACCGGCACCGGCGGTTCCACCGGCACCCGGCTGTTCTGCCTGTCCGGGCAGGTCCGCCGTCCCGGCGTCTACGAGGTCCCGTTCGGCACCACGCTGCGCGCGCTGCTGGACCTGGCGGGCGGGACGACCGGCGAGCTGCGCGCGGTGCTGCTGGGCGGGGCGGCGGGCGGTTTCGTCGGACCCGACCGGCTGGACCTGCCGCTGTCGCTGGAAGGCGCGCGCGAGGCGGGCACCACGCTCGGTTCGGGGGTGGTGCTGGTCTTCGACGAGACCGCCGACCTGCCGGACCTGCTGCTGCGCATCGCCGCGTTCTTCCGCGACGAGTCTTGCGGCCAGTGCGTGCCCTGCCGGGTCGGCACGGTCCGCCAGGAGGAGGCGCTGCGGCGGCTGGTCGGGCAGCGGGTCAACAGCAGCGGCGAGGACGATCTGGCGCTGCTGCGGGAGGTGGGCCGCGCGATGCGCGACTCGTCGATCTGCGGACTCGGCCAGACCGCGTGGAACGCGGTCGAATCGGCCATCGATTCCCTGGGCGCGCTGTCCGGAGGCGCGTCCGGGACCACGACGGAGGAGCGGGTATGACCATCGTCGATCTCGGACTGCCCCGCCGGCTGGTGGACATCACCCTGGACGGCGAGCAGGTCAGCGTCGCGGAGGGCAGCACCGTCCTGGACGCCTGCGCGGCGGTCGGCACCGAGGTGCCGACCCTGTGCTACGGCGACACCCTGCGACCGCGCAACGCCTGCCGCGTCTGCGTCGTCGAGGTGGAGGGCTCCCGGACGCTGGTGCCGTCCTGCTCCCGCGAGGTCACCCCCGGAATGGTGGTGCGCACCGACACCGAACGCACCCGGCACAGCCGCAAGCTGGTGCTGGAACTGCTGGCGTCCTCGGTGGACCTGTCCACCACGCCGGGGGTGGACGGCTGGGTCGAGGACTACCAGGCCAGGCCGGAGCGGTTCGGACCTCCGGAGCCGTCCGCCGACGACCGCGACCGGCGGGCCCCGGGCGAGCACGAGCCGCCGGACGGTTCGGTCGCCGCGACCGTCGCCCAGCCCGCCGCGGTGGACAACGACCTCTACGTGCGCGACTACGGCAAGTGCATCCTGTGCTACAAGTGCGTGGACGCCTGCGGCGAGCAGTGGCAGAACTCGTTCGCGATCACCGTGGCCGGGCGCGGGTTCGACGCCCGGATCTCCACCGAGTTCGCCGCGCCGCTGCCCGATTCGGCGTGCGTGTACTGCGGCAACTGCATCGAGGTGTGCCCGACCGGGGCGCTGAGCTTCAAGACCGAGTACGACATGCGCGCCGAGGGCAGCTGGGACGAGTCCCGGCAGCAGCGCACCACCACGGTGTGCACCTTCTGCGGGGTGGGCTGCAACCTGACGCTGCACACCCAGGACAACGAGATCGTGCGGGTCACCTCCCCGCACGAGAGCTCCGTCGGGCACGGCAACCTGTGCATCAAGGGGCGGTTCGGCTGGCAGCACGTCGGGCGGCGGAAGGATTCGCCGTGACCGGCGCGCCGGGGCTCGACCGGCTGCTGCGCGAGGTGGTCGGTCCCGGCGCGGCCGGGACCGATGCGCGCGGCCGGTTCCCCCGCGCGGCGGTGACCGCCTTCGGCGCCGCCGGGGTCCTCGGGCTGACGGTGCCGAAGTCCCGGGGCGGCGGGGGCGGCGGGCTCGCCGAGGCGGTGCGGGTGGTCACCGAGGTGGCGCGGCACTGCGGGTCCACCGCCGCGGTGCTCCAGGCGCACTACGCGGCGGTGGCGGTGCTGGTGCGCTGCGGGCCGCCGGAGCTGCTGCGCGCGGTCGCGTCCGGAACGCACCTGTGCACCGCGGCGGTGGCCGAGGCCGGGCGTCCGGAGGTGCTGCCGACCGGCGCACCGCCGGTCGTGCACGGCGGCGTGGCCGACCTGGTCGGGCGCAAGCGCGGGGTCGTCGCGGCGGGCGAGGCCGACGGCTACGTGTGGGCGTCGGCGGGGACGGGCGGGGTCGCGACCCTGTGGTGGGTGCCCGCCACCGCACCGGGCCTGCACGTGCCCGCGGTGGCCGACGGCGCCGCCGCGGTCGAGGGGATCGGGCTGCGGGGCAGCGCGACGGCCACCATCACCGCCGACCCGCTGCGCGTCCCGGCCTCGGCCGTGCTCGGCGGCGACGGTGGCGGTGCGGAACTGGTGCTGACCGAGCTGCTGCCGTGGTCGCTGGCGTTGGCCGCCGCGGTCGCCACCGGGCTGGTGGAGGCCGTGCTGGCGCGCGCGGTGGAGTGCGTGACCGGCCCGCAGCCGTCCTGGACCCGCTGGCAGGGCCCGCCCACCCGGCAACCGGAGGTCCGCGCCGACCTGGCCCGGATGGCCGGTCGGCTGGCGGCGGCGCGGTCGTCGCTGGACGACGCGGTGCAGGCCGCGACCTGGCGGCGGCCGGAGGCGCTGCGCCTGCTGCTGCAGGCGAGGGCGACGGCGGGGGAGACCGCCGTGCAGGTCGCCGAGCTGGGGATCAAGGTCTGCGGGCAGTCGGCGTTCCGGGCCGATCTCGGCGTCGAGCGGTGCTTCCGGGACGCGCACGCGGCGGGATTCGGCCCGTTCGGCACCGACGACGCGCTCGACCTGCTGGGGCGGCTGCTCTGCGATCTGCCGCTGCTGACCTGAGCACCTGCCGCCGCCCGCGCGGCGCCACCACCCGCGCCGCCGCGGGCCGGTCGCTCAGTCCTCGGCGCGCTCCAGGTAGGACTCGCGGGTGTGCTCGGTGTGCTCCCGCATGAGGCGCGCGGCCAGGTCGGCGTCGCCCTTGGCGATCGCGTCGATCAGCGCGGCGTGCTCGTCCCAGGACTTCTTGCCGCGCGATTTGGCGACCGGGGTGTGGTACCAGCGGACCCGGCGCGCCACCTGCCCGGCCAGCTCGCCCAGGATCTTGTTCCCGGACATCGCGGTGATCTGCGTGTGCAGCTCGGCGTTGGCGCTGACCACGGTGTCGATGTCGTCGGCCTTGAGCGCCGCGACGCCGCGCTTGTAGGTTTGCTTGAGCGCGGCGACGCCCTCCTTGGTGGAGTGCAGCGCCGCCAGCCGCGCCGATTCGGCCTCCAGCAGGGTGCGCACGCCGAGGAGCTGGTCGGCTTCCTCCGGGGTGGGGCTGTGGACGAACGCGCCGTAGCCCGGTCGCAGGTCGACCCACTCGTCCTTCTTGAGCCACTGCAGCGCTTCGCGCACCGGCTGCCGCGACACGCCGAGCATTTCGGCGAGTTCCTTCTCCACCAGGTGCCTGCCGGGCGCCAGCTCACCGGTGATGATCATCTCCAGGATGGCGTCGTAGACGGTCTCGCGCAGCGGCACCGGGCGCGCGACCTGGCGGCCGGACGCGGCCTGCGGCACATTCGAGGGCAGCGACATGCGGAGGACTCCGAGGGGCGTTCGGGGCCGACCGGTGTGTCCGGCCGACTCGTCGGATTTAGCATACAGTATGCGGGCGCGCGGTTTGCGGTGCGGCGCGCCGAATTCACCCGTTCGTCCACTGAGGACCACCGCTGGGCCGAACGGATGGAACGCGCCGGCATGCCTGGACACGCCGACCGGGGCGGGACTACAACGGCGGAACGGGACGGTGATCGGGCTCACCGCGCAGCACCGCAGTCGGCCGCCCCGCCTCGGAGGCGCTGATGGACGTGCCCGGCCACCTGTGGATCCCGATCGCCGTCGTCGCGGTCGCGCTGCTCCTCCGCGAGTCGTTCGCGGCGTGGCGCACCGACGGCGAACTCCCGCCCGGCCGCGCCGTCGCCGCGCTGACCGGTCATCTCGTGCTCGGCGCGCTGCTGTGCCTGCTCGTGCTGCTGGTCTCGGGCGGTGCGGCGGGAGGCGACTTCGGCGCCGCCTGGCTGCACTCGCTCGCCGTCAACGTCGACAGCGCCCTGGTGCTGCTGCTCCTGGTCGAGCTGGTCGACGTGCCCCGCGGCCTGCTGCTGGTGCTGGCGGTGCTCGGCACCGCCGCGGCGCGGGTCGTGCTGCTCGGCCTCGGTGCGCCCGGCGGGATGTCGTGGCTCTCCGCGGTGTTCGGTGCCGCGCTGCTGGGCGCGGTGTGGTTGCACCACAGGCGCGCGGAGCAGCCGCCGGGTGCGCTGCCGCGGGTCGCCGCGCGGCCGGTCGCCGCGGTGGCGTTCGGGGTGCTGGCCGCCGTGGTGTTCGCCGGTCACGCCACCGGGACCGGCGGTGCGCCCGGCGCGGTGCTCGCCGCGACCTTGCTGGCGCTGGCCGCGCTGCGCCCGCTGTGCGCGCTGCTGCGGACCCTGCTCGGCCGCGGCCCGGCGGCGGTCGGGCTGACCGCCGTGCTGGTGTTCGTCGGGGCGAAGTCGCTGCTGGCGGTGCTGCCGGGACCGGACCCGGCGCACGACCCGCGGGTGGTGCTGCTCTGCCTCGGGATGCTCGCCGCGACCGCGGTCCTCACCGCGATCGGCACCACCCGCGAGGCCACCACCTCGACCCGCCCGAGTGATCCATGACCCGTGCGGGAACGCCGGGGCCGGTGGTGCCGGGCTGAGCGGACCGCAGCGCTGTGCCCCGGGCTCCTCCGGGTGGCCTGCCAGCCCCGGAAGGGGTGGGGCTGAACTCCCCGGACGAGCTCAGCCGTCACACCGCTCGATCACTACGTCCTCGAGCTCATCAAACCGTCGAAGGTGTGCCCGTTGTCGCCGAGGGTGTCGGCGGCGAAGTCACCCACCTCGACCAGCGCGGGGACGGCGTAGGTTTCGTTCATGGTGGTTACCTCCGTGCCGTGGACGGTGGTGCCCGGTCGGGGCGCCTGCCTTGGGATCGGCCGTTCTCCGGGTGGGTTGAGGGGTTCGTGGCGTGGGTTCACCCGTGTTCCGCAGCGATGCCGCTCGATCGTGGATCACCACCCGTGCGCCTCAGAGGGCGTCGGCGATGGCCTTGCCCAGGTCTTCGGTGCCCGCCCCGCCCCCGAGGTCGGGGGTGCGCGGTGCGGATTGGTCGCCCAGCACCTGCTCGATCGCCCGCACCACGTCGGTGGCGGCCTCCGGCTGGCCGAGGTGGTCGAGCATCATCGCCGCCGACCAGATCTGGCCGACCGGGTTGGCGACGCCGCGCCCGGCGATGTCCGGTGCGGAGCCGTGCACCGGTTCGAAGGTCGACGGGTAGATCCGCTCCGGGTTGATGTTGCCGGACGGGGCGACGCCGATCGTCCCGGTCACGCCCGGGCCGAGGTCGGAGAGGATGTCGCCGAACAGGTTGCTGGCCACCACCACGTCGAAGCGCTCCGGGCTCATCACGAACCGGGCGCAGAGGATGTCGATGTGGTCCTGGTCGACCCGCACGTCGGGGTACTCCGCCGAGATCGCGGCGAACCGCTCGTCCCAGTAGGGCATCGAGTGGAAGATGCCGTTGGACTTGGTCGCCGAGGTGACGTGCGGTTTGTCCAGGTCGCGGGCCAGCTCGAAGGCGTACCGCATGATCCGGTCGGTGCCCCGGCGGGTGAACGCGGCGGTCTGCAGCACCAGCTCGGTCTCGGTGCCCTCGCCCTGCCTGCCGCCGAGCTGGGAGTACTCGCCCTCGGTGTTCTCCCGGACGACCCAGAAGTCGATGTCGCCGGGCTGCTTGTCCCGCACCGGCGGGGTGACGCCGGGCAGCAGCCGGACCGGCCGCAGGTTGACGTACTGGTCGAACGCCCGCCGGATCGGCAGCAGCAGGCCCCACAGCGAGAGGTGGTCGGGCACGCCCGGCCAGCCGACGGCGCCGAGCAGGATGGCGTGGTGGTCGCGGAGCCGGTCCAACCCGTCGTCGGGCATCATCGCCCCGGTGCTCAGGTAGGTCTGGCAGCTCCAGTCGAAGTGCCGGTAGCCGACCTCGAACCCGTACTTGGCGCTGACCACGTCGAGCACCCGCAGCGCCTCGGGCACGACCTCGTTGCCGATGCCGTCACCGGGCAACACGGCGATCTCGTACTGCTGCACACGCACCTCGCTCATTCCTGCGGTTCCGCTTGGCGCCATCCAACCCGCTCGGCGGCCGGGAGCCAAGGGGTGGGCTGGCGCGTGGCGCCGGCAGCGGCTACCAAGGACGGGTGGATGCCGCTGAAGCGCTGCGCGAGATCGCGTTCTGGCTGGAGCGCGCCTCCGCGCCGACCTACCGGGTCCGGGCGTTCCGCCGTGCCGCCGAGGCGGTGCGGGACCGCGTCGAGCTCGACGACCTGATCGCCGCCGGCCGGCTGACCTCGGTGCCCGGCATCGGCAAGACCACCGCCGCGATCGCCGCGCAGGCCCGGCGCGGCGAGGTGCCGGACTACCTGCGCGCCCTGCGCGAGGAGGCGGAGGTGCCCGCCGAGGGCGCCGAGCTGCGCGCCCGGTTGCGCGGTGACTGCCACACCCACTCCGACTGGTCCGACGGCGGCTCGCCCATCGAGGAGATGGCGCGCACCGCCGCCGCGCTCGGTCACGAGTGGGTCGTGCTCACCGACCACTCACCGCGGTTGACGGTGGCCCGCGGGCTCAGCGCCGAGCGGCTGCGCGAGCAGCTCGACGTGGTCGCCGCGCTCAACGAGCGGCTGGCGCCGCTGCGCATCCTCACCGGCATCGAGGTCGACATCCTCGACGACGGGGCGCTGGACCAGGACCCGGACCTGCTCGACGAGCTCGACGTGGTGGTCGCCAGCGTGCACTCCAAGCTGCGGATGGACGCCGCGGACATGACCCGGCGGATGTGCGCGGCGGTGGCCGATCCCCGCGTCGACGTCCTCGGGCACTGCACCGGGCGGATGCTCAGCGGGAACCGGCAGCGCCCGCCCTCGGCGTTCGACGCCGAGGCGGTGTTCACCGCCTGCCGGGACCACGGCGTCGCGGTGGAGATCAACTCGCGCCCGGAGCGCAGCGACCCGCCGGACGAGCTGATCGGCCGCGCCCTGGAGCTGGGGTGCGAGTTCAGCATCGACAGCGACGCGCACGCCCCGGGCCAGCTCGACTGGCTCGGCCTCGGCTGCGCGCGGGCCCAGCGCTGCGGCGTTCCCGCCGAGCGCGTGCTCAACACCAGGTCCCGGGAGGAGCTGCTGCGCCGGACCCGGCGCTGAGGCGTCAGGCCACCTGGAACGAGCGCTTCGCCAGCCCCATCCAGAAGCCGTCGACGACCTGCTCCGGTGGGGTCGACGGATCGGTCGCGGCACCGAGGGTGACGAACATCGGCGCGAAGTGCTCGGCGGTCGGGTGCGCGTAGGGCATCCCCGGTGCCCGGTCGCCGAAGGCCGCCAGTTCGTCGACGGCGCCCCGGGCCAGGGCTTCGGCGGTCCACGCGTCGAACTCCCGGGACCAGCCGGGTGCGGCGGCGTCCGGGCGGGGGTCGGCCAGGAACGGCAGGCCGTGGGTGGTGAACCCGGAGCCGACGATGAGCACGCCGGCCTCGCGCAGGGGCCGCAGCCTGCGGCCCAGCGCCAGCAGCCGCTCCGGGTCCAGCGTGGGCAGCGACATCTGCAGCACCGGGACGTCGGCCTCCGGGTACATCACCAGCAGCGGGACGTAGGCGCCGTGGTCCAGCCCGCGGCGGGGCATCCGCGCCACCTGCTCGCCGGCCGGCATCAGCGCTTCGACCTCGGCGGCGAGCCCCGGGGCCGCCGGAGCGGGGTAGCGGGCCTGGTAGTAGCGCTCCGGGAAGCCCCGGAAGTCGTAGGTCAGCGGCACCCCGGGATCGGTCGCGCCGAGGACCAGCGGCGCGGACTCCCAATGCGCGGAGACGATGAGGATCGCCCGGGGCCGGGGCAGGCGGTCGGCCCAGCGGGCCAGTTCGCTCGTCCACCGCGCGTCGTCCACCAGCGGCGGCGCGCCGTGGCTGAGGTAGAGGGCGGGCATCGGATTCATCGGGCCTCCTTTTTGAAGCTTCAAGTAAATCCTACGCCCCCGCCGTCCGTATGCTGGCGATGTGCAGGAACCGCGATGGCTCACCGACGTCGAGCAGCGCGCCTGGCGGAAGTTCGCCGCGCTGATCACCGTGCTGCCCGCCGCCCTGGAGTCCCAGCTCCAGCGGGACGAGGAGCTCACCCACTTCGGCTACTGGGTGCTGGCGATGCTCTCGGAGGCCCCCGGCGAGGAGTTGCGGATGACCGAACTCGCCACCCGCGCCAACGCCTCCCCCTCGCGGGTGTCGCACGTGGTGGCCCGGCTGGAGCAGCGCGGCTGGGTGGTCCGCCACCGCGCGCCCGCCGACGGCCGGGGCAGCGTCGCCGAGCTCACCGGCGCGGGCCGGGACAAGCTCGTCGGCGCCGCGCCCGGGCACGTCGACAACGTCCGCTCGCTGATCTTCGACGGCCTCACCGAGCGCCAGGTCGCGCAGCTCGACGAGCTGTGCGGGGCGATCCTGCACCGCATCGACCCCGACGGCGAGCTCTGCACCGAACCGCCGGGCTGAGCCGCCCCGGCGCTAGGCCGGCTCCACCGCCTCGTCGCGCTCGGCGAACTGGGTCCGGTGGAGCTCGGCGTAGAGCCCGTCGCGGGCCAGCAGCTCCTCGTGGGTGCCGCGTTCGGCGATCCGGCCCTCCGAGATCACCAGGATCCCGTCGGCCTCGCGGATGGTGGACAAGCGGTGCGCGATCACCAGCGCGGTCCGCCCGGACAGCGCGGTGCGCAACGCCTGCTGCACCGCGGCCTCCGATTCCGAATCCAGGTGCGCGGTGGCCTCGTCGAGCACCACGATCGGCGGTGCCTTGAGCAGCAGCCGGGCGATGGCCAGCCGCTGCTTCTCCCCGCCGGAGAGCCGGTAGCCGCGGTCGCCGACGAGCGTGTCCAGCCCTTCGGGCAGCTCGCCGAGGAGGTGGCCGAGCTGGGCGGTGCGCAGCGCGTCGAGCAGTTCGGCGTCGGTGGCCCCGGGGCGGGCGAGCAGCAGGTTGGCCCGGATGGTGTCGTGGAACAGGTGCGATTCCTGGGTGACCACGCCGACGTGCGCGTACAGCGAGTCCAGCCGGGTGTCCCGGACGTCGACCCCGCCGATGCGCACCGCGCCCGCGCTCACCTCGTAGAGCCGCCCGGCGAGCTGGGTGATCGTGGTCTTGCCCGCGCCGGAGTGGCCGACCAGCGCGATGGTCTGCCCGGGTTCGGCGCGGAACGACACCCCGCGCAGCACCTCGTGCGCCGGGGAGGTGTCGGTGCGGGCCACCGATTCCAGCGAGGCCAGCGAGACGTCGGCGGCGGCGGGGTAGCTGAACGAGACGTCGTCGAACTCGACGTCCGAGGCCCCGTCGGGCAGGGCGCGGGCGTCCGGCTTCTCCTGGATCATCGGCCGCAGGTCCAGCACCTCGAAGACCCGGTCGAAGCTCACCAGCGCGGTCATCACGTCGACGTGCACGTTGGACAGCGCGGTCAGCGGCCCGTACAGCCGGGACAGCAGCGTGGCCAGCGCGACCAGGGTCCCCAGCTCGAAGGCGCCCGCGAGCACCAGACCGCCGCCCAGGCCGTAGACCACCGCGGTGGCCAGCGAGGCCAGCAGGGTCAGCGCGACGAAGAACACCGTGCTGTAGACGGCCGAGGTCACCCCCATGTCCCGGACCCGGGCGGCCCGCTCGGAGAACCGGTCGGACTCCTCGTCGGTGCGGCCGTAGAGCTTGGTCAGCATCGCCCCGCCGACCCCGAAGCGCTCGGTCATCAGCGAGCTCATCTCGGCGTCGTAGCGCATCCGCTCGCGGGTGATCCGCTGCAGCCGGCGCCCGATCCAGCGCACCGGCAGCAGGAACAGCGGCAGCAGCGCCAGCGCGATCAGGGTGATCTGCCAGGACAGGGTGAACATGGTGGCCAGCACCAGCACCAGGCTCAGCACGTTGGAGACCACTGAGGACAGCGTGCTGGTCAGGGCCCGCTGCGCCCCGATCACGTCGTTGTTCAACCTGCTGACCAGGGCGCCGGTCTGCGCCCGGACGAAGAACGCCACCGGCATCCGCTGCACGTGGTCGAAGACCTCGCGGCGCAGGTCGTAGATCAGGCCCTCGCCGAGCCGGGAGGACAGCCAGCGCTCCAGCATGGTCAGCACCGCCTCGGCGATCGCCACCCCGGCCACCGCCAGTGCCAGCCACACCACCACGGCGAGGTTCCGCGGCACGATGCCGTCGTCGATGATCGCCTTGAACAGCAGCGGGTTGACGATGCCGAGCGCCGCCGAGATCGCCACCAGCACCAGGAACGGCACGATGATCCGGGAGTAGGGCCGCGCGTAGCGGAAGATCCGCCCGGCCAGCCCCGGCGACAGCCGCTGCCGCGTCACGGAGTCGTCGCTGGTGAAGGAGCGCATCGTCTCCCAGCTCGCGTTCATGTCGTTCCCTTCGCGCGCATCGCTCGGTCCGCCCTCGATCCTCGGACGTCCAGCGCGGTGGAGGTCAAGGCCGCCACCGGCAGCAGCACATCTTCCCAGGCGGTGCGCACCGGCGAGCGGGGATGCACGAGCTCGCGCGGCGGTCCGGACGTGCCGGGCGTCCGACCGCGGGCGCAGCGGGCCGCGAGGTCCCACCGCCGCGCGAGCTCGCGGGCGCTCAGGCCTCGACGCCGACGTAGGTGAACTCCCAGGAACCGTCCCGGCGCGCGCGGTGGCGCTCGTAGACCACGACGGCGCGCACGTGGGGCGATTTCAGCGGCATGGTGATGCGGGGGATCGGTTTGCCGGACGGGTCCGCCGACACCGAGACCTCGTGACCATCTTCCGGTCCGCCGCACAACCGGACCCGGACGTCCTCCACGAGGGACTCCCTTCCTTGATCGTCAACGACAGTACTGCGACCTCGTGGCGAGCGTCGACGTTCCGCGGTTCACTTGATCGGGTAGGGGGTACCCGTTCCGGCCGTCGCCGCGCCGTCGCTGGTGCCGACGGCGGGGCGGCGCTGCGCCGCCCGGCGGCGCGGTGGTGCTGTTCCACTCCGGTGGAAAGCCACCGCGCCGGTTCACACCATCTCGGTGATCGCCGGATCGAGGCCGAGCACCGCCCGGCCGTAGATCTCCGCGTTGACCGCCGGGTTGGCCACCGCGTGCCGGGTCGCGGTCTGCACGTCGCGCAGCAGCCGATTCAGCGGATCGCTGTCGGCCAGCGCCCCGGCTCCGTAGGCGTCGACGAGCACGTCCACCGCCTCGCGGCACTCCCGGACGGCGTGCGCGGCGCGCAGCCGCATCCGGGCCCGCCGCAGCCGGTCCGGCAGCACGCCGCGGTCGGCCGCCCCGTCGACCTCGGCGGCCAGCGCGTGCGCGGTCGTCCGCGCCACGTCGGTCTTCGCGGTCGCCTCGGCCAGCGCGAGCTGGACCGCGGTGGAGTCGCTGAGCCGCCGGTAGGTGGTGAACGGCACCGACCGGTGCTCGGCCTGCGCCAGCACGTGCTCCAGCGCGGCCTCGGCCATGCCCAGCACCGGGCCGAGCAGGCAGGTCAGCAGCGTGGGCACCAGGGCGGTCCGCAGCCGGGCCGAGTGCCGGTGCTCGGCTCGGCCGTCGAGCACCGCGCGGGTGCGCAGCAGCCGGTGCTCGGGGATCGCGAGGTCCTCGCCGACGAGCAGTTCGCTGCCGGTGGCGCGCATCCCGAGCGTGTGCCAGGTGTCCCGGACGGCCAGCTCCTCGATCGGCACCAGCGCCCACGCCGCGGGCCCGCCCGGCTCGTCCAGCGCCACGCCCAGCATCGCCCAGCCGGAGTGCCTGCACCCGGAGGCGGGGGCCCACCGCCCGGACACCCGCCAGCGGTCGCCCTCGTGCCGCGCGGTCGCCTTCGGCGTCAGCACCTGGCACACCCGGGTGTCCGGGGCGTCGCCGAAGACCTCGCGCTGCGCGGCGTCGGGGTACTGCGCGGTCAACCAGTCCCCGCAGCCGAGGATCATCACCGCCCAGGCGGCGGAGGGATCGCCCTTGGCGAGCTCGGCGGTGGCGTCGACGACCACCGCCAGCTCGTGCTCGGCGCCGCCGAAGGCGCGGGGCACCATCATCCGGAAGAACCCGGCGGACTCCAGCGCCTCGACCACCGGTCCGGCCAGCCGGCGCTCCCGCTCGCCCCGCTCGCGGTGCTCGGCGAGGAGCTCGCGCAACGCCCCCGCGCGCTCGACCGGGCCCGGCCTGTCTTCCTCCGGCATGAACACCCTCCCGTCGCCCGGTCCCAGTGTGCCGGTCGGTCCGGTGCCGGGGCGGGACGGGCCGGGGCGGCGCCTCAGGGCAGGACGAGCACCCGCAGGGTCCGCGGACCGTGCACGCCTTCCACCCGCTTGAGCTCGATGTCGCTGGTGGCCGACGGACCGCTGATGAAGGTCAGCGGGCGGGCCGGGTCGAGGCGGTGCAGCGCGGCCGGGACGTCGTCGACGATCTGCGACTCCCGGAGCACGCACACGTGCACGTCCGGCACCAGCGTGACCGCCCGGCGGCCCTGCCCGGGTCCGTGGTCGAGCACGATGGTGCCCGTCGACGCGATGCCCACCACAGCCGTGGTGACCACCGCGTCGACCCGGTCGAGTTCCGCCGCGCTCAGCTCGTCACCATCGCTGAGCAGCTCGAACGATCCCGCGGGCGGATACCACGCCTGGGGTAGTCCGCTGGGGGTGAGCACCCGCTCGGCCCCGCCCAAGGCGGTGGTGATGCGCCCGGGCAGGTCCTCCGGCCCGATCCGCTCGATCTCGGCCCGGTAGTCGGCGACCCGCTCGCAGAACAGCGCCACCGGGTCCGCGACGTCCCGCGACGTCGCGTAGTCCCGGGGGATGTCCGCCCGGGGCGTGCGCTCGGTGCCCGCCAACGCCTCCCGCACCCGTCGCAGGACCGCTTCGCGCGCGTTCACGACTTCTCCTCCCGGGTTCGGGTCCACCAGGACCGGAAGCTCTCCGCCGCGGGCGCCGGCGCGTCCCGGGCGTCGGTCCAGCGGGACAGCGGGGCGGGCAACCGGCCGATCCGCCCGCGCCGCCACAGCAGCCGCCGCCCCCAGGACGCCACCCGCTGCGCGGCGGCCAGCCTGCGGGCGTCGCCGAGCACCCAGGACGCCGCGGCCAGCGCGGCCGCCACCGGCCACGACCGGGGGCCGCGCTGCTCGTCCACGACCCGGGTGCGCAGGTGCACCAGCAGGCTCGGGATGTCGATCGCCACCGGGCACACGTCGTAGCAGGCGCCGCACAACGACGAGGCGTAGGGCAGCGACTTGTCGATTTCCGAGGCGGTGCCCCGCAGCTGCGGGGTGAGCACGGCGCCGATCGGTCCGGGGTAGACCGAGCCGTAGGCGTGCCCGCCGGTGCGCTCGTAGACCGGGCAGACGTTGAGGCAGGCGGAGCAGCGGATGCACCGCAGCGCCTGGCGCCCGACCTCGTCGGCCAGCGCGTCGGTGCGGCCGTTGTCCAGCAGCACCACGTGGAACTCCTGCGGGCCGTCGCCCGCGGCCACCCCGGTCCAGGTGGAGGTGTAGGGGTTCATCCGCTCGCCGGTGCTGGAGCGCGGCAGCGATTGCAGGAACACCTCCATGTCCTGCCAGGTCGGGACCAGCTTCTCGATGCCCACCACGCTGATCAGCGTCTCCGGGAGGGTCAGGCACATCCGCCCGTTGCCCTCGGATTCCAGCACCACCAGGGTGCCGGAGTCGGCCACCGCGAAGTTCGCCCCGGAGACCGCCACCTTCGCGCGCAGGAACTTCTCCCGCAGGTGCTGCCGCGCCGCCTCGGCCAGCCGCACCGGGTCATCGGTCAGGTCCTCCGGTGCGGGCGCGCCCGCCGCGCCCATCTCGCGCCGGAAGATCTCCCGGATCTCGGCCCGGTTGCGGTGGATGGCGGGCACCAGGATGTGGCTCGGGGCGTCGTGGCCGAGCTGCACGATGAGCTCGGCGAGATCGGTCTCCCAGGCGTCGATCCCGGCCGCGGCCAGCGCCTCGTTGAGCTCGATCTCCTGGGTGGCCATCGACTTGACCTTGACCACCTCCCGCTCGCCGGTGGCCCGGACCAGGTCGGTCACGATCCGGTTGGCCTCCGCCGCGTCGCGGGCCCAGTGCACGGTGCCCCCGGCCTCGGTCACCGCGGTCTCGAACCGCTCCAGGTAGGTGTCCAGGTGGGACAGGGTGTGCGCCTTGATCGCCGCGCCCGCCGCGCGCAGCCCGTCCCAGTCGTCCAGCTCGCCGACCACCTCGGCCCGCTTGGCGCGGATCGTCCCGGTGGCCCCGGCGAGGTTGTGCCGGAGCTGGGAGTCGGCCAGCGCGTCCTCGGCCGCGGTGGGGAACGCGGGCATCCCCAGATGGGTGGTCACGGGAGGTCTCCTTCCGTCGCGGCGAGGATCTCGGCCAGGTGCAGCACCCGCACGCCGGAGCGCTGGCGGGACAGCAGCCCGCCGATGTGCATCAGGCACGAGCTGTCCCCGGCGCAGAGCACCTCGGCCCCGGTCTCGGCGGCGTGGCGCGCCTTGTCCGCGCCCATCGCCACCGACACGTCGGGGTTCTTCAGCGCGAAGGTGCCGCCGAACCCGCAGCACTCGTCGGCGTGCGGGAGCTCGGCGAGGTCCAGCGAGCGCACCGCCCGCAGCAGCCGCAGCGGTCGGTCGCCGACCCGCAGCAGCCGGCTGGAGTGGCAGGTGGGGTGGTAGGTCACCCGGTGCGGGAAGTAGGCGCCGACGTCGGTCACCCCGAGCACGTCGACGAGGAACTCGGAGAGCTCGTAGGTGCGCGGCGAGGTCCGCTCGACCGCCCGGGACAGCCGCCGGTCGCCCGCCGCGACCAGCGCGTGCTGGTGGCGGACCGAGCCGGCGCAGGAACCCGACGGGGCCACGATCGCGTCGTAGTCGGCGAACGCCTCGACGTAGCTGCGCACCGAGGACTTCGCCTGCCGCCGGTAGCCGGTGTTGGTGTGCATCTGGCCGCAGCAGGTCTGGGCCATCGGGAACTCCACCTCGACCCCGAGCCGCTCCAGCAGCCGGGCGGTCGCTTTCGGCGCCTCCGGGAACAGGGTGTCCCCGAGGCAGGTCGCGAACAACGCCACCCTCATGCGCCACCACCTCCTTCGGTTCCGATCATCATGGGAGCATCCAGGACAGGACGGTGGACTGCAGGTAGATCAGCGCGCACAGGACCAGGAGCAGGCCGAGGCTCCACTTCAGCACCGCGCGCAGGATCGTGGACTCCGCCCCGGCCATGCCGACCGCGGTGGCCACGATGGCGAGGTTCTGCGGGCTGATCATCTTGCCGACCACGCCGCCGGCGGTGTTCGCGGCGACCAGCAGCGCCGGGTCGACGCCGACCCGTTCCGCCGCGACCTGCTGCAGGCTCGCGAACAGCGCGTTCGCGCTGGTGTCCGAGCCGGTGACCGCCACGCCGACCCAGCCGAGCACCGGGGAGAAGAACGCGAACGCGGAGCCGATCCCGGCGATGGCGGTGCCGATCGTGGTGGTCTGGCCGGACTGGTTCATCACGTACGCCAGGGCGAGGACGCTGACGATGGTCAGCCCCGACCACCGCATCGACACCACGGTGCTCCCCAGCTCGGCCAGCGCCGTCCGGAGCTTGAGCCGGTACACCAGGGCCACGCCGAAACCGCACAGCAGCAGCAGGCTCCCGGGTGACGACAGCCAGCTCAGGGTGAACACCGCGGTGTCCGACGGCTCGCCGGAGGCCGACAGCAGCGCCTCGTGCAGACCGGGCCACGGGATCTCGACGTCGGTCGCGGCCAGCGCGTCCTCCACCGGCCCCCACAGCTTGGCCACCGAGAACACCGCGATCACCAGCAGGTACGGGAACAGCGCCAGCAGGACCCGGCCGGCGCCCAGCCGCTGATCGGGCGCCGGGGACGCCGCGTCCTCGCCGGCCAGCCGGGACCGGGCCGCGTCGCTGTCCGCGGGCTGCCAGAAGCGCAGCAGGGCGAGCAGCGCCACCGCGCCGGCCAGCGCCGAGACGATGTCGGTCAGCGGTACCGAGATGTAGTTGGCGCACACGAACTGCGCGAGGGCGAACGCCGCACCGGTGACCAGCGCCGCCGGCCACGTCCGGCGCACCCCGCGCCGCCCGTCCACGACGAACACCAGCAGGAACGGGACGACCAGCGCCAGCAGCGGGGTCTGGCGGCCGACCACGGCGCCGATGTGCTCGAAGGGGATCCCGGTGAGCTCGCCCGCGGTGATGATCGGCGTGCTCAGGGCGCCGAAGGCGACCGGTGCGGTGTTGGCCAGCAGCACCGCGATCGCCGCGCGCAGCGGCGGGAAGCCGATCGCGACGAGCATCATCCCGGTGATCGCGACCGGGGCGCCGAACCCGGCGAGGGCTTCCAGCAGGCCGCCGAAGCAGAAGGCGATCACCACGGCCTGGATCCGCGGGTCCGGGGACAGCAGCGAGAAGGTCGCGCGCAGGTCCTCGAAGTGACCGCTGCGCACGGTCAGCTGGTAGAGCCAGATCGCGGTGATGACGATCCACAGGATCGGCAGCACGCCGAACGCGGCGCCTTGGGCCGCCGACATCAGGGCCATGCCGGTGGGCATGCCGTAGCCGAGCACGGCGATCAGCAGTGCGGCGGCGAGCCCGGACAGCCCGGCCCAGTGCGCCTTGACGCGCAGGGCACCGAGCAGGACGAACACGACGAGCAGGGGAACCGCGGCCAGCAGCGCGGACAGGCCGAGGCTGTCCGCCACCGGAGCGGTGACCGGTTGGTACACGAGTGCGACACCTCTCTGTGTCGTTGACCTTTGTATGGTCAGACCAAGAGCTGGAGGTACCGTAGAGATCGCTCGTGGGGCTTGTAAAGGGGGATGGGTGACCGGTTCGGAGATCGACGAGCGCGGCGGTTGGCGGCCGGTCGCCCGGGCACGCACCTACGAGCTGGTCATCGACCGCATCGAGGAGCAGATCGTCGGCGGTCAGCTCGGGGTCGGGGACCGGCTGCCCCCGGAGCGGGAGCTGGCCCAGATGCTCGGCGTGAGCCGCGCGGCGGTCCGGGAGGCGTTCCGCGCGCTCGAAGCCCAGGGCGTGCTGCGCATGGCCGTCGGCACCGGCCCGGACTCCGGGACGACCGTCGCCGCGCTCACCAGCCAGGCGCTGACCCGGCTGCTGCGGCTGCACGTGGGACTGGCCAACTTCCCGCTGCGGGACGTGGTGGAGGCCCGCGTGGCGCTGGAGCGCGCCAGCGCCCGCAGCGCCGCGCAGGGGGCCTCCGCCGAAGACCTGGCCGAGCTGGACGCGATGCTCGCCGAGATGGACGATCCCGAGCTGGACCGGGACCGGTTCAACGAGCTGGACACCGCCTTCCACGTCGGCCTCGCCGAAGCGGGCGGCAACCGGCTGGTCGCCGACATGACCACGGCGATCCGGGAATCGCTGCGCCGCCCGCTGCGGCAGGCCTTCCACGACCTCGGCGACGCGTGGGAGGTCATCGCCGCCGGCCTGCGCGAGGACCACCGGCGGATCGTGGCCGCGCTGCGCGAGGGCGACGCCGATCTGGCCGAACAGCGGGTCGAGGAGCACATCCGGGGCTTCTACGCGAAGATCCCCGGCATCGGCTCAGCGGGGTAGGGCGCCGCTGCGCGGGTTCGGCGCCACCCGCAGGTCCGCCTCGATCCGCCGCGCGGCGTCCAGCAGCGGCGGCAGCAGGCGCTCCCGCGCTTCGTCCGGCGTGGTCCGGCTGGCGTGGGAGGAGATGTTGACCGCCGCCACGACCCGGTCCGAGCGGTCCCGCACCGGTGCGGCGATCGACCGGAGCCCGGCCTCCAGCTCCTGGTCCACCAGCGCCCAGCCCTGCTCCCGGATCCGGTCCAGCTCCGCGCGCAGCGCCGCCTCGGCGGTGATGGTGTTCGGTCCCAGCGGCGCCAGGTCGGAACCGGCCAGGCGCTCGTCGAGCTCGCCGGCGGGCAGCTGGGCCAGCAGCGTCCGACCCATCGAGGTGGCGTAGGCCGGGAACCGGGTGCCGATGTTGATCGAGACCGTCATGATCCGCGAGGTCGGCACGCGGGCCACGTAGACGATGTCGGTCCCGTCGAGCACCGACACCGACGCCGACTCGTGCACCTCGGCGACCAGCGCCTCCAGGTGCGGCTGGGCGATCTCGGGCAGCGACACGCTGGACAGGTAGGCGAATCCGAGCTCCAGCACCCGGGGGGTCAGCGCGAAGACCCGCCCGTCGGTCCACACGTAGCCGAGGTGGACCAGGGTGTGCAGGAAGCGGCGGGCCGCCGCGCGGGAGAGCTCGGTGGCGCGGGCGACCTCCGCCAGCGTCATCTCCGGGTGCGCCTCGTCGAACGCGCGGATCACCGCGAGCCCGCGGGCCAGCGACTGCACGTGGCCGGAGGTGGCTTCCCCGGCGTCGTCGGCGTTCACTCGGCCTCGTCGAGGATCGCGGCGGCCCGCCCGAAGGCGGTGTTGGCGCGCGGCACCCCGGCGTAGATCGCGACGTGCATCAGCACCTCGCGGATCTCCTCGGGGGTCACGCCGTTGCGCCGGGCCGCCCGCACGTGCATGGCGAACTCGTCCTCGCAGCCCAGCGCGGCGAGGATCGCCAGCGTCAGCATGCTGCGGGTGGTGCGCGGCACGCCGTCGCCGTGCCACACCTCGCCCCACGCGTAGCGGGTGATGAAGTCCTGGAAGCCCTCGGTGAACGGGGTGATCCGGGAGTTCGCCCGGTCGACGTGCTCGTCGGAGAGCACGGCGCGGCGCACCCGCATCCCGGCCTCGCGGCGGCTCCGGTCGTCCGCGGGCGGCGCGGCGGTGAAGTGGTCGAGCAGCAGGCGGTTCACGGTCTCCGGCTGTTCGGCGTTGGCCAGGTGCGCGGCGGGGGAGAGCACCTCGACGCGCGCGCCGTCGATCCCGGCGGCGATCCGCTCGGCGTGCGACGGCGGGGTGGCCGGGTCCTCGGCCCCGGCGACGACCAGGGTCGGCGCCTGGATCGACCCGAGCCCGTCGAGCAGGTCCATGTCCGCGATCGCCTCGCAGCACGCGGCGTAGCCCTCGTCGTCGGCGGCGGCGAGCATCCCGCCGAACTTCGCCACCACGTCCTCGCGGTCGGCCATCGCCGGGGTGAACCACTTGGGCAGCGAGGGCTGCACCATCGCGCGGGTGCCGTCGGCGCGGACCGCGGCGGCGCGCTCCCGCCACATCGAGGCGGGGCCCAGCGCGGCGGAGGTGCAGATCAGCACGAGCCGGTCGATCCGCTCCGGCGCGTGCTCGGCCAGCCACATGCCGGTCATGCCGCCCAGCGACACCCCGGCGAAGTGCGCGCGGGCGATGCCGAGCTCGTCGAGCAGCGCCAGCACGTCCCCGCCGAGATCGGCCAGCGAGTAGGGCCCGGGACCGCCGGGCGTGCCGCCGTGGCCGCGCTGGTCGTAGCGCAGCACCCGGAACTCCCGGGACAGCGCGGGGACCTGCTCGTCCCACAGGGTCAGGTCCGTGCCGAGCGAGTTGGACAGCACGACGACGGGGGCGTCCTGCGGTCCGGTCAGCTCGTAGTTCAGGTTCACCGGTTCTCCCGTTCGGTGTGCGCGGTCAGTGCTCGGTCGATGAAGGCGGCGGCCGAACCGAGGTGGTCGGCGGGCTCGGTGGCGGCGCGGACCTCGTCCGCGGACAGCACCGCGCGGACCCGCTGGTCGTCCAGCAGCTCGGCGCGCAGCGACGTGCCCCGCTCGACCGCGCGGCGGCACACCTCGCTGACGAGGTCCTGCGCCTCGGTGCGGCCGAGCGCCGCCATCAGCGGGCCGGTGGCCGCCTCGGCCATCACCAGCCCGCGGGTCAGGTCCAGGTTGGCGGCCATCCGGTCCGGGTGGACCCGCAGCCCGGCCAGCAGCTCCCGGGTGCGCGCGGTGGCGGTCGCCGCCAGCCGGAGCAGCTCGGTCAGCGGTTCCCACTCCGCTTGCCAGCCGCCCGCGGCGCGCTCGTACTCCTGGGGCATCGCCGCGAGCAGGGTGGCCGCCAACTGCGGGATGCGGCGGGTGGTGGCGGTGACCAGCACCGCCCCGACCGGGTTGCGCTTGTGCGGCATGGCCGAGGAACCGCCCGCCTTGCCGTCGGTGAGCTCGCCGACCTCGGTCTGGGCGTGCAGCGCGACGTCCTGGGCGATCTTGCCCAGCGCGCCGCCCACAGCGCCCAGCGCCCCGGCGAGCTCGGCGATGCGGGTGCGGTCGGTGTGCCACGGCACCACCGGCTCGGCCAGCCCGAGCCGTTCGGCGACCCGCGCGACCACCTCGACGCCGGAGCCGCCCAGCGACGACAGGGTGCCCGCCGGGCCGCCGAGCTGCACCGCGAGCCGTTCGTCGCGGACCCGCACCAGCGCGGCGGCGGCCTCGTCCAGCGCGGTCAGCCAGGTCGCGCAGCGCAGCCCGAACGTCGTGGGCAGCGCCTGCTGGAGCAGCGAGCGGCCGATCATCGTGGTGCCGCGGTGTTCCCGGGCCAGCCGGGCGCACTCGTCGGCCGCCGCGCTCAGGTCCGCCAGGAGCGGGTCCAGGACCCGGCGGGCGAGCAGCATCGCGGCGGTGTCCACCACGTCCTGGCTGGTCGCGCCCCGGTGCACGTGCGCGCGGGCGGCCGGGTCGACGAGTTCGCCGAGGTCGCGCACCAGCGCGATGACCGGGGTCGCCGAGTCCGCCGCGCGGGTGGCGAGGGAGGGGACGTCGAACAGCTCGGCGCGGCACCGGGCGGCGATGGCGCTCGCCGCCTCCTCCGGGACGAGCCCGGCGTCGGCCTGGGCGGCGGCCAGGGCCGCCTCGAAGTCCAGCATCGCCTGCACCCAGGCGGTGCCGCTGGTGCGCCGCCGGGCCTCCTCGGTGCCGAACACGGCCCCGAACAGGTCGTCCTCGTCCTGCACTGCATCCCCCCGATCGTCGTCGCGCGCCGGGTGCGACCTCCTCGGCCGCGCCCGGCGCGGCCGTCTACACCGCGAAGAAGACGGTCTCGTCCTCGCCCTGCAACCGGATGTCGAAGTGGTAGTCGGCTCCGCTCGCGGCGGCGATCAAGGTACCGCGCCGCCGCTCGTCCACCGCGGAAAGGACCGGGTCGGCGGCGTTGGCCGATTCCTCGTCCGGGAAGTAGATCCGGGTGACCGCCCGGTTGAGCATCCCGCGCGCCAGCACCGTGACGTCGAGGTGCGGGGCCTCGACGGCGCCGTCCGGAGCCGGCAGGGGACCGGGCTTGACGGTGCGGAACCAGAAGCGCCCGTCGGCGTCGGTGGCGCAGCGGCCGAAGCCCTGCCAGCCCGAGGACTCCGGCCTCGGGTCGGCGGGGTGGTCGAACCGGCCCCGCGCGTCGGCCTGCCAGATCTCGATCACGCCGTCCGGCACCGGCTGGCCGGCGCCGTCGGTGAGCCGCCCGCGGACGATGACCGCGGCCGGGTCGCCCTCGCGGACCAGCTCGGGGCCGTCCGGCCAGACGATGCCGCCGGGCAGGGCGTAGAACGGGCCGACCGTCTGCGACGGCGTGGTGGCCGGGGGAGTCTGCGCAGCCATCAGTCGTCGTCCTCCTCGTCCTCGAACACCGCGGCCTGCTCGCCGCGCAGCACGATGTCGAACTTGTAGCTCAGCGCCCACTCCGGCACCGTGCTGTCCAGGTCGAACCGGGAGATCATCCGCTCCCGCGCCTTCGGGTCGCGCACCGAGTTGAAGATCGGGTCCTGGCCGAACAGCGGGTCGCCCGGGAAGTACATCTGGGTGATCAACCGCTGGGTGAACGCCTGCCCGAACAACGAGAAGTGGATGTGCGCCGGGCGCCAGGCGTTGTCGTGGTTGCGCCACGGGTAGGCGCCGGGCTTGATGGTGATGAACCGGTAGTTGCCCTCGGAATCGGTCGTGCAGCGCCCGGTCCCGGAGAAGTTCGGGTCCAGCGGTGCCGGGTGCCGGTCGCCCTGGTGCAGGTACCGCCCGGCCGCGTTGGCCTGCCAGATCTCCACCAGCGCGTTCGGCACCGGCTTGCCGCCGGAGTCCAGCACCCGGCCGCTGACGATGATCCGCTCGCCGAGCGGTTCGCCGTTGCGGGCGTGCTGGAGGGTGAGGTCGTGGTCGAGCTCGCCGACGCGGTCGTGGCCCAGCAGCGGTCCGGTCACCTCGGTGAGGTGGTGCGGGAGGTACTGCAGCGGCTGCTTCGGGTGGCGCAGGGCCGAGGAGCCGTACTCGGGCGTGTCCAGCGCGGGGTGGGAGTCGTCGTCCCGCGCGTAGGTGGGCAGGACCAGCCCGGCGGGCGTCCTGGTCTCGTTGGTGGTCATCGCAGCTCCAGTGTGTGCGTTCGGCGGGTCAGGCCTCGAGGACGACGGCCAGTCCCTGACCGACACCGATGCAGATGGCGGCCAGGCCCCAGCCGCCGCCCGCCCGGCGCAGCTGGTGCGCCAGGCTGCCGAGGACGCGGGCCCCGGAGGCGCCCAGCGGGTGCCCGATGGCGATGGCCCCGCCCTGGACGTTGACGAGTTCCGGATCCAGCTCCGGCCACTCCGCGAAGCATGCCAGCGATTGTGCCGCGAACGCCTCGTTGAGCTCCACGGCGGCCAGGTCGCCCCAGCCGATCCCGGCGCGCCGCAACGCGATCTCGGCCGCCCGCACCGGGCCGATGCCGAAGACGTCGGGGTCCACGCCCGCCGCGCCCCGGCCGGCGATCCGGGCCAGCGGCTCGGCGCCGATCCGGTCGGCGGCGCGCTCGCTGCCGATGAGCAGCGCGGCCGCGCCGTCGTTGAGCGGCGAGGAATTGCCCGCGGTGACCGTGCCGTCGGCGCGGAAGACCGGCTTGAGCCCGCCCAGCGACTCGGCCGAGCTGTTCGCCCGGACGCTCTCGTCGCGGGTCACGTCGGTGCCGGGTACCGCGACGACCTCCCGGTCGAACAGCCCGGCGTCCCAGGCCGCGGCGGCGCGCTGGTGGCTGCGCAGCGCGAAGGCGTCCTGGGCCTCGCGGTCGATCCGGTAGCGGTCGGCGAGCACCTCGGCGCTCTCGCCCAGCGCGATGGTCCAGCGCTCGGGCATCTCCGGGTTGACCATCCGCCAGCCGAGGGTGGTGGAGTGCAGCGTCCCGTGCCCGCGGGGGTAGGCGCCCTCGGGCTTGGGCAGCACCCACGGCGCCCGGCTCATCGACTCGACGCCGCCCGCGACCACCAGCTCGGCGTCGCCGACCTGCACGGTGCGGCTGGCGTCGATCGCGGCCTCCATGCCGGAGCCGCAGAGCCGGTTCACCGTCGCGCCGGGCACGCTGGTCGGCAGCCCGGCCAGCAGCACGGCCATCCGCGCCACGTTGCGGTTGTCCTCGCCGGCGCCGTTGGCGTTGCCGAACCGGACGTCCTCGATGGTGGCCGGGTCGAGGCGATCGTGCCTGCCGGTCAGGGCGCGCAGCACGTGGGCGGCCAGGTCGTCGGGGCGCACCCCGGCCAGGCCCTTGCCGTAGCGGCCGAACGGGGTCCGCACCGCGTCCAGGACGTAGGAGTCGTTCACCGTGCCTCGCTCGTGGTCGCCTGCAACGCGCGCAGGGTGGTCAGTTCGGTGTCGGTCGGCGGGGCGACCGCGTCGAGTTCGCCGGCGACGCGCAGCGGCCAGCCGACCGCCTCGCGGGCCTGCTCGACGGTGGCGCCGGGGGTCAGGGCGGTCAGCGTGAGCTCGCGGGTGCCGGGGTCCGGTTCCAGCAGGCCGAGATCGGTGATGACCTTGACCGGACCCCGTCCCCGCAGCCCCAGCGCCGCGCGGTCGTCGGGCCCGCTGCCGTAGCCCACCGAGGTCACGAAGTCGAGCTTCTCGACGAAGCTGCGCCGGCCCAGCCGCATCACGATGAGCACCTCCCGGCAGGAGGCCGCGATCTCCGGCGCACCCCCGGCCCCGGGCAGCCGCACCTTCGGGTCGGCGTAGTCGCCGCCGATCACGGTGGTGTTGATGTTGCCGAAGCGGTCGACCTGGGCGCCGCCGAGGAAGCCGATGTCGATGCGGCCGGGCTGCAACCAGTAGTTGAAGATCTCCGGGACGCTGACCACCGAGTCGGCGGTGTCGGCGAGCACGCCGTCCCCGATGGACAGCGGCAGCCGGTCCGGCTTGGCGCCGAGGGTGCCCGACTCGTAGACCAGCACCAGGCCGGGGGCGTGGGTGCGCCGGGCCAGGTTCGCCGCCGTGCTGGGCAGGCCGATGCCGACGAAGCACGCCGCGCCGTCGCGCAGCGAGCGCGAGGCGGCCACCGTCATCATCTCGTCCGCGCTGAACTCCGTGCTCATCGCGCGCTCCCCTCCGGCCGGGCGGCGGTGCCGGGCAGCACCTCGGTGGCCAGCCACTCCTCGAACTTCTCCCGGTCCCGGCTGATCGGGTCCCAGCGCCGGTAGTAGGCGTTGTCCCGCTCCGAGTAGCCCTGCGCGTAGGACGGGTGCGCCCCGCCGGGCACCTCGGCGACGGCGGTGACGGCCCACGCGGGCAGCACCACCGAGCCGGGCCGCGGGACCAGCTCGTCGACGATCTCCTCGACGGTGACCAGGGAGCGGGCGGAGGCCAGCACGGTCTCCTTCTGCACGCCGGTGATGCCCCAGAGCTGCACGTTGCCCGCGCGGTCGGCCTGCTGGGCGTGGATGATCCCGACGTCGGGGTTGATCGCCGGTACGGCCGCCAGCTCCTCGCCGGTGAAGGGGCAGGTGACCGTCTTGATCGTGGCGGTGTTGGCCGGCAGGTCGGTCCCGGCGTAGCCGCGCAGCACCGCGAACGGCAGGCCGGAGGCGCCCGCCGCGTAGCGGTTGGCCATGCCCGCGTGGCTGTGCTCCTCGATCTCCAGCGGGACCGGCCAGGAGTTCTGGATGGCGTCGCGGAACCGGTGCAGCGAGCCGACGCCCGGGTTCCCGCCCCAGGAGAAGATCAGCTTCCGCGCGCACCCGGCACCGATGAGCTGGTCGTAGACGATGTCCGGCGTCATCCGGACCAAGGTCAGGTCCTTCTTGCCCTGCCGGATGATCTCCTGCCCCGCCGTCACCGGGATCAGGTGGGTGAAGCCCTCCAACGCCACCACGTCGCCGTCCTGGACGAGCTCCGCGATGGCTTCGGCGAGCCGCAGGATGCGTGCCACCCCGACCAACTCCACTCTGTACGCATTGTGAACATTTGTTCTTGATGCGAACGATAGGGCGCACACGAACGAAGGTCAAGGGAGGAATGCGCTGTCGTCCCTGGTCGCAGGGCTGTCGCGGCGCACGTTCGCGCCGGTCGCGGGGGCTGAACCGATTCGCCCGTCCCGCACGTCGACCGCCCGGCGGTCGGGGGGCTCAGAGTTCGCCGTTGTCCGGCAGGGCGTCGTGGGGCAGGCCGAGCACGTCGATCGCCGCCGCGGCGGCCGCGTCGGCCTGGAGGTAGCCGGTCTCGCCCCACGCCAGCAGGTCGCCCGCCTTGCCGGGGTGGACCAGCAGCCGCCGGTAGGTGCGCCCGCTGTCCGGGTCGGGCGCGGCCGGGTGCACGCCGATGATCACGGCGGCCATCCGGACCTGCGCGTACGGCGAGATGCCGTCGTCGACGAGCTGGTAGCCGAGGTAGTGCGGGAAGGCGATGTCGAGGGTGACCTCCTCCATCGTCTCCCGCCGCAGGATGTCGGCGTAGCGCCACTCGCCCGGCTCCGGACGTCCGCCGGGCAGCGAGTGCTTGGTGCGGTCCAGGCGGATCAGCAGCCGCCCGTCCGGGACGAAGAGGAAGCCGTAGACCTGTCGCACCGGGAGCGGTCCGGGCACGGCCTCGGTGTGCCAGGAGAACCTGGGCATCGGGGCTCCCTTCCCTCGGCGCGTGGACGATCACCCTAACCGAGGTGGACCCCTGGTCCGCCGCGCCGCGCCGGGCCGCTCCAGCCCGCTGACACGAGAAAGAACTGTGGCCTGCTTCACAGTTCATCGGCCGGTTGCTATACCGATCTGCACCGGCCGTGCCGGGCCTGCGGGACCGGGCGCGCGGCCGCCCCTGGCGAGGAGGCACCGATGCCCGCTCCAGCCGATCGCGAAGCACCCCGTGCCGGGGCCGTGGCCCCCGAACTGCCCAGCACCTTCCTGCCCGCCGCCACCTACCGCTCGCTGCCCGAACCCCGCGGCTTCCGCACGATCTTCGGCGCGAGCATCATCCTGACGGCCACCGCGATCGGCTCCGGCGAATTCGTGCTGTGGCCGTACCTGACCTCCCAGGTCGGTCTCGTCCTGATGTGGACGGCGGTGCTCGGCTTCTTCATCCAGTACGTGCTCAACATGGAGATCGAGCGCTACACCCTGGCCACCGGCGAGACGGCGGTCAGCGGCTTCACCCGGATCTGGGCGCCGCTGGGCGTGATCATCACGGTGCTGGCGGTGGTGCCGAGCCTGTGGCCGGGCTGGGCCACCGGCGCGGCGACCACCTTGACCTACGTGGTCGGCGGGGGAGACCCGGTGCCCATCGCGATCGTCGGCATGGTCGCCATCGGCTCGGCGCTGACCCTGTCCAAGCTGGTCTACCGCACCGTCGAGCAGGTGGAACTGGTGCTGGTCGGCGGGATCGCGGTCTTCCTGGTGGTGGCCGCGTTCGTCGGCACCACCGGCGCGGACTGGCTGGCCTTCGGCGCCAGCTTCCGGCACGTCGGGACCCTGCCGCCGATCGAGGAGGTGGGCGGGGTCGCCGCGCTGCTCGGCGCGATCGCCTTCGCCGGGGCCGGGGGCGGCAACAACCTGGTGCAGAGCAACTGGGTGCGGGACAAGGGGATGGGGATGGGCGCGTTCCTGCCCCGGGTGGTCTCGCCGTTCACCGGCAAGGAGGAGGCCGCCGCGGCCACCGGCCACATGTTCCTCGACGACGAGGACAACCGCCGCCGCTGGAAGGGGTGGTGGCGGGTGGCCAACGTCGAGCAGTTCTTCACCTTCTTCGTGCTCGGCTGCGGCACCCTCATCATCATGTCCGTGCTCGCCTACGCCACGGTCTACGGGATGTCCTTGCCCTCCGGGGAATTCGACTTCATCCGGGCCCAGGGCGAGGTCTTCGGCGAGCGCTTCGGCGCCTGGTTCCGCACCGCCTTCTGGATCGCCGGGACGATCGCGCTGTTCTCCACCCAGCTCGGCACGATGGACTGGGTCAGCCGGATGGCCGCCGACACGCTGAAGGTCTCGTTCTTCCGCAGCAGCACCAGGGTCACCGAGAGCCGGATCTACTTCGCGATGGTCTGGCTGCTCATCGCGGCGGGCTCGACGATCCTGCTCGTCGGGTTCCAGGAACCGCTGGTGCTCATCCTCATCTCGTCGTCGGCGGGCGGCGTGGTCATGTTCCTGTACTCGATGATGCTGATCTACACCAACCGGCGGTTCCTGCCGCGCTCGATCCGGCTCGGCGGCTGGCGGTTGCCGATGATGCTGTTCGCCGTCGCGTTCTACGGCTACTTCTCGATCGCGCTGCTGGTCGAGCAGTTCGGCAAGATGTTCTGAGCGGTGGCGGCGGGCCCCGGACCGCGGCCCGCCGCCACCTTCCGTCAGCGCTGGAACCGGTCGGTGTGCAGACCGCGGAGGAACGCGGCGAACTGGTCGCGGCTGACCGCGAGGGTCCGCCGCCGGGTCTGGTCGGCGTCCTCCTTCGAGTCCTGCACCAGCACGGCCCCGCCACAACCGGCGACCAGGACGCATTGACCGCCGCCGCTGCCCGAACGGCTCGACTTGCGGAACCGGACCGAACCCGCTGCTGCGACTGCTTCAGTGCCGTTCATCCCTTAGCTCAACCCCTTCTCGGTCTTCTCGATCAGACTGAGGCTGTCCTGCGGGGACAGGGCGATGCTCTGCACTGCGGCGAAGACGTAACCATACCGCCGGATCTCCGCCTGTCCCTCGTGAAAAGTCCAGCTCGTCTGTCCGTCGATGTACACCGCCTCTGGATCTTCCGCCTGCGACCACTGGAAGCACCGGGTCGAGCAGCAGCGCGCGGACCCGGTGCCGACGCCGCGTTCGCCGGAACGCTCCACCTGCGCCAGCCCGGATCCGCGGCTGCTGGCGGCCGTGCTCGCCGGGCTCCGCCGCTGGTGACTGGCGCCCCGGCCGGCCGCGCGGTTCGGCGAGCCAGGTGGGCGACTCCGCGGCGGTTCCCCTTTAGGGTGATCGAGTTCGGTCGTCCAGGAAGGGACAGCATGTCCGAGACCACCGTCGTGGCGCCGGCGCGCGCCCGGGGCGCCGTGTCCGCGCTGTTCCTGCTCAACGGGGCGACCTTCGCCAGCATGGTGCCGCGCTACCCGGAGGTCAAAGCCGGGCTGGAGCTGTCCGGCACGGCCTTCGGCGCCGCCGTCGCGGCGGCCCCGGTGGGGTCCATCCTGGCCGGGCTGGTGACCGGTGCGCTGCTGCGGCGCTGGCGATCCGGCCAGCTCGCGGTCTGGGGTTCGGCCCTGCTCGCCGCCGACGTCGTGCTGGTCGGCGTGGCGGGGCAGTGGTGGGCGCTGGCGGGCGTGCTGCTGCTGTGCGGGATGCTGGACGCGGTCGTCGACGTGTCGATGAACGCGCACGGGCTGCGGGTGCAGCGCCGCTACGGCCGCTCGATCGTCAACTCCTTCCACGCGCTGTGGAGCATCGGGGCCATCGTCGGCGGGTTGCTCGGGTCGCTGGCCGCCGGGCTCGCGGTGCCGGTGGCGGTGCACCTGGCGATCACCGGCGCGGCGACCGCGGGCGCCGCCCTGGTCGCGCGGCGGTTCCTGCTGCCCGGGCCCGACGACGCCGAACGGTCGGAGTCGGCCCGCCCGGCGGGCCGCCGCCTGCTGCCCGGTCCCGCCGCGCTGCGCCCGCTGGTGCTGCTCGGCCTGCTGTGCGCGTCGGCCGCGCTGATCGAGGACACCGCGGCGTCCTGGGGCGCGGTGTACCTGCGCGGGGACCTGGGCGCCGCCCCCGCGCTGGCCGGCCTGGTGTTCGTCGCGCTGCAGTCCACGCAGGCGGTGGGGCGGTTGTTCGGCGACCGGTTGGTGAACCGGTTCGGCGCCCGTGCGGTGGCGCGGTCGGGAGCGGTTCTGGTGGTGGTCGGCGTGGGCGGTGCGCTGCTGTGGCCGTCCGTGCCGGGCACGGTGCTGGGCTTCGCGCTGGCCGGGTTCGGCGTGGCCACCGTGATCCCGGCCGGGTTCAACGCCGCCGACGACGTGCCGGGGCTGTCGGCCGGGGTGGGGCTCACGGCGGTCGGCTGGGTCTACCGCGTCGGCCTGCTGGCCGGGCCGCCGGTGGTCGGGGTGCTGGCCGATGCGGCGGGCTTGCGGTTCGGGCTGCTCGTGGTGCCCGCGGTCGCGGTGCTGATGCTGCTGCTCGCCGGACGGCTGCCCGCCCGGCGCACTTAGCCCAGCAGCTTGGTCAGGAAGGAGCCGACCCGGCTCACCCGGCGGACCCGGACGTGCTGCCCGGCAACGCCGTGGATCTCCCAGAGCTGCCCGCAGTCCTCGCACCGCCACATGCCGATCCGCGAGCTGTCGGGCTCGCACGGGTGTCCTCGGCGTCCTCGTCTCATCCGCCCTCCCTCGGCTCGGTGCCGCTGCCGATCAGATCACGCCCCGCCGGTGCTGGACAGCCGCCGACGGGGGCGTGATCGGGTGAACCGGTCACCTGCGGCGCCGACCGGGCTCCGCGCCGCCCGGTACCGCTACTGTCCGGGGCGAAGCCGGGAGGATGGATTCCAGCATGAAGAACAAACCGCCGTACGCGCTGGCCTCCGTGGACAACGCGCTGCTGCTGTTGCAGATGCTGCGCGACCAGGGCGCGGTGCGGGTCAGCGAGGCGGCCGAGGAGCTCGGCATCGCCCGCTCCACCGCGCACCGGCTGCTGGCCATGCTGGTGTACCGCGACTTCGCCCTCCAGGACGACCGGCGCACCTACGTGCCCGGTCCCGCGCTCGGCGCCGATCAGGTGCTGGGGCCCGCGAACCAGCCGTTGCGCAAGGCGCTGCACCCGCACCTGGAGGCGTTGTGCGAGCGGGCCCGGGAGACCGCCAACCTCATGGTGCGGGTGGGCACCCAGACCCGGTTCCTGGCCAGCGCGGAATCCGACCAGGTGCTGCACGTGGGGGACCGGCGCGGCACGATCCTGCCCGCCCACCGCTCCTCCGGAGGCAAGGCGATGCTCGCCGAGCTCGACCGGGACCGGCTGGAACAGCTCTACCGGCCCGGGACGCCCGAATCGGTGCTGCCCGACCGGGAGTGGAAGGCGCTGCTGCGCGAGCTCGCCGCCGCCCGCAAGCAGGGCTACGCGCTCAACCGGGAGCAGACCGAGACCGGGGTGTCGGCGGTGGGCATGGCCCTGCACGACGGTTCCGGGCAGGTGGTCGGCGCGCTGTCGGTGTCGGCCCCGACGGCGCGGTTGGGCGCCGACCGGATCCCCGCCGTGGTGCGGGAGGCGCGGAGCGCGGTGGCCCGGGCCGAGCAGGACCTCCGGTCGCTGCCCGAGTGGTGAAGTTCTGCCCAGCAGAAAACGGCCCGCAGCGGGCTCGCCGCGTCCGCGGAGCGGAGGAACTCGGCGGGCCCGGCGCCGCCGAGCACAGCGGTCCGCTGTGGACGTCGTCCGGCCACGAGGGACCCGCACCGCGCAGCGGTGGCGGACGCACCCGAGCACCACCCGTCCCGCTTCCGGGATCCGGCGCTCGCCCCGGTCAGGTCGGCCGGGGGCGCCGGCGGTCCAGCAGGTGCGGGTCGCCGCAGCCGTGGTTGAGCGCGGGCAGCGCGGTGGGTTCGGTGCGGGCCGACTCGCGCACGGTGAGGAAGGCCAGCACTCCGCCCGCCGCGCACACCCCGGCCGAGATGAGCATCGCCCGCCCGAACCCGGCGCCCAGCGCCGCGCCCGCCTCGGTGCCCGACAGCCCGGCCAGCAGCGGCAGCACGGCGATGGCGATCAGCCCGGCCATCCGGGACAGCGCGTTGTTGACCCCGGAGGCGACCCCGGCGTGGTGCTCGTCGACGGCGCCGAGCACCGCGGCGGTCAGCGGGGCCACCGTGATCGACAGGCCGAGGCCGAACACGACCACGCCCGGCAGCACTCCGCCGAGGTAGGTGCTGCCCGGGACCGCCCAGGTCAGCAGGGCCAGCCCCGCGCCGCACACGATCGGGCCGACCGTCATCGGCGCCCGCGCGCCGATCCGCTGCGCCAGCGCGCCGATCCGCCCGGACAGCAGCAGCATCATCGCGGTGATGGGCAGCGTCGCCACCCCCGCCTCCAGCGCGCTGTAGCCGAGGGATTGCTGGAGCTGCAGGGTGAGCAGGAACAGCGCGCCGCCCAGCGCGGAGTACACGGTGAGCGTGGTCAGGTTCGCGCCGGTGAACTGCGCGGAGCGGAACAGCTCCAGCGGCAGCAGCGGTGCCCGGACCCGGCTCTCCACCACCGGGAACGCCACCAGCCCGCCGATCCCGACGACGAGCGCGGTGGTGGTGATCGCGGTCCACCCCGAGGACGGGAGCTCGATGAGCGCGTAGACCGAACCCGCCAGCCCCGCCGTGATCGCGGCGGCGCCGAGCAGGTCGGGCGCCCCGCCGAGGTCGGGGTTGCGGGTCTCGGTCACCCGGCGGAGGGCGAGCAGCGCGGCGAGGGCGATGGGCAGGTTGATGAAGAACACCCAGCGCCAGGACACCGCATCGACCAGCCAGCCGCCGAGGAACGGTCCGACCGCGGTGGCCACCCCGGTCATGCCCGCCCACCGGCCGATGGCCTGGCCCCGGTCGTCGTGCCGGATCGTGGAGTTGATCAGAGCGAGGCTCCCGGGCACCAGCAGCGCCCCGCCGACGCCCTGCACGAGCCGGGCGACGATCAGCGCCTCCGCGGTGGGGGCCAGGCCGCAGCCCAGGGACGCGGCGGTGAAGACGATCAGCCCGAGGGTGAACACCCGCCGCCGCCCGTACCGGTCGCCGAGCGCGCCGCCGAGCAGCAGCAGCGCGCTGAGGGTCAGCAGGTAGGCGTCGAGGACCCACTGCAGCACCGACAGGTCGCCGCCCACGTCGCGGCCGATGGCGGGCAGCGCCACGTTGACCACCGAGCCGTCCAGGAACGCGACGCCGGAGCCGAGGATCGCCGCGGTCAGCAACCAGGTCGCGGCCCGCGAGCGCAGCGGGGTGCCGCCTGGCCGTTCGGTCGCCATCGGCCGAGGGTAGGGGCCCGCGGCAGCACCGGCCCGACGTTCGGAATACCGGACGGCGTTCGATATTGCTAACCTGGAGCCGTCGCCGCGGGGCGAGCCCGCTACCATGTCCGGACGCCGCTCGCCCGGCGGCGGTGGCTGACGACTGGAGAGGGGCGCTGGCGGTGGCACGAGCGGTTCCGGCGGTGGAACGGGCCTTCGACGTCCTGGAGCTGTTCCTCGACGTCCCCGAGCTCAGCGCCCCCGAGATCACCGCGAAGCTCGGGTTGCCCCGCACCACGGTCCACGAGCTGGTCGGCACCCTCGCCGAGCGCGGCTACCTGACCACCTCCGGCGGCAACCGCTTCCGGCTCGGGGTCCGCAGCTTCCAGCTCGGTGCGGTCTACGCCGAGCGGCTCGACCTGGCCCGGGAGGGCCAGGCGGTCGCCGAGGAGATCGCCGAGCGCTGCCAGGAGACCGTGCACGTCGGGGTGCGCGAGGGCGCCGGGGTGCTCTACGTGGCGAAGGTGGACAGCAGCCACCCGGTGCGGATGGTCTCGGCGGTGGGCCGGTTGCTGCCCGCGCATTGCACCGCCATCGGCAAGGTGCTGCTCGCCGCGCTGCCCCGCGCCGAGTTCGACGAGGTCTACCCCGAACCGGAGCTGCCCGCGATGACGGCGGGCAGCATCACCAGCCGCGCGGCGTTGCTGGACGAGCTGGCGGCGATCGCCGGCGGGGGAGTGGCGCGCGAGCACTGCGAGTCCAACGACGCCGTGGCCTGCGTGGCCGCCCCGGTGCGCGACCACAGCGGCGCGGTGGTCGCCGCGATGAGCATCTCCGCGCCCATCCTGCGGTGGAACGACGAGGTGGAGCAGGCGCTGCGGGAACTGGTCGCCGAGGGCGCGCAGCGGCTGTCCGAGCGCCTCGGTTCCGCGCCCGCGGCCTGAGCACCCGAGGTTGGCCCGCCGCGGAGCCCGGGTAACCCCGGCCCGGGAGGCGGTAGTCGATGGCCGAAGTGCCGGAGCAGCAGGACGAGCAGTGGTTCCTCGACCGGTTCGGTGGTGGTGGTCCCGGTGCGGGCGGCGCCGGTTCCGCGCTGCTGCGCGACGTCGCGGCGGTCCGGGCGGAGCTGTACCGCGCACCGGACGCCGCGGGCGTGCTCGACCGGGTGGCCGCCGCGGCGGTGGCGGCGTTGCCGGGCGCGGGGTGGGCCAGCATCACGATCCGGGACCTCGGCGGGGAACTGCACACCCCCGCCTACACCGACCCGAGCGCACTGGTGGTCGACGACCTCCAGGAGGACAGCGGGGAAGGGCCGTTCGAGGAGGCGACCGCGGCCGCGGGCACCGGGATGTCGGGCAGCCCCGACCTCGCCCGGGAACCGCTGTGGCCGCGGTTCGGCCCGCAGGCGGCCGGGTACGGCATCCGGGCGGTGCTGGCGACCGGGATCTTCCCGCCGCACAACCGGCCCGCCGCGCTGAGCGTGTGCGCCACCGAGCCGCGCGGGCTGGCGGCCCTGGACCCGGACGTGGCGGTGCTGCTCGCCGGGTTCGCGCTGCCCGCGGTGGAACGGGCGGCCGGCCCCGCCGTCGACGACCTGCGCGCCACCGCGCTGCTGCCGCCGGTGGACGACGACGAGATCCTCGGCGGGGCGACCGCCGCTCTGGTGGACAAGCGCGGGCTCAGCATCGCGGAGTGCTACCCGGTGCTGCGCCGGGCGGCCCGCGAGCTCACCTCGGTGGCCGGCTGATCAGGCCCGGATGATGACCACCGGGCAGGTGGCGTGCTGGGCGACCCGCTGGCTCACCGAACCCAGCACCGCGCCGTAGAAGCTGCCGTGCCCGCGGCTGCCGACCACCAGCAGTTCCGCCCCGTCCGAGGCGTCGATGAGGATCTGGGCGGCGTCGCCGTGCCTGAGCTCGCGCTCGATGCTGTCCCGCGCGCCGCGCTCGTCCTCGACCGCCTCGACGGTGTCCTCCAGGGACTTGGCCGCCGCCTTCTCGAAGTCGTCCGGCGGCATCGGGCCGCCCTCCCAGCTGTAGAACGCCGGGTACTCCCAGGAACCGATGGCGTGGACGGCGGCGCCGGACAGCGCGCCCTGCCCCGCGGCCCACCGCAGCGCCGCGCGCGACGAGTCCGACCCGTCGACACCGACGACGATCCTGCGCCCTTCGGTCATCGCGATCCTCCTTCCACTGTGGTCGTGACCGTGCCGGGACCGACCGCCTCGGCGACCAGCTCGTCGGAGAGCTCGCGCAGCCGAGCGCGGGCGGCCGGGTCGAAGGCCTGGTCCAACGGGCGGGATTCCCGGGAACCGTGGAAGAAGCGGCCGGTCACGCCGTCGAAGGCGGGGTCGGTCACCAACCGCAGGGCGGCGTCGGCGCCGTCGCGCACGGTGTTGACCGGGGTCACCCCGGCCTCGCGGACCATCGCGGTGTTCATGTACGTCGCCGGGTGCAGCGCGTTGGCCTCGACGCCGCGGCCGCGCCACCGCTCGGCGAGGTCGAAGGTGAACATGATCTGGGCGAGCTTGCTCTGCGCGTAGGCCCGGGTGCCGGTGTAGTCCGATTCGACCAGCGGGTCGGCGAAATCGATGGTCCGCTGCCCGGCGGAGGCGATGCTGAGCACCCGGGCGGGCGCGGAATCGAGCAGCAGCGGCTCCAACGCGGTGATCAGCCGGTAGCCGGCCAGGTAGTTCACCGCGAAGCGGAGCTCGATCCCGTCCCGGCTGACCTGGCGCGCGCCGTCCGGGCCGCCGGTGCCGATCCCGGCGTTGTTCACCAGCGCGTCCAGCCGGGGGCAGCGGGACCGCACGTCCTCGGCGAGCCGGTCCACCTCGTGCAGCGCGGCGAGGTCGGCGACCAGCACCTCGACCCGGTCGTTGCCGGTGCCGTCGGTGATCTCCGAGCGGGCCTGCTCGACCCGCACCGGGTCGCGGCCGTGCAGCAGCACCCGGCGCCCGGTTCCGGCCAGCAGCTCGGCGAGGACGCGCCCGAGGCCGTTGGTCGCGCCGGTGATCAGAACCGTCTGCTCGTGGGGAGTGCGCACGGGCCGCTCCGGTCGTCGTCGGGATGGGCGGTCCTCCCCAGTGTGCGTACCGGAGGCCGCCGCTGTCATCCGCGGCGGCGTGTCGGGGCGGAAGTCGCCCGACCTGGCGACCCGCGCGCACCCCGGGTGTCCGGGGAGACCTGCGGGGAACCTGAGGTCCATTGTGTACTGATCATGGCAGCGGGGGGAATTCGTCGACCCGTCCGGGTATTCATTCGGTGATGTGCTTGTCACCGATTGTGACTCGGGGCTACACCTGGGATTCGTGTGACGGAAGACGACGTGCCAACCGAAGGAGTCGAGCGACATGACGACCAGTGGTGATGGCTCCACCGCACGCTACTTGGTGCTGCTGGAGGACGACGCGACCATCGTCGGTACCCGCGAGTTGCACCGGCTCACCGGCATCCGGTGCGCCGACACCGCCGACGCCTCCGGTGCCGGACCGGCCGAGCTGTTCCGGGACGCGGGCGGCATCGTGCTGCACGACCTCGGCGTCGCCCTGATCTCGGCGGCCCCGGACCAGGCGAGCGCGTTGCAGAGCGCCCTCGGCGGGCCGATCGCCGCGTTCGAGCAGGAACGCACCGTGCACGCGATCGGCGAGGCCGGTGCCGCCGCCCCGCCGGAGGGCGAGCACACCTGGGGCCTGCGCGCGGTGGGCGCCGACCGGGCGCAGCAGACCGGCGCCGGGGTCCGGGTGGCGGTGCTCGACACCGGCATGGACCTCAAGCACCCGGACTTCGCCCAGCGCGACATCGTGACCGGGACGTTCGTGGACGGCCAGGACGTGCAGGACGGCCACGGCCACGGCACCCACGTGATCGGCACCGCCTGCGGCCCGCGGACCTCCGAGGCCGGACCCGGCTACGGCGTCGCCTCCGAGGCCAGCATCTACGCGGGCAAGGTGCTCGGCGACAACGGCTCGGGCACCGACAGCGGCATCCTGTCGGGCATCCAGTGGGCGATCTCCAACGGCTGCGCGGTCGTGTCGATGTCGCTCGGCGCGGCCACCCAGCCGGGCCAGGCGTACTCGCAGGCGTTCGAGCGGGTCGCCCGCCGGGCCATGGAGCGCGGCACGCTGATCATCGCGGCGGCGGGCAACGAGAGCCAGCGCTCGACGGGCGCCATCGCCCCGGTCGGGCACCCGGCGAACTGCCCGTCGATCATGGCGATCGGCGCGACCGACCAGCAGGACCAGATCGCGGACTTCTCCTCGGGCACGGTCGACCAGATCGGTCAGGTCGACCTGGTCGGCCCCGGGGTGGACGTCTACTCCAGCTGGCCGGGCGCCGAGCGCTACCGCAAGATCAGCGGGACCAGCATGGCCACGCCGCACGTCGCCGGGCTCGCAGCGCTGCACGCGCAGCAGCACAAGGAGCGGGCGTGGGGCCTGTGGGCGCGCCTGTCGCAGGTCGCGCGGCGGATGCCGCTGCCGTCCACCGACGTGGGGGCGGGGCTGGGCCAGGTGCCCTGACCCGCGTGCGGCGGGCGATCGGGGCCGGCGGGGTCATTCGCCTTCCTCGATCGCCTGCGCGGCGACCCTGGTGGACAGGCCGAGGTCCTCGGCGGCGGCCGCGGCCTGGTCCAGGGCGACCTGGGTCGCCGAGGGCTCGGCCACGCTGGTGGACTCGTAGCGGGCGGCCAGCGTGTCGAGCTGCCGGGCCAACCGGGCGCCCGCGGCGGTGAGGGCGAGCAGAGCCTGCCGGGCCGCTTCCTTGTCCGCGGCCGAACTCACCCGCCGCCGGGCGCGCTGCTCGATCTCCCGCCCAGCGCGGGAGATCGACTCGGCGGTGTCGCCGACGTCGCCCCACGATGCGCTGCTGTCCATCTCACCTACTCCCGTCGCCGCCCGGACGCGGCCCGGGCGACTCTCGGGCTACCCGGCGGCCGAGGTCGACACACCCGGGCTCAGCGGCCCAGGAGTGCGCGGGCGCGGACCCCGGTGACCGCCGCGGCCGCGGCCAGCGCCACCCCGGCGCGTCGCCGCCGCGGCACCGACACGCGGCGTCCGAACACCGCGTAGCCGGATTCCACGACGCGGTCGAGGATCTCCCCGTAGAGCGTGTGCGCGGTGGCCACGCAGGGCCGCGATTCCGGGGCGAGCAGCTCGATCCCGGGCCGGGCGGCCCGGTAGTCGGCCCGCACCCGCGCGACCTGCTCGGACAGCGCCTGGCGGACCCGCCGGTCGGGACGGCCGGTGCGACGGCACCACTGGAGCCGGTCGCGGTCCACGCCGTGCACGGCGAGCTCGTCGGCGGGCAGGTAGACCCGTCCCCGGTCGAGGTCCTCGCCGACGTCGCGGATGAAATTGGTCAGCTGGAAGGCGCGGCCCAGCGCCGCCGCGTAGGGCGCTGCCTCGGCCGGGCGGGACACCGTGCCCAGCACCGGCAGCACCTGCAACCCGATCACCGCCGCCGACCCGTGCACGTAGGCGTCCAGCGCCGCGCGGTCGGGGTACTCCCGGACCGACAGGTCCATCCGCATCGAGGTCAGGAAGTGGTCGAACAGCGCCGGGTCGATGGCGTAGCGGCGCGTCGTGTCGACCAGCGCCGCGACCACCGGGTCGGTGCTGCCGCCGTCGCGCAGCCCCGCGCGCAGCACGGACTCCAGGCGGTCCAGCTCGGCGTCGCGCTGCTCCGGCGGTCGCCGCCGGTCGTGGTCGTCGACCACGTCGTCGACCCAGCGGGCGAAACCGTACAGCGCGTGCACCGCGGGCCGCTGCCGGGCGGTGAGCATCCGGGTGGCCAGGAAGTAGGTGCGGCCGTGGAGCGCGTTGAGCCGCCTGCAGCGCAGGTAGGCGGCGCGCAGCCGGGCGTCCCGGACGCCCGCCGCATCCAGTTCGCGCCGGGAGTTCGCCGACGGACGGGGACCTGGACGCATACCGGAATCTCAGCACACGGCACCGGTCGGGGTGCGCACGGTCGCGGCCGCAGGTGAACCCGATCACGAGGAGCGCGGAGGGTGACCGACGACACCGTTGCCCCGCGGATCGCTGACTGTTGAACGATTCACCGATATGCTCGCCGGGTCACCGCGCACACCCCCTCGTGCGGTGTCCGATGCCCAGGGCCTGAACCCCCAGCAGGCCCTGGGCATCCCCCGCCCAGCGCTCCGGAAACCCAGCGCTCCGGAAACCCAGCGCTCCGGAAGCCCAGCTCAGGAAGCCCGGCGGGCGCGCCCGCCGCTCGCCTCGGCCACCGCCGCCTCCAGCTCGTCGCGCTTCATCTTGGACCGGCCCCGGATGCCGAGCTCCCGGGCGCGGTCGTCGAGCTCGCCCTTGGTCAGCTCCGCCAGTTCCGACCGCCGGCTCGACCGCGAGCCGCCGCGGGACGACCGCGCCTGGTCGACGCTGCGGCGCAGCGCTTCGGTGAGGTCGATGACGTCGGTGGCCTCCGGGGGCGGTTCGGCCGCCTCCGGCACCGCTCCTTCGGCCTTCTCGGCCAGCAACCGCTCGACCTCGGCGGTGTAGGTGTCGGCGTACTCCTCGGGTTCCCAGGAGCCGCTCATCGACTCGATGATCGTGGTCGCCATCTGGAGCTCCTTGCCCGCCGGTTCGGCCTGCGCGGCGTCGGTGTCCAGGATGTCGGCGGGATCGCGGATCTCGTCGGCGAAGAAGAGGGTGTTGAGCGCCAGAGCGGTGTCGTCGGCGCGCACCGCGGTGAGGTACTGCTTGCCGCGCAGCACGAACCGCGCGATGCCCGCCTGGTTGGTCTCCTGCATGGCCTGGCGGAGCAGGTTGTAGGGCCGGAAGTTGTCCTTCTTGTTCGGTGCCAGCCAGTAGGTCTTCTGGAAGAACACCGGGTCGATCTCGTCGAGGTCGACGAAGGTGGTGATGTCGATGGTGCGGGACCGCCCCGGCGCGATCTCCTCCAGCTCCGAGGGCTCCACGGTGATCACCGCACCGCCGATCTCGCGGCCCTTGACGATGTCGTTGTAGTCGACCTCATCGCCGGTCCGCTCGTTCACCCGCCGGTAGCGCACCCGGTCCGCGGTGCCCCGCTGGTACTGGTGGAACGCGATCGTGTGGTCCTCGGTCGCGGCGTAGAGCCCGACCGGGATGGTGACGAGGCCGAAGTTGATCGAACCCGTCCAGATCTTGCGCGGCATCGCTGCCTCCCTCCGCCCGGCGCCCGCCTGCCGAGGTCTCCACCATGCGGTGACCGCCGCGTGATCGCCAGATCCGCCGAGGCTCAGCCGGTGACCAGGCAGTGCCCGCCGTCGGGGGTGCGCTTGGTGCGCCCGCGCGCGGCCAGCAGCTCCAGCAGCGGCACCGCCACCCGCCGGGAGGTGCCCAGCGCCTGCCGCGCCTGGCTGAGGGTGAACGGTTCGGGCAGCTCCGCCAGCCGCTGCACGGCGGCGTCCAGGGCGTCGGGCAGCAGCACCAGGCCGGGGGCGAGCCGCACCAGCGCGCCGGTGCGCTCGGCGGCGGCGAGTTCGCGCTCGCCGAGTCCGAGGGCGTGGAGCCGGTCGGCGGTCGGGGCCTGGAACGGTTGCTCGGCGAGGTCGGCGCGGATCGCCTCCACCGCCGCGCGCACCCCCTCCGGCAACCGGTCGGACGACCCGATCCGCCCGTCCCGCGGCGCCAGCCCGGCGGCCCGGGCCACCGCCTCGAACAGCGCGGCGTCGGGCAGGCCGAGCGCGCGGCGGGCGGCCTCGGCGGGCATCCCGTCGTCGAGCGGGTGGGCGCGCTGGTGCTCGCGGACCAGGCCGGGCAGCCGGGCGGCGAGCTCGTCCCGGCGGCGGTCGTCGAGCAGCCAGGGGCCGGCCGACGGCGGTGCGGCGCCCATCCCGCGCAGCTCGTCGACGTGCACCAGGCCGCGGCGGCGCAGTTCCGCGGCCGCGTCGGGACGGCCGGTCAGCCCGGCCAGCTCCGCGGCCCGCGACCGGGCCGCCCCGCGGCGGGTCAGCGCGGGCGGTCGCACGTCGAGCACCACGAGCCCGCCCGCGATCCGGTGCGCCCCGGGATCGCGCAGCAGCGCCCGGTCCCCGATGCGCAGCGGCAGCGGAACGGAGGTGGTGAGCCGGGCGGTGTCCGCGCCCAGCGGCCGGACCCGCACCGGCACCGCGGCGGCGCCGACGTGCAGCACCGGCTCGCGCGGCAGCGCCGCGGCATCCGGCACCCGGGCGTCGAATTCGGTGACGTCGAGCCACCGGCCGGGCGCGAGCAGCGCATCGCCCCGGCGGACCTGGTCCAGGTCCGCGCCGCGCAGGTTGACCGCCACCCGGGCCACGCCGGTGACCTCCGCCGCCTCGGTGCCCAGCGCCTGCAGGCCGCGGACCACGACGTCCCGGCCTGCCGGGTGCAGCCGGAGCCGCTGGCCGACCCGCAGCCGCCCGGCGGCCAGCGTGCCGGTCACCACCGTTCCGGCGCCCCGGATGGTGAACGCCCGGTCCACCCACAGCCGGGGATCGGCCTCCGGGTCCGGTTCGGGCAGCCCGCCGACCAGGTCGGCCAGCGCGGCGCGCAACCGGTCCAGGCCCGCGCCGGTGGTGGCGCTGACCGGTACCGCGGGCACGTCGGCCAGCGCCGTGCCGTCGAGCCGTTCGCGGGCCTGGGTGAGCGCGTCGGCGGGATCGGCGAGGTCGCAGCGGGTCACCGCGAGGATCCCGTGCCGCACGCCCAGCGCGTCGAGCGCGTCGAGGTGCTCGGTGGACTGCTCCTGCCAGCCCTCGTCCGCGGCGACCGCGAGCAGCGCGGCGGGCACCGGGCCGATCCCGGCGAGCATGTTCGGGACGAACCGCCCGTGCCCGGGGACGTCGACGAAGGCGACCCGTTCGGCGTCGAGGTCGGTCCAGGCGAAGCCGAGGTCGATGGTCAGCCCCCGGCGGCGTTCCTCGGCCCAGCGGTCCGGTTCCATCCCGGTGAGCGCGCGGATCAGCGTCGACTTGCCGTGGTCGATGTGCCCGGCGGTGGCGATCACGTGCATCAGCGGACTCCCAGCACGGTGCGGCGGAGGAGGTCGTCGTCGTCCGGGGCGAGCGCGGCGAGGTCGAGCAGGCAGCGCCCCTGCTCCAGCCGGGCGAGCACCGGCGGTTCCCCGGTGCGCAGCGGCGCGGCGTAGTGCTCGGGCAGTTCGACGGCGGCGCTGGGCAGCTCGACGCCCGGTGCGCCACCGCCGCCGACGGTCGCCGCCGAGTCCCGCGCGGTGGCGGGGACACCGGCCGCGGCCAACGCGTCGGCCAGCCGGTCGGCGCGGAGGCGCAGCTGCTCGGGGTCCTGCCGCAGCGCGCGCTCGACCGGCGTGCGCGGGCCGCGCAGGGTGGCTTCCAGCGCGGCCAGCGTCAGCTTGTCCACCCGCAGCGCGCGGGCCAGCGGATGCCGCCGCAGCCGCTGGACGATCTCCTCGCGGCCCAGCAGCAGACCCGCCTGCGGTCCGCCGAGGAGCTTGTCCCCGCTGGCGATGACCAGGTCGGCGCCGTCGGTGAGGCTGGTGGTGGCGTCCGGCTCGCGCGGCAGCACCGGGTGCGGGCGCAGCAGGCCGGAGCCGATGTCGGCGACCACCGGCACGTCGAGCTCGCGCAGCGCCGCGACCGGGACGTCGGCGGTGAAGCCGCTGATCACGAAGTTCGACGGGTGGACCTTCAGGATGAAACCGGTGTCCGGGCCCAGCGCCGCCCGGTAGTCGTCGAGCCGCACCCGGTTGGTGGTGCCGACCTCGCGCAACCGGGCGCCGGTGGCGGTGAGCAGCTCGGGGATGCGGAACCCGTCGCCGATCTCGACCATCTCGCCGCGGGCGAGCACGATCTCGCGGTCCTGGGCGAGCGCGGTGGCGGCCAGCGACAGCGCGGCCGCTCCGTTGTTCACCACGTGCGCGGCTCCGGCCGCGGGCACCTCCTCGGTGAGCGCGCGCAGCACCGACGCGCCCCGGGGCCCGCGCTTGCCGGTGCGCAGGTCGAGCTCCACGTCGGTGGTGCCCGCGGCGTGGCGCAGCGCGTCGACCGCGGCCTCGGACAGCGGCGCGCGACCGAGGTTGGTGTGCAGCAGCACGCCGGTCGCGTTGAGCACCCGGCGCACCGCGCTGGCCGAGGCGGGCAGCCCGGCCAGCGTCCGTTCGACCACCTCGCCGGGGGCGATCTCGTCGTCGCGGGCGCTGCGCTGGGCCTCGTGCACCGCGCGCTTGACCAGGTCGGCGCCGAGGCGGGCCACTTCCCGGGCCACCTCGGGCTCGCTCAGCACCCGGTCGGTCCCCGGGATCTGCCGTCGGGTGTCCACCATGCCGGGCACTCTAGAGGGCCGCGCCGCGCCGGGCTGATCAGCCCGCGACCTTGCCAATGGCCGTTGACAACGTTGGTTATGCTCCGCTCATGCCGCCTACCTCGGAGCCGCCTACCTCGGAGCCGCAGCCCACGGAGCCGCAGCGCTGGGTCGACACCGCGGACGGGCTGCGGCTGCCGGTCTGGGAGCGCGGCGACCCCGCCGCGCCGACGGTGCTGCTGGTGCACGGCTATCCCGACGACCACGCGGTGTGGGACGGGGTCGCCGACGTGCTCGCCGAGCGCTTCCACGTGGTCGCCCACGACGTGCGCGGCGCCGGGCGGGCCGGGGTCCCGGCGCGGCGCTCCGGCTTCCGCCTCGACCGGCTCGCCGAGGACCTGCGCCGGGTGGCCGACGCCGTCGCCCCGGGCAGACCGGTGCACCTGGTGGCGCACGACTGGGGGGCGATCCAGACCTGGCACGCGGTGACCGATCCCCGCGCCGACGACCGGTTCGCCTCGTTCACCTCGATCTCGGGTCCCTGCCTGGACCACGCGGGCCGGTGGATCCGGGACAAGCTCCGCCATCCGACCCCGGCCGGGCTGCGCGCGCTGCTGACCCAGCTCGTCCGCTCCGGCTACATCGGCTTCTTCCAGCTCCCGGCGTTGCCCGAGCTGGCCTGGCGCTCCGGGGCGCTGCCCCGGCTGCTCCGCGCGCTGGAACGGCCCGACCGGCGCGCCGCGGCGCGCCCCGCCCGGCCCGCGCTCGCCGACGGGGTGCGCGGCCTGGCGCTGTACCGGGAGAACATCCGGCCCCGGTCGGGGGCCCGGCCGCCCCGCCGCACCGGGCTGCCGGTGCAGGTCCTCGCCCCGGTCGGCGACCCGTTCGTCTCCGCCCCCGTGCAGACCGAGATCGAGCCGTGGGTGCCGGACCTGCGCATCTCCCGGGTGCCCGGTGGCCACTGGCTGCCTCGCAGCCGCCCGGCGCTGGTCGCCGAGCACGCCGCCGAGCTCATCGACCACGTCGAGACCCACCGCCCGGCCAAGTGAGCCCGGCCGATCAGCCCGGGGCGTCTTCGACGGCCAGCGAGATGAGCATGGCCAGGCGCTTGTCCGGGTCGTCGAGCGGGAGCTCGGTGATCTGGTGCATCCGGCGCATGCGGTAGCGCACGGTGTTCGGGTGCACGTCGAGCAGGCCCGCGGCGGTCGGCAGGTCCCCGTGCGACTGCAGCCAGGCGCGCAGGGTGGGCAGGTACTGGGTGGCGTAGGCCGCGTCGTGGCGGGCGAGGTCGGTGAGCGGGCCCCGGGACGGGGTCCGACCCGACGCGGCCGCGCGGCGCAACCGCTGCAGCAGCACCTGGTCCCAGGATTCGTCGTAGCTGATCGGCGGGCCCGCGTGCCTGCTCGCGTGCAACGCGAGGCACTCGTCGGCTTCGCTCCTGCTCGCGGGCAGTTGGTCGGGCGTGGCCGGAGCACCGATCCCCGCCACCGTCGTGAGGTGGCCGGGGAGGTGCGCGGTGACGTCGTGGAGCCAGTCCCGCGCCGGCCGGGGGTCCTCACCGCACGGCAGGATCGTGTACACCGTGCTGCCGAACAGCGCGCTGCGGCTCAGGCGGGACCAGCCGAACCCGGTGGTGGCGCGTTCGAAGGCGAGCAGGGCGGCGGCGTGCTGATCACCGTCGGCGTGGGCCTGCAGGGCGATCACGCGGTACCGGCTCTGCGCGAGCCCGAGCTTCCCGAGCGTCGCGGCGGAGCCGGGCCCGGCCTCCAGCAGCCGGATGACCAGTTCCGATTCGACGTGGCGCTCCAGGTCGGCGCTGACCCGGGACCGCAGCAGGTGCAGGGCCACCGTGCGCGCGCTGTCCTGCAGGATCCCGGCGCGGTGCCGCGGCAGCGGGGTGTCGCAGGTCGCCCACAGCGAGCCCAGCAGCTCCCGACCCGCGCGAACGGCCACGACGGTGCGCCCGCGCAGGCCGTGCTCCGGTGAGGGGGCGACGAACAACGGCTCGTCGGATTCGGCGAGGTGGGCGAACACGCCGCGCCGGGTGAACAGCGCTCGGATCTCCTCGGGCACCGACCGCGCGAGGATCGTGCTGTGCCGCACCTCGTCGACGTCGTGCTGCCGGCTGGAGTAGGCGACCACCCGCGACCGGCGGTCCTCGATCGTCACCGGCGCCTCGGTGGCGGCGGCCACGGCATCGGCGAGGGCGAACAGGTCGCTCGGGCCGCGCCCGGATTCGGTCTCCCGGCCCTCGAACACCAGCCCGTACACCAGCTCCGCGAGCAGGCTCCACGACAGGGCGCGGTCGGCGGCCAGCACGGCGATCCCCTCGCTGCGCGCCGCGGCCGACCGGACCTCCTCGGCGGCGTCGGCGTGGACCAGGACCGCGACCGCTTCGGCGGCGGCGGCCAGCTCCACGGCGCGGACGGCCGTGGCGACACCGACGGCCAAGAACACATCACCCCGGGTCGGCGTGGCCTCGATCGGATCGTGCATGGCGACGCTGCGCAGCTCGGCATCGCGTCCGGCGGCGACGACCAGCTCGACGCCGTACCCGCCCAGCACGGTGACCAACCTGTCGAGCTTGATCACGCGCCTTCCCCTTCACCGCCCGATTCCGACGGTCCGGACTGTACGCAAGCCCGCCCCCGCGCTCCTCGGCCCTCCGCCGCCGCCCCGCCGCGAGGACCGCGGAGCGCGGGGATTGGCGGGAGCGAACAAAACAGGCCGCCGCGATTGTCCGACATCGATAACCGCTCGTGGCGCCGGACTGGTCATCATCGGGGTGCGGGGTGCGTGCCGGATCGCGGAGGCCGGTCATGCCCCCGGACCCCAGTTCCCACGAGGACGCCGGTCCGCTCCGCGAGCGAGCGGGAGCTCCGCCCCGGCGCGCACCCAGGCAGGACGTCGCCATGAACACCTCTCAGCCCGTCTGGCTCACCCCCAGCGCTTGCGAGCGCCTGCGAGCGGAGCTGGCCGAGCTGCGCGGCGATCCCGGCGCCGGCGCGGACGGCTCGGACACCGCGGTCGCCGATCCGGAGCACTTCGCCGACCACGCTCGCCGACGCGCCCGGATCCAGCAGATCCAGGACCTGCTCGGCCGCGCCGTCGTCGGGGAGGTGCCACCCGACGACGGGGTCGCCGAGCCGGGCATGGTCCTCACCGTCCGGTTCGACGGCGACGGCGACACCGACACGTTCCTGCTCGGCACCCGGTCCGGCAACGATCCGGACGGGGTGGAGGTCTGCTCCCCGGAATCACCGCTGGGCGCCGCGTTGCTGGGGGCGCGGCAAGGGGACCGGCGCAGCTACCTCGGCCCCGATGAGCGGGCGGTGCAGGTGACCCTGCTCCGCGCCGTGCCGTACGACCAGCACGGCTGACGGTGCCCGCGCGGAGCGGGACCCCGAGCGGTGCGCGCGCCGCCGGACGCGGCGGCGGCGTCCGGCGGCCCAGGACCACGTTCCGCCACCGGCGGCGGTGCGGGACCAGCCGAGCCGGCCGGAACGCCCGGCCGGGAGAACACCGTTGTGCGATTCCACGGCGAGGACGCAGATGAACGCGACGCATTCCCCCCGACTCGTGACGCCCGCGATGCTGTTCCTCGGGGGCGCGGGCGTGCTCCTGGGCGACCTGCTGTTCGGCCGAGGTGGTGGCCACGTCTGGGACGAGCTCGGGGTCGGCATGCTCCTGTTCGCCCTGGTGGGGGCGAGCTACGAGCTCGACCGGCGCCGCCGCCGGTAGGCGTCAGCCGGTCCGCTCGGCGAACTCGACGAGCCCGCCGCCGGTCTCGGCCAGCAGCGCCACGAAGATCGCCCGCAGCGGCCGGTCGTCGGTGCGCACCAGCCAGGAGTGGACCGCCGCGCCGAAGCAGGCCATCAGCGTCATCGTCCACGCCGCCGCCCGCGGGTCGTCGGTACCGGTGCCGAGGCGCTCGGCGACGACCTCGGCGATGTCCTGGACCCAGCGCTGCTTGAGCAGCTGGAGCTCGTAGTCGCAGCCGGACTCCAGGTTGTCCAGCAGCCGCGCCCGCATCAGGTGCTGGGCCCGGTCCGGTTCCATCCGGTCGGCGGCGTCGAGCATCGCGGTGGCCACCGCCCGCAGCGGCGGGACCTCGGCGGGCAGCTCGGCGATCACCTCGCGCATCCGCTCGGCCTCGTGGGCCGGGTCGCCGAACAGCACCGCGTCCTTGCTGGGGAAGTGGCGGAAGAACGTGCGCGGCGCGATGTCGGCGGCCTCGGCGATCTGCTCCACCGTGGTCGCCCCGAAGCCCTGCGCGGTGAACAGCTCCAGCGCGGCCGCCTCGATCGCCGCCCGGGTGCGCTGCCTGCGCCGATGCCTGCGGTCGGGTTCGGCGGATGCGGGGCGTTGCGGCGGGGCGGCGGTCATGACGCCAGGTTTCCCCGGTCCCGGGCCCCGGTCAAGCGTGACTGCCGTCATGACTGACAATTGTCAGGACTGACATAACCTGGTCGCGACGATCGTCGAACCGAGGAAGCTGGAGGCGGCCACGTGCCGAGCGGAGTGAACGCACCCGAGCAGTTGACGCCGGGGGAGCAGGCGGCCCTCGACGAGGGCATCGACCCGGGGGTCTACCGGCGGCGGTGGACGACGCTGCTGGTGCTGTGCCTGGCCCTGTCCGCGACGATGCTGGCCAACACGTCGCTGGGCGTGGCGCTGCCCTTCCTCGCGGTCGACCTCGGCGCCTCGATGTCCGAGCAGCAGTGGTTCAACAACGCCTACGCCCTGGTGTTCGCCGGGCTGCTGTTCACCACCTCGGCGATCGCCGACCGCTACGGCCGCAAGGCGATGCTGCAGGCCGGGATGGTGCTGTTCGGCATCGTGTCGGCGTACGTGTGGCTGTTCGTCGGTTCCAGCGCCGAACTGATCGTCGCGCGCGGCCTGCTCGGCCTCGGTGCCGCGATGATCATGCCGGTCACGCTGTCCATCCTGACCAGCGTGTTCCCCAGCTCCGAGCGCACCAAGGCGGTGAGCCTGTGGGCGGCGGTCTCCGGCGGAGGCACCGCGCTCGGCCCGGTGCTCGCCGGGCTGCTGCTGGAGGTGGCGAGCTGGCACTCCGTGTTCGTGATCAACATCCCGGTGGTGGTCGTCGGCGTGCTCGCCGCCATCCGCTACGTCCCCGCCCACCACGGCCGCCGCGACGAGACGCTGGGCGGCATCGACCTCGGCGGGGCCGTGCTGTCCACCGCGGGCATCACGCTGGTGGTGTACGCGCTGATCGAGGCCCAGCACGTCGGCTGGACCGCACCGCGCACCCTGCTGATGGTGGCGCTGGGCCTGGTGCTGGTGGCCGCGTTCGTGCTGTGGGAGCGGCGGGCCAAGAACCCGATGCTCGACGTCTCGCTGTTCACCAACCCGCGCTTCTCGGCCTCGGCGGTGGCGCTGACCCTGGTGTTCTTCGCGATGGTCGGGGTGTTCTTCGCGCTGAGCCAGACGCTGATCCTGGTCTTCGGCTACTCGCCGCTCAACGCCTCGATGTCGATGCTGCCGATGACCGTGGTGATGGTCGCGATCGCCCCGCTGGTGCCCCGGCTGGTGGCCCGCTTCGGGCCCCGCAACACCATCTCGACCGGCCTGGTGCTGTCGGCCGCGGGCATGGCCGTGCTGAGCACGCTGACCGCCGACTCCGGCTACTGGCACCTGCTGGGCGGGCTGTCGCTGACCGCGCTGGGCATGTGCGTCGCGATGGCCCCGGCCACCGATCAGCTCATGGCCTCGGTGCCGAGGGAGCGCGCCGGGATGGGCTCGGCGACCAACGACGTCACCCGCGAGGTCGGCGCCTCGCTCGGCGTCGCGGTGCTGGGCAGCGTCGTGGGCAGCGCCTACGCCGGGCAGCTCGCCGACGCGGTGGCCGGGCTGCCCGCCGAGGTGCGGGAGATCGTCACCGGGTCGCTGGCCGGCGGTGTGCAGGTCGCCACCCAGCTCGGCCAGGCGGGACAGGCGCTGCTGACCGAGGTGACGACCGCCTGGATGGACGGCCTGCAGGTGGCGCACTGGGTCGGCGCCGGGCTGATCCTGCTCGCCGCCCTGATCGCGTGGACCTGGCTGCCCCGCAAGCAGGCGGAGGACCAGGGCTGAGCCGTTCGGGTTTGACGGCTGCGATCACCGGGTAGTGCCTGTACCGCGAACAGCGGTAGGGGAGGAGACCCGATGGTGGAGTGGTTGCGCTGGCCGGTGCTGCGGCAGCTCACCGGCTCGGACCCCCTCGGCCGGGGTGCGGCCGTGCGTTCCCGCAGCACCGACGCGCAGCGGGCCCGCACCGAGGACGCCGACGAGGTGGTGCGCTCGGTGTGCCCGTACTGCGCCGTCGGCTGCGGTCAGCGGGTCTTCGTCCGCGACGGCGCCATCACCCAGATCGAGGGCGACCCGGACTCGCCGATCAGCCGGGGGCGGTTGTGCCCGAAGGGATCGGCGAGCCGGGAGCTGGTCACCTCGCCGCACCGGGAGTCCGCGGTCCGCTACCGGCGCCCGCACGGCACCGAGTGGGAGGACCTCGACCTCGACACCGCGCTGGACATGATCGCCGACCGGGTGCTGGCCACCCGGGACGCCACCTGGGAGGACACCGACGCCGAGGGCAGGGACCTGCGGCGCACGATGGGCATCGCGAGCCTCGGAGGAGCGACCCTCGACAACGAGGAGAACTACCTCATGAAGAAGCTCTACACCGCCCTCGGCGCGGTCCAGGTGGAGAACCAGGCGCGTATTTGACACTCCTCCACGGTTCCCGGTCTGGGAACCTCCTTCGGGCGCGGCGGCGCCACGACCTTCCAGCAGGACCTCGCCGAATCGGACTGCATCGTCATCCAGGGGTCCAACATGGCCGAGGCCCACCCGGTCGGCTTCCAGTGGGTGATGGAGGCCAAGCGGCGCGGGGCGACGGTCATCCACGTCGACCCGCGGTTCACCCGCACCTCGGCGGTCGCCGACCAGCACGTCGCGCTGCGCCCCGGCAGCGACATCGCGTTCCTCGGCGGCCTGATCCACCACGTGCTGTCCCACGACGCCTACTTCCACGACTACGTGCGGGCCTACACCAACGCGGCGTTGATCATCGGCGAGGACTTCGAGGACACCGAGGACCTCGCCGGCGTGTTCTCCGGCTTCGACCCGGTGGAAGGCAGCTACGACACGACGAGCTGGCGCTACGAGAGCAGCGGTACCGGCCCGGCGCCGCGTGAACCCCGGGCGGGCGGCGGTCCGTCGACCGCGCACGGGCGCGAGCGGCAGGCCAGCAGGCCGGAGCGGGCCGGATCCGGCGGGCCCGTGTACCACGGCGAGGCGGCGACCGACCCGACGCTGAGCCACCCGCGGTGCGTGTTCCAGCTCCTCAAGCGGCACTACGCCCGGTACACCCCGGAGATGGTGGAGCGCGTCTGCGGCGTCCCGCGGGCGGAGTTCCTCCGGGTCGCCGAGGCGCTGGTGGCCAACTCCGGCCGGGACCGCACGTCGGCGTTCGCCTACGCCGTCGGCTGGACCCACCACACGGTCGGCGTCCAGTACATCCGGGCGGCGTCGATCCTCCAGCTGCTGCTGGGCAACATCGGCCGCCCCGGCGGCGGCATCCTCGCGTTGCGCGGGCACGCCAGCATCCAGGGCTCCACCGACATCCCGACGCTGTTCAACCTGCTGCCCGGCTACATCCCGATGCCGCACGCGCACACCGACACCGACGTCGACAGCTTCGTGTCCGACGACGAGGAGGCCCACGGCTTCTGGGGCAACATGCGCGCCTACCTGGTCAGCCTGCTCAAGGCGTGGTGGGGCGAGCACGCCACGGCCGACAACGACTACTGCTTCGACCGGCTGCCGCGGCTGACCGGCGACCACGGCAACTTCCAGACCGTGTCCGACCAGATCGACGGCCTGGTCAAGGGCTACTTCGTGATCGGCGAGAACCCGGCGGTGGGCACCGCCAACTCCCGCCAGCAGCGGATGGGCCTGGCCGCCCTGGACTGGCTGGTGATCCGCGACCTCAACCTGGTCGAGACCGCCACGTTCTGGAAGGACGGCCCGGAGGTCGAATCCGGCGAGATGTCCACCGAGGACATCGGCACCGAGGTGTTCTTCCTGCCCGCGGCCTCGCACACCGAGAAGGACGGCACGTTCACCAACACCCAGCGGCTGCTGCAGTGGCACCACAAAGCCGTCGAGCCGGCCGGGGACCGGCGCAGCGACCTGTGGTTCTACTACCACCTCGGCCGCCGGTTGCGGGAGAAGCTGGCCGCCCGCGGGGAGCTCGCCGAACGCGACCGGGCGCTGCTCGAACTGACCTGGGACTACCCGACCGAGGGGCCGCTGGACGAACCGAGCGCGGCCGCGGTGCTGCGGGAGATCAACGGCACCGGCCCGGACGGCGGGCCGCTGTCGGCCTACACGGAGCTGGCCGCCGACGGCTCGACGAGCTGCGGGTGCTGGATCTACTGCGGGGTCTACGCCGAGGACGTCAACCAGTCCGCCCGCCGCCGCCCCGGCGGCGAGCAGAGCCGGGTGGCGCCGGAGTGGGGCTGGGCCTGGCCGGCGAACCGGCGCATCCTCTACAACCGGGCCTCGGCCGACCCCGAGGGCAGGCCGTGGAGCGCGCGGAAGGCCTACGTCTGGTGGGACGAGGACAGCGGGCGCTGGACCGGGCACGACGTCCCGGACTTCGAGGCCACCAAACGCCCCGACCACGTCCCGGAACCGGGCGCGACCGGACCGGCGGGCCTGGCGGGCATCGATCCGTTCGTGATGCAGAGCGACGGGAAGGCGTGGCTCTACGTGCCTTCCGGCCTGGTCGACGGACCGCTGCCCGCGCACTACGAACCGCAGGAATCGCCGCTGGCCAACCAGCTCCACCCGACGCAGCAGCGCAACCCGGCGCGCCAGGTCAACTCGCGGCCGGAGAACCGCTACCAGCCCAGCGGGGACGAGCCGGGGGCCGAGGTCTACCCGTACCTGTTCACCACGTTCCGGCTCACCGAGCACCACACGGCGGGCGGGATGAGCCGCTGGCTGGGGCACCTGTCGGAGCTGGCCCCGGCGATGTTCCTGGAGATCTCGCCCGAGCTGGCCGCCGAGCGCGGGCTGTCCCACCTGGACTGGGCCACCGTGGTGACCGCGCGCAGCGCCATCGAGGGCCAGGTGCTGGTCACCTCGCGGATCCGCCCGCTGCGCCACGGCGACCGCACCGTGCACCAGATCGGCATCCCGTGGCACTGGGGCCCGAACGGGCTGACCACCGGCGACGCGGCCAACGAGCTGGTCGGGGTCGCCCTGGACCCCAACGTGCACATCATGGAGACCAAGGCGGGCACCTGCGACCTGCGGCCCGGCCGCAGACCGCGCGGGGCGGACCTGCTGGAGCTGGTCGAGCAGTACCGCCACCGGGCGGGCATCACCGAGCTGACCGGAACCGAGTTCGCCGATCACCCCCGGCGTTCGGGAGAGGAGGAGAAGTGACCGCCAACCGGCTCAGCGGGCCGCTGCCCGACCCGGCGGGGGAGGCGGGGTACCCGGCCGACCACCCGGAACGCGTCGGGTTCTTCACCGACACCAGCGTGTGCATCGGGTGCAAGGCCTGCGAGGTGGCCTGCAAGCAGTGGAACCTCCTCCCGGAGGACGGCTTCGACCTGACCGGGATGTCCTACGACAACACCGGCGAGCTCAGCGGCACGACGTGGCGGCACGTCGCCTTCATCGAGCAGCGGGTGCCCGCGGTCGACCTCGGGATGCCTTCGGTGGGGCCGCAGGACGAGCAGGAGCAGCCGCCCGAGGACCAGATCCGCTGGCTGATGTCCTCCGACGTCTGCAAGCACTGCACGCACGCGGCCTGCCTGGACGTGTGCCCGACCGGTGCGCTGTTCCGGTCCGAGCACGGCACCGTGGTCGTGCAGGACGACGTGTGCAACGGCTGCGGGTACTGCGTGCCCGCCTGCCCGTACGGGGTGATCGACAAGCGGCCGGACACCGGCGGGGTCGCCAAGTGCACGATGTGCCAGGACCGGCTGGGCGCCGACCTCGCCCCCGCCTGCGCCACGGCCTGCCCGACCGAGTCGATCCAGTACGGCCCGCTCGACGAGCTCCGCGAGCGCGCCGCCCAGCGCGTCGACGAGCTGCACGAGCGCGGCGTCACCAGCGCCCGGCTCTACGGGCACGAACCCGATGACGGCGTCGGCGGCGACGGGGCCTTCTTCCTGCTGCTCGACGAGCCGGAGGTCTACGGGCTGCCGCCGGACCCGGTGGTCACCACCCGGGACCTGCCGTCGATGTGGCGGCACGCGGCGGGCGCGGCGCTGGCCGGCGCGGCGCTGATCGCCGGGTGCTTCGCGGGGAGGACGCGGTGAAGGCGGAGCAGGGGATGGTGCCGGAAGCGGAGTTCCGGTCGTACTACGGCCGGCCGGTGATCAAGGAACCGGTCTGGAAGGTGCCGGACGTGCCCGCCTACCTCTACCTCGGCGGGCTGGCCGGCGCTTCGTCGACGATGGCGCTGCTGGCCGACGCGACCGGGCGGCCGGTGCTGACCCGCACCGGCCGGATCAGCGCCGCCGCCGGGGCGACCGCCAGCGTCGCCTTCCTGATCCACGACCTCGGCAGGCCCGCCCGCTTCCTCAACATGCTGCGGGTGTTCAAGCCGACCTCGCCGCTGAGCGTGGGGTCCTGGATCCTCGCGCCGTTCTCCGCGCTGGCCGGAGCCGGGGCGGCCAGCGACCTGACCGGCCTGCTGCCGGGGCTGGGACGGCTCAGCAGCTCGGTGGCGGGGGTGGTCGCGCCCGCCATGACGACCTACACCGCGGTGCTGCTGTCCGACACCGCCGTGCCGGGCTGGCACGAGCCGTTCCGGGAACTGCCCTACGTGTTCGCCGGGAGCGCCGTGGCCAGCGCGGGAGCGGTCGGGATGCTGGCCGCTCCCGCGCGGGAGGCGGCGCCCGCGCGGCGGATGGCGGTGGCGGGCGCCGCGCTGGAACTGGCCGCGAGCCACCGGATGGAGCACCGCGACGAGGTGATCGGCGAGGTCTACCGCACCGGGCGCGCGGGGACGGTGCTGCGCGCGGCGAAGGCCCTGACCGTCGCGGGAGCGGTCGGCGCGGTGTTCGCCCGCCGCAGCCGGGTCGCCGCGGTGGCGGCCGGGGTGTGCCTGTCGGCGGCCGGAGCGGCGACCCGCTACGGCGTCTTCGAGGCGGGGCGCCAGTCGGCCCGCGACCCGCGCTACACCGTCGTGCCGCAACGCCGCCGCGCCGCGGTCTGAGGGCCGCGCCCGGCTCCGCGGGCGTTCGGGCGCGGGAGGACTCAGCGGTTTTCCCGCTGCTCCTGCTGTCGGCGCACCCGCTCACGGCACGGACGAATGGTAGGTCCGGGCTGAGCTCCGCCCTCCTTGTTTCGTACGCACGATTACTTCAGTGCTGAGTGAAACTTAGGGCTCGGCTTCAGCTTGCGGCTGGTGGCCGTTCGCCACGCTGGCGCGTCCCTCGACGACCCGCTGGACGTGCCGGTCGAGTTGGTCGACTACCTCGCCGAACGGCTCCACATCGCGGACGCGACATGCGTGGAGTCCTGCGGCGAGCGCGCCATGACGCGTCGGGAACACCAGTGGGAGATCCGGGTGCGGCCACGATGTTGAGCCAGCGGTCCGCGGGGTAGGGGCACCACACCCACCCCGGTGGCCAGGCAGCTCGTCCACTCGGCCAGGTCCGGAGTCGGAGAACAGGTGGGCCGAAGTGGACGGCACCAGCTCCGTCGATGGGTCAACGGCGGCTGTCACCCGGGATCGGCGGGCTGGTGCGTGGCACTTTTCGTGATCGTCTGTGGTTTCAGTGTCCAATGAAATCAATCCACGCAAAGCGGACGCGAAGAACCGCCGGGAAGTGTTCGCGAAAGTCCGCTGTGGACGATCGCGAGCACTGATCGAGCACGGCGGGGAACACTCCGTGCTCGCCCGCGAGGAGAGTCGGGTGGTTCAAGTCTCACGCTCAGTGATCATGGGTCCTGCGGGGGAGATCGGTGCCGCGATCCTCTGATCTGCGGAAACATCGACATCGCGCCGATCTTGGTGGTGTTTCTATGGCGAGTGCCACCGTCGCTCGATTTGGTTCCGGGGTTCGTCGCTACGTAGCGTCGCCCGGCGTCGGCCCCCCGAGCCGATGCAGGCAAGACCCCCGGAAGACCATCCGCCGATCCTGCCCCGCGGTCTTCCTTCCCCGAACCCCGAGGGGCAGGAGCACGGGAGCGGCGCCGCGCGCCGGACCGTGCCGGCGCAGCAGGAGGACCATCATGGCTAGCTCCCGAGGCAAGCACCGCAAGACCGGCCGCACCGCGGCCCGCGTGGCCGTCACCGGTGCGGTGATCGCCGCTCCGGTCGTCCTCGCCCTGCCCGCCAACGCCGCGTCGGAGTCCACCTGGGACGCCGTCGCGCAGTGCGAGAGCGGCGGCAACTGGCAGATCAACACCGGCAACGGGTACTCCGGTGGGCTCCAGTTCAGCCCCTCCACCTGGTCGGCCTACGGCGGTGACCAGTACGCCGCCAACGCCGCCGACGCCACCCGCGAGCAGCAGATCGCGGTCGCCGAGCGCGTCCTGCAGGGCCAGGGCCCCGGCGCCTGGCCGGTGTGCTCGCAGGAGGCGGGCCTCACCGCCGGCGGCGGCCTGGCGCACCAGGACGTCTCCGGCGAGGCGCAGTCCTCCGGCGAGACCGGGTCGAGCCAGTCCTCGGAGACCAGCGGCTCCGACCGGTCGCAGCAGGAGCAGCACACGTCGGCCGACGGCAGCAGCTACACCGTGCGCTCCGGCGACACGCTGGGCTCCATCGCCGCCCTGTACGGCGTGGACTGGCAGAAGCTGCACGAGCTCAACACCGGCGAGATCAGCGACCCGAACCTGATCTTCCCCGGGCAGGAGCTCGCCCTGCGGTGACTCGCCCGGTCCGGGTGATCGGGTGAACCGCGCGGGGCCCCGCCTGCCTCTCTCCGGCGGGGCCCCGCGCGGCATCGTCTTTCCCTCACTTCAGCCGCCGTCGCCGCACATCGCTGCGGACGTCCCAGATGGTCCAGCCGATCGCGCCGAGGACCAGGGCGGTCAGCACCACGAGCAGCAGGGCTTGGGTCACGGCGAACTCCCTCCGGATCGTCCGAAACGACGGGTGGACCGCACTTCCGACCCTACTGACGCGAAGGATGATCGCCGAGGGTGCTCTGCGCTTCCGACCTGAACGAGTGAGGTCGGGAGTGGACGGCCCTCCCGGTCCGGTCGAGGTTTTCCGCGCCGTGCGGTCGAATACCGGACTCGTCGTGGCTGACCGGCCGCTGTCCGCAGTGGTCACTCCGCGTGCGCTGAGCATCATGAGGTCGAGTGACTCGTTCCCATCCGGATGATGACCCGGCGTGTTGCGGCCCGGTCCGCCCCGATGACCGGCGCACGATGGACCGGCGTCGGTCCCGGCGCTCCCCGGCAGCGGAGAGGAACCCGCGCGATGCCCCTCGTCCTGGCCGCCACGTCCGCGGACCCCGCCGCGATCTCCGCCCTGCACGGCTGGGTCGGTCCCGGTGCGGTGGTGGGGGGACTGCTCCTCTTGGTCATCGCGCTGTATCGCCGTTCCCGCGCGACACTGGCCAGGAAGCGGGACGCGGCGCAGCCGGGGGATGGATGAGGCGGCGCCGCCCCGCGCCGTGAGCCGCTGCGCGCGGCTCGCCGAGTGGGGGAGTGACGCATGACCGATACCACCCGGGAGAGGACCGGCACGAACCCGGACGCGACCGGTCCGAGAGCCGAGCAGAACTGGCGGCTCGTCCCGCCCCGGCGTCCGCACCGACCCGATCCGCGCACCGCCTTGGCCGTGCGCGTCGGTCGCACCGCCGCCGCGCTGTCGCAGCGGTTCCGCCTCGGCAGCGGCGGGATGATCGGCGGCAGGCTGGCCCTGAGAGTACAGCCCGACGCCCTGCGGCGGTTGGCGCTCGGTCGGCGTGTCGTGATGGTGACCGGAACCAACGGCAAGACCACCACGACCCAGATGGTCGCCGAGGCGCTGCGCTCGCGAGCGCCCGCGGTCAGCAACGCGACCGGCGCGAACATGCTCGACGGCCACGTCGCCGCGCTGCTGTCCGCCCTCGACGCGCCCTACGCCGCCCTCGAGGTCGACGAGCTGCACCTGGCGCAGGTCACCGCCCGGTTCGAGCCGTCGGTGATCGTCCTGCTCAACCTCAGCCGGGACCAGCTCGACCGGGTGGGGGAGATCCGCACCGTCGCCGAGAGCCTGCGCCGGGCGCTCGTGCGCGCCCCCGGCGCCCGGGTGATCGCCAACCGCGACGACCCCAACATCGTCTTCGCCGCGATCGACCACCCGCAGGTGACCTGGGTGTCCGGTGGTGCGCGGTGGAAGGACGACGCGTCGAACTGCCCGCGCTGCGGGGCCTACCTCGGCGAGACCGACGTCGAGTGGACCTGCGCCTGCGGGCTGAGCAGGCCGGCGGCCGACTGGACGGTCACCGGCACCGGGGTGATCGGCCCCGACGGCGCCCACCACGAGCTCGACCTGAGCCTGCCGGGGCACGTCAACCGGGTCAACGCGACCTTCGCGCTGGCGTCCGGTCTCGCGCTGGGCTGCGACGGATCGGCCGCGCTGGCGCGGATCAGCGGGATGGCGCAGGCCAGCGGGCGCTACAGCACCGTGCGGCTGGCCGGTCGGACGGTCCGGTTGCTGCTGGCCAAGAACCCGGCGAGCTGGCTGGAGATGCTCGACCTGGTCTCCGGGCACCAGCGGCCGCTGGTGCTGGTGGTCAACAGCCGGGAGGCCGACGGCTACGACGTGTCGTGGCTGTGGGACGTGGACTTCGAATCGTTGCGGGACCGGACCGTCGTCGTCTCGGGTGACCGGGCGCTGGACCTGGCGGTGCGGTTGCGCTACGCCGGGGTGCGCTGCGCGGTGGTGCCCACCGTGCTGGAGGCCGTCGGTTCGGCGGCGGGGGAGGGGGTCCCGGACGTGATCGCGAACTACACGGCGTTCCGGGACCTGTTCGCGCGGAAGGAGCGGGCATGACCGCCGAACCGGTGCGCATCGCGCTGCTGCTGCCCGACCTGCTGGGCACCTACGGCGATCGCGGCAACGTCCTGGTGCTCGCCCAGCGGCTGTCCTGGCGCGGCATCGCCAGCGAGACGATCACGGTGCTGTCGTCGTCGGCGGCGGTGCCCGATTCCTGCGACCTCTACCTGCTCGGCGGTGGGGAGGACGTCGCGCAGGTCGCGGCGGTGCGGTTCCTGCGCCGCAACCAGGGCCTGCAGCGGGCGGTGGGGCGCGGTGCGCCGGTGCTGGGCATCTGCGGCGGGCTGCAGGTGCTGGGCACGAGCTTCGAGACCGGCGACGGGCAGCGGCACTCCGGGCTCGGGCTGGTCGACGCGGTCACCGAACCGGGACCGGACCGCGCGATCGGGGAGGTGACCACCCATTCCGCGCTGGGCGGGGTGGGCGCCCTGACCGGGTTCGAGAACCACCTCGGCCGGACCCGCCTGGGCGGCCACGCCGAACCGCTGGGCCGGGTGGTGCGCGGTACCGGCAACGGCTACGACCAGGTCGAGGGCGCGGTCTGCGGCCACGTGGTCACCACCTACCTCCACGGGCCGGTGCTGGCGCGCAATCCGAAGCTGGCCGATCTGCTGCTGGAGTGGGCGATCGGCGAGCCGCTGGAGCCGCTGGCCGATCCGCCGGAGCTCACCGCGCTGCGCGCCGAGCGCACCCGCAGCTACGCCCGCACCCGCAAGTAGCCCGGCCGCCGGAGGATGTCCGCAGTGGAGAGGGAGACCGGAGCGACCGCGGCGGTCCTGAGGCTGCCGGGCATCGTGCTGGGGGTGGGGCTCGGCGGGTTCGTCGACGGCATCCTGCTGCACCAGGTCCTGCAGTGGCACCACATGCTGAGCAGCACGGACACCGACAACATCGGGGTGCGGTACTACGACCCGGAGACGGTTTCCGGGCTCGAGATGAACACCCTGTGGGACGGCCTGTTCCACACCGTGTGCTGGCTCGCCGTCCTGATCGGCCTGGCCCTGCTCCACTCGCGGGTCACCCACCACCGCCGCCAGGTGTGGGCTTCGCGCGTGCTGTGGGGCTGGGTCCTGGTCGGGTGGGGCCTGTTCAACCTCGTCGAGGGGATCGTGGACCACCACGTCCTGGGCATCCACCACGTCCACGGCGGCCCCCACCGGCTGTGGTGGGACATCGGTTTCCTCGTCCTGGGGGCGCTGCTGGTCGCGGTCGGGTACTGGGTCCAGCGCAGCGGAGGGCGGTCCGGTCCGGGCGCCGCGGCCGCGCGCCGAGGCGGGCAGCGGTCGTGATGGCCCACGCCGAGCACGCGGTGGGCGGCGGGCTCCTGGGGGTGGTGCTGCCCGCGCTCGCCGTGCTCGTGGTCGCGGGCGGCTACCTGCACCTGGCTCGGCGGGCCCGGTGGCGCAACCCGGTGCGGGGCTGGAGCCGGTGGCGCACTGCGGGCTTCCTCACCGGCCTCGCGCTGCTGGCGGTGGCGTTGCTGCCGCCGGTGGCGGCGTTCGCCCACGCCGATTTCCGCGGTCACATGGTCCAGCACCTGCTCATCGGGATGTACGCGCCGCTCGGCTTGGTGCTGGGCGCCCCGGTCACCCTGCTGCTGCGGACCCTGCCCACCGCGCACGCGCGGCGGCTGACCGGGGTGCTGCACAGCGGCCCGGCCCGGCTGCTGGCCCACCCGGCGACCGCGCTGCTGCTGTCCAGCGGCGGGCTCGTCGTGCTCTACGGCACCCCGCTGCACGAGGCCACCGCGGCGCACCCGGTGGGGCACTGGCTGGTGCACGTCCACTTCGTGCTCTCCGGTTACCTGTTCGCCCACGCCATCGCCGGTCCGGACCCGGACCCGGCGCGTCCCGGGGTGCGCGCCCGCCTGGTCTACCTCGGCTGCGCCATCGCGGTGCACGCGGTGATCGCGCAGCTCATGTACGGCGGTGTCGGGATCGAGGTGCACGCCCCCGCAGCCGAGGTCCGGGGTGGTGCGGAACTGATGTACTACTTCGGCGACATCGCCGAACTGCTCCTCGCCGCGGTGCTGGTCAGCACCTGGCGCCCCGACCGCCGTCCGGGTCGTCGAGCGCTCGCCCGCCCCGCGGTCGGGTAGGGCACTCGGTAGCCATCCCGGCGGCGGCGATCGCGGACACCATCGCCTTCGCCATCACCCAGCCCGCGGACGTCGACCTCAACGAGATCGTGGTTCGTCCCGCCGCCAGCGCCCGGTAACAGCCCAACACGGGCGCGGAACGTGCGCTCAGCCCGAAGCCGTGGTCGAAGGCTGAGCGCACGTCCCCCCACAATGCGGCGAAGCCGGGCGGCAAGCGTCAGGGCACCTCCTCAGCCCTGCTTGGTCGCTCCGCTGCCGCTGAGCGGCAGCACGGGGTGGGCGACCTGGATGCCTTCCTGGTCGAACCGGTTCTTGAGCTGGGCGCGGGCGGCACGTCCGACGGCCCACTGGGAACCGGGCTTGGTCTTGATGATCACGCGCATCGTCACGGCCCCGTTGCCGATGCCGACCACGCCGTTCACGTCCGGCTTCTCCAGGATCTGCGGCTGGAACTCGGGGTCCGCGGCGAACTCCTCCAGGCTGGCCTCCATCACGCGCTTGGCCTCGGGGAGGTCGACCGAGTAGTCGAGCGGGACCTCGACCACGGCGTTGGCCCAGTCCTGGTTCATGTTGCAGACGCGCATGATTTCGCCGTTGCGCACGTGCCAGAGGTTGCCGTCGAGGTCGCGGATCTTGGTGATCCGCATCGTCATCGCCTCCACGGTGCCCACCGCGTCACCGACGTCGACGACGTCGCCGACGCCGAACTGGTCCTCGGTCATCATGAACAGGCCCGACAGGAAGTCCTGCACCAGGCTCTGCGCGCCGAAGCCGACGGCCAGGCCGAGGACACCGGCGCTGGCCAGGACCGGTGCGAGGTTGATCCCGAACTCGGCCAGGACCATCATGAACGCCACCCCGAAGATGACGAACGAGGCGATGCTGCCCAGCACCGAACCGATCGTGTGCGCGCGTTGTTCCTGACGCGCTTGCCGTCCTTCGCCGTTGTTCTCCGCGGACCTCGTCACCACCCGGCTGGTCTTGCTCTTGGCCTGGCTGATCCGCTTGTGCGAACTCACGATCCGCTTGACCAGCTGCATGATCAGCCGACCCGCGATGGCCCGTGCCACGAATGCCACCGCGGCGATGATGGCGATGTTCATCAGACCGCTGATGAGGGTGCCGGTGTTCGAGGTGAACCAGCCGACGATCGGACCAGCCTGCGCGACCACGGTGTGGGAACCGGCTGTTCCGACGAATGCGCCAACCACAGTATCGCCCTTCGAGTTGTTCTCCCGCCGACTCGCCCGGCAGGGATTCGAATTCATCGGCGCGCTCAGCGTCCGAGCGTGCCATCAGATGCGGTCGGCAGCCTCTCAACGCGGAGCGATCGGGAGCAAGCCCCCTGGAGCAGGAGGTGCTGGGCACAGGCGTTTAGGGGTGAGATCCGCGAGGGGCGACCCACCGGTCAGCCCTGGGCAGCGGCGCCCGCGTCGAATGACCGGCGCAACAGCGCGGGGTGCATCACATGGATGGGGGGATATTGCGCGGCGCGTCGAGCACTTCCAGGAAACGCAGCCCACCTGGCTGCCGATCCGCTCATCGACTATGCCCGTCGGAACCGGAATCATGAACCGCGACGTCCGGGCGAATAGTTCGGAACCGGCAACGGGCAGGAACGACCTCATGAATGTCCGGTTGCGCGTCGGCGAGGAATTCTCCGGTGCTGCCCGAGGGAATTGGCACTCACCCGGGTTTTCGAGTCGGGCGCGGAGACGGCCGAGGGGCTCCTCGGCCGTCGGTCAGCCGGGTCCCCGGCGGCGCAGCCGGGCCAGCACCGGAGCGAGTTCGGGGGCGCGGAACAGGGCGAGCAGGCCGTAGCTGACGGCTGGCAGCACGGCGCAGTGCACCAGGAGTTCCAGCCACGCGGTGACGATCTGGTCCTGCGGGGCGACGGCGGCCCGGACGGTGCCGGCCGCGGCGAGGGAGAGACCGCAGCCGACCGCGGTGGCCGCCAGCGCGCGCCCCAGCCCGGCGAGGGTGCGGCCGGTCTCCAGCCCGCCGACCCGCGCCGCCAGCCACACCTGGCCGACGACCGCGCCGAGCGCGAAGCTCAGCGACATCGCCAGCGAGACGCCCACGACCAGGTCTTCCGGGGCGAGCACGGCCAGGCACAGGTAGCACAGCGCGCTGCGGAACACGACCATGATCAGGTTGATCCAGGTGGGCGTGCGGGAGTCCTTCATCGCGTAGAAGGCGCGGAGCTGCAGCATGGTGATCGCGAACGGCACGATGCCGACCGCGGCGGCGGCCAGCGCCACCCCGAGCCGGTCGGCGGCGTCGATCCCGCTGGCGCCCAGCGAGAAGAACGCCACCCCGAGGGAACCGCCCGCCACCACCAGCAGCGCGCTGATCGGCAGCAGCAGCACGGCGCTGGTGCGCGAGCCCAGCGAGAGGTCGGAGACGAACTCGCGGGTGCGCCCGGCGCCCGCGGCCCGGCTGATCCGGGGCATCAGCGCCGTGAGCAGCGAGACCCCCAGCACGCCGTAGGGCACCTGGGAGAGCAGCCACGCGTAGTTGAAGGTCGAGACGCTGCCCGGTGTGCCCTGCCCGGTGACCCGGGTGATGACGATCATGCCGAGCTGGCTGATGGCGGTGTAGAGCACGACCCAGAAGGCGAGGCCGCCGAACTCGGCGAGCCGGTGGTCCCAGCCCCACCGCCACCGCCAGCGGAAGCCGCTGCGCCGCAGCGCCAGCACCATCGCCAGGGCCTGCGCGGTGATGCCCAGCGCGGTCCCGATGCCCAGCACCAGCAGCTTCGGCTGGCCCATCCGCACCGGGTCGAGGGAGATCTCGCCGGGCAGCAGCGCGTAGCCGGCGACGGTGGCGATCACGACCAGGTTGTTGAGCACCGGGGCCCAGGCCGGGATGGCGAACACGCCGCGCACGTTGAGGATCGCCTGCAGCAGCGCCGAGAGGCCGTAGCAGATGATGCCGGGCAGCAGCAGGTAGGCGAAGGCGGTGGTCAGCGCGGAGTTCGCGCGGGTGTCGCTGCCCAGGTAGAGCTGGGTGAGCAGGGGAGCGGCGGCCACCGCCAGCGCGGTGGCGGCCACCAGCAGCACCGCGCCCATGGTGATCATCCACTGCGCGTAGTGCTCGCCCTCGCGCTCGCCCTGCTGCTGGGCGCGCACCAGCAGCGGCACCGCGATGCTGGTCAGCACCCCGCCGAGGAGCAGTTCGTTGACCACCGTCGGCAGCGTGTTGGCCACGGTGTAGGAGTCGTTGACCACGCCCAACCCGAGCACGGCGACCAGCAGCACCTTGGCCAGCAGTCCGCTGACGCGGCTGACCGCGGTCGCCACCGCCATCGCTCCGCTCGCCCGGGCCAGCGAGGTGTCGCGGGGTCGCGACTCGGCCTGGTCGACCACGTCGTTCCTCCCGATCGCCGGTCCGCCTGCGGATCGACCGTGCCACGGAACGTGCGGACCCGCCCCTCGACGGCCGGGTGTGGCAACCTGATCGCAGGCGGGAAGGAGGCGCGAGGTGATCCTGTTCGGTGGTCTGCTGCTGGTCGCCGGGGTGGTCCTGGCCGTGGTGGGCGGTGGTGACGTCGCGGGCGGGTGGCTGCTGCCGGGCGGGTTGATCGCCGGCGGGCTCGGGGTGCTGGTCGCCGGGGTGGTGGCGCGGGTGCGGCGCAGGATCGCGCCGGTGCGGGCGGTCGCCCGGGCGCACCGCACCGCGACGGGCCCGGAGGCGAACCCGCTGCGCCGGGCCCGGGCGGTGCCGGGGATGCTGGGCGCGACCTGGCGGGGCCGGAATCCGGCGCTGCCGCGCTACCAGCTGCTGCTGTGGGGGCTGGCGCTGGTGTACCTGGTCTCGCCGGTGGACGTGCTGCCGGAGTTCCAGCCGCTGCTGGGCATCACCGACGACATCGGAGTCGGGGCGTGGCTGCTCACCAGCGTCTACGCCGAATCGGGCAACTACCTCGCGCAGCGCGCCGACCACCCCGACGAGAGCTGATGCGTCGGGCGGAGGCCTTCAGCGCTCCTGGTCGCGGACGTTGCGGTGCACGTGGAGGGCGTCGGAGCGGTACGTCGCGACATCGCGGGTGGCCACCGCGAGGGTGCGTTGGAGCGCCCGCAGCTGGTCCACGGCGTGATCGATGACCTCGTAGGGGTGGTCGCGCAACGTGCCCCGGTAGAGGCGCTCCCGGTCCAGATCGTCGATCTGCCCGGCGAGCACCCGGGTGAGTTCCATCAGGTTGTCGAGGATCGATTGCAGGGTCCACCCGTAGGACGGCAGGTCCTGCTTCGTCAGGTCGGCCCGGAGTTGGCTCGTCGTGGCCTCGCGCAGCCCATCGCGGACGCGGTACAGCACTTCCAGCGGATGTGATGGCTCCGGTGAGCTGCCCATGCCGCCTCCCCTGCTCTCGTGGACCTGCGGCCAGGATGGCAGGCCGGGCGCGGTAGCACCTGCTGCGGCGGGCGGCCCCGGGTCGCGCACGCACCTCGGGACGCGGTGGCGGCAGCACTCGTCGATCAGCCATGCCGGTCATGCTCCGGCCACGAGACCGGACAGCGCGGCATGGCCCGGCCCGCCTGCCGCCCCGGTCAGCGAAAGGCGTTCCCGGCCGTCGTCGTGGGTCGCCAGGTCATGCTGGGAACACCGGTGTCGACGCGGCCCGCCGTTGCGTACGGATCCGGTCCAGCGGCCGCCGGATTGATCGAAGGTGCGCGGCAACGGTCGGGTATCGCACCGCTCGCGCTCGTTAACGTCGCCGATGAACGAAGGGTGAAGCGATGCTGGACCGGTTGAACGAGGCCCTGGAGCACGTCGAGGAGGACCCGGGCAGCCCGGTGGACGTGGCGGCGATGGCGCGCACCGCGCTGACCTCCGAGCACCACCTGCGCCGGATGTTCGCCGCGCTGGCGGGGATGCCGCTGTCGGAGTACGTGCGGCGGCGTCGGCTCACCCTGGCGGGCGCGGAGGTGATGGGGGGCTGCCGAGCCCTGCTCGACATCGCCGTCGACTACGGATACTCCTCCGCCGAGGCGTTCACCCGGGCCTTCCGCGCCGTCCACGGCGTCACCCCCGGCGAGGCCCGGCGCACCGGGACCGCGCTGGTCTCCCAGTCCCGCTTGGCCTTCCACCTCACCATCGAAGGGAGCACGCTGATGCGCTACCGCATCCTCGACAAGGACGCTTTCGCCCTCGTCGGACTGAGAAAGCGGATTCGCAACGTCGCCGAGGGCCCCAACCCGGACATGATCGCCTTCACCGAGGCCGTTGACGACACCACCTGGGAACTGCTCGAGACCGTCAGCGACCAGGAGCCCCGCGGTGCGCTGTCGGCGACGGTGGCCTTGGAGGACGGTGCGGACTTCGGCGAGGAGATCGACTACTGGATCGCCGCGGCCGTCACGGCCGCCACGCCAGATGGGATGGAGCGCTTGGAGGTTCCCGCGGCCACCTGGGTGGTGTTCCCGTTCGAGCGGGTGGAGTTCCCCCGCGGGCTCCAGGCGCTGTGGCGCGCGGTCTACACCGAGTGGTTCCCGGCCCACCCCGCTTACCGCACCTTCCCCGGCCCGGCGCTGGTCGCCGTGTTCGACGAGGACGAGCCCGACCTCGGCTCGGGGCAACTGTGGGTGGCCGTGGAAAAGCAGGACGAGCAGGGATAGATCGGGGTTTCGTTCCGGTGTTCCTCAGGCCCGGAAGCCTGGTCGAGGGAGGGACTGGCGGGTGCGGCGGCGGGACGGACCGCCGCCGCACCTCGGGCCGCCGGTGGTTCAGGCCTTGAGCAGGGAGCGGGCCATCACCATGCGCTGGATCTGGTTGGTGCCCTCGTAGATCTGGGTGATCTTGGCGTCGCGCATCATGCGCTCCACCGGGAAGTCGCGGGTGTAGCCGGCGCCGCCGAAGAGCTGCACGGCGTCGGTGGTGACCTCCATCGCCACGTCGGAGGCGAAGCACTTGGCGGCGGCGGAGATGAACCCGAGGTTGCCCTCGCCCCGCTCGGCGCGGGCCGCCGAGACGTAGACCATGTGCCGGGCGGCTTCGATCTTCATCGCCATGTCGGCGAGCATGAACTGCACGCCTTGGAAGTCGGCGATGGCCGTGCCGAACTGCTTGCGCTCCTTGACGTAGGCCAGCGAGGCGTCCAGCGCGCCCTGGGCGATGCCGATGGCCTGGGCGCCGATGGTCGGCCGGGTGTGGTCGAGGGTGCGCAGCGCCGTCTTGAAGCCGGTGCCGGGTTCGCCGATGATCCGGTCGGCCGGGATGGTGCAGTCCTCGAAGTACAGTTCGACGGTGGGCGAGCCCTTGATGCCGAGCTTCTTCTCCTTCGGTCCCACCACGAACCCGGGGTCGTCCCGGTGCACCGCGAAGGCGCTGATGCCGTTGCTGCCCTTGTCGGGGTCGGTCACCGCCATCACGGTGTACCAGCTCGACTCGCCGCCGTTGGTGATCCAGCACTTGCTGCCGTTCAGCACCCAGTGGTCGCCGTCGAGGCGGGCGCGGGTCTTCATCGACGCGGCGTCGGAGCCGGCCTCCCGTTCGGACAGCGCGTAGGAGGCGGTGGCCTCGCCGCGGGCGATCGAGGGGAGGACGAGCTGCTTGAGCTCCTCGGAGCCGGACAGCAGGATCGGCATGGTGCCGAGCTTGTTCACCGCCGGGATGAGGGACGAGGAGGCGCAGACGCGGGCGACCTCCTCGATCACGATGCAGGTGGCGACGGAATCGGCGCCCTCGCCCTGGTACTCCTCGGGCACGTGGACCGCCGCGAACCCGGCCTTGACCAGGGCGTCGCGCGCTTCGCGCGGGTAGCGCTCCTCCTCGTCGACCGCCGCCGCGTGCGGGGCGATCTCCTTGTCGGCCAGGGTCCGCACCGCTTCGCGCAGCGCGTCGTGCTCCTCGGCCAGTTGGTAGGTGCCGAAGCTCGGGTCCACCGCTCTGCCTCCCGTTCCCGGTCCGCGGGCCGTCGTCGTCGCACGGCCCCGCCTCCGCCCATCGTAACGGCACTGAGTGCCACCATCAACGGCTTTCGATGCTATATTCCGCCCATGTCCGAGTCCCCGACGCCCAAACCCCGCGCGGGGCGCACCGCGCAGGGCCGCCGCCGGGTGCGGGGGGAGCTCGCCCTGGCCGCGCTGGACCTGTTCGCCGAGCAGGGTTTCGAGGCGACCACCGTCGACCACATCGCCGAGGCCGCCGGGATCAGCAGGCGCACCTTCTTCCGGTACTTCCGGTCGAAGGAGGACGTGGTGTTCCCCAGCCACGACGAGCGGCTCGGCGAGGTCGTCGACCTGCTCGACGGCGCGGACCCGACTGCGGACCCGCTGCGCGTGCTGGCCGGAACCGCCGAGGTGGTGCTCGACATGTACCTCGCCGAACCCGCCGTGTCGCTGAAGCGGTTCGCCCTGACCCGCCAGGTGCCGTCGCTGCGGGACAAGGAGATCACCAGCATCGACCGCTACCAGCGCGTCTTCGCCCGGTTCCTGCGCGCCCGCTACGCCGACCGGCCCGGCGGGGAGCTGCACGCGGCCGTCGCCGCCGCGGCGGTGGTCGCCGCGCACAACCACGTCCTGCGGCAGTGGCTCAAGAGCGGGGGAGCGTTCGACGCCAAGGCCGAGCTGCGCACCGCGCTCGACTCCGTGCAGGCCGCCCTGTCGGCACCGCGACCGGCGGGGGAGGGCAACGTCGTGGTCGGCGTCCTGCGGACCGCGGCGCCGACCGACGCGGTGCTCGCGCAGCTCGAACACGCCCTCCGCGACCTCCCGCAGCACTAGGCACTCGGTGCCACGAGACGGCCGCTCGACTCTCCTCTTGGTTTAAGAACATCTATCACTTCAGTGTTGAATGAAATTAATACCTCCCAACAACCCCGAAAAGACCTGCCACGAACAACACCGCCCAAGCTCATGACCTGGTTCGACACGACGGAGGAGCGGGGTGGCCCGCTAGCCTGGAGGCCCACGGCGCCCACCGGGAGCGAGGGATCGGATGCCCCAGGAGAACCCGCTGCGGCGGGTCGTGCTGACCGTGGTGGGCAGCGTGCTGCTGCTCGCGGGAGTGGCGTTGCTGGTGCTGCCCGGCCCCGGCCTGCTGCTTGTGCTCGCGGGGCTGATCACGCTCGCGGAGACGTTCCCGACCTTGGAGCGCTACATCGAGCCGGTCCGGCGGCGGGCGCTGAAGGCCGCCGAGGACAGCGTGGCGACTCCGCCGCGGATCGCCGGGTCCGTGCTGGCCGGGCTGGCGCTCATCGGCGCCGGGATCGTGTGGGGTGTCGTGCCGCAGGTGCCGCTGGCGGGGTGGAGCACCGGCGCGAGCCTGATCCTTTCCGGGCTGGCGCTGCTCGGCCTGCTCCACTACAGCCACCGGCACGTGCGGGGCGGTGGAGCCCGGGCGGAGTGACCGCCGCGGATGTCGGGAACCACCCGCGGTCGCGCGTCCGCTGCGGGATGATCCTCGGAGATCCAACGAGCGGGAGGAGGCGCGGTGATCGCTGTGCTGGCGGCCCCGACGAACCTGGGGCTCCGGCCCCCTCAGCCGGGTAGTGTGCCGGGTTGTGCGAAGGCGCCGGAGGCGTTGCGCGAGGCCGGCCTGCATGCTCGTTTGGCCAGTTCGGGGGCGATCGACGCGGGCGTCGTGCTGCCCGGCCGGTACCTCGACGATGCGGCCTCGGCGACCGGCCGGGTGCGCAACCAGGACGCGCTGGTCGAGCATTCCCGCCGGGTCGCGGACCGGATCACCGGGGTGCTCGCCGAGGGCCACGTGCCGCTCGTCCTGGGCGGCGACTGCAGCCTGCTCATCGGCGCGGGGTTGGCCTTGGCCCGGTCCGGGTCCTACGGCCTGGTGCACCTCGACGGGCACACAGACTTCCGCCATCCCGGCAACAGCGACGATTGCCTGAACTTGGCCGGGGAGGATCTGGCGGCCGCGGTCGGCCGGCACTGGCCCGCGGTGGCCGACGTGGATGGCCAGGGCCCGTACTTCGACCCGCGGCACGTCGCCCACATCGGTTGCCGGGACGACGACGAGCACCTGACCGAGGTTCGGCACGCGCTCGGCGCGGTCATCCCGGGCAGCCTGGTGCGGGCTGACGGCGTCGAGCGGGCCGCGCGTCGCGCCCGGGAGGTTGCCGACTCGGCGAGCGGCTATTGGCTGCACCTGGACGTCGACATCCTCGACCCGGCGCACATGCCGGCCGTCGACAGCCCGGCCCCGGCAGGTCTGCGCCCCGAGGAGGTGTCCGCGCTGCTGGCGGCCCTCGCGCCCGGCGCCGTCGGCGTGCAGGTCACCGTCTTCGATCCTGACCTCGATCCCGAGCAGCGCTACGCGCGCCTGCTCACCGAGGTCCTCGCCACCGGCCTCGCCGGTCTCGGCTGACGATCCCCTCGCGGACACCCGGCGACGCGGCGCTCCGCGGCTCGTTGCCCTGCGCGGAGTGCGGTGTCGTCTACTCGGCGGCGTGTTCGTCGGGGGTCGGGGTGAGCAGCATCTGCCGGACCACGCCGACGACCCAGATCATGTAGAAGGCGATGACCGTGGGGTTCTTCGCCGCGAGCACGACGGCCAAGTAGAGGTGCTCGTGCTCGGTCGGTACGAGCGCGGCCGCCCACTCCGGGATGCTGAAGACGACGTAACCGCAGGCGAACAGCCCCAGTTGGAGGGCGAAGGCGGTGCGGTGGGTGTGCAGGAACGACTCCGGGCGTGCCTTGCGGGTCCGCGGGTCCAGCTCCCGCAGCCGTTGGTCCGTGCTGATCGCCGCCCGGTAGATCAGCACGACCAGGAGTGCCCGGAGCGCCCAGACGAGGACCTCGAGAAGGGTGCCGAGTCCGTCCGGCAGGTCGTCCCACAGCAGGAGCGCCACCCGTTCGAGGGCGGGCAGCAGCGAGAGGCCGACGATCCAGGGCAGGTGGCGCAGGTAGAACCCGAGTGCCCAGCGGGGGACCTCGAGCGCGGTGGTGAACGGCGACGTGGCGGCGGTGGCGGTCATGGCGGTCGCTCCCCCGGTTCGGGCCAATAAGATTCACTGTACTAAAATGTTCGGCACACTGAAATGGTTTGGGGAGCGGCAGGATGGCGGCCATGGAAGGTGACCGGATCCCGGACGGGGCGGAGTTGGGGCGTGAGCTGAGCACGGCGGTCGTGCTGTTCCACGAGGCGATCGCCCACCGGCTCGGGCTGACCGCGCCGGACAACCGGGCGCTCGGCATCATCACCCGCGAAGGGCCGGTGACCGCGGGCGCGCTGGCCGAGCGGACGGGGCTGACGCCGGGCGCGGTGACGGGTCTGGTCGACCGGCTCGAGCGGGCCGGTTACGTGCGGCGCGCCGCCGATCCCGCCGACCGGCGGCGGGTGCTGATCAGCGCCGTGCCGGGCCTGCCCGAGGTGCAGGGCAGGGCGTTCGCCGCGCTCGGGGAGGCGATGGGCGGGTTCATGGCGCGCTACGACGCCGAGCAGGTCGCGACGGTCGTGGACTTCTGCACGAACACGATCGAGGTGCTGCGCGAGCAGACCCGTCGGCTGGGCGATCCCGGTGCTTCGTGACCGGTCGGTGCGCGGTGGTCAGCCGGTGGCGGGGCGGGCGCGCACGTGGATCCGTTCGCCTTGGGCGCCGAAGAGGCTGAGGAACTCGACGGGTTGGTCTCCGGCGTTGCCGAAGCCGTGGGGGGTGCGGGTGTCGAATTCGGCGGCTTCGCCGGGGGTCAGGACGACGTCGTGGTCGCCGAGCAGCAGCCGGAGGCGGCCGGAGAGCACGTACAGCCACTCGTAGCCTTCGTGGCTGCGCTGTTCCGGGGCGGCGCTGGTGCGGGCGACGGGCATGATCTGCTTGAAGGCGCGCAGGCCGCCGATGTCCCGGGTGAGCGGGATGAACGTCATGCCGTGGCGGGTGAACGGGCGCGGGTGGACGCGGGGGTCGCCGGTCTGGGGTGCGCCGACCAGTTCGTCGAGGGGGACGCCGTAGGCGCGGGCCAGCGGCAGCATGAGTTCCAGGGTCGGTTTGCGGTTGCCGGATTCCAGGCGGGACAGCGTGCTGGTGGAGATGCCGGTCGTGTCGCTGAGTTGGGTCAGGGTGATGCCGCGGTGCTTGCGCAGGGCGTGCAGGCGGGGTCCGACCTCGCTGAGCACGGCGGTGAAGTCGTCGTTCATCCTTCCATTGCCGGTCTGGCAAAGAAATTTGTCAAGCGGGGCGGTGGTCCGGAGTATCGCCGGTGTGGACGAGATGAGGAGGAGCGGGATGGCGACCGAGCGGTATTTCGACGTGGTGGTCGTGGGCGGTGGAGCGGCCGGGCTCGGCGGGGCGTTGACCTTGGCGCGGGCGCGGCGGTCGGTCCTGGTGGTCGATGCCGGGGAGCCGCGCAACGCTCCGGCCGCCGGGGTGCACGGGTACCTGGGGCATGACGGGTTGCCGCCCGCGGAGCTGCTGGCCCGGGGGCGCGCGGAGGTGCGCGGTGCCGGTGGGGAGATCGTGCGGGGCGAGGTGGTCGGGCTGCGGCGGCGGGACACCGGGGATTTCGAGGTGTCGCTGGCCGACGGTTCGTCGGTGTCGGCGGCTCGTTTGCTGGTGGCCACCGGGTTGGTCGACGAGTTGCCGGAGGTGCCGGGGCTGGCGCGGCGGTGGGGTGCGGATGTGTTGCACTGCCCGTACTGCCACGGTTGGGAGGTCCGGGATGAGCCGATCGGTGTGCTGGCGACCGGGCCGATGGCGGTGCACCAGGCGTTGCTGTGGCGGCAGTGGAGCGAGGACGTGACGCTGCTGGAGCACACGGCGCCGGGGCCGGATGACGCGGAGCGGGAGCGGTTGGCGGCGCGGGGTGTCGCGGTGGTGCCGGGTGAGGTGACCGGGGTGGAGGTCTCCGGCGACCGGCTCAGCGGGGTGCGGCTGGCTGATGGCCGGGTGGTGCCGTGCCGGGCGCTGGTCGTGGCGCCGAGGTTCACCGCTCGTGCGGAGGTGCTGGCGGGGCTGGGTCTGGAGCCGGTCGCGCAGGAGCGCGGTGGTGTGGTCCTGGGCAGCGGCGTGGAGCCCGGTGCTGCGGGGGCGACGGGGGTGCCGGGGGTCCGGGTGGCGGGCAACGTGTCCGACATCGTCGGCCAGGTGGTCGGGTCGGTGGCGGCCGGGGTGCAGGCCGCGGCGGCGCTGAACGCGGAGCTGGTCGAGGCGGACACCGAGCGGGCGGTCGCGGCGCAGCGGGCGGCGGTGCGGGCCTACTGGGAGGACCGCTACGGCGGTGGGGACCGGATCTGGACCGGTGATCCGAACGCGACGCTGGTGCGGGAGGTCGCGGAGCTGGTGCCGGGGTCGGCGTTGGACCTGGGCTGCGGGGAGGGCGGTGATGCGGTGTGGCTGGCCGCGCGGGGCTGGCGGGTCACGGCGGTCGACGTCTCGGAGAACGCGGTGGCGCGGGTGGCCGGGGCGGCGGCGGAGGCCGGTGTCGCGGGGCGCGTCGAGGGGCAGCGGCACGATCTGGCGGAGTCGTTCCCGGAGGGCGAGTTCGATCTGGTGTCGGCGCATTTCCTGCACACGTGGGGCGGGATGCCGCGGGAGCGGATCCTGCGGCGTGCGGCGGAGGCGGTGGCGCCGGGTGGTGTGCTGCTGGTCGTCGGGCACCAGGGGCCGCCGCCGTGGGATCCGGAGGCGCACGCGGAGGTGCACCTGCCGACTGCGGAGGAGGTGCTGGGGTCGTTGGAGTTGGCGCCGGGCCGGTGGGAGGTGCTGCGCTGCGGTCCGCACGAGCGCGAGCAGCGGGCGCCGGACGGTGCGGTGGTCACGCGCACGGACAACGCGGTGAAGGTGCGGCGGGTGCGGTGAGGGGCGGCTGGGGCCGCCCGGTGGTCGGCCCCAGCCTGTCGGGCCACCAGGTCGCGCCGCTGTCGACGCTGCTCCGCGGAGAACTCCGCTTGGGGCGGGCGGGGCCGATTACGATGCTGGGCCAGCATCCGACCTACCCGCCGGAGTGACGTTGTCGTGCAGCTCGATACCGCTGTCTTCCACCTCTTGCGCCGCGCGATGCAGGAGCACAGCGCGCGGTGGCAGGCGCGCCTGCCGCAGCTGACCAAGCCCCAGTACGCGGTGCTGCGGGTGATCGGGGCGCGGCCGGGCATCGAGCAGAGCGCGCTCGGTGTCCAGGCGGCGATCGACAAGGCGACGTTGGCGGCGATGCTGCTGCGCATGGAGGAGCGCGGGTTGCTCCGGCGTTCCGTCGATCCGGGGGACCGGCGGCGTCGGCTGCTCGAGCTCACCGCTGCGGGGCACGCCGAGTTGCGGTCGGCGGCGCCGGTGGCCGATCGGGTCGATGCGGAGATGCTGGACCGGTTGTCGCCGGAGGAGCGGGCGCAGCTCCACGACCTGCTGGTCAAGCTGTCCCCGGTGGGGTGAGTGCGGGGCTTGCGATGAGTTCGCGGCCCGGTGCTGGTCCACCCTCGGGAAGGACCGTGGGGAGGAGAGGGCCGTGCGCACACTTGCGATCACGCAGAACGTCACCGTCGACGGGTCGATCGAGCTGTTGGGGGATTGGTTCGACCCGCAGGGTCAGGCCGATACCGAGGATCTGCTGGCGGAGCTGCACCGCCAGGACGAGCGCGCCGACGGGTTCCTCGTCGGGCGCCGCACCTTCGAGGATCTGCGCGGGTACTGGCCGGGGCGCACCGACGATCCGACGGGCATCAGCGCCTACCTGGACCGGGTGCAGAAGTACGTGGTGTCGTCGACCTTGGGGGATCCGGGGTGGCAGCGCACCGAGGTGCTCGCCGGTGATGCGGTGGCGCGGGTGCGCGAGGTGAAGGAGCGGGCGGGCCGGGACGTCGTGGTCACCGGCAGCATCGCGCTGTGCCACGCGTTGATCGAGGCGGGCTTGGTGGATGAGTTCCGGCTGTTCGTCTACCCGGTGGTGCAGGGGCGTGGCCGGAGGTTGTTCCCGGACGGGGTGCCGTTGTCGCTGCGGTTGCTGGAGTCGAGGTCCTTCCGCAGCGGTGTCACCTTGTCGCGTTACGCCACGGGGTGAGGCCGGGAGCGGATCGCGTCCGCGCTGTCCCGTGGCGTCGGGGCGGGGTGTCCGCCGGTGTCGCGGGGCGGGGGTGGCGCCCGGTGGTTCAGTCGTAGCCGCGGATCAGGTGGCTTTCGTCGTCGTGGTCGCCGCGGGTCTCGGTGGGTTCTCGGTCGGCGACCGGGACATCACCGACCAGGGCGGAGGTGTCCTCCGGGCTGGTGCGGAGGTCGAAGGTCGTCATGGGGCGGCTCCTCTCCTGGCTCTGGCGCCGATGGTGCTCGCACTTCCGGGTGATCGCACCTTCGGGTGATCACCGGTGCGATCCGGGGGGCCGGGTGCTGACCTCGGCGAATGATCCAGATCACAGTACAACGTTTCGATCACGCCGCGCACCTCGGGTGACGTTGCACGATGGTGCCTCCCGTCGGTTCAGCACGAACCGAGAACACCACCACCACCGGCTCACCCACCCGGGAAATCCCCCGGGCGCCGCCCGCGCCGAGGGGAAACCTTCCGGTGGCTCCGTTCGCCGGGGGCCGCGGCACCGGCCGCGGCCGGTGGTGCTGTGCTGGAGGCCGGAAGGAGGTGCGCGGTGCACGGTGAGTACAAGGTTCCGGGCGGCAAGCTCGTGGTGGTCGACCTCGACGTGGTCGACGACCGGCTGTCCGGAGTGCGGTTGAGCGGGGATTTCTTCCTGGAGCCCGACGAGGCGCTGGAGGAGATCAACGGGGCGCTGGCGGGCGCGTCGGTGGAGGCCGACGCCGCGGAGCTGGCGGCGCTGGTGCGCGCGGCGCTGCCTGCCGGGGCGCGGCTGGGCGGTTTCAGCGCCGAAGCGGTGGCCGTGGCGGTGCGCCGGGCGGTGGCGCGGGCCTCGGAGTGGACCGACCACCGGTGGGCGCTGGTGCGGGAGGGCCCGCGCGCGCCGCTGATGCACATGGCGCTGGACCAGGCGCTGGCCGAGGAGGTCGCGGCGGGTCGCCGGCCGCCGACCCTGCGGTTGTGGGAGTGGGCCTCGCCCGCGGTGATCATCGGCAGCTTCCAGTCGGTGCGCAACGAGGTCGACGAGGCCGGGGCGCGGCGGCACGGGGTGGAGGTGGTGCGCCGGGTCACCGGCGGCGGGGCGATGTTCGTGGAGCCCGGCAACACCGTGACCTACTCGCTGTACGCGCCGTCGTCGCTGGTGGCGGGCATGTCCTTCGCCGATTCCTACGCGTTCCTCGACGACTGGGTGCTGGGCGTGCTCGGTGAGCTGGGGCTCAACGTGTGGTACCAGCCGCTCAACGACATCGCCTCCGACGGCGGCAAGATCGGGGGCGCGGCGCAGAAGCGGGTGGCCGCGGGCGCGGTGCTGCACCACGTGACGATGTCCTACGACGTCGACGCGGCGAAGCTGGGCGAGGTGCTGCGGGTCGGGCAGGAGAAGCTGTCGGACAAGGGGGTGACCAGCGCGGTCAGGCGGGTCGACCCGCTGCGGCGGCAGACCGGCCTGGCCCGGGAGGTCGTCATCGAGCGCCTGGTGGAGGGGTTCCGGGCGCGGTTCGGCCTGGTGGACGGCCCGGTGACCGATCCGGAGCTGGCTCGGGCGCAGGAGCTGATCGACACCAAGTTCGCCACCCCGGAGTGGCTCCACCGGGTGCCGTGATCAGGTCGGCAGGCCGGGCAGGCCGGGGGTGGTGCGGCGGCGCCGCAGCCACACCTGGCGGGTGCCGTCGGCGTAGAGCAGCACGCGGGAGAGCTCCCAGCCGGAGAACTCCGCGTGGATGCTGAGCTGGGTGGCGGCGCTGAGGCGGGTGACACCGGGCGGCAGGCGCAGCGGCCGGTACTCCCAGTCGCGGTCGTCGGTGGCCGTCACGGCGTCACCACCTGGATGCCGCCGCCGGTGGCGGACCCGATGTGGACGGCGCCGGTGGCGGGGTCCACGGCCACCGAGTCGGGCTGGCCGAGGGTGGGCAGGCGGTGGACCTCGCGGGGTTGCCCGCCGGCGACGTCGTAGGCGACGACCTCGTTGGTGGCGGTGAGGGTGATCCAGGCGAGGTCGCGGGCGGGGTCGTAGGCGATGCCGTAGGGGGCGCCGGGCACGGGGTAGCGCTGCTTCATGATCAGCGGGTCGGTGGAGAAGGCGAGCAGTTCCCCGCCGCGGGTGTCCACGGCGAGGATGCGGCCGTAGCGGTCGGTGGTGGCCTGGGTGGCGCCTTCCCCGGCGCGCAGCCCGGGGCCCTTGCTGCCGTCGGCGGTGTCGACGGGGGTCAGCGAGGTGGTGAGGGCGTCGAGCAGGTGGAGGGTTCCGCCGGTGGCGATGAGCTGGTCGGGCCCGGTGAAGCCGTCGGAGGTGACCGGGGGGCGCCCGTCCTGGCGGATGGTGACGGCGCGGGTGTCGCGGTGGGCCACGGCCAGCCGCTGCGCGTCGAGGTCGAGGGCGTCGACGGGGGCGCCGGGCACGTCGGTGATCTCGGTGCGGGCGGTGGTCAGGTCGGTGCGCACGACCTGGTCGGTGTCGGGCAGCGCGGTCAGGGCGTGCCCGTCGGTGACGCGGAGGCTGGCGGGGGCGCTGGGCAGTGCGACGGTGCGGTCGGGCCGCCCGTCGGTGCGCAGCAGCAGGGCGTTGCCGGTCGCGGCGACGAGGGTGCGCGTGGCCGGGTCGTAGGCCAGGTGCTGCACCGGGGGCGCGGGGGTGGTGGTGCCCGCGGGCTCGGCGGTCACCGGTGGCGAGGTGGCCGGGGTGGCGGCCACGAGCGTGTCGGTGACCTGGAGCGGGTCGCCGCCGCCGTCCATGCCGCAGCCGGTGAGCAGGGTCGCGGCCAGACAGGTGACGACCAGGCGACGCAACGGGGGACCTCCTTGGCGCGGTGCTCGCGGGGTGCGGGGCAGCTCTCCCCAGCATCCCCGATGGCTTCGCGGCCCCGGTCGGGTGGTTGCTCGCGGCGGGTGGTGCGGGTTGGCGGGGCTAGTCGGCGCCGGGGTCGCTGACGTCGTCGAGGGCGGCGCGGATGGCGGCGGGCAGGGTGAGGTCGTCGCTGGCCAGCGCGGTGCCGAGCTGGTGGCCGGTGCGGGCGCCGAGGACCGGGGCGGTGACGCCGGGGCGGTCGCGGATCCAGGCGAGGGCGACGTGGGCGGGGGCGGTGCCGAGCCCGTCGGCGGCGGTGAGCACGGCGTGCACGATGCGGGCGGCGCGTTCGGTGCGGTGGTGTTCGACGTAGCTGGCCAGGTGCGGGGTGGCGGCGCGGGAGTCGGCCGGGGTGCTGTTGCGGTACTTGCCGGTGAGCACGCCGCGGCCCAGCGGTGCCCAGGCCAGCACGCCGAGGCCGTGGTGGGCGGCGGCGGGCAGCACTTCGCGTTCGGCGTCGCGTTCGAGCAGGGAGTACTCGACCTGGGTGGCGATGAGGGGGGCGCGGCCGGGGGCGGCGCGCTGGTGGGCGGCGGCGGTGGCGGTCTGCCAGCCGGTGTAGTTGGCGACGCCCGCGTAGCGGACCTTGCCGCTGGTGACGGCGGTGTCGACGGCGGCGAGGGTTTCGTCGAGGGGCACGGTGGCGTCCCAGCCGTGCAGCTGCCACAGGTCGATGTGGTCGGTGCGCAGTCGGCGCAGGGAGCCGTCGAGGGCGGTGAGCAGGGCACCGCGGGAGGCGCCGCCGCCGACGGGGCCGGGGGCGCGGCGGGCGGCGGCGGTGGTGGCGATGACGAGTTCGTCGCGGGGGACGTGGTCGTGCAGCAGGCCGCCGAGGATCCGCTCGGCGTGCCCGTCCTGGTAGACGTCGGCGGTGTCGACGAGGGTGCCGCCGGCGTCGTGGAAGGCGGTGAGCTGCTCGGCGGCGTGCTCGGCGTCGGTGTCCTGCCCCCAGGTCATGGTGCCGAGGGCGAGGCGGGAGACGCGCAGTCCGCTGCGCCCGAGCTGTCGGTGTTCCACGAGTGGTGAGCGTATTCGGTGCGGGCGTGGCGGGCGGTGAGGTCGGTGGGGTGTCGCTGCCACGAACGGATCGTGTGCCGGATCACAACCGGGTCGCCCTGCAGCGTGCGGCGGTCGCTGTCGGTGATCGAGCGCGGGTGACCTGCGGTGAGGGTTCCGGCGGGGTGCGGCCCGGCCGGTGGGGGCGATGCTGCAAGATTCGGCGCGGGGTTGGGGCATCGGCGCAGGTCCGGTGGTCAGGTTTCTTTCGATCGTGGGAGTGGATTCGTGTCGTGGTTGCAGGCCATGGTGCTGGCCGTGGTCCAGGGGCTCACCGAGTTCTTGCCGATCTCCTCGTCAGGTCATCTGGCGATCGTGTCGGAGTTGTTCTTCGGTGCTGATGCGGGCGCGTCGTTCACGGCGGTGACGCAGATCGGCACGGAGCTGGCGGTGGTGATCTTCTTCGCCAAGGACATCGTGCGGCTGGTGGTGACGTGGTTCCGCGGCATGGTGGACGCGGAGGTGCGCAAGACGCAGGACTACCGGCTGGCGTGGTACGTGATCGTGGGCAGCATCCCGATCGGGGTCTTGGGGCTGCTGTTCCAGGACTACATCCGGTCGGCGCTGCGGAGCCTGTGGATCACCGGGGCGATGCTGATCGTGTTCGGCGTGCTGATGGGGCTGGCCGAGCGGTACGGCAAGCAGCGCCGCGGCCAGGACCAGCTGACGTTGCGCGACGGTGCGGTGATGGGTGTGGCGCAGGCGATGGCGCTGGTGCCGGGCGTGTCGCGGTCGGGCGGCACGATCACCGCGGGCCTCACGCTGGGGCTGGACCGGCCGACGGCGGTGCGGTTCTCCTTCCTGCTGGCGATCCCGGCGGTGTTCGCGGCGGGCCTGTCGGAACTGCCGCACGTGTTCGACGAGGGCGGTCCGGGGCTGCAGCCCACCGGGGCGCAGATGATCGTGGCGACGCTGGTGGCCGGCCTGATCGGGTACGCGTGCATCGCCTGGCTGCTGCGGTACGTGGAGCGGCACAGCGTGTACCTGTTCGTGTGGTACCGGATCGGGTTGGGTCTGCTGGTGTTCGCGCTGCTGGGCTTCGGCGTCATGCAGCCCTGACCGCGGCGCTCGGACAACGCGGCCCGGTCCCCGCTCGGGGGGCCGGGCCGTCGTGTTCGCGCGGTGACTACCCTCGGCGACGTGGCGACTCTCATCCTGGTGCGACATGCCCGGTCGGCGGCCAACGGCGCGGGAACCCTGGCGGGCCGCACGCCCGGCGTGGGTCTCGACGAGACGGGGCGGGGGCAGGCCGCCGGGTTGCCGGAACGGCTGTCCGGGCTCGGGGTGCGCCGGGTGGTGGTGTCCCCGCTGCAGCGCTGCCAGGAGACCGCCGCCGGGGTGGCCGCCGCGCACGGGATCGAACCGGTCGAGGAACCCGGGCTGGCCGAGGTCGACTACGGCGACTGGACCGGGCGCCGCATCGCCGACCTGACCGAGGAACCGCTGTGGAAGGTGGTGCAGCAGCACCCGTCGGCGGCGGTGTTCCCGGGCGGTGAAGGGCTGGCGCAGATGCAGGCGCGGGCGGTGGCCGCGCTGCGCGAGCACGACCGCGCCGTGGAGCGCGAGTTCGGGGAACGGGCGGTGTGGGTGGCCTGCTCCCACGGCGACGTGATCAAGTCGGTGCTCGCCGACGCGCTGGGCACCCACCTGGACGCGTTCCAGCGCATCGTCGTCGAGCCCTGCTCGGTGAGCGTGGTGCGCTTCACCGAGACCCGCCCGTTCGTGCTCAAGGTCAACGACACCGGCACGGACCTGTCGGGGCTGGTGCCGCCGGAGCACCCCGCGTCGGACGCGGTGGTGGGCGGCTCGACCGGCACCCCGGAGTGACCCGGTGCCGCGGCCGGTACCGGACCTGCCGCAGTTCCTGACCGGCCGGTGGGAGCTGCGGCGCCGCATCACCGACCCCGCCGGGCGGCTGCTGGGCACCTTCACCGGGCACGGCTGCTTCACCGCCGCCGAAGCGGGGTGGCTGGACTACCGGGAACGCGGCGCACTGCGGCTGGGCCAGCACGAGGGCCCGGCGTCGCGCCACCTCCGCTACGAGCTCACCGGCCCCGGGCAGGCGCGGGTGCACTTCGGGTACGGCGGGTTCTTCCACGACCTGGACCTGCGTCCCGGGCGGTGCGGCGCCGAACACCCGTGCCGCGCCGACCGCTACCGGGGGGAGTTCGAGGTGGTCGACGCCGACCGCTGGTGGCAGCGGTGGACCGTGACCGGCCCGGCGAAGGACCACGTGCTCACCACCTGGCTGCACCGCTGCCCGCACGACGAGAGCTGACCACCCGGCGGCGGCCCCGAGCAGCACCCGCCGCCGGTCGCCCGGCGCCGGGGGGCGGGGTGGAACGGCGCTGGGACGGTCAGTCCGCCGCGCGCCGGCGGGTGTAGGCGCGGGCGGCGCGGGCGCGGTCGCCGCAGCGGGTGGAGCACCAGTGGCGGCGGCCGTGCCGGAGCAGGAACCGGTTGCAGGGGCTGGAGCCGCAGGCGGTGAGGCGTTCGGCGTCGGGGCCGGTGAGCAGGTCGGCCGCGTCGGCGGCCAGCGTCGCCAGGGCGTGCTCGACGACCTGCGTGGTGGGGTGCGGCGCCGCCCGGTAAGGACCGGTCGTGTCGTCCCAGTGCAGCAGCGGAGCGCTCGGCACCCTGGTCAGCGCGTCGTTGAGCGCGGACACGGCGGCAGGCAGCGCGGGCAGACCGGCCGCGCGGGAGGCGAACAGCGCCCGCACCTGCTCGCGCAGGACGCGCAGCTGGCCGGCGCACATCTCCCGCAGGTCCGTCCCGGCCGGCGCGAGGTCGCGTTCGGACAACCACTCGTTGGCCGCGGCGGGACTGCCGAGCAGGTCGACGGAGTGCCCGCCGGGCAGCGCGACGGAGCTGTTGGCCAGTGCGAGGGAGAGGTATCGCTGCGCCCCCGGGGCGGGCGGCAAGCCGGTCTCGACGGACGCGATCTCCTCCATGCCACTCATGGTACACCCACCTCCATCCATGAGTATCACGCTTCATTTGCGTTCATACGTGACGCTGGCTAGCGTGGCTCTCACGTTTTCAACTTGTGCATCCGTGAGAGGTTCTTCCATGTCTTCATCCGGCGCCCCGCAGTTCCCCGTCCGCGTCTTCGGCGGCCCGACCGCCCTGTTCGAGTACGGCGGCCTGCGCTTCCTGACCGACCCGACCTTCGACGCCCCCGGCGACTACCCGGCACCGGACGGGCCGTCGCTGACCAAGACGGCCCCGCCGGAAAGCGGCCCGGCCGACCTCGGCCGGGTGGACGTGGTCCTGCTCTCCCACGACGAGCACACCGACAACCTCGACGACTCCGGCCGTGCGCTGCTGGCCGAGGTCCCGCTCACCCTCACCACCCCCGGCGGCGGGCAACGCCTCGGGGACCGGGCCCGCGGGCTGGCCGACTGGGAGTCCGTCGAACTGGACCGCCCCGGCGGCGGCACGATCACGGCGACGGGCGTGCCCGCCATCCACGGTCCCGGCGACCGCGAGGACGTCGAGCCGATCGCCGGGCAGGTCGTCGGCTTCGTCCTGACCGGGGAGGGCCTGCCGACGGTCTACATCAGCGGGGACAACGCCTCGCTCGACGCGGTTCGCCAGATCGCCGAGCGCTTCGGCCCGGTGGACACCGCCCTCCTGTTCGCCGGGGCACCGCGCTCCGCCGCCCTCTTCGGCGGTGAGCCGCTCGTCCTCGACAGCGCCCAGGCCGCCGAGGCCGCCCAGCTCCTCGGGGCCCGCCGCGTCGTGCCCGTCCACTACGACGGCTGGGCCCACTTCACCGAAGGCCGCGACGAACTGGAGTCCACCTTCACCGCGGCCGGCCTCGCCGCCCGCCTCGACTGGGGCCGCGACAGCTGACCACCCGCGCCGCGCCCGCCCGGAGCGGGACGAGCGTCAGTCGCGGAGGTCGACGACGTGGCAGCGGGTGCCGGTGGGCAGGAACCGCTGGGTGCCGCCGGTGAAGCGCACCAGCACCTGGTCGTAGCGGGTGGGGGTGACCTGGTCGACGACACCGACGGGCCCGATCGGGCCGAACAGGCGCACCTCGGTGCCCGGTTCGAGGTCTTCGGCGGGGACCCGGTCGACGTTGACGGCGGTGGAGGACGGCCACACCCAGCGGGTCGCCACCCGCCAGCAGGTCCAGCCCGCCAGCGCCAGCACCGGAACCGCCCACGGGGTGAAGCCGCTCAGCGCCAGCCCCGCGGCCAGGCCGCCGAGCAGCGCCCACCACCCGGAACTCACCGGCCAGCGGCCCAGTTGCAGCCAGCCGGTGGTGCGGATGGTGCCGTCGCGGCGGGTGCCGCGGGCGCGGGGGCGGGTGGTGTCGTGCTCGCCGTAGTCGTCCCCACCGGTGTCGTCGACCAGGCCCCGGCCCCCGTCGACGTCCTCGTCCTCGAGGAGCCGGATCTCGGTGGTGTCGGCGACGGCGTCGGCGCGGGCGCGGGCCGCCGCCGGTGGCTCGTCCGCGAGGCGCTCCGGCGGCGGGCCGGGGAGGCGGGGGATCTCGGTGGTGCGGGCGGTCGAGGGGTTGTCCGGGGGCACGGCCAGCGGCACGTCGAGCCGCTCGCGGGCCGCGTCGGGGTCGAGCAGGTTGCTGAGCATGGTCAGCCGCAGGTCACCGGCGGCGTCGGGTCGCGGCTCGTCGGCCAGCAGCGCGCTCACCGGCAGCCGGTCGGTGGGCAGTTCGTCATCGCGGTTCACCATCGTCCGGTCCACTCCAGGTCGCCGTCGTCGTCGCGCTGGCAGCTCGCGGCCGCCCCGGAACGCAGCACGGCGCTGTCGCCTTCGCGGTCGCAGCGCTGGCCTTCGCGGACCACCCGCACCCCCTCGTCCTCGTCGTCGTCGCCGCTGGACGTCGTGGTCGTCGTCGAGGTCTCCGGGGTGTCGTCCTCGCGCGGCGGCAGCGGCGCCGGTGGGGGAGCCGGGGCGGGCGGGGACGGCGGCGGTGGGGTCGTGGTCGGTTCGGACGAGTCGTCGCCGGTCGTCGACGGCACCTCGCTGGTGGAGGTGTCCTCGGTGCTGGTGGCCGGGGCCGGCGGTGCGGTGCTGCTCGGCGCGCCGGTGGTCGTGGTCCCCGCGACCGGGCCCGGGGCGGGCGCCGGTGCCGGGACGGCCGGCGCCGCGGTGGGGCGGGGGCTGTCGGGCAGGGCCACCAGCGCGCTGGCGCCGGTGGCGGTCAGCAGCGCCACCGCGGGCAGCAGGCGCGCGGCCAGCGGTGTCCTCCACCACCAGCGGCGGAGCTGATCGGGATGGTCGGCGGGCAACTCGTTCTCCTCGTTCGGCGATGCCGATGTGCGTTTCGCGTTGTCCCCGACCTGGCCGGTGGATCGTAACGAATCCGAGTCCTCCCCGTCACCGCCGCGACAGCCGCACCAGGGGCCGGCGGCGGCGTGCCCGGCGGGAACGGCGCCGCTGTGAACCCGCCCACCCGCGGCGGCATCCACAGTGCACAGCGAGCCGGACACGCCGCGTGCGCGGCCGCCGCGGGCACCGTCCACAGCGGAGCGCACCGGGCGCGGGGGCAGCGGGCGTTGAGCCGGGCATGAGGCCGACTTGAGGTCGCCGACGTCCCGGCGCGGCCCCGGGGGCGGCTCGGTAGGGTCCGTGGCGGGGGTGGCACGTTGATCGAACTCAAGAGCTCCGGGGAGCTCGACGTGATGCGCGAAGCGGGGCGCGTCGTGGCCCGCGCGCTGCACGCGGTCCGCGAGCACGCCGCGCCGGGGATCAGCACCGGCGAGCTCGACGCCGTGGCCCGCGCGGTCATCGACGACGCCGGGGCGCAGCCGCTGTTCCTCGGCTACCAGCCCCGGTGGGCGCCGAGCCCGTTCCCGGGGGTGATCTGCGCGTCGGTCAACGACGCGGTCGTGCACGGCATCCCGGGTCCGCTGCGGCTGGCCGACGGCGACCTGGTGAGCATCGACTGCGGGGCCCGGCTGGAGGGCTGGTGCGCCGACGCGGCGATCACCTTCACCACCGGCACCCCCGACCCCCGCGACGAGGTGCTGCTGGCCACGGCCGAGCAGGCGCTGACCGACGGCATCGCCGCCGCCCAGCCCGGCGGGCGCGTCGGGGACATCTCGCACGCCGTCGGCATCGTCGGGCGCAGCGCCGGGTACGGCATCCCCGCCCCGGTCGGCGGGCACGGGGTGGGCCGGGAGATGCACGAGGCGCCGTTCGTGCCCAACGACGGCGCCCCCGGGGCCGGTCCGCCGCTGCGGCCGGGCCTGGTGCTGGCGCTCGAACCGATCTTCCTGGCCGGGGGTGCCGACGCGCTGCGCGACGGGGCCGACGGGTGGACGTTGTTCACCGACGACGAGTCCCGCGCCGCGCACGTCGAGCACACCGTGGCGATCACCGCCGAAGGGCCCCGGGTGCTGACGCTGCCCTGACCTGCTGTGCGGCCCGGACGTGCTGCGCGGCCCGGCAGGTGGGGTGACGATGGCCTGGCCCGCGGTTCCCGCCCGACAGGAGGCGCCGAGCATGACCGGCACCCGCAGCAGCGTCACCAGCACCGGCGTGGACTGGCCGGTGCTGCGCGTGGACGACTGGGCCGAGACCCGCCGGACGCTGCACATGTGGATGCAGGTCATCGGCAAGGTCCGGCTGGCGCTCGGCCCGATGGTCAACCACTGGTGGCAGGTCCCCCTCTACGTCTCCGCGCGGGGCCTGACGACCTCGCCGATGCCGCACCGGGGCAGGCTGCTGGAGATCGAGTTCGACTTCTGGGACCACGAGCTGCACCTGCGTTCCAGCGCGGGCACGACCCGGCACCTGGTGCTGGAGTCGCAGCCGGTCGCGGCGTTCTACCAGCGGGTGCTGGACGTGCTGGCCGAACTGGACATGCCGGTGCGCATCGACACCACCCCCACCGAGGTCACCGAGGCGATCCCGTTCCCGCGCGACACCCAGCACGGCACCTACGACGCCGGGCAGGCGCACCTGTTCTGGAAGCAGCTCGTGGCGGTGCAGCAGGTCTTCACCGAGTTCCGGGCCCGGTTCATCGGCAAGGTCAGCCCGGTGCACTTCTTCTGGGGAGCGATGGACCTGGCCACCACGCGGTTCTCCGGCCGCCCGGCGCCGCGGCACCCGGGCGGGGCGCCGCACTGCGCGGACTGGGTGCTGGTGGAGGGCTACTCCCACGAGCTCAGCAGCGCCGGGTTCTGGCCCGGCGGCAGCGCGGAAGGCACCTTCTACTCCTACGCCTACCCGGAGCCGCCCGGCTACGCCGAACGGCCCGTGGAACCGGCCGCGGCCGGCTACGACCAGCAGGTCGGGGAGTTCCTCCTGCCCTACCAGGCGGTGCGGTCGGCGACCGACCCGCGGAGCGCGCTGCTGGAGTTCCTGCAGACCACCTACGCGGCGGTCGCCGAGGCCGGGCGGTGGGACCGGCAGGCGCTGGAGGACGACCCGCTGCGGCGCGCTTCGCCGCGCTGATCAGCTCGCCCGCGCCCGCGCGGCCGCCCAGTAGCGGTGCACCTGGTGCGGGGCGAACGTGCCGCGGTCGGTGGCGATGGTGGTGACGAACTCCGGGTCGGTGACGTCGAAGGCCGGGTAGCGGCCGGTGACGCGGTCGCTGGCGGTGCGGGCGCCGAGGGTGTGCAGCACCTCGTCGCCGTCGCGGTACTCGATGGGCACGTCGGCGCCGGTGGCGGCGTCGGGGTCGGGGGCGTGGCACAGGGCGTGGAAGGGCACGTCGAAGGCGCGGGCCGCCACCGCCAGCCCCAGGGTGCCGACCTTGTTGATGACGTGACCGTCCATCGTGACGCGGTCGCTGGCGGTGACCACCGCGTCGATCTCCCCGGCGCGCAGCAGCGCGGCGGGCATCCCGTCGGTGACCAGCGTGGTCGGCACGCCCATCTCGGCGAGCGTTTCCGCGGTGAGCCGGGCGCCTTGCAGGTAGGGGCGGGTTTCGGTGCACACGAACGACACGTCCGCGCCGCGCCGCAGCAGCGCCCGCACCAGCCCGACGAGGTAGAGGTCGCCGAAGCAGTGGGTGAGCACCCGCGCCCGGTCCCCGAACAGGGCGGCCGCCGCGGTGCCCATGTCGGTGCTGCGGCGGCGGTAGTCGGTGTCGGCGGCGCGGGCCCCGCGTTCGGCGGCGGCGGCCACCTCGGTGTCCCCGGCGTCGAGGGCCTCGTCGACGGCCGCCAGCACCTTCGCCACGGCGCGGCGCGGCTGGTCGTTGGTGGGGCGCGTGGCGATGAACCGCTCACCGGCGCGTTCCAGGGCGCGGCGGGCGGTGGCCGGGTCGGTGCCGCCGGTGTCGCGGGCGGCCAGCACCATGCCCCACAGCACAGCGAAGTAGGGCCCGGAGGACTGGGTGACCATGTCGCGGATGGCCTCGGCGACCTCATCGGGGGTGCGGGCGAGCACCCAGGTCCGCTGGAACGGGAACACCCGGCGGTCCAGCAGGTGCACGCCGTCGTCGGCCAGGCGGACGCTGTCGGCCAGCACGGGCAGTTCGGGGTGGGCGGAAGCAGGCACCATCGGTCGTCCTCGTCCGGGTGAGGGGGTGGTGCTCAGCGTACGGGGGCGGGGAGCGGGGCCGACGTGGCCCTGGGACCGGCGCAGGATGCAGGTCTGCGCCGGAGCCAGGGCCACCCGGTCACCGCTTCTTCTTCGGCGGGTCCTTGCGCAGCAGGTCGGGGCCGATGATGCGGCGCACGACCCGGCGCATCAGGCTGCGCCGCCGCGGCGGGGCAGCGGGGGCGGGCTGGGGCGCCGGGCGGGGCTGGGTGACCGTCGGCTGCTCCCCCGTAGTCGGTGCGGGGGTGGTCGGTGCGGCAACGGCCGGGGCGGCCGGCGGTGGGGTGCCGGTCAGCGCGGTCGGCGCGGGGGACGGCGTCGGGGTGGGGGCAGGGGAGGGTGCCGGGGGCGGGTCCGGGTTGAGCCGCTTGGCGAACTCGGGTTGTTCGTCGCGGATCGCCGGGATGTAGGGCTGGGTGACCTCGACCCGGGGCACGTCCGGCCACAGCGACGGGCGGGCGCTGCCCCGGGCGGGCAGCGCGTCCAGCGGGAGTTCACCGCTGATGCGGGTCGTCGGCCGACCCGGCTCCGGTCGTACCTGGTTCTGCTGCACATCCGAGGGGACCACGGGCTGGAACCACGGTCGCGCAAGATCGTCTTGAATGGTCATCCGTATCGACTCTGCGGGGGAACGGCCAGGGTCACCGGAACGGGGGCGCTCCGGCTGATCAGACCCTACCGGTAACGGACCGATAAAGCACACCCCTGTGTGCGCTCGCTCTCCGGGACGCGCCCGGTGCGTCCGGTTTCGCCCGGTGACCAGGTGATCACGGCTGGTCGGATTCCACCGCCCGGCGCAACCGCGCGAACTCCGCGGCGAGGCTGGCGGCGCTCCAGTGCGCGTTGAGGCCGCTGGGGTTGGGCAGCACCCACACCCGGGCGTCGCCGATGCCCCGGTCGTGCGGGCCGACCATCGCGTTGCGGACCCCGAAGGCGGTGCGGAACGCGGTCAGCCCCACCACCGCGACCCACCCCGGCCGGTACTGCCGCACCTTGTGCTCCAGCGCCGCACCACCGGCGGCCAGTTCTTCGTTGGACAGCTCCGCGGCGCGGGAGCTGGCCCGGGCCACCAGGTTGGTCAGCCCGAGGCCGTGGTCGAGCAGCGCGTGCTGCTCGTCGGGCCGCAACTGGCGCGGGGTGAACCCCGAGGAGTGCAGAGCGGGCCAGAACCGGTTTCCCGGGCGGGCGAAGTGGTGCCCGGTGGCGCCCGACCACAGGCCGGGGTTGATCCCGCAGAACAGCACCCGCAGCCCGGTGTCGAGCACGTCGGGGATCACCGCGCCTTCGGCCGCGGCCAGCTCCTCCGCGCTGGGTCGGGTTCCGCTCACCGTCGCCACCTCCACTGCTCGCCGGACCGTCGCGGCAGACCGTATCTGGCGGCCCGGCGGACCCCGACGGCCGCACCGTTCTCCACTGTGGAGTGGTGCTGGGGCCTGCCGGGTTCCGCCGAACCACGCGGAAATCAGCCTTGTTGCGACCACAGTGGACCCGGCGTGAATTGTCACGGTGACGGATCGGGTGGCCGGCGGGCACCGGGTCAGGCGCGGGCCTGCTCCCGGCAGAACCGCAGCGCATCGCGCCCGTCGTAGGAGCCGCGGGCCGGATCGGCGAACACCGCGCCGCGGCGCAGGGCGGCGAACAGGTCCCGGCGCAGCACCGCCCCGGCGGCCAGCACACCGCTGGTGGTGGCACCGAGCACGCCCGGACCGGCCCGGGTGCCCGCCCCGGCGAGGTACAGGCCGCCGATCGCGGTGGTGGCCCCCGGCCGGTGCCTGCCGAACTGGTCCGGCGCGGCCGCCAGCCCCAGCGCCGCGCCCCCGCTGGCCAGCGTGTAGCGCTGCTGGGTGAGGGGAGTGGAGGCCTCCTGCCACACGACGTGCTCGCGCAGATCGGGCACCACCTCGGTGGCCAGCCGCAGCATCTCCTCGACCACGGCGGCCTTGCGGCTGCGGTAACCGGGGTCGCGGCGGTAGCGGTCGCCGCCGCGCACACCCCAGGACTCCGGGTGCGGCGGCGCGAACCCCATCAGCTCCAAGGTGCTGCGCCCCGGCGGTGCGTGGTGCGCGGAGTCCGGGTCCTTCACCGCGGCGGAGCTGACGAACAGCCCGCCGACCGGGTGCGCGCCGTCCACGCCCCGGTAGAACCCGGCGGGATCGGTGTCGCGGTGCAGCCAGTAGTTCGTGTTCGGCATCCGGGTGGACAGGTCGATGTCGAGTCCGAGGTAGACGGTGCAGAACGGCGGGGACATCCGGTAGCGCCCGGCGGTGCGCGCGGTGCGGTCCGGGACCCGCTCCAGCAGTTCCAGCAAGGTGCGCGGCAGGTCGGCGCCGGAGACCACCACCGGGGCGTGCAGGTGCTCACCGCCGCGCAGCGCGACACCGCGGACCCGGCCGCCGTCGAGCAGGATGCGTTCCACCCGCTGCCCGGTGCGCAGCCGCCCGCCGTGCCCGGTGAGCACGTCCACCAGGTGCGCGACCAGCTCCTGCCCGCCGCCGCGCGGGAAGTAGGTGCCCGACTTCAGGAAGTGGTGCAGCAGGGCCGCGTGCAGCGCGGCGGGCGCCTGGTCCGGCGGCGCGCCGTAGTCGCCCGATTGAGCGCAGAGCACCGCGCGGGCCGCCGGGCTCAGGCCGCAGTCGTCGAGCAGCCGCGACAGCGGCCGGGCCGACCAGTAGGCGGTGCGCGGGCAGCGCACCGGGAACAGGGCCGTCTGCGCGGCGGTGGTGGGGATCGTGGTGCGCTCGGTCTCCCGCCCGATGCGGCGCAGCACCCCGACGCAGGCCCGCAGCCCCCGCTCCTCGCGGGGGAACGCCTCGATCAGCGCCTCCAGGTAGCGGTCCCAACCGCGCGGCACCCGGAACTCCCGGCCGGGCAGCAGCAGCGTGTCGAACCCGTCGGGGTCCATCGGCCGGAACTCGACGCGGCCGTCGAGCCCCACCCCGCGCAGGATCGTCGGGATCACCCCACCGGGCCCGCAGTCACCGAGGTAGTGCACGCCCACGTCGAACTGGAAACCCTTGCGGCGGAACGCCTGGGCGCACCCGCCGGCGACGGCGGCCTGCTCCAGCACCACGGTGCGCAGCCCGTGGGCGGCCAGGTAGGCCGCGGCGGTCAGGCCGCCCAAGCCCGAACCGATGACGATGGCGTCCCAGGACGCCGCTCCCCGAACCGCTGCGGATCTCACGTGGTCCTCCTCGATGTGCCGCCCGCAGCACACCAGCCCCCGACCCCAGCGACAATGATCTTCACCTGGTCGTGGCCGGTGTCGCGTCGTCCCCGCACCCGGTGGTCTGGACGGGCCAACTCCCACGGCGCTGAGGCCCCTCACCTCGCGCTGCGCGAGGGATCCTCCGTCGCGAGCAGGCTGGCGAGCACGCGCAACCGCTCGGCGTCCGCGGACCCGGGGACCGCGGTGTAGGCGATCAGCGCGGGGCCTGGCCTGCCGGGCAGCGGGTAGGCGTCCCAGTCGAGCGTGACGGCCCCGACCTCGGGGTGCTCGAACCGCTTGCGCCCCCGGGTCTTCTCCCGCACGTCATGCCTGGCCCACAGCTCGCGGAAGTCGGAGCTGCGCACGCTCAGTTCGCCGACCAGCTCCTGGAGCCGCGGGTGGTCCGGGTCGGCGGCCGCGGCGGCGCGCAGCATGCCGATGTACTCGACGGCGCTGGCTTCCCAATCGGGGCAGACGTAGCGGGCGTCGGGGTTCAGCACGATCGCGCGCAGCACGTTGCGCTCCCGGGCGGGGACCGCGTCCAGTCCGCCGAAGAGGCTGCCGGCCAGCGGATTCCACGCCAGCACGTCGAGATGGCTGCTGAGCACCATCGCCGGTCCGGTGATGGTGCGCAACAGCCGGTGGGTCGTTTCCGGCACCCGCTCCGGGGCGCGGCGCCGGGGCCCGGCCGGATGCCGCGCGGCGTGGCCCAGCACGCGCAGGTGCCGGAACTCCTCCTCGGTCAGGTCCAGCGCCCGGCCCAAGGCGTCGAGCACCCGGTCCGACGGCCGGACACCCCGGCCCTGTTCGATGCGCTGGTAGTAGTCCGTGCTGACGCCCGCGAGCATCGCCAGCTCCTCGCGCCGCAACCCGGCGACCTTGCGGCGGCTGCCGGACTCGAGGCCGAGATCGGCCGGGAGCACCCGGCCGCGACGGATGCGCAGGAACTCGGCGAGCCGCTGTGCCGGGGTGGTGGCCATGCCGCCATTCTCCCGCAGCCGGGCGAACCACGGTGGGACTGCGAATCCCAGGCACATCGTGACGCCCCAGCCGCCACCGGGCTCGGCGAAGCTCGCCCCGTCCGGCAGTTCGCCTCTTCGAAAGGACATCCCGTGTCCACCGACACCATCACCCGTCCCCGCCCCGCGCTGCTCGACGCCGGCGTGCTCGGCTTCTACGTCGATGGGCGCTGGCAGCGGCCGCGCTCGCCCGAAACCGTCGCCACCGCCGACCCGACCACCGAGCAGGTGCTCACCCGGATCGGTGTGGCCGGCCCGGACGACGTCGACGCCGCGGTGCGGGCGGCTCGCCGGGCCTTCGACGGCTGGGCGGCGCTGCCCCCGCAGCACCGGTCGAGGGCGCTGCTGCGGATCGCCGACGTGCTCGAGGCCCACCGCGACGAACTGGCCGCGCTGGACTCGCTGGACATGGGAGCGCCGCTGCCGCTGTCGCGCGGCATGGTCGACCACGCCGTGGAGATCTACCGGCACTACGCCGGGTGGCCGACCAAGCTGACCGGGCACACCACCCCCGCCGAGCCGGGCCAGTTGCACTACACGCTGCGCCGGCCGATCGGGGTGGTCGCGGCCCTCGTCGCCTGGAACGGGCCGATGCTGCAGGCCGCGTGGAAGCTGGCCCCGGCCCTGGCCGCCGGCAACACCGTGGTGCTCAAACCGTCCGAGCACAGCTCCCTGTCCGCGCTGCGGCTGGCGCAGCTCCTCGGCGGGACCGACCTGCCGGCCGGTGTGGTCAACGTGATCACCGGGCTCGGCGGGAGCACGGGGCAGGCCCTGATCAGCCACCCCGGCGTGGACAAGGTCTCCTTCACCGGGTCCGGACCGGTGGGCAAGCACGTGCTGCGCACCTCGGCCGACACGCTCAAGCGGGTCACCCTGGAGCTGGGCGGGAAGACCCCGCTCATCGTGTTCCCGGGCGCCGACCTGGACGTGGCCGCCGCCGGTGCCGCCGCCGCGTTCTGCATGGGCACCGGGCAGGGCTGCGTCGCGGGCACCCGCATCCTGGTGCACCGCGACATCCGCGAGGAGTTCGGCGGGCTGCTGCGCCGGGCGATGGCCGAGTACGTACCGGGGGACCCGTTCGACCCGGCGACCACGATGGGGCCGCTGGCCTTCCCCGCGCACCTGGACCGGGTCACCGGCTACGTCGACCTCGCCCGATCCGAGGGCGCCACGATCAGCACCGGGGGGCACCGCCTGGACCGGCCGGGACTGTTCCTCGCGCCCACCCTGCTGGACGACGTGCGCAACGACATGCGGGTGGCCCAGGAGGAGATCTTCGGCCCCGTCGCGGCACTGATCGGCTTCACCGACACCGCGGAAGCCGTGCGGCTGGCCAACGACACCAGCTACGGCCTGGCCGCCTCGGTGTGGACCCGGGACCTGTCCGCCGCGCACCGGGTCAGCGCGGAGCTGCGCGCGGGCACGGTCTGGGTCAACAGCTGGGGCGCGATGGCGCCCGGCACGCTGCCGTTCGGCGGGTTCAAGCAGTCCGGCATCGGCCGCGAGCACGGCCCGGACGCGCTGCTGGCCTACACGGAGACCACGAGCGTCATGGTCGCCCTCTGACCCGCGGCCCACCCGGGAGGCGCAGCGGTCGCCTTCCCGGGGGGCGCCACCGGACACCGCGACGTGCTCGCGCCCGGCTCCCGGTAGCGGCTCGGCGCCGGACCGGCAGCGGCGACCTGCCGGTCCGCCCGGTGACGGCTTCGATCAAGGCGACCGGGACGGCCTCTGCGACAATGATCCGCACCTGGTCGCGTGACCGATGTCGCGCCGCTTCCTCACCCGGTGGTCTGGACGGGGCAACTCCGAAGGGATAAGGAAGACGCGTGCACTCGCTTCCTGCCCACGACACCCTCCGCCGAGCCGGGAGGTGCGCGTGAACGCGCCGCTGGCCCGACGGCTGGGCACCGCCGACGCCACCGCGATCGGCCTCGGCTCGATGCTGGGCGCCGGGGTGTTCGCCGCGTTCGCCCCCGCCGCCGCGGCCGCCGGGACCGGACTGCTGCTGTCGCTGGGCATCGCCGGGCTGATCGCCTACTGCAACGCGGCGAGCTCGGCGCAGCTGGCCGCCGTGTACCCGGTGTCCGGCGGCACCTACATCTACGGCCGCGAACGGCTCGGGCACTGGTGGGGGTTCACCGCCGGGTGGGGGTTCGTGGTCGGCAAGACCGCGAGCTGCGCGGCGATGGCGATGACCTTCGCCGCCTACACCGCACCCGGCTACGAACGCCCCGCCGCGATCGCCGCCGTCGTGCTGCTGGTGGCGGTCAACCGGGCCGGGATCACCCGCACCGCCGCGCTGACCCGGGTGCTGCTGGCGGTGGTCCTCGTCGTGCTGCTGCTCGTGGTGGGCCTGGCGGCCACCGCCGCCGACCCGGCGCGGGCGGTGACCGGCGGCGGGTGGTTCCCGCACGGCGCCGCCGGGGTGCTGCAAGCGGCCGGACTGCTGTTCTTCGCCTTCGCCGGGTACGCCCGCATCGCCACCCTCGGCGAGGAGGTCCGCGACCCGGGCCGGACCCTGCCCCGCGCGATCCTCGCCGCCCTGGCCCTGGCGGTGGTCGTCTACGCCGCGGTGGCCGCGGCGCTGCTGCTGGTCCTCGGCCCGGACCGGCTCGCCGAGTCCACCGCGCCGGTGGCCGAGGCGGTCACCGCCGCCGGGCACGGGCCGCTGGCGGTGCTGGCCCGCGTCGGCGCGGCCGCCGCCAGCCTCGGGGCGCTGCTCGCGCTGATCGCCGGGGTAGGCCGCACCGGGCTGGCGATGGCCCGGCACGGCGACCTGCCCGGGTCGCTGGCCGCCGTGCACCCGCGCCACCACGTCCCGCACCGCGCCGAACTCGTCGTCGGCGCGGTGGTGATCGCCCTGGTGCTGTTCGCCGACCTGCGGGAGGCGATCGGCTTCTCCAGCTTCGGGGTGCTGATCTACTACGCCATCGCCAACGCCGCGGCCTTCACCCAGCCCGCCGAGCACCGCCGGTGGCCGCGCGCGGTGCCCGTCGTGGGCCTGGCCGGGTGCCTCGTGCTGGTCGTCACGCTGCCCGCGGTCTCGGTGATCGCCGGGGCCGCGGTGTTCGCCGCCGGACTGCTCGGACGGCTGGTCCTGCGCCGGCGCCGAAGCTCACCCTGACGCCGGTTCCCCCGCCGCGCCGCGCTGGCTACGGTGTCGACGCTGAGCGATCTCGCCGGGCAGGAGGACCATGCAGCCGCTCCGGATCGGCATCCTCGGTGCCGCCCGCATCACCGAACGCGCCCTCTTGGCCCCGGCCCGCGACGCCGGGCACCGCCTGGTCGCGGTGGCCGCGCGCGACCCGCACCGCGCCGCCGACGTCGCGCACCGGCACGGCATCGAGCGAGTCCACGACCACTACGCCGACGTCTTGGCCGACCCCGACGTCGAGGTCGTCTACAACCCGCTGCCCAACGGGCTGCACGGGCCGTGGAACCTGGCCGCGGTGCGGGCGGGCAAGCACGTGCTCACCGAGAAGCCCTTCGCCAGCAACGCCGACGAAGCCCGCGAGGTCCGCGCCGCGGCCACCGCGGCGGGCGTGACCGTCGTGGAAGCGTTCCACTACCGGCACCACCCGCTCACCCACCGGCTGCGCGCCCTGCTCGCCGACGGGGAGCTGGGTGAGCTGCGCACCGTCGAAGCGGAGATGAGCACGCCCGCCCCGGCCGACGACGACCCGCGCTGGTCGGCGGCGCTGGCCGGGGGCGCGCTGATGGACCTCGGCTGCTACAGCCTGCACCTGCACCGCGCACTGGCGCCTTGGGCGGGCGGAGCACCACGGGTGCGCACCGCGACCGCCGCGGAGTGGTCACCGGGCGTGGACCGGTGGCTGGAGGCGGAGCTGGCGTTCCCCGGCGGTGCCACCGGGCGGGCGCGCTGCGACATGGCCGCCGCGCACCGCCGGTTCACCTGCCGGATCACCGGCAGCCGCGGCAGCGCGGAGGCCGCCGACTTCGTCCTGCCGCACACCGACGACCGCCTCACCGTCACCACCGGCGCCGGCACCCGCGTCGAACACCTCGGACGGCGCTCGTCCTACGCCTACCAGCTGGACGCCCTCGCCGCCCACCTGCGCGACGGCGCCCCGATCGCCACCGACGTCGACGACGCGGTCGACACGATGCAGCTCATCGACGACTGCTACCGCGCCGCCGGACTCGGCCCGCGCTCCCGCGCCGAGCGGCCCTGACCGACGGCGCTGAGCGATATCGCCGCGCCGCGGGCCTGTACGGCGGGCGGCCGGGTCGGGCAAGGTGGCCGATCATGAGCGCCTCGACCGACGCACCGGCCCCCTCCCGGCGGTGGCCGGCCCTTCTCGGCCTCGCCGCGCTGGTGCTGCTCGCGGTGCTCACCGTGCTCGCCGGCCGCCCGGCCGCACCCGTGGCCGCCGACGCCCCGGCGTCGGTGTTCAGCTCCGGGCGGGCGATGGGCCACATCGAGCGGATCGCCGCCGCGCCGCGAACCCCCGGCTCCGCCCACCACGCCGCGACCCGCGAGCACCTGGTCGACCTGCTCACCTCGTGGGGGTGGCGCACCGAGGTGCGGCGCGAGGTCGGCGCGGCGGCCGGTGACGGCGGCACGCAGCGGCTCGCCGCGGTGTCCAACATCGTCGCCACCCTGCCCGGCACCGACCCGACCGGCACCGTGCTGCTCGCCGCGCACTACGACTCGGTCCCGAATTCGCCCGGTGCCGCCGACGACGGCATCGGCGTGGGCACCCTGCTGGAAACCGCCCGGGCGATCGGTGCCGGCGGCGCCGCACCGCGCAACGACCTCACCCTGCTCATCACCGACGCCGAGGAGGTCGGGCTGCTCGGCGCCGAGGCCTTCGTGCGCCACCACGCCGACGAGCTCGGCACCGCAGTGCTGCTCAACCACGAGGCGCGCGGCAACGCGGGCACCCCGACGACCTTCCGCACCACCTCGCCCAACGGGGCGCTGCTGGAGGTGCTGTCGCACGCCCCGGGGACGGTGGCGAACTCCGCGTTCGAGGCGGCGTTCGAGGCGCTGCCCAACGACACCGACGTCACCCGCTTCACCGAGGGCGGCCTGCACTCCTACGACACCGCCATCACCGGCGGCGGCGCCTACTACCACACCCCGCTGGACACCCCGGAACGGCTCAGCGAGTCCTCGGTGCAGCACATGGGCCGCGCCAGCCTGGCGATGACGCGGGAACTCGCCGCCGCCGACCTGGCCGCCGTGCCCGCGGCGGACGAGGACCTGGTCATCACCCTGCCGTGGGGGCCGGTGCCCTACCCGCAGGCCGCCGAAGGGCCGCTGGCCTGGGCGATGCTGGGGCTGGCCGCGGTCGCGGTCGGGCTGGCCCGCCGCCGGGAACTGACCCTGCCGCGCACCGCGCTCGCCACCGCGGGCACCGCCGTGGCCCTGGTCGCCGCCGGGGCCGCCGCGGTCGCGGTGTGGCAGGTGGCGGTGGCGCTCGACCCGGGCCAGGCCTCGGCGTTCGTGGGCGTGCCGTACCGGCCCGAGCCGTACTCGGCGGCGATGCTGCTGGCCGCACTCGGCGCCGTCCTGGCCGTGCCCGCGCTGCTGCGCCGACCGCTGGGCACCGCGGCGCTGGCCGCGGGCGGCTGGATCGTCTTCGCGGTGCTGGGCGTGGTGGCGGCCACGACGATGCCGGGGACGTCGGCGCTGCTGGTGCCGCCCGTGCTGCCGGTGGTGGCCGGTGCCGTGCTCCTCGGCCTGCTGCCCCGCGGGTGGGAACCGGCCCGGGTGGTCGTGCTGGTGCTCAGCCTGGTGCCCGCGGTGCTGCTGCTCGCCCCGAACGTGATCAACTCGTTCCGCGTCGACCTGGAATTCGGCGGGGTGCTCGGCGCGCTGCTGCTGGCGGTGCTGGTGTGGTCGGCGCTGCCGCTGCTCGGCCGGCTCCGGTCCGGGCGGGCCCGCAGCCCGCTGCGCGCCGCCGGTGCCCCGGTGCTGGGGATCGCGCTGGTCGCGGCGGTCACCGCCGCCGGGCTGGTCGCCAACCGCCCGGAATTCACCCCGCCCCGCCAGGAACGGGTCTTCTACTCCGTCGACGCCGACACCGGGACCGCCCGCTGGGCCTCGCCGATCACCCCGCGCACCGACTGGGGGCGGTCGCTGCTGCCCGAGCCGCCCGCGGTGCTCGCCGAGGGGTTCCCGTGGCTGGACGACGAACCGCTCGCGCACGGGCCCGCACCGGCGGCGGACCTGCCCGCACCCGAGCTCCACGTGGTCGCCGACCGTCCCTTGCCCGACGGCACCCGGGAACTCGCCCTGCGGCTGTCCTCGCCGCGCGGCGCCACCGCGCTCGGGTTGTGGATCGACGGCGACCAGGCCGCGGTGCGGGCCGCGACCGTCGCGGGCCGGGACCTGGACCTCGGCGCGGGCGAGGACTTCGGGTTCCTCTTCGCCGGCGCGCCCCGGCGGGGACTGGACGTGCGGCTGGTCGTCGACCCGCACCACGAGGGCCTCACCGTCCGCGTCGCCGACCGCGGCCACGACACGGGCGCGGTCCCGGGCTTCCGCGCCCCCGACGACGTGGCGCTGGTGACCCCGGCGGTCGCGGTCACCCGGACCCGGACGCTGTGACGGAGGAGTCCGGGGCGCCTCACCGCGGGAGGCGGAGCACGACTAGAGCTGTGCGGCGCCGCCGTCGACGAGCAGTTCCGCGCCGGTGGTGAAGGTGCTCTGGTCACCGGCCAGGTAGAGGGCGGTGGCGGCGACCTCGTCGGGGCGGCCGGTGCGGCCGAGCGGGGTCGGTGGGGCGGGTTCGCCCGCGGTGGGCCGGTCGCCGTGCGGGAAAGCGGCGCGGAGCTCGTCCCCGCCCGGGGTTGCGACAGGGCCGGGGGTGAGGGCGTTGACGCGGATGCCGCGGTCGGCCAGCTCGGCGGCCCAGGTGCGGGCGAGGCTGCGGATCGCGGCCTTGGTGGCGGCGTAGACGCCCAGGCCCGGGGTGGCCCGCAGGGCCGCGCTGGAGGAGAGCAGCAGCACCGAGGCGCCGGCCGTCAGCAGCGGCAGCGCCTGCTGGACGGTGAAGACCGTGCCCTTGAGGTTGATCGTGGTGGTGCGGTCGTACTCCTCCTCGGTGATCGCGCCGAGCGGGCCGTAGTCCCCGACCCCGGCGTTGGCCACCACGACGTCCAGGTGGCCGCTGCGGTCCGCGATCTCGGCGAAGAGCCGGTCGAGGTCGCCGAGGTCCGAGACATCGCCCCGGAGAGCGATGCCGCGGGCGCCGACCTGCGCGACGGCGGTGTCCAGCTCGGCCTCGCGGCGGCCGGTGAGGTACACGGTCGCGCCCTCGGCGGCGAAACGGCGGGCGATCGCCAGGCCGATGCCGCTGGAGGCGCCGGTGACGAGGGCGCTCTTGCCGTCCAGCTGTCCCATGGGGTTCTCCGATCCCTTGTCGTAACCATTCTTGTTACATCGATGGGCGCAGTAAGCGATCCCCCCGTTGCGGGGGAGTCGGCATCCGAGGTCAGGCGGCGTTCAAGACGTCCCGCAGCACGTCCTCCAGCGTGGTCCCGGCCAGCTCCCTGCGCAGGGCGGCCTCCACCTCGTCGTACACGGCGGTCATCGCCGGCCCGATACCGCGGCCCACGACGCACTCGGGGTCCGGTGTTGCGCGGTGCAGGGCGAAGACCGGTCCCGGCTCGATCGCTTCGTAGACGTCGAGCAGGGTGATCGCCGCCAGGTCCCGCACGAGCATCCAGCCCGCTCCCGCCCCCCGCTGCGAATCGGCCAGGCCCGCCTTGCGCAGTTCGGCCAGCAGGCGGCGGATCACCACCGGGTTGGTGTTGACGCTCGTGGCGATCTGCTCGGAGGTGGCGACCTCGTGGCCGCGCCGCTGGTACAGCCCGATCCACGTCAGGGCGTGCGCCGCGATGGTCAGCCTGCTGTTGGCGCTCACGCCGGAATCCCACCTCTCGTCCCTCGGCCTTGGTCGTAACAGTAATTGTTACGACGAAGTGCCGCAAGGACCGCGTGGACCCCGGCGCAGCCGTGGCCCCGGGGTGCGGGTGACCGGTCAGCCCGCGCCCAAGCGGGCGTCCAGCGCGTCGAGATCCGGGAGGAACCACACCTGCCGGGACCGGTTCGACTCCCGGACCAGGGCGCGCAGGGCGGAGCTCGCCTCCAGGTGGCGGGAGATGTCGCCGAGGACCACCAGGCGCAGCCGGTAGTTGGCGAACTTCTGCAGCACCTCCCCGGCGAAGCGGTTGCCCAGCGAGAAGAAGCGCTCGTCGAGGCGGCTCGCGGGCACGGCCACCACCTCGGCGCCGAGGAACGCCGCGCCGATCAGGTCCAGCGCGTCCTGCTCGGTGGTCACCGCGGGCCCGTCCGGGTCGCACACCAGCACCGGCACCCCGGCCCGTTCCTGCAGCACGTCAGGCATGCCCGGCCCCTTCGCCCAGCAGTCCCGCGCCGGGGTCGAGCACGGAATCCAGCAGGTGCAGCAGATCGGCGGTGGCGGCGGCCCCGCCCAGGACCACGAACTTCATCCGGTGGCGGTCCTCGTCGTGCACGGTCTGGACCCGCAGCGGGTGCCGCGCGTCCCCTCCCGCGGCGGCCAGCACGAGCGTGCTCAGCCGGTCGGCCGCGGCCCGGTCGACCCCGTCGACCTGCACGATGCTCGACACCTCCACCGCCGCGGGCCCGGCGGGCCGCTCCGGTGCGGTGCGGCCGGTCAGCGCGTCGAGGTCGGTGCGGGCGATCCGGTACTGCTTGCCGATCCGCACCGCGGGCAGCCGCCCGGACCGGATGTAGCCGCGCACCGTCCGCACGTGCAGGCCGAGCAGGTCGGCGACCTGCTCGACGGAGTACATTTCTTCCGTCATCGTTCCCCACCATAGCCGCTTCGCGGAAGGTTGGGGAATCTTTTCGCGCGCCGGATCGATCCTCGTCCCGGCGAGCGCGCCGTGCGATACTGACCGGCTGACCTCGTGGCGAAGGAGCAGCCGATGGCACCGGACCGTCCCCCGACCAGCGACGCGGACCTGCGGGAGCGCACCGTGGGCGAGGCGCCCCCGCACGAGGCCCCCATCGCCCTCGCCGAGTACGACCCGCGCTGGCCCGGGCGGTTCGCCGGGGAAGCCGAGCGGATCCGCCGCGCCCTCGGCCCGGTGCGGGTGGAGCACGTCGGTTCGACCTCGGTGCCGGGGCTGTGCGCCAAACCCGTCCTGGACGTGCTGCTGGTCGTCGCGGACTCCGCCGCCGAGCGGGACTACGTCCCGGCGCTGGAGGCGGCGGGCTACGCGCTGCGGATCCGCGAACCCGACTGGTTCGAGCACCGGATGCTCACCCGCGCCGATCCCGCCGTCAACCTCCACGTGTTCAGCGCCGGCGCCGCCGAGATCGACCGGATGCTGCGCTTCCGCGACCGGCTCCGCGCCCACGACGCCGACCGGGACGCCTACGCCCGCGCCAAACGCGACCTCGCGCGGCGCACCTGGCGCCACGTGCAGCACTACGCCGAGGCGAAAACCGCGGTGGTGGAAGACATCCTGGGCCGCGCCGACGGGTAGGGGCTCACCGCAGGCGGTAGTGGTAGCCGTAGGCGTGGTCGAACCCCGCCCGGGCGTAGAGCGACCGCGCCGCCGCGTTGGACTCGGCGACCTGCAGGTACAGACCCGGGATGCCGTGCTCGGCGGCCCACCGCGCCCCGGCCCGCAGGATCGCCGCCGCCACGCCCCGCCCGCGGTGCTCGGGACGGGTGGCCATGCAGTAGATCCCGGCCCACCGGTCGTCCCCGCCCACCACCAGGCCGATGCCGAGGACGCGGTCGCCCGCGGTGACGCTGGTGCGGGCGGCGGGCAGCCGGATCGCCGCGACCACCTCCTCGGCGACCCCGCGGGCGTCGTCCTCCCCGTCGAGCTCGACGAACGCCTCCTGCCAGCGCGCGGTGGTCTCGGCCTCGACGTCGACCGCCCACCCGGGGTCGGCGCGGGCGACGGTGCCGGTGGCGGCGGTGAGCACGTGCACCGGCACCTCCCGGCGGTAGCCGCGGGCCTCCAGCTGCGCATCCAGCGCGCGGTGCCGCGCGGCCGGGCTGACCTGCACGGCGGTGGGCAGACCGCGCTCCCGGTAGAACTCCTCGACCTCGGCCAGCGGGGCGGGCCCGTCGCCGGGCAGGGCGGCGTTGCCGGAGCGCAGCCGCCGCATCCCCGGTGTGTGCCGCACCCACCAGCCGCCGACCCGCCGGGTGACCGGGGCGGGCCAGGCGTGGAACGCGTGCCGTTCGATCCGCTCGTCCATCGCGCTCACCTCGCACCGTGCCGCCCGCGGCGGGCGGCGTCGCGCATCGTACGCCGCGGGGGTCAGCGCAGGACGGGCAGCGGCGAGCGGCTGCTGCGCCCGGTGGCGGCCTCGTTCAGCGCCACCGGTTCGGCGACCTCGGCGAGCAGGTGGGCCGTCTCGCGCAGTGCCGCCGGTGCGACCTCCGGGGCACGTCCCAGCGCGTCGAGCACGTCGAGGAGGTGCACCACCGACTCCATCAGCACGATCCGGATCGCCTCGGACCACGGCGCCACCGCACCGGAGCCCGGCCAGGGGACCAGGGCCGTGGCCGGGCGGTGCCGCAGCGCGGTGACGGCGCGGGCCCCGAGGTCGGCGTAGTGGGCGACCAGCTCGGCGCGGTCCAGGGTGGAGGCGGTGGCCGCGGCCTCCTGGGCGATCTGCTCGGCCATCGCGTGCGCCGCCCCGCCGGGAGCGTTGAACCCGCGCAGGATTTCGACCGCGGTGGCCTGCTGCCCGGTCGTGGTTTCCATCGCGGCGGCATCGACCAGCAGCGGCGGGAACATGCCGACGTGCGCGTACAGCGCGGCCACGTCCCAGCCGGTGCAGCGCGTCGCGGTGGACCATTCCTGCTCGGACAGCTCCGCGCCGAGCGAGGCCCACCGCTGCCACACCGCTTCGAGCGCGTCGATCCGGTCGTGGTGGCACGCGCTGCTCATCGGTCGTTCACCTCTCGACAGCACCCCGGGCGGGGTGATCCGGTTCCGGCGGCGACACGCTACCGCGCCGCGGTCGGCCGCACCCCGCAGTTCAGCGAGGAAGATCCGGGCCGAAGACCTCGTAGCGGACGGCGGCCGCGGGCAGCCCCCGGTCCCGCAGCTGGGCGTGGGTGGCGCGCAGGAAGCCGCGAGGTCCGCAGAGGTAGGCGGTGGTCCCCGCGGGGAGGTCGATGCCGCCGAGGTCGGCCAGGCCGGTCCGCTCGGCGGGCCAGCCCGGCGGCGGCTCCTCGTACCAGACGTGGGCGGTGGCGCGGGGCAGCCGGGCGAGCAGGTCGGTGAACTCGGTGCGCAGGGCGTGGGTGCCCGGGCCGCGGTCGGCGTGGACCGCGACGACCTGGCGCGGTGAGCCGGTCACCGCCAGGTGCCGCAGCATGGCGATCATCGGGGTGCAGCCGATCCCGGCGGAGGCCAGCAGGACGGGCCCCTCGCCCGCTTCGAGGGTGACCTCGCCGAAGGGTGCGCTGATCGGCAGGACGTCGCCTTCGGCGAGGTGCCGGTGCAGGTGGCCGGACACCGCGCCGCTGTCCTTGACGCAGAACCGCACCGCACCGCCGGCCGCGTCGAGGAGGCTGTACTGGCGGATCTGGCGCGCCCCGTCGGGCAGCTCGACCCGCACCGACACGTACTGGCCGGGGCGGGCCGGTGGGGCGGCGGACCCGTCGACCGGCCGGGCCAGGACGGTGATCACCTCGTCGGTCTCGGCGCGGCGACCCACCACGCGGTAGTCGCGCCAGGTGTCGCCGTCCGGGGCCCCGGCGTCGGCGTGGAGCCGGGCCTCCAGGGCGCCGAGGGTGTCGGCCATCAACCAGTACACCTCGGACCAGGCGGCGGCGACGTCGTCGGTGACCGCCTCGCCCAGCACTTCGGCGATCGCGGCGAACAGGTGGGTGTGGACGATCCGGTACTGGTCGCGGGTGACGCCCAGGGAGGCGTGCTTGTGGGCGATGCGGTGCAGCGGCGGCGGGGAGTCGGGGTGTTCCAGCAACGCCGAGGCGAACGCGGCGATGGATCCGGCCAAGGCCCGCTGCTGCGCGCCGCTGGCCTGGTTGCCCCGGTTGAACAGGTCCCGCAGCAGCTCCGGGTGCGCGGCGAAGAGCTTGTCGTAGAACACCGAGGAGATCTCCCCGAGGGCGCCGCCCACGGCGGGCAGGGTGGCGCGGATCGTGTCGGCGGAGGCCGGGGACAGCATCGATGAACTCCAGGATCGGTGTGCGCGGAACGCGGGTGCGGGCGCGGCGGATCACCGCGGGGGCGGGGACAGCCCCAGCAGGACCGGGCCGGTCGGGGCGGAGACGAGGTCGTCGACGGTGAGCGGGTCGAGGGCGGAGTAGAACGCGTCCTGGGCCGCGCGCAGCGCCGCGCGCAGGCGGCAGGCCGAGCGCAGCGGGCACGGCGGCTCCTCCTCGCAGCCGACCACGTCGCCTTCGCCCTCCAGCGCGCGGACCAGCCCGCCCAGCGACCGGCGGCGACCGGAGGCGGTGAGGACCAGCCCGCCGCCGCGGCCGCGCCGGGTCTCGACCACCCCGAGGTGCTGCAGCCGGGTCACCACCTTGGCGGCGTGGCTGCGGGGCACGGCCACCAAGTCCGCCACCTCGCGCGTGGTGGGGGCGCTCGCCTCCTCCTGCACGGCCAGGCGCATCGCGATCCGCAGCGCCACGTCGGTGCCCTTGGTCAATCGCACCCGCCCAGCCTAGAAAAGACGAATCTCAAAATCCACTTTCACGTCCGGCCCCCGCGCAGCGCCCCGGCCCCCGGTCGGCACAATCGCGTCATGATCGAGCCCGTCCCGGACCGGCGCCGGGCGCCTGGTCGCCGCATCGACGTCGTCTCCGTGCTCGTCGGCGTGGCGCTCAGCGCCGCCGCGGCCCTCGTGTGGTGGTGGCTGGACGAGGCCCGCGTGCTGGTGCGGCTGCAGGTCCACCCCGCGCCGGCGGGGCAGTTCTACCGGGGCGAGACCGGGCACGACGCCGTGCTGGCCCGGATCGACGACCACCTCGGCGAGGTCGAGGGCCACGAGGTGTGGCTGGGCCGCGCCGTGAACAGCGACATGCCGTACGGGCACGTCGTCGAGGTCCCCGACAGCTGGGACACCCGGAACCTGCGCGTCGACTGGCGTCCCGACGGCGTCGCGTTGCGCTTCGCCGACGGCGGCACCCTCTTCGTCCCCGACCACCACTTCACCGGCGGCCGGTGACCGGTCGGGCCCCGCGCCGCGACGGGCTCAGCGCGGCCGGGTGGTGGGTTCCGCCGGGGTGGAGCGGGTGGCTGCCCAGCTGGTGAGCAGCTTGAGCCGGTCTTCGGAGGTGGTGCCCGGTTCGGCGGTGTAGAGGGTCAGGTCGTGCACCGCCCGGCCGGGCAGGGGCAGGTTCAGCGACCGGTAGGTCAGTTCGAGCTCGCCGACCTCGGGATGCCGCAACCGTTTGGTGCCGTCGTGGCGGATGCGGACGTCGTGCGCGGCCCACTGGGTGCGGAACTCGGGGCTGAGCGTGGACAGCTCACCGATGAGCTCGCGCAGGGCCCGGTCGTGGGGCTCGCGGCCGGCTTCGGCGCGCAGCAGCGCTGCGGTGGCGGAGGCGGCGGCGTCCCAGTCGACGAAGAAGTGCTCGGCGCCGGGGTCGAGGAAGATGTAGCGGGCGAGGTTGGCGCGGCCGTGCTGGTCGGTGGTGTCGCTGTCGTAGGCCGGTGCGTGCAGCGCCCGGGCCAGCGCGTTGCCGGCGATGATGTCCTGGCGGCCGTTGCGCACGAACGCCGCGGACAGGGTCATGGAGTCCAGCAGCCACTGGACCTGGGGCGGGACTTCGACGTCCTGGCGCCGGGACGGGGTGCGGCGGGCGGGCCGGGCGGTGCGGGCCAGGTCGAACAGGTAGGTGCGTTCGTCCTCGTCGAGCCGCAGCGCCCGGGCGACCGCGTCGAGCACCTCTTCGGACACCCCGCCGATGTGGCCCTTCTCCAGGCGCGTGTACCACTCGGTGCTCACCCCGGCGAGCACCGCGACCTCCTCGCGGCGCAGCCCCGCGACCCGGCGGCGGCCGCTGGTGGGCAGGCCGACCTGCTGCGGGGTGATCTTCGCGCGCCGGGTGGCGAGGAAGTCGCGGATCTCGGAGCGGTTGCCGGGCTGTTGGTCCACGTCATCCAGGGTAGGCCGGGTGCGGACGCGGAAGGGGGTTGAGCTGGTCCCCCCGACGAACGCCACCTTGTCCACGCCTCGCCCGGCCGGTTTCGTGGGGTCGACAGCGCGCACCCGACCCCTGGAGCGAAGGATGCACACGCGAGGAGGTGTCCTGCGCACCTCTGGTGACGGGCCCGTCGAGGCCCCCGAGCCGCGGCCCACCCGGCTTCCGCTCGTCGTCCACGTGCTGGCGTTGGGCACGTTCCTGATGCTGACCACCGAGTTCGTGGTGGCGGGCCTGCTGCCGGAGATCGCGGGCGACCTGGGGGTGGGCGTGGCCCGTTCGGGGCTGCTGATCACGGTCTTCGCGGTCGGGATGATCGTCGGTGCGCCGCTGATGGCGATGCTGACGCTGCGGCTGCCGCCGCGGTGGACGCTGACGCTCGCGCTGGGGGTGTTCGCGGCCGGGCACGTCGTGGTCGCGCTCGGCTCCAGCTTCGCGCTGCTGCTGGCGGCGCGGTTCGTCACGGCGCTGGCGACCGGTGCGTTCTGGGCCGTGGCCAACGTGGCCGCCGCCCGCGCCGCCGGTCCGGCCGCCAGCTCCCGCGCTCTCGGTCTCGTGGGCGCCGGGGGCATGCTCGCCAACGTCATCGGGGTGCCGCTGGGCGCGTTCGCCGGGCAACTCCTGGGCTGGCGGGGGCCGTTCTGGGCACTGGCGGTGCTGGCCGCGGCCGCCGGGTGGCTCATCGCCCGCACCGTCGGGCGGGACGGAGCGCACCACCACGCGGTGTCGGTGCGCTCCGAGCTCACGGCGCTGCGTTCGGGCCGCCTGTGGCTGGTGCTGGCGGCCTGCGCGACCACGACCGGTGGCGTGCTCGCGGCGTACTCCTACATCGCGCCGCTGCTGACCGGCCGGGCCGGCATCGCCGCGGGTCTCGTGCCGCTGGTGCTCGTCGGCTTCGGGGTCGGTGCCCTGGCCGGTTCCCTGCTCGGCGGCCGGCTCGGCGACACCCGCCCGCACGCGACGATCATCGCCGCCGCCGCGGGCAGCTCGGCCCTGCTGCTGGCGATCTGCCTGCTGGCCGGCTTCGCCGCGCCCGCAGTCGCGCTGATCGCCGTGCTGGGGTTCTTCGGGCTCGGCGCCAACCCGGTGCTGATCTCCCTGGCCGTGCGCTACGCGGGCCAGGCACCCACCCTGGCCTCGGCGTTCAGCGTCTCGGCGTTCAACTTCGGCACCGCCGTCGGATCCTGGATCGCCGGCCACGCCCTCGACTCCGCCCTCGGCACCACCGGGCCCGCCGTGGTCGGCACCGCCCTCGCCGCGCTGACCCTGATCCCGGCGACCGCACTCGCCCGCACCCAGCGCCACCGCGCGGCGCCCCCCGTGCTCTAGGACAGTCGACGTGACCCGCGGTGCCCCCGCGGTCGCGGTCGTCTCGACGAGCACCTCCCATGCGTGCCACCCTCATGCACGGCGCCGGTGACGTCCGCGTCGAGAACGTCCCGGACCCGGTCATCCAGCACCCCACCGACGCGCTGGTGCGGATCACCGCCTCCTGCATCTGCGGCAGCGACCTGCACCCCTACGGTTCGATGTCCCCGGCGGACGGCCCCGCCCGGATGGGCCACGAGTTTATCCCGCACCAGCCTCAAGGTCCTCATCAAGCCCTGACCCCAGGGGGCGTCACGGCGGGGGAGGACTTCCACCTCCACCTCTCGCAGAGCCGTGACGGGCGGGCCGCGACCTGATCCTGCTCGGCCGCGGCGGGCAGGGGTGAGTGTCAGGAGCCGATCGGATCCGTGACGGGCAGGCACTCGGCGAGCAGGGCGACGATGTCGCGCCAGGCTCGCTGTGCGTGCCGCGGGTGGTAGCCGACGCCGGGCGGCGCGGTGTGGTCGACCGGTGGGTGGTGGAAGGCGTGGAGGGCTCCTCCGTAGACCACGAGGCGCCAGTCGACGCCCGCGGCCTGCATCTCCGCGGTGAACGCCTCCCGTTGCGCGGGCGGCATGATCGGGTCTTCCGACCCGACCCCGGCCCACACCGGGCAGCGGATGCGTTCCGCCTCGCCCGGTCGGCCCGTGGTCAGCGCGTTGACCGTCCCGATCGCGCGCAGGTCGACGCCGTCGCGACCGAGTTCCAGTGCGACTGCGCCCCCGGTGCCGTAGCCGATGGCGGCGGTCCGGTCGGGGTCGGCTCGTGATTCGGCACGGAGCACGTCGAGCGCGGCGTGCCCGATTCCTCGCATGCGGCCGGGATCGGCGAGCAGCGGCATGCAACGGGCCAACATGTCCTCCGGGTCTGCCCAGTACCGTCCGCCGTGGAGGTCGAAGGCCAGCGCCACGTACCCCAGCTCGGCCAGAGCCTCGGCCCGCCGGCGCTCGACATCGCTGAGCCCCATCCCCTCGGGTCCGATCAGGACTGCGGGTCGGCGCTCGGCACCGGCCGGGAGCGCGAGGTAGCCGATCATCGTCAGGTCGTCGGCCGGGTATTCGACCGCACGGGTTGTGACCGCCGTCATGCGACTGGACGGTAATGACCGTTGCGCCCGCCCGGGGTGGTGTTCACCGATGGCAAAAGCAGTCCGCCCATTGCCAACCGCTCGACGGCGGCCAGGGCGTCCCCGCCGGTCCCAGCCCAGTCCACGCGAGTACGAGAACCAGGGCAGCAGCCGCACGGCCGATGACCCTGCGCGGCGGGGTGCCGATCGGTCATGGCCCGCCGTATCGTGGCCGCCGTCCGCGACCGCGGACCGCGGTGCCTCGGCGCCCCGCAGCACCGCCGCTCCGGCCGCACGATCCCTGGAAGGACCTCCCGGTGAGCACCCCCGAGATCGACCAGCTCCCTCCCACGAGCCGCACCGTCGCCGCCGCGCTCCGCCAGGCGGGCATCACCTCGACCGTGCGGCACCTGCCCGACTCCACCCGCACCGCCGCCGACGCGGCCAACGCGCTCGGCTGCCCGATCGCCGCGATCGCCAACAGCCTGGTGTTCCGCTGCGACGACGCCCCGCTGCTGGTGATGACCAGCGGTGCCCACCGCGTCGACCCGGCGGCGCTGGCCGCCCGCCTGGGCAGCGGCCCCATCACCCGGGCCACGCCCGACCAGGTGCGCGCGGCCACCGGGCAGGCCATCGGTGGGGTGGCACCCGTGGGGCACCCGGCGCCGATCAGCACCGTGGTCGACGAGAGCCTCGCCGAGCACGCCGTGATCTGGGCGGCCGCGGGAACCCCGAACACCGTCTTCTCCACCACCTACGACGAGCTGCGGGTCATCACCCGCGGCCAGCCGATGCGCGTGACGACCTGACCCGGCGGTGGGGTCAGAACCCCGCCGCCCCGCGCCGCACTGACGTCACCGTGACGATTCCACTGGGATCTTCCCCGCGACGGGCGCGGGACGCCCGGTGGGCGTCAGGGGGTGAGGGCCTGGGCCAGGAGTCCGGTCGGGGAGAGGACTCCGGTGACGTGGCCGAGTCCGGTGCGCCGGTCCTCGGTCGCGCTGCGGGGGTCCAGGACGACGTCGGCGAGTTCGGCGAGGTCCTCCAGCGCGCGGGCGCCGCGGTAGTAGGCGAGCAGGTCGTGGTCGACGTCGTGCGGTCCGTAGCCGTCGAGGAACCACGCCTGCTGCTGCGGTGTGGCGGGCAGGTCGGCGAGGACGCCGCCACCGAGGACGAACATCAGGTCGCGCTCGCGGGGTGCGAGGGTGGCGTCGTCGAAATCGATCAGCGCCACGGCGCCGTCGGCGGTGCGGACGAGGTTGCCCCGGTGCGGGTCGGCGTGGCACGGGACGAATTCCGGGAGCGCGGCCCGGGTCCGCAGCGCCCGCCCCAGTCGGGTGGTGCGCTCGCGCACCGCGCGCAGGTCCTCGCGGCGTTCCCGCCACGCCACGGTCAGCTCCCGGGTCAGGTCGTCGGCGGGTCCGGGCTCGTCGAGCGCGGCATCGACGCGGTCGAACAGGTCCACCCACCGGCTCGGGTCGAACTGCTCGCGCGGCACCCACCGGCGCAGCTCCGCGGTGCGGGGAAGGTCGTGCAGGGCGGCGAGGAGGTCTCCCAGGGCGTGCCACTCCGCGCGCCCGAGGTCCGCGTCGAGCGCGCTGGTGCCGGCGACCCACTGCACGACCGACAGACGTCCTCCTGCGGTGTCGACCCACAGCGCACCGGTGCGCGAGGGGAGTGGTCGGGGTGCGCTGCCGGGTCGGGCGGTGTCCAGCGCGGCGGGCAGGACGAGACCGGCGGGTGACCCGCCGTCGGTCCACTTGACCGCGAACCGGCCACCGTCCCGATCGGTTGCCCGCCACAAGCTCGCCGCGAGGTCGGCCCCGGTGCCGACCGGAACGAGCTCGTGCACCTGGAGGTCGTAGTGCTCGGCGAGCACGGCGATCACGTCCGCCCGGCTCACATCGGGCTCCTTCCGGTCGTCGCTTCCCGGTGGTCGCTGAAGCCGGATATTAGGAGGCGAAGCACGGTCGGTGCCTGCTATTTTCCCGCCCCGGTGTCGCTGGGAGGGAGTACGAGTGGCCGCGGCCGTCCTGGGGCGCAGGTTCTGGCGGTTCTGGAGCGCCTCGTTGACCTCGAACCTCTCCGACGGGGTCGCCCTGATCGCCCTGCCGTGGATCACGACCACGGTGACCGACGAGGCGTTCCTGGTCGGCGCCGTCGCCGCGGCGGGGCGGTTGCCGTGGCTGGTCGCCGCGATCCCCGCCGGGGCTGCGATCGACCGCCTCCCGCGGTTCGCGACGATGGCCGCGGCGGCGACCGTCCGGGCGTTGCTGTGGGCGGGGTTGGGCCTGGTTGCGGTCACCGGCCGGTTGTCCCTCGAAGCGCTGCTGGTCGTCGCGTTCGCGCTCGGTCTGGCCGAGGTGTTCTACGACACCGCCGCGGTGACGGCGATCCCCCGGCTCGTCGCCCGCGGGCACCTGGAGACGGCCAACGGCCAGTTCCGCACGGCGGAGATCACCGCGCAGGAGTTCCTGGGGCGCCCCGCCGGTGGTCTCGTCCTGACCGCGGGCACCGCGCCCGCGCTGTTCCTCAACGCCGGGATCTGCGCGCTGGTCCCGGCGTTGCTCCTCCGCCTGTGCCGGGACGAGCACCGGGAACCGCGCCTCGCGGACGACCGGGATTCGGGGTGGCGCCGGTTCGGCGCCGGTATCGCGACGATCCGGGCTTCGCCGCTGCTGCGGCGCCTGGTCGGCGTGACGATGCTGTTCAACCTCGCCTACGCGACCGTCCTGGCCACCCAGGTCCTGTTCGCCCGAACGACTCTGGGGTTGGGGTCCGCGCAGTTCGGCCTGCTCATGCTCACCGCGGCCGCCGGCGGGATCCTCGGCGGCCAGTTCGGCGGGCGGGTCGCCGCGCGCCTGCCCGCGGGCTGGCTGCCCATGACCGGCCTCGCCGGCACCGGGATCTGCCACCTCGTGATGGCCGCCGCACCCGTGGTGCCGGTGGTCGCGGTCATGCTGTTCGTCTCCCACGCGTGCGTGCTGCTCTACACCGTGTCGGTGTCCGCGCTGCGCCAGCGGGTCACCCCGGCTGCGCTGCTCGGGCGGGTCAACGCGGCCGCGGGCACGGCGTCGTGGGGTGTCGCGACGGTGGGGATGGCCGCGGGGGGCGGCCTGGTGAGCCTCGCGGAGCGCTGGCTCACCGCCAGCGACGCGCTCCGGGTTCCCCACGCCCTCACCGCGGCCGTCCTCCTCGCCCTGGTGTGCACCGTCGGCCGCAGCACCACCCGCCTGAGCGCGCAGGTGTGAGCGCCGCGGGTGTGGGGCGCGGTGAACCCGGAGCCCGGGCGCCCGCGGGGGCCTCGGCGTGCTGTGGGCCCCCGAGCAGCGGGCCGTCGCGCACGTCGGCCGCTGCAGCGCCGGCGAAGTGCCGGGCGGAAAACCGCTTGGTCGTTCCTCGCGCGTTGCCGTAGGTTGCCTGCGGCCCCATCGCAGTGAGGACAGAGGACAAGATCACGTGACCCCGCCTGCTCTGTAGACCTGACACCTTTTCCCGCTCGCCGTCGAGCCGACCGTCCCGTCGGCTCCGCCGGGCTGCCCGTCGGCGCCCGGTCATGCGGCGTTCGAGGCCGCGTGCGAGCGGCCTCGTGTCAGATCTGGAGAGCTCATGTCTTCATCACCTCATGCCGTGCTGCCTTGGGTCGTTCGCCGGACCCGGCTGCCCCTGCTGTCGTTGCGGTGCGTGGACTGCCGGTCGGGGTCGGCCACCACCGGCGCGGGCAGGTTCCGCGTCAACGCCAACGGCAAGCTGCTGGACGTGTGGTTGCTGGTCCGCTGCACATCCTGCGACCGGACGAGCAAGCTCACCGTGCACGAGCGAGTGCCGGTCCGGTCCGTCGATCCGGTCGAGCTCCGCGGCTACCGCGTCAACGATCCGGAGCTGGTGGCGTCCAAGCTGCTGGATCCGCGGCTCGCCCGCCGCAACCGCTTCGCCCTGGACTGGACGGGGGCCTGGCGGCTGGACGCCCGGTCGGCATGGCCGGAAGGGGCGTGGCCGGTCCGGGTGCAGGTCGTCTTCGCGGACCCGGTACCGGTGCGCCCGGAACGGCTCCTCGCGGAGGGGCTCGGCCTCAGCAGGAAGGAGGTACTGCGCCGGACCCGGTGCGCCATCCCGCTGCGCCGCCCGACGAGCACCGGATTCACCTCGACCGTGGTGGCCGGGGACTAGGGGGCTGAGGAACACCGACGTCGGATCGTGCGCCCGCTCATCCCGCGCACGATCCGACGCGGTCGCGGGGTCTGATCGGAGGCCGCGCTGCTGGACGAGCACGCGTCGCTGTTCAACGGCATGGTCCACCAGTTCCGACTGGGCCGCGTTCGAAGCCGGTCCACAGCCGCCGGAAGCGCTCGAACAGCGCACCCGCAGGTGGCTGCCGATCCTGCAGGACCATCTGCGCGACCCCCTCTCGGGTGCGGACGCTGACGACCGGGAACAGGTGAGCGCACACGGGCACCGAGGTCCTCAACGGCGCTCGCTCGTCGATACCAACGGCTTGGCCAGGTACAGCGCGGTTTCATGCGCTGCGTCGCCGTCGTAGAGCGTGCGATCGAGCCCGACTATCTCGAATCCCATCGCCTGGTAGGCCCGCACGGCCGGAGTGTTCGTGTTCTGCGTTTCCAGCCACACCTGCCGAGCCCCGTTCGCCCGGCCGAGGTCCAGCACGTGCTCGATCAATCCGCGTGCGATCCCGCGGCCTCGGTGGGCACGGTCGACGTAGAGGTGGCACAGCACCTGACGTCGGTTCCACCGCGAGTAGCCGGTCGCGGCGAATCCAGTGATGTTCGCGCCGTCGCAGGCGACGAAGCCATCAGCCCACTCCCTGTCGGCACTGGTCACGTCAGCGAGGAATTCGTGGTTCTTGCTCGAGGGCACCGACACGGGCGTTTCGGTGAAGCTGAACCCAGTCGCCGTCGTTGCGACGTTGAGCACGGTATCCGCGGTCGAGATGACGTCCAGGTGCGACAGCGCCTCGACGTCGTCCGGCAAGCGCAGCGGCCGTACGTTCACGTTTCGTCCCCCTCGCCCGCGGGGAGGAGAACGCGCAGTGGGCCCAGCCCGGACGACGCCGAGGCCCGGTGCGGCGCCTCGGTCGAGCTCCGGCCGGACACCCGCGTCGGCCCGCGTCGTAGCCGCTCCAGCTCCGCCTGCGGCGGTGCCTCGTCGAAGCAGCCGAACCGGGCTACCTGCTCATCGGTCACAAACTCCACCGGCACGCCCGGCATTCAACCCCATCAGCCACAGCCACAAGAGCCGGGGCAGAGCACTGACCGAGGACCCGGTACCACTGCTGCTCAAACCTTGTCGTTCCCCGGGGGCCGGGCGTCGCGGCGCCACCCGGCCCCGGGGCGAGCGGGTGGACGGCAGCGTCCGGCTCCGGCGGCGAAGGCACCGCGCCACCCGGCCCCGCCCCCGTTATGCGGGGTACTCGTCGCGTTTGCGCGGCCAGTCGGAGAAGTCCTCGCCGCGGCCGCGGGGTGCGCGGTCGAGCAGTTGCCAGGTCGCGTTCAGCGCCTCGGTGCCGCGATCGTAGGTCGAGTAGGTGTGGTAGACGATCCCGTCCTCCAGCGCGAAGCAGCTCAGCGCCATCAGCTCCATCACCTCGAGCATGCTGCCGCTGCCCGACCCGTAGTCCCGGTGGGGCGTCGGGACGTGCATGTAGGAGAAGAAGTCGGCGTCGAAGTCGCTGCGGCCGGAGGAAACCCACTCGACGTCCCAGCCCATCCGCTGCTTGTACGCGGTGAGCACCGGCAGCGGCGAGCGCGAGGAGAGCAGGAACGTCACGTCCCGGCGCGCCAGGTGCGGCACCGCGCCGATCAGGTTGTCGGTTTCGAAGGTGCAGCCCGGGCAGCCTTCCGGGGTGTTCGGGCCGTGCATGAAGTGCCGCACGATCAGCTGCGAGCGTCCGTCGAACAGCTCGGCGAGCGTGCGCGGACCGGAGGTGGTGTCGAACCGGTACTGCTCGTCGACCCGCACCCACGGCAGCTCCTGGCGCTGCCGGGCCAGCTCGGCGGCCCGGCGGGTCAGCTCCTTCTCCTCGGCCAGCTGCTGTTCGTAGGCGGCTCGCCACTGTTCGCGCGTCCCGACCGCGTGCGTCGTCATCCTGTCCTCCCGGTGGTGCGGATGGGTCCACCCGTGCAGACATCCGGTGGCGCCGGAACTCATCGGCCGGGCTCGGCCTCGTGCTCGAGGTGTTCGTCCGACAGCGGGGCGAGCGTGCTCCGGGGATCCCGGTCGCCTCCTTCGCCGTGGCCGACGTGCCCGCGGAGTTCGACCGGCTGCGTGGCCTCGGGGTCCGGTTCACCCAGGAGCCGCTGCGGAGGGGCCCGGTCACCGCAGCGGTCCTCGACGACACCTGCGGCAACCTCATCCAGATCGTGCACGGCGGGTAGGCACCCGCCCAGGCATCGGCACCGCACCGCGGATTCTCAGTCCCGCGCGTCCCGGTCGCGCGGCCAGGGGTTGCCCTCCAGCGCCTCGATGTCGATGTTGAACCTGGTCAGCAGTTCGGCGAAGGCGGCGATGCGTTCCTGCGGCCAGTCGGTGACGACCATGGCCACGCCTTCGCGGCTGCGTTCGCGGTCGGCGGCGAGCAGGTCCAGCCCTGCTCCCGTGGGGCGCAGCCTGCGCGCCATGCCCCCCTGGGGGTCGGCGAACCGCTCGACGAGCCCGTTCTTGAGCAGCGTCGCGACCTGGCGGTTGATCGTGGAGATGTCGAGGCGGAACGCTTCGGCGAGTTCGCGCAGCGACATCGACCCGTCGGTCTCCAGGCGCGTGAGCAGCAGGTATGCCGAGCGCTCCAGGTGCTGACCCGGGCGGGACTGCTTGAGGGACAGGTGGTGCCGGGAGAACAGCAGGAGCTCGCGCTCCAGATCGTCGATGTACCGGTCCTGCGTCACGGTGCACTCCTCGCTGTCCTCGTCACCGCCGCGTGGCGGAACCCGATATGTATGCTACACATGATGTGTATGGCGCACAAGGTTGCGCGGTGGAGGTCGCGCCAGGCGATCCGCCGCAGCGCACGAGGGGGACCGGCGATGCACACCGGCCCCGCGGCAGCGGGGGAGCCACCTCGCCTCGGCGCTGTCCCGACCCGGGGGCACCGGCCGCCACTCGCTCCCCGGAACCGAGCTAGCAGCAAAGGAATCCCGTGACCGTCCTTCCCCGTGCCTCGCCCGGCACGATCACCGCGATCCTCTCGGCGTGCGGCGTCGTGGTCTCGCTCATGCAGACGCTGGTCGTGCCGATCATCCCCGTGCTGCCGCGGCTGCTGGACGCCTCGCCGACCGCGACGTCGTGGGTGGTGACCGCGACGCTGCTCGCCACCGCGGTGATCACCCCGATCAGCGGCCGCCTCGGCGACATGTACGGCAAGCGCCGCGTGCTGATCGCCAGCATGGTCGCGCTGGTCGCCGGATCGCTCGTGTGCGCGCTGTCCGACTCGCTGGCCCCGATGATCATCGGGCGCTTCCTGCAGGGATGCGCCACCGGTGCCATCCCGCTGGGGATCAGCATGCTGCGCGACGAAATGCCGCCGGAGCGGGCGGGCACCTCGGTGTCGCTGATGGGCGCCACGCTCGGCGTCGGTGGCGCGCTCGGGCTGCCGCTGGCCGCCGCGGTCACCCAGTTCGCGGACTGGCAGCTCCTGTTCTGGCTCTCCAGCGCGCTCGGCGCGGCGTGCCTGGTGCTCGTCGTGCTGCTGATCCCCGAATCCCCGGTGCGCACCCCGGGCCGGTTCGACGTGGTCGGGGCCTTGGGGCTCACGGCCGGGCTGGGCTGCCTGATGCTGGCGATCATCCAGGGCAGCGCCTGGGGCGCCGGGGTCACCGTGGCGCTGCTCGCCGCCGCCGCGCTGATCCTGCTCGGGTGGGCGGTGGTCGAACTGCGCTCCCCGCAACCCCTGGTGGACCTGCGGGTCTCGGCCTCCCGGCCGGTGCTGTTCACCAACCTGGCCTCGGTGCTGGTCGGCTTCTCGATGTACTCGATGTCGCTGACGTTCCCGCAGCTGCTGCAGGCACCGCCGAGCACCGGCTACGGCTTCGGGCAGTCCATGCTGGCCGCCGGGCTCGCCCTGGCGCCCGCCGGTCTGGTGATGATGGCGCTCTCCCCGGTCTCGGCCCGGATCTCGGCCAGCCGGGGACCGCGCACCGGGCTGATGGCCGGCCTGCTGGTCATCGCCTGCGGATACGGTTTCGGGCTGCTGCTGATGGACGAGGTGTGGCAGATCGTGCTGTCGTCGCTCATCACCGGCGCCGGGGTCGGCATCGTCTACTCCACCATGCCCACGTTGATCATGGCCTCGGTGCCGCGGACCGAAAGCGGGGCGGCCACGGGGCTCAACGCGCTGATGCGCTCCATCGGCACCTCCACGTCGAGCGCGGTGATGAGCGTCGTCCTGGCCCGGATGACCACGTCCCTCGGCGCCGCCCAGGTGCCGACCGAGCAGGCCTTCCGGCTGACCTTCGTGCTCGCCATCGTCGCCGCGCTGGCCGGTATCGGACTGGCCGCCCTGATCCCCAGGCACCCCACCGGCGCGCCCGGTGGCACCCCCTCCACCCCGGCCGCGAACGTGGCCCGATGACCCGGAAGGACGCACCCATGCACCGGCTCGACGACAAGACCGCGGTCATCACCGGGGCCGCCGGCGGCATCGGTTCCGCCGCCGCCCGGCTGATGGCCGCCGAAGGCGCCCGCGTGCTGCTGGCCGACCTGGACCTGGAGTGCGTGGACGACCTCGCGCGCACGATCCGGGAGGACGGCGGCAACGCCGTCGCCACGACCGTCGACGTCCTCGACGAGGACTCGATCGCGGCGATGATCGACAAGGCGATCGCCGAGTTCGGCGGGCTGCACGTGCTGTGCAACCACGTCGGCGGCAGCGACCCGAGCAAGGACACCGACCTGCTGAGCCTGGACCTCGCCGAGTGGGACCGGGTGATGAACCTGAACGTGCGCAGCACGGTGGTGGCCTCGCGGCTGGCGATACCGCACATGATCGCCGCGGGCGGCGGCTCCATCATCAACACCGCCTCGGTCGCCGGGGTGCAGGGCGATGCGGTGCAGTGCGCCTACGGGACGGCCAAGGCCGGGGTCATCAGCCTCACCCGCTACATCGCCACCCAGTACGGGCCCAGGGGAGTCCGCTGCAACGCGATCGCGCCGGGAGCGACCATGACCCCCGCGTTGCGGGACAACCTGCCCACCGAGGTCGTCGACGAGATCCGGCGCAACACCTCGCTGCGCGGCATCGGGGAACCGGCGGACATCGGTCACGCGATGGTGCACCTGGCCTCGGACGAGTCCCGCTACACGACCGGTCAGCTCCTGGTGATCGACGGTGGGCTGACCACCCAGAGCGCGTTCGCACCGGGACGGCGCGACGGCTCCTGACCCGCCCACCCGTCAGCCGGAGGCGCGCAGGGCGGCGTCCAAACCGCGCATGAGCTGCCCGACGCGATTCCGGGCGGTGGGCGCCGCGGGATACCGCCGGAGGACGTCGACCAGGACCGGTGTGGCGCGTAGCCGCGCCTGCTCGATCCGCAGCTCGCCGACCGCCGGATCCTCACCCGCGGTCAGCTCGGCGACGCGCGCGGCACTCGCGGCGGCCCGCAGGATGTGCCCCACCTGCGTGGCCTTCGCGATCGGGTGCAGGTAGGCGGCGGAGGCGGCGTCACCGGCGGAGCGCGCCGCGAGCCGGGCGGCTTCGCCGGTGGCCTGCCGCGCGGCGCGGTGCGCGTCCAACGAGGTGACGCGCTGCAGCGCGGTGCGCTTCGCGCCCTCGACGAACTGCCACGCGGCGTCGAGGGCCGCCCGCGGACGACGGTCACCGGGCACGGCGTCCTCGAACACCGGGAGGACGTCCTGCGCGCTGTCGGCCGCGAACCGCGCGACGACCCGCAGTTCGTCCATCGTCAACTCGAAATCGCCGGCCGCAGTCGCCACGACCCCGATCCTTCCACCGGCTGACCGCCAGCCGCGAGCAACCCCCCGCAGCTGGGGCATGGGGGCTGTCCGGCGGGTCACGGGCGGAGCCATCGGCGGCTGCCACCGGTACTGTGGCTCCGCATGACCGACCCCGAGACCGAGATCACCGCGGACCTGGTCCACGACCTGCTGGCGGAGCAGCACCCGGACCTCGCGGGGCTGGCCCTCCGCGAAGTGGCGGGCGGGTGGACCAACCACGTGTGGCGCCTCGGGGACGAGTTGGCCGTGCGCATGCCGCGTACCGACGGTGCCCCGGATCTCCAGCGCACGGAGCGCCGGTGGCTGCCCGTCCTGGCCCCGCGCCTGCCGCTCCCGGTCCCCGGCCCGGTACGGACCGGTGCACCGTCCGCGCGCTTCCCGAAGCCCTGGACCATCATGACGTGGGTCCCCGGCGAGCCGCTGGACCACACCTCCCTCAGCCGCGGCGACCACGCGGCCGACGCCCTGGCGGGTTTCCTCACGGCACTCCACGTGGCGGCGCCCGACGACGCGCCGGTCAGCGCGGACCGCGGCGACCACCCCAAGAACTGCTCGGACGGGTTCGACCACTTCTTCCACGCCGTCGTCCCCGACGACCTCGCCGACGAGGTCCGGGCCGTCTGGGACGACGCCGTCGCGGCACCCGAGTGGGCGGGACCGCCGCTGTGGGTGCACGGCGACCTGCATCCCGCGAACGTCGTCGTCTCGGACGGGACGCTCTCCGGGGTGATCGACTTCGGTGACATGTTCGCCGGCGATCCGGCCTGGGACCTCGCGGCCGCATGGGTCATCCTCCCCGCCGGCGCCGCCGCACGCTTCTTCGCCGCCTACGCGCAGGCGGACGAGGGGACGATCCGGCGCGCCCGCGGCCTGGCCGCCCTGAAGGGACTGGTCCTCATGCTGATCGGCCGGAACGGGGACCGGGGCCTTCCAGGCGGCAAGCCGACCTGGGGACCCGCAGGCCGGGCGGCACTCGACCGTGTGCTGTCGTAGAGCCGCCGGGCGGGCCCGTGCCGTTGTTCGGTCGACGTGCCGTGCCGACTACGGGTTCGCTCCCCGGGGTCTGCGTCGGTGCGGCACGGTGTCCAGGACGAGGTCGTAGGAGCCGGTCACGCAGTCCTCGACGAATTCCGCGGTGATGCCGCGGCCGGCGCCCACGGAGATCCAGTGGTCCTTGTTGAGGTAGCGGCCCGCGACGATCGAGGGGTAGCTGTGCCGCAGCGTTCGCGCCTGCTCGGGCTCGGACTTGACGGTGATGATCCGTTCGTCCGGGTCGTCGGTGACGATCAGGAAGACTTTGCCCGCCACCTTGTGGACGTCGAGCTTGTCGACGAAGGGCCGCCCGCGGGTGACGCCGGGCAGTCCAGCGGCCGCGCTGCGGGCGAGGTGCTGCAGCGCCTGGCCGGTCAGGGCCCCGGCGGGCGGGTCGCGGTCAGGCACCGACCACCTCCGGGGCGACGGGCCGACGGGAGCGGGGCAGCGTGCCGAGCACGAGGCGGTAGGAGTCGGTCACCAGCTCCTCGACCAGCTTCGTGTCGATCGAGTCGCCGGGAGCGAGCGTGATCCAGTGCTTCTTGTTCATGTGGTAACCGGCGGTGATGTCCGCGTACGCCTCCCGCAGCGTTGCCGCGTCGCTGGGATCGGCCTTGACGATCACGACCGGCTGACCGGCCACGACCCCGGCGTCGCGCACCCGGGAATGCCGCGGGCCCTCGGTCATCAGCAGGAACCACTTCTCGTGCACCCGGCACGCCTCCCAGCCGGGTTCGAAGGAGTACAGCGTGGTCGCCGGCTGCGCCGCTTCCTGCAAGGCCTTGCCCTTCATCGTCGCCGCTCTCCTCCTCAACGCGGATGCAGCCGACGGCGGGCAGGGCTGCGCGCCCCCCACCGTCACCCGCAGGTCTACCCAGCCGGGAAACAGGCCATACGCTTCCGGCAGCGGACCACCGTTCACGCCAGCTCAGCACGCTGCCCAGCGGCTCGGCCCGGCACCGAGATGATCTCAGCTCCGCCCGCGGGCCTGACCTGAGCCACCGAGCACGGTAGCCCGTGCGTTCTGCGCCTCGGCGGCCTCGTCCCGATCCCGCAGCAGGCGATCAATGGTCGGCTCGGTACGGATAGTCGGCTGCTGGCTCAGCCCCGGCGGGACCGACGGGAAAGCCGTCCGGATGGGAAAGCTTAGCCCTTGCGCTCAGCATCAGGATCAAGTGATACTTAGCCCAATGGCACAGTGTTCGTCGCAGTTGGACGGCGTGTTCGTCGCGCTCGCCGACCCGACCAGGCGCGCCGTCGTCCGGCGCCTCGGGCGCGGGTCGGCGAGCGTCGGCGAACTCGCGCGCGAATTCCCGATGACCCTCCCCTCGTTCATGAAGCACGTGCGGACGCTCGAAGCGAACGGGCTCATCCGCACGGTCAAGTCCGGCCGGGTGCGCACCTGCGTGCTCGACCGCGAGCGGCTCGCCCTCGTCGACGACTGGCTCGCCGAGCAGCGCCGCACCTGGGAGGAGCGCACCGACCGCCTCGAACAGTTCGTCACCGCCCCGGAGGAGAGCACGCCGTGAACCCCGATCTCGACCTCGGCCTGGAGCGGATCATCCGCGCCCCGCGCGCCACCGTGTGGAGCGCCTGGACCGACCCGGCCCGGCTCGCGCAGTGGTGGATCCCGGCGCCGACCCGCTGCCAGGTGGACCGCCTCGACGCCCGGCCCGGCGGGGCGTTCGTGACGCGGATGAGCGACGACGGGGCCGAGTTCGTCCCGCACCTGGACGCGTGCTTCCTCGTCGTCGACGAACTCGAACGGATCGTGTTCACCAACGCGGTCGACAGCTCGTGGCGTCCGGCGAACCCCGCCCCGGTCGCGATGACCGCCACGATCACCTTCGGCGAGCACCCGGATGGCACGGATTACCGGCTCGTCGTCCGCCACGCCGACCCGCACGCCCGCGCCCTGCACGACAAGCTCGGCTTCGCCGAGGGCTGGGGCACGGTCGCGGATCAGCTGGCCACGTTCGTGGAGAAGGCGGCACGATGAAGATCGCCCTCACGGAGTTCGTCACGCTCGACGGCGTCAGCCAGGGACCGGGTTCGCCGGACGAGGACACCACCGACGGGTTCACCCGCGGCGGCTGGCTCGTGCCCTACCTCGACGAGACCTTCGTCCGGCGCACCTCCGAATGGCTCGACCTCGCGGACGGCCTGCTGCTCGGCAGGCGCACCTACGAGGCGTTCGCGCGCGACTGGCCGGAGATCACCGATCCGGCCGATCCCTTCACCGAGCGGATGAACGCGCTGCCGAAGTACGTCGTGACGAACACCCGCACCGAGGGGACCTGGCACCCCACGACCGTGCTCACCGGCGACCCGGTCCGGACGGTCGCCGAACTCAAGGCACGACCGGGACGGGAACTCCAGATCCACGGCAGCGCTCGCCTCGGCGACGCGCTGTTGTCGGCGGGTCTGATCGACACGCTCCGCCTCGCGGTCGCGCCCACGGTGCTCCGCACCGGCCGACGCCTCCTGACCGGCGCGGGTGGCGCGTCCGGTCTCCGCCTGGTCCGCCACGACGCGACGCCCAACGGCCTGCTGCTCCTCGAATACGCAGCAGCAGGCCAAGCACCCCGGGCCCACTACGAAGGCGTCACCGCCTTCACGTGAGCAGCGCCGCGCTCCGGAGACGGGCAACCACGCGCCACCGTCGCGTTCCTGCCGTCGCGCCGGCGCCGGTCTTCACCGGCCAGTGTCCAACGACCAGAGGCCGAGGAACATCGGAACGGAAACTGGCGCTAAACCCTGACCTGGCGTTTTCGCTGCTGCTTGCTGAGGTACGCCGCAGTTCCGCCACGGTGGGCGGCATAAAGCTGCGGAGGCACACGCGTTGTCGGTTCAGTTCTTGTCCGATGAGCAGGTCGCAGCCTATGGCGAGCGCGCGATGACGAAACTGGAGCACCGGTGGGAGACCCGCCGAGTCGAGCACTGGCAGGAGCTCTCGGGCCGTTGAGGACGAGCTCGGCACATGGGTCGAAGACCGCGCGTGGACCACCGGTGACGGGCCGAAGGCGCTGTTCGACACCGCCCTGGCGTGGCTGCGTGAGCGGAAGGTGCTGCTGCCGGGTGTGTCGACGCTGGTTCGGCTGGTGGCGTCGCGGCGAATCAGCGTCTGTGGGAGACCCTGCACGGTCTGCTCGACGACGATCAGCGTGCGGCGCTGGACGAGCTGTTGGAAGTTTCCGAGGGGCACCGGAGCCAGGCGGTGTCGACGATCGGCCCGCTGGACCCGGTTCGGGCGTCGGGGGCAGCGGTGCGGGCCTGCAGGTGCTCGGGCAGGGCGCGGCGGGCCTCGGTGGCGGCTGGGCCGAATCGCTCGTGCGCGGACTGGCGGCTGATGCCGAGGTGGTCGCCGATCTGCTGCCAGGTTATGCCCTGCTCGTGGCTAGCGACCACGGGGGCCCGCAGCAACGCTTGGGCATGCTGCAGCGCCGACTGCGCGCCTCGATCAGGGCTCCGGCGGGAAAGACCGTCCCGGTGGGCCTCGGGCACGGTGGCCCGGTAGGCGGCCTCCAGCAACTTCCATAGGGTGGCTCTACTGGCGTACACCGCGCTGGACCGATTACAAGGGGACCTGAACATACCAGAGACCTGCCGCGAGTCCGTCAAGTTGCTGTATCCGGCTTCGGCGCCTGCTAGATTTCCCGACCATCGAGGGTAGGTCACGGGAAGGACCGCCATGGTGGGTTCGGATACAGACATTCCGTGCGCGCACAACAGAAGCAGCCTCGGTCTGTACGGCAAGAAACAGCGCTTCGGCATTGAGGTCGAGTATGTCACGGTCTCGTAGTCGTATTCCGTGGGCGATCGTCACCGCAGTCCTCTCCAGCACGGTGTTCGTTGGCGTGGTGGCGTGGCTGATCCTGCGTGTGATGAGCGGAAACTTGGAGCATAACGATCAGCTGGGCAGTGTCGTGAGCATGTTCGTTGGACTCGCCAGCCTGCTCGCAACAGTCGTCTCGACAGTCGTTGCTATTCGGCAGAATAAGCAGCAACGCACCGCTGCCAGCACAGAAACACTGGACGACCTCTTGGCGAATGTCGCCGCCCACATCCACAGAGACTGCGAGGAAGAGGAACGGATCCGGAAAGTGCACGACCCGTTCCCGCTCGGTATCCGCTGGACCGGCGCACCAGAACACCTTTTCGATCATTGGCAGAGCATCAACGGATCACTCGGCAACATCGACCAGGTGCCGCTAACCGGTTACGGAATCGACGAACTGATCGACGTTTTCCAGCGAATCCCGTCTGGCCGCCTGGTGATTCTAGGCAAAGCCGGATCAGGAAAGACTCTCATGGCTTCGCGGCTCGCTGTGACCGTTCTTGATCGGCGCCCTCGGGCTGAGACAGAACCGATACCCGTCATTTTCCCGCTTAGCTCTTGGGATCCTGGGGTGGAGTCCTTGCGCACCTGGTTACTGTCCTACCTGCACACTGAATTCCCTGCCTTGGCCGTCGGCGAACCCGGCAGAAGGTCCATCGCTGAACAACTGCTGTCGGCTGGACGGGTGCTGCCTATTCTGGACGGTTTCGACGAGATAGCCAAAGGTAAGCAGGCAACCGCAATGAAGGCGATCAATGCTGCGCTTGGGCCGCGTCTACGGCTGATCGTGACCAGCCGCCCGCAGGAGTACGCCGACGCCGTGGAATCCAGCGACGTCATCACCGCCGCCGCGGCCATTCAGCTGTGCGATCTTGATCTCGACGATGTCGCCGCATATCTCCCATTAACGGTGCGTAAACGCCACTTGGAATGGACCCGGACCAAATGGCACCCGGTGATCGACCGCATCCGCGACGAAACCGACGACGCAGGACGCGTTGTGGCCACGGTTTTCCGCACACCGCTGATGGTGTCGTTGGCGAGGACTATTTTCAGCGAGACCAACGCTGACCCGCAGAGACTATTGGAGACACCACACGAGCTGACCATGCCGGAGCGCTGCGCACTCCTGGAGGACCAGCTGCTCGCTGGTTTCATTCCTGCAGCCTACGGAGGTCAGTCGCACGAAACGGCCACAGGCAGGCGAGAGTCGCCCCCCGATGTGAAAAGGATCCAGCGGCAGTTCCAGTTCCTGGCTCGGCATCTCGCGCACCAGCGAACCTACGACCTGGCATGGTGGCGGCTCGTGCTCGCGCTACCGCGCTCGGCCGTCGGTACGGTCGCCGGGATTGCTTTCCTTCTGCCCAGTTGGGCCGTGGTCGTATCAATGTGGTGGTCGGTCGGGACGTTCGCAGCCATGGAAATGCCGTCGATGGAGCTTTTCCTGGCGGTCGGATTCGCATTCGGAGCAGTGTTTTCTGCAGTACTCGGGATCATGGTTGGTCTCGGCCGAGGACTACGGCCATCGCCACTGCGAATGCGGCTACGGATCCGGCAACGCTGGACAGTTGTTTACCGGCGGATTCTTTCTGAACTTGGTCCTGGACGGTGGAAGGCGATCGTGTGGCTGGGGTTGTGCACCAGCGGCGGACTGACCTTCGGCACCGTGGGTGCCGTCATGACCGGCGCGCTAGCCGTGGCTCTGCTCGGTATCGGCGCCGGTGCCATGATAGGGATCGGGCTGTGGCTCGTAGTGATCATCGTGCGTAGTCTCTCCGTGCCCGTGGAACTGACCGACATCAACAGTCCCCGCGAACTACTTGACCTCGACCGCCGCACAACCCTGTTCCAAGGAGCGACGGTCGGTGGTCTGGGCAGCCTGCTGGCCTGGTTGATCTTCCGCAGTGTATTCGAAGCAACCTTCGTCCCGTCGGTCACCGAGGCCTTTGGGCCATTCTTCCTGCCCATCGCATGGCTCGCCACAGCCGCAGGCGGGATGCTCGTATGGCTGCTACTGATCACGGTGTGGGGGCCATGGTCGATCGCGCGTTTCCTATTGCCCCTGACAGGACAGTTGCCGTGGCCGATCATGCGCTTCCTTAATGACGCCCACCGGCGAGGTGTGTTGCGTAAGACCGGCGGCGTGTACCAATTCCGTCACGCTCGACTGCGGGATCACTTGAGCCGAGCCCATTCAGACGGGACCGCCGTACTCGACGGAAGTGCGCGCTCGAGAGAGGAAGATGACCAGGCGTCGTAGACCACACCCAGAAGTCATACCGGAAAGCTGTGCCAATGATCCGCTCACACAGTTAGGCGTTTCGGTAGCTTTCGCACAGCGGACAACGTTTTGCCTTCTGTATCGAAGTCTGGGGCGTTTCACGGCCTCCGGGCGGCCGGATCCCGGGCTTGCTGCCACCGGGCGAGAGCCTGCGGCGATACCCGCGCGTATTTCGCCAGCGACGCGACCGAGGTGTGCCCGGAGAACGCCAGCTGTGTCGAGGTGTTCGCGCCGGTTTCGGCGGCATGGGTCAACGCAGAATGCCTGAGCTGGTGCAGCGTCCACGGCCCGCCGGAAAGCTTCGCGGTGGTCTGCTCGAACGAATCGGCCGCGCGCCGGTAGGACAACCGCGCGCGCCCCGGAGTCCGGATCCAGAGCCGCTGGCGGCAGCTCGACGCGAGCGCGTCGATCGGTGAGGAACACCGGTCCGCGGCGTCGGCCGTCAAGCAGGCGGGGCAGCAGCCGGGCGGTGGCGGTGCGCCACACGATCACATCGGCCGCGCGCCGGTTGCGCAGATCGAGCTCATCGACGTCCAGCGCGAGGATCTCCTCGGCGCGGGCGGCTGTCTCGTACAGCATCCGCCACAGCGTGCGTTCGCGAAGCGGCAGATTCGGCCGAGTCACTAGATCTTCGATCAGGGTCTCGTCGACCGCGCGAGTGTAATCCGGAGTCCGCGGATTCGTCGGGTCGGGTCGCCGTTGATCCAGCCCTGCTGGTGCCACCATCCAGCGGCCGAGCGCAGCGCGTCCAGACGCGCGTTGACCGTCGCGGCCGCCGACGAACCCCACCGGCGCGCGAACCAGCAGCCGATCTGGGCGACGGTGTCCTCGTCGTCGAGCACCGCGACCGTCGTGTCCGCACCGAGCCCCTGCCCAATTCCCGGTCGATTACGTTGACGGTAGTGACAAAACGTTTCGATGAAAACGAAACGATAAGGCAGGTCCGACGATCCCCGCGTAGGGGTGCGTGCATAATCACGCTTATGTGCGCTAAGGTGGGCGCATGGAGATCGACACCGCCGGGGCGGGGGAGACGGTGCCGCTGCGGCCGCAAACGGAATTGCTGGCGGCGACGGGGCGGACCGGGCACACCGTGGGGGCGCTGGTGTCGGCGTGGCTGGGGTCTTACGCCGAGTCGGCCGACACGCGCGCCGCCTACGCCCGGGACCTGCGGGAGTACCTGGCCTGGTGCACGCGGCGGGCGCTGGACCCGCTGGCGCTGCGGCTGCCGGAAGTGCAGATGTACGCCACCGAGCTGGCGTCGGTACCGCACCCGCGCACGGGCCGGGTGCTGGCGGCCTCGACGCGGGCCCGCAAGCTCGCGGCGGTGTCGAGCTGGTACACGTTCCTGGTCCGCGCCGGGGTCCTCGACGCCAACCCGGCCCGCGACGCGGCCCGGCCCCGCTACGACCGGGGCCACTCACCGACGGCGAGCGTGTCCCAGCAGCAGGCCGCGGCGATGGTCAGCGCCACCGGGCAGCGCGGGCACCGCACCCTCGGCGCGGAGGCCGCCGCGGTGGTCGTCGGTCTGCTCATCGGGCTCGGGCTGCGGGTCTCCGAAGTGTGCCAGGCGCGGCTGTCCGACCTCGGGCAGCGCGACGGGATGCGGGTGCTCACCGTGCGGATGAAGGGCGGCAAGGTCCGGACCCGGCCGGTGCCCGCGCCGCTGGCGCCCGCGTTCGACGCCTACCTGGCGGTGCGGCCCGCCTCGGACGCCGAGGCGCTGATCCTGACCCTGGGCGGTGCTCCGGTGAACCGGCACCAGGTGTACCGGCTGGTGCAGCGGATCGCGGCCGAAGCCGGCGTCCCGACCCCGAAGCGGATCACGCCGCACTCGATGCGGCACACGTTCAACACCATCGCCCGGGAGCGGGGAGCAGCGCTGGAGGACCGCCGGGACGCGCTCGGGCATTCCTCGGCGGCGATCACCCAGCTCTACGACCACGTCGCGCTGTCGGTCACCCGCGACCCGGCGCATCTCGTCGCCGCCGCCACGAGCACCTCCGGACCCGCAGAAGAACCGGATCAAGACACCCGTCACCCTTGATCACTTCCATCACGGTGACGAAAAGATGGGTGGCTCGTCCTGGGAGACGGGCGACGCCGCGTTGCGGCTCAGCGCAGCGCGTCGAGGACGAAGTCGACCCGCTCGGCCACGCTCGACTTCGGCAACACCAACAGCCGGTACCCGTACTCGGTGTAGGCGTCCACCATGGCGTGAAAGGTCGCCTCGGCCTCCTCCGGGGACTGGCCGCGCTCGGCGTCCACGCCGTAGATCTCCGGCCAGAACGGAGCCAGGAACACCTCCCGCCGATAACCGAACCCGCGCGCCGCCGCATCGACGTGCGCGGGCACCTCACGGCCCCGCACGCGCAAGAACCCCACCAGATCCGGCATCCCGCGATCGAAGAACACCACGCCCGGGCACGACTGCGCCCACCGGTAGGACCGCAGCTCCCAACTCAGCATCAGCTCCGCGAACAGCACCTCGTCCCGCCACGGCACCCCGGAACCCCCGATGCCGACCTGATCGACGATCACCCCGCGGCCCGCCTCCGGGGTCCGCGCGTACCCCCGCTGCGCCAGCGCCTCGATCAGCGTGCTCTTGCCCGACCCGGGACCACCGGTGATCACCACGAAACGCCGGTCCTGCGGCACCCCACCACCTTCTCCGATCACGAGCGGTCAGGCGTTCAGGGTAGCGGCAGCGACCCCACCGCCAGCAGCTCCCGCAACTTCGCCACCGGCATCGCCCGCGCGAACAACCAGCCCTGGAACGTATCGGCGCCCATCGCCGTCAGCAGCTCGAACTGCGCCGCGGTCTCCACGCCCTCGGCCACGCAACTGCGCCCGGTGGCGTGCGCCAAGTCGATCGCCGAACGCACGATCGCCCGATCGGCCTCCTCATGCTCCAACCCCGACACGAACTGCCGGTCCAGCTTGATGATCCCGGCGGGCAGGTCCTTCAGCCGCGCCAACGACGAATAGCCCGTCCCGAAGTCGTCCACCGCGAACGTCGCCCCCCGCTCGATCAACCGGCCCATGCCCTCCCGCGCCACCGTCGACACGTCGACCAACGAAGTCTCGGTCACCTCCAGCACCACCCGCCGCGCATCGATCCGGCACCCGGTCAGCGTCTCGCCGATGGTCTCCAGGAACGCCAGCTCGGTGGTGATCTTCGCACTCAGGTTCAACGCGACCCGCACGTCCCGACCATGCACCCGCGGCCAGTCCGCGGCTTCCCGCAGCGCCGTCCGCAGCACCCACAGGTCCACCTCCCGCAGCAGGTCGCCCTGCTCCGCGGTCGTCAGCACCACATCCGGGCCCAGCAGCCCGAACTCCGGATGCGGCCAGCGCAGCAACGCCTCGGCGGTGACGATCCTGCGCTGCGCGTCCACCACCGGCTGGTAGTACAGCTCCAGCCCGTCGGTGCGCAGCGCCTCGGCGAGCTCACCCTCCATCCGCACCTGCTGCGCCGCCCGCGTCGCCATCGCCGGATCGGCCAGCGCCACCTGCCCCGTGCCCGACCGCTTGGCGCGGAACACCGCCGCATCGGCGAAGCGCAGCAGATCCTCCCCGGTCATCTCCCCGGAGGGGAACATCGCCGCCCCCACCGACGCCGTCACCCGCACCAAGTGCTCCCGGATCGGCGAGACCATCCGCAGCACCCGCGCGACGTGATCGGCGCACCACCGCAGCGACTCCACCGACTCCACGTCCTCGAGCACCACCAGGAACTCGTCACCCGACAACCGCGCCACCGCGCAGCCCTCCGGCAACGCCGCCGCCAGCCGCCGCCCGGCCTGCACGATCAGCTCATCCCCGGCGGCGTGCCCCAGCGAATCGTTGACCCGCTTGAAGTTGTCGATGTCGCACAGCAGCAACCCCATCCGCTCCGACGAGGACGCCAGCAGCTCCGCGACACCCTGCCGGTTCGGCAACCCGGTCAGGGGATCGTGGGTCACCTGGTACCGCAGCTCCTCGGTGCGGCGGATGCGTTCGGTGACGTCCTGGAACACCACCAGCCAGAACCGGCTCCCGTCGTCCTGCACCGACAGCGCACTGCGCACCTCGCACACCACCCGCTGCCCGTCGGAGCGCGCCAGCACCCGCTGACCAGCGCCGCCCCCGGCCTCCTTCCGGGCCCGAGGTGCGGTCAACCCGAACTCCTGGTCGTCCGGGTGCAGCAGCTCCAACCCCCGCGCCCCCAGCAGCTCGGCCCGGGACCGCCCCAGCAGCCCGCACAACGCGTCGTTGCACTCCCGCACCCGATCGGCCTCGTCGAAGAACGCCACCCCGACCGGGGCCAACCCGAACAGATCGGTGAACCGCTGGTACGACCGCTGGTGACGGGCGTGGGTCTCGGTCTCGTCGCGGATCACCTTGATGAAACCCCGCAGGTCACCGGACTCGCCCTGCTGGGCGGCGAGCACCGTGTAGGCCCAGAACCGCGTCCCGTCCCGGCGCACCCGCCAACCCTCGTCGATGTGCACCCCGATCTCGGCGGTCCGCGTGAGCTCCGCGTCCGGGAAACCTTCCGAAGCCTCCTCCGGCGGGTAGAACACCGAGAAGTGCCTGCCGATGATCTCCTCACCGGTGTAGCCCTGCAGCCGCTCGGCCTCGGCGTTCCACGTCACCACGCGACCGCCGACGTCCAGCGACACGATCGCGACCGTGCCCTCACCGCTGTGCTCGCGCAGCGCCGCACGACTGCGCGACAGCGCCTCGCGGTCGGACGGTGCGGCACCGCCCTCAGGATCGGTCATCACTCGCCACCCAGCGAACGCGGTCGGTTACCGCCCCCATCAAACCCGCATCCGGCCGAGCGCACACGCCGCCCACCCAGCACCCCCACCCCGAAGGAGTGACAACCGCTCCGACGCGGCCCGCCTGGGACGTCAGCCCCCGAGCAACCCCTCGACCACCCGCACCAGGTCATCACCCACCACGTCCGGCGGGGCGAACACCGCGCCGTAGCGGCCCTCCAACCGCGAGCACCACCCGGCCGCGCAGCCGGCCCGCTTCGCGCCGTGGCAGTCCCACGCGTGCACGGCCACCACCGCCAGCCCGCCCAGCGGCACACCCAGGCGCTGCGCCGCCGTGCGGTACAGGCCGGGGGAAGGCTTCCACACGCCGGCCTCGCCCGCGGTGATCACCGGCCCGACGTAGCCGTCCAGCCCCGCACCGGCCAGGAACCGCGCCGTCACCTCCGGGTCGCCGACCGTCAGGCATCCCACCGGCATCCCGGCCTCGGTGAGCCGCCGCAGCGCCGGTTCGGCGTCCGGGTGCGCGGGCAGCTCCCCGAAACCCGACAGCACGTGGTCCAGCTCGTCCTCCGCGGCGGTGTGCCGGGTCTCCGTGCGCAGCGCCTGCCGCGCCACGGCACCGAACTCCGCGACATCACCGGCCAGGGTCAGGGCCATCGCGTCGCGCTGCAGCCGCAGGAACCAGGGTTGCAGCAGCTCGGGCGGCTGACCGACCGCGGCCAGCCGCGACCGCATCGGCCCCAGGTCCAGCAGCGTCTCCAGCACGTCGAACGCGACGGCACGCACCTGTTCCACGCGCGCTCCCTCCAGCACGGCTGCACGTGCACCCGACGGTACGGCACCAGGGCGCTCAAACCGGGAATCAGCGCGGGAGGACGGGGGAGCGGCGGCGCCCTACGGTGCTCCCACCGCGGCCCCGGGTGCGGTCAGCACCCCGGCGATCGCGTCGATCAGCCAGGTCAGCCGCTGCTCGTCCAGACCGTCCGCGCTGCTCCGGGCGTGCGCTTCGAGATCAGCGGCACCGGTGATGAGCAACCGTGCGCCCAACTCGAGCCGGAACCGGGCGACCTCGACGGACACCTGCTCGGTCAGCAGCTCCTCGAGACGCGCGATCACCGGCACCGCGCTGCCCACCAGACCGTAGCCCGGCAATTCGGCCACGGTCCGCCCGACGTGGTCGTAGAGCCTGGCGACGAACCGCGCGTAGTGGCTGCCCGGCCGCGCGGCCTGCTCCGCGAACGGGCGGGCCAGCACGGCGGCGAGGTGCCACGGATCCCGGTCCCGGCCGCGGGCGCGCGCGATGTCGAACAGCTCGTCGCGGCGCTGGTCGATGTCGGCGAGCCGGTGCGTGAAGATCGCGGTGATCAGCTTGTGCTTGTCCCCGAAGTGGTAGTGCGTGGCGGCCACGTTGCGCTGCCCCGCCCCGGCGGCGACCTGCCGGAGCGAGACGCCGTCGATGCCGTGCTCGGCGAACAGGCGTTCCGCGGCGAGCAGCAATTCCGCACGAGTATCCACCCGGCCATCCTCGCGCACCCGGAACAAGGCCGTCAATGTCGTATAAAACACTTGAATTAATAGGGTCCCGCTGGGACAAGTGGAAGGGGAGAGGACCCGAACAGCAGCAGAGGAGCCGAAGTGCAACCGATCAACAGGCGGCAGTTCGTAGCCGGCGCGGCAGTGGCGGCCGCCGCCGTCACGACCACGGCCTGCACGCCCACCGGACCGGGTTCCCGGCCCACCGCGACGGCCTACCGCGGCCGACCACCGGTCGACACGTCCGCACTCCCGTACGCTGACCGCGTGGACTTCGCCAACGCCGACCGCGGGTTCCTCGGCCGCCTCGAACCCGGCAAGGTCACCGGCCGGGACGGCACCGTGGTCTACGACGCCGACGCGTACTCGTTCCTGTCCGGCGAAGCCCCCGACACCGCCGACCCGAGCCTGTGGCGGCAGGGCCAGCTCGCCGCCAAGCAAGGCCTGTACCAGGTCACCGACCGCATCTACCAGGTCCGCGGGCTCGACCTCGCGAACATGACCCTCGTCGAGGGCGACACCGGCGTGCTCGTCATCGACACGCTCACCAGTTCCGAGACCGCCGCGGCGGCGCTCGGGCTCTACCGCAAGCACCGCGGCGACCGGCCCATCACCGGCGTCATCTACACCCATTCGCACGTCGACCACTTCGGCGGTACCGGCGGAATCCTGCCACCGGACGGCGCGCCGGTCCTCGCACCCGAGGGGTTCATGGAGCACGCGGTCGCCGAGAACGTCTACGCCGGCACCGCGATGAGCCGCCGCGCCGCCTACATGTACGGCGCCCCGCTCGAACGCTCCCCGGAAGGGCAGATCGGCTGCGGACTCGGCCAGGCGGTCGCGACCGGGACGACCACGCTCGTGCCACCGACCGAGGTCATCGCCAAGACCGGTGAGCGCCGGACCATCGACGGGATCACCATCGAGTTCCAGATGACCCCGGGCGGGGAAGCGCCCGCGGAGATGAACTTCTACTTCCCGGACCTGAAGGCCCTGTGCGTGGCGGAGAACCTGAACCACACCATGCACAACATCATCACCTTGCGGGGCGCCCAGGTCCGCGACGCCCGGCAGTGGTCGCACTACCTCACCGAGACCATCACGCTGTTCGGCGGCCGAGCCGAGGTCGCCTTCGGCAGCCACCACTGGCCGACCTGGGGCGCCGACGAGATCACCGGGTTGGTGGGGCGCCAGCGCGACCTGTACGCCTACCTGCACGACCAGACCCTGCGGCTGATCAACCAGGGCCACACCCCCGCGGAGATCGCCGAGACCCTGGTGCTGCCCCCGGCGCTGGACCAGGAATGGGCCAACCGCGGCTACTACGGCTCGCTCAGCCACAACGTCAAGGGCATCTACCAGCGCTACATGGGCTGGTTCGACGGGAACCCGGCGCACCTGTGGGAACACCCGCCCGCCGAGCAGGCCCAGCGCTGGGTCGAGGTGATGGGCGGTGCCGCGGCAGGCATCGAGCAGGCCCGCTCCTACGCCGAGCGGGGCGACCTGCGCTTCGCGGCCACCCTGCTCAACCACTGCGTGTTCGCCGAGCCGGACAACGACCAGGCCAAGCGGGAACTCGCGAACGTCCACACCGCGCTCGGCCAGATGTCGGAGAACGCGGTGTGGCGGAACTTCTACCTGACGGCCGCGCTGGAACTGCGCGAGGGCCGGAAACCGGGCGGCCCGTCCAGCTCCAGCCCGAGCATGATGGCCGCGCTCACGGTGGACCAGATCATCGACTCGATCGCGATCCGGGTGAACGGGCCGGAGGCGTGGGACCTCACCCTCGTCATGGACTGGGAGGTGACCGACGAGAACCGGATCTGGCACCTGAGGCTGGCCAACGGCGTGCTGACCTACCGCAGCGACGAGGTCCCGGACCCCGACGCCCGGCTGGTCCTGTCGCTGACCAAGCAGCAACTGCTGGGCCTGCTGCGCGAGCCGGACCTGGCCGGGATCCGGCACACCGGGGACCCGGGCGTGCTGGCGGCGCTGGTGGGGGTGCTGGACCAGCCGGATCCCGGATTCGGCATCGTCACCCCGTGAAGTCCGCGACGGCCACCAGGCCGGACCGGCCCGGCGTGGCGCGGGGAGCGGTCGTCACCTGACGCGCCGTGCTCAGTCGTCGGCGGGGCAGCCCGAACCGGCCGCCTCGCCGACGACGCGGCGCCCGGTGGGGAAGTGCTCCCGGCCGGGCGCCGAACGTACTACTTAACATAATGTCCATTATCGGCACTCCGCTGAGCTGCGCGGACACCAGGAAAGCGGTCCGCTCCGGCGGCACGACCCCGCCCGCGACGCGCCGCTCCGGGCACACGACGACGCATCCCGCGCACGGCACCGGCAGCCGCGGCGCGCACACGAGTCCGCCCGGACGTCCGCTGGACCAGTTGATCCCGCAGCGGCACGCATTTCCCGGTCCAGGACTATTCGCCGCGCCGTCGATGGAACGGACCAGCACGCCACATTCGGGTTCCATTCCCGTGCGAAGGTGGAATTGTCGTGCGACCATCCAGCCCAGCAGATGATCGTCAGGAGAATTCCCCGACGATCACACCAGCGGAAATGCAGGGAAATCCGGCTCTGGTCCTGGCGCTCGCCGACCTCCTGCGCCGTCCCGCCTCGACCATGCACTTCGCCGCGCCCGTCACGCTCCGAGGCCGAACCGGGTGACGACGCGAACCTCGACGAGCTCGACCTCCTCACCGCCGTTCCCTACCCTGCGTGGTGCGATCGCGCCCCGCTCTCCTCCCCGCGCGGCCGGAACCGCAACTCCAAATGATGGATAATGAACGTTATCCATCATAGTGGTGTTCATGTTCGCGGGGCGGTTCCGGCGCGCCGTCCGGTGTCCGCCGCGGGGTCCCTCCCCCGTACCGCGCGATCCGCACCGCTGACCACGGCTCCCCTCCTCCCCGCCGCGGTGACCACCGGCAGCGTCCCCGGGAGCACCGGTTCGCGCCGCACCACTGCCCTCCCCTGGCTGCCCTGGCCTGTTGCTCCGGGCGGGTGTCGGCCGTTCCGGCGTGCGCCGGAGGTTCTTAGGGTGTCCGCATGGCGGCGACGGTGGTGTTGGTGCACGGCGGATTTCTGGGCCCCTGGTCCTGGCGGGACGTGGTGGTGGCGTTGGCGCGGGCCGGGGTGCGGTCGGTCCCGGTGGAGCTGCCGAGCGGGATGGGCGGTTCGGGTGCGGCGGGTGATCTGCACGACGACGCCGACCGGGTGCGGGAGGTGCTGGACGAGGTGCCCGGTCCGGTGGTGCTGTGCGGGCATTCCTACGGCGGGGCGGTGATCAGCGAGGCGGCCGCCGGGCCGCATCCGCGGGTGCGGCGGCTGGTGTACGTGGCGGCGGCGGTGCCGGACGTGGGTGAGAGCGTGGCGGATCTGGCGCCGGTGGCGCCGTCGGCCGGGGTGTCCGAGGCGGTGCGGGTGCGGGCGGACGGGCTGCTGGAGCTCACCGCGGAATCGGCGCGGGAGGCGTTGTTCCACGACGTGGCGCCGGAGCGGGCGGCGGAGGCGATCGGATTGCTGCGGCCGAACAACCCGGCGACCGGGACGCAGGCGGTGCGGGGTGCGGCGTGGCGGGAGGTGCCGATGACGTTCGTGCGCGGTGCGGCGGACCGGATGCCGGAGCTGGTGTCGTCGGGGGTCCGCTGGGGTGACGTGGAGTCGGTGGTGGTGCCCGGTGGGCATTGTCCGCAGTGGAGCCGACCGGGGATGGTCGGTGAGCTGCTGGCGGAGTCGGCGGGCTGTCCGGGGCGGTGACGACGGTGCCCCCTCCCGCCGGGGCGGGAGGGGGCACCGCGAAGTCCGTTCACGGCCGTGGCCGACCGGGACGGGGACTCAGAGGGCGCGCACGCCGGAGGCCTGCGGTCCCTTCGGGCCCTGGGTGACTTCGTAGGTCACCGCCTGGTTCTCGTCGAGGGTGCGGAAGCCGCTCGCGTCGATGGCCGAGTAGTGGACGAAGACGTCCGGTCCGCCGTCGTTCGGCGCGATGAAGCCGAAGCCCTTCTCGGAGTTGAACCACTTCACGGTGCCCTCTGCCATACCTGTCTCCTACTTGAACTGGATTTTGACGAACCACCACACTTCGTGGCGCCCGGGCCTTCAGACAACGGCTTCTCCAGCAGAACCAAAGACAGCAACATGTCCGCGCGACATCCTGCGAGCATGCACAGACACGATCCCAGAAAGGCTTACGACCCGCGTTCACGCTACCACGTGTCGGGGGTCGGCGCGCGGATCAACCGGGAGGCGTCGGCGTGTCGGGCCGGGGGCGCCGGGGGTGGTGGTGCGGCGCGAGCGCGGCGGTGACCAGCGCGGCGGTGTCGTCGGCGATGCGGCCGTCGGGCAGGACGAGGGTGTCCTCCAGGCCGATGCGCGCCGGTCCCCCGCCGCGCCGGGCGAGGGCGAGGACGGTCCAGGCGCCGGGTCCGGTGCCGTGCAGCAGGACGGGGGCGGTGAGCGGGCGGAGCCGGTCGCGCAGGGCCGCGGCGGTGGTGGTGGCGCCGCCGGTCGGGTCGGTCACGCGGGCCACGACGCGGGTGATGCGGTCGCGCAGCGGGCTGCGCAGGAGGGCGTCGTCGGCGTCGGTGCCGGAGGGCACGACGGCGTGCACGGCGATGCCGCGGCGCAGCAGGGCGTCGGTGACGTCGGCGGCGCCGGGTTCGTGCCAGTCGACGGTGGCGTGGTCGGGCAGCGCGGTCCAGGCGCGCAGCGCGCGGATGCGGGCGGCGGCGTCGGGGGTGCTCCAGGTGCTGGTGGTGATGCCGACGGGGGTGCGGGGCACGGCGGCGCGGACGGTGCGCAGGGCGGCGGCGACCAGGTGGGGGTCGAGGCTGTCGGTGCCGTCGTGGGCTTTGGGGTGCAGGTGGATCTCGTCGGCGCCCGCGGTGACCGCGTCGGCGGCGGCTCGGGCGAGTTGTTCGGGACGTACGGGGAGCTGGTAGTGCTCGCGGGGCGAGCGGGCGCCGTTGAGGCAGGCCTGCAGCATGCCCCGATTGTCGCGTGCGGGGTGTCGGGGGTGCTAGCCGCGGTGGCCGGTGGTGATCAGGTGGTGATCATCGGATGGGCCGGGCGGGTGGCGCCTCTCCCCCGTCGTGGCGCGGGGCGGCGGCTCCGCGGGCGGCCGTCCGGGCGTCGTAGCGTGGTGGGGTGCTGCTGAGCGGTCGGGTGTTGCGGGACGTGGTGGCGGGTCGGATCACGGTGCTGTTCCGGCGGTGGGCCAGTCCGCAGGCGCGTGCGGGTGCGCGGGTGGAGACGCCGGAGGGCGTGGTGGGTGTCGGTGCGGTGACGCGGGTGGATCCGGCGGCGATCGGTGAGGAGGAGGCCCGCCGGGCGGGGTTTTCGGGGGCTGCGGGGTTGCGGTCGTCGTTGGCGCGGCACGGGAGCGGGCCGGTGTACCGGGTGGAGGTGGCGTACCTGGGGCCGGTGGCGGCGGAGGCGGAGCCGGTGGTGCTGTCGCGGGGTGAGCGGGCGGAGCTGGATCGCCGGTTGGCCCGGTGGGACGTGTCGGCGCCGCGGGGTCCGTGGACGCGGGTGCTGCTGGGGGCGTTGGTGGGCCGGGCGGGGGTGCGTCCCGCGGAGCTGGCCGGTGAGCTGGGGCGGCCGGTGTCGCGGGTGAAGTCGGATCTGTGGCGGTTGCGGGAGCTGGGTCTGGTGGAGCCGGTGGCCGGTGGGGTGCGGTTGTCGGCGCGCGGGTCGGGCTACCTGGGCGGGTGAGGGTCCGGCACCGCGGGTCGGTGCCGGACCTGGGGGCGGGGTCAGTAGCGGGTGCCCATGGCGGTGCGGACCTGGTCGAGGGTGTTCTCGGCGTGGTCGCGGGCGCGGGCGTTGCCTTCGCGCAGGAGGCGCCGGAGGTGGGTGCGGTCCTGGGCGAGTTCGGCGCGGCGGGCGCGCAGCGGTGCGAGGTGGGTGTTGACGGCGTCGGTGACGGTGTTCTTGAGGGCGGCGGCGCCCGCGGAGCCGAGGTCTTCGGCGATGCGGTGCGGGTCCTGGCCGGTGCAGAGGGAGGCCAGCAGGAGCAGGCTGGCGATCTCGGGGCGGGTGTCGGGTTCGTAGGTGATGTGGCGCTGGGAGTCGGTGGTGGCGCCGCGCAGCAGCTGGGCGGTGCGGTCGGGGGTGTCGGCGAGGTGGATGGCGTTGCCGCGGCTCTTGCTCATCTTGGTGCCGTCGGTGCCCAGCACTAGGGGTGCTGGGGACAGCAGCGCTTCGGGTTCGGTGAACACGGGTGCGTAGCGGTCGTTGAAGCGGCGGGCGAGGGTGCGGGTGAGTTCGAGGTGCGGGAGCTGGTCCTGGCCGACGGGGACGACGTTGGCGCCGCAGAAGAGGATGTCGGCGGCTTGGTGGACGGGGTAGGTGAGCATGAGGCCGTTGACGGAGGCTTGGCGGGAGTGGGTGATCTCGTCCTTGACGGTGGGGTTGCGGTGCAGTTCGGGCAGTGAGACCAGGCTCAGCAGCGGCAGCATGAGCTGGTTGAGGGCGGGCACGGCGCTGTGGGTGAACGGGGTGCAGCGTTCGGGGTCGAGGCCGGCGGCGTAGTAGTCGAGGAGGAGTTCTTCGACGTGCTCGTCGAGGTGTTCGGCGGTGTCGCGGTCGGTGATCACCTGGTAGTCGGCGATGACGAGGTGCAGCGGGACGCCGAGGCGTTGCAGCCGGACGCGGTTGTGCAGGGTGCCGAAGTAGTGGCCGAGGTGCAGTCGTCCGGTGGGCCGGTCGCCGGTGAGCACCCGGAACCGGTCGGGGTGGGCGCGGAGCCGGGTGTCGAGGTCGGCGCTGCGCTGCTGGGCGGTGGTGGTCATGGTGTCGTCTCCCGTGGTCCGGTGGTGGCCGGCGGTGGACGGCACCGGGGTGTCCGGGAGGACGAGTGGGCGGGCCGTCCGTGTCGAACGGCCCGGTGGTGGTGCGCGTGGGTGGGTGGCCGCTCCTAGGGGGAGCGCCACCAGGCCTGCTGCGCGCACGTCATGGTGGGCAGTGTAGCGGGGTCAGGGCACGGCGAGGGTCATGGTGGTGTCGACGACGGTGAACCCGAGGCGTTCGTAGAGGCGTTGGGCGGGGTTGCCCGCGGTGACGGCGAGGCCGGCTTGGGGGTGGCCGTCGGCGGCGAGGTGGGCCAGGGCGCGGCGCAGCAGCAGCCCGCCGAGGCCGGGGTGGTCGGGGTCGCGGAACAGCTCCCCCACCCACGGCAGGCCGCCGCGGTCGTTGATGACGATGCCGGCGATGACGTCGTCGCGGGCGTCGACGACCAGGGCGCTGCTGTCGAGGACGGTGCCGAGGACGACGCCGGAGAGCAGGGGGCGGAGCACGTCGGTGAGGGCGCGTTGGTCGTCGCCGTCGGCGCCGTCGGGGTGGCCGGGTGGGAAGGCCCGTTGCCAGGCGGGCAGCAGCGCGGTGGCGTCGCGGTCGCAGGGCACCACGTGCCGGGGTGGTGCGGGGTGTTCGCGGGCCCAGTCGGCTGGTGGTGGCGAGGTGGTGAGGTCGCGGCGCATCTCGTGGGCGTGGCGCCTGAGCTCGGCGCCGTGGGCGATGAGGGTGCGGGCCAGGTCGACGGGGGCGAGCAGGTCCCGGCCGGCCAGGTGGGTGCGCAGGGCGTGCAGCGGGTCGGGGCCGTGGACGTCGACGAGTCGGACCCGCTGCTCGTACCCGGGGGTGTCCACGTAGGTCACCGTGGTGGAATCGACCACCACCTGTTTGCGCCGCAACACCCCGCGATCCCACCGCGAGGGTGCCTCGTGGCGCAAGCGGTTCGGCGGGCCCGGTGCCGGGCGGGGTGGCCGGGTTCGGGTGCCGCCGCAGCTCAGCGGGGTGGTGGGGTGGGTGCTGAGAGGTCGGTCGCAGTGCCGGGCGGGAAATTCGGTGGGCGGTGGGGCGGGGTGCTGCGATCGTGGTGGTACCGCTCCCCCGTACTCGGGGTGCGGGGGGAGGAGGTCACCGGTGATCGCTGAGCGTACGACGACCACCAGTTGGGGTGTGGTGCTGTGGAGCCAGAGCTGGGGTCGTCCCGGGGACCCGGTGGTGCTGCTGGTGATGGGGGCGAACGCCAACGCGCTGGGTTGGCCGGATGAGTTCGTCGAGGCGCTGGTGGCTCGGGGGTTGCGGGTGATCCGCTACGACCACCGGGACACGGGGCGGTCCACGCACCTCGACATCACGGCTTACGGGGTGGCGGATCTGGCCGCCGATGCGGTGGCGGTGCTGGACGGGCACGGTGTCGAGGCCGCGCACGTGGTGGGCTTGTCGATGGGCGGCACGCTGGGGCAGGTGCTGGCGCTGGACCATCCGGGGCGGGTGCGGTCGCTGGTGCTGATGCTCACCGCGGCGCTGGACGTGGATTTCGGTGCGGCGTTGAGCGGGGCCCGCGACGGGGAGCCGGGCGGGTTGCCGGTGCCGTCGCCGGAGGTGGTGGCGGTGCTGGCGCACCGCGCTGATCCGGTGCCCGACGTCGAAGCCGCGTTGGATCGGCGGGTGGCGGAGTGGCGGGTGCTGGCGGGTGGTGAGCTGCCGTTCGACGCGGCCCGGTTCCGGGCGTGGGAACGGGCGGCGATCGAGCACGCGGGCACCGCGCGGCAGCCTTCGGCGCATGGTCGGGCGGTGCCGGTGCCCGTCGAGCGGGGCGCGGAGCTCGCCCGGGTGGCGGTGCCGGCGCTGGTGGTGCAGGGGGCGGTGGATCCGGTGAACCCGGTGCCGCACGGTGCGCACCTGGCCGGGTTGATCCCGGGGGCGCGGTGCGTGACGGTGCCGGGGTTGGGTCATGCGTTGCCCGCGGCGCTGCATCCGCTGCTGGTGGACCTGGTGGCGGGGCACGTGTCCGCCGCCGGGTGAGCGTCCGGGCCTCGGGTGCCGGGGGTGGTGCTCTCCCCTGCCGGGTGCGTGGCTGAATCGGTCCGGGGGGTGGTCCACTGTGATCCGTGGCGGGTCCGCAACGCCACCGCACCGGCGGGGATAGAGTCCCGGGCAGGCATTCACCCGGCGAGCAGGAGAACGAAATCCCATGACGCAAGCTCCCGTCACCGTGACCGTCACCGGCGCGGCCGGTCAGATCGGCTACGCGCTGCTGTTCCGGATCGCCTCCGGTCAGCTCATCGGGCCCGACACCCCGATCAAGCTCCGCTTGCTGGAGATCCCGCAGGCCGTGAAGGCCGCGGAGGGCACCGCGATGGAGCTCGACGACTGCGCGTTCCCGCTGCTGCGGAGCATCGACATCACCGATGACGCCGGGGTGGCTTTCGACGGCACCAACGTCGGTCTGCTCGTCGGTGCGCGGCCCCGCTCGCAGGGCATGGAGCGCGGTGACCTGCTGCAGGCCAACGGGGGCATCTTCAAGCCGCAGGGCGAGGCGATCAACGCCGGTGCCGCTGAGGACGTGCGGGTGCTGGTGGTGGGCAACCCGGCCAACACCAACGCGCTGATCGCCCAGTCCCACGCCCCGGACGTGCCGGCGGAGCGGTTCACCGCGATGACCCGGCTGGACCACAACCGGGCGTTGACGCAGCTCGCGCAGAAGTTGGGGACGTCGGTCACCGACATCAGCAAGCTCACGATCTGGGGCAACCACTCGGCGACCCAGTACCCGGACCTGTTCCACGCCGAGGTCGGCGGGAAGGTCGCCGCCGAGCAGGTGGAGCGGTCCTGGCTGGCCGACGAGTTCATCCCGACGGTGGCCAAGCGCGGTGCGGCGATCATCGAGGCCCGGGGGGCGTCGTCGGCGGCGTCGGCGGCCAACGCCGCGATCGATCACGTGCACACCTGGGTGAACGGGACGCCGGAGGGTGACTGGACTTCGGCGGGTGTGGTGTCCGACGGTTCCTACGGGGTGCCGGAGGGTCTGATCTCGTCGTTCCCGGTGACCGCCCGCGACGGCAGGTTCGAGATCGTGCAGGGCTTGGAGATCGACGAGTTCTCCCGGGAGCGCATCGACGCTTCGGTGCGGGAGCTCACCGAGGAGCGCGACGCGGTCCGCGAGCTCGGCTTGATCTGAGGCGTGGCTGGACCCGGGCCCGCACCGCCGCGCGCGGTGCGGGCCCGGGTGCGTCCGGGGGCGGCGCGGCGGCCGCGGGACCTACGGTGGGGCGCATGGGTGCGGGTCGCAGCAGCGGTGAGTCCCACGTCCGGCGCAGCGCCCACGTGGGGTTGCAGACCGCCGTCATCGACAACAGCGCGGCGTTCGGGTTCTCGATCATGATCACCTCGTCCTACGGTGCGCTGAACCAGCTGGTGGGGTCGCCGTCGCTGGCCGACATCGTCGGGTTCGCGATGTCGGCCGCCGCGGCGTTCACGTTGCTGCAGGCCGTGACCACCCGCGGGTTCCGGCGGCGGCTGGGGGCCGCGCCGCGGGCGGTGGTGCTGCTGGGCACGGCGTTCGACATCGTGTCGGTCGCGTTGGGCCTGGGCATGGCCGTGCTGGTCGCCCTGACGGTCCCCCGGGGTGCGGCGTGGCCGGTGGCGGCGTTGCTGGCGGTGCTGGTGTTCGCGCTGAGCCAGGCCGTCGAGCTGATGATCGCCGCCCGGCTGGAGCGGTTGCGCGGCGAGCCCGGGGCGGAGGACCCGGACAGCTGATCGGGCCGGCGTCCGCGGGTGCCCCTACGGGGACGCCGGTTTCGGGTCGCCGTGGTCGGTGGTGCGGGTGGCGCGGAGCTGGTCGGTGAGGACGTCGAGCTGGGCTTCGGCGCGTTCGGCGCGGGCGCGGCTCTGCTCGCGGGCGTCGTCGACGGCGGCCAGCCGCGCGGCGGCGGTGTCGCGTTCCTCCCGCAGCCGCTGCTGGTGTTCGGTGCGGAGCCGGTCGAGTTCGGCGGTGTGCTCGCGGCGCAGCGCGGCGAGTTCCTCGCGGGCGGCGGTGGTGTCCTGGCGGGCCTGGTGCAGCGCGGTTTTGGTTTCGGTGAGCTGCTGCTGGGCGGTGTCGGCGGTGTGTTCGGCGCGGGCGGCGCGCCGGTCGGCCTCGTCGCGGGCGGCGGTGTGCTCGGCGATGCGCTGCTGGGCGTCCTGTTCGGCCGCGGCGGCCAGTTCGGCGGCGTGGTCGACGGCGCGCTGGGCTTCGGCGCGGTCGGTGTCGATGCGCTGCT
>NZ_BAABII010000016.1:432028-766933 GCF_039542665.1 Saccharopolyspora cebuensis
GTGTCGATGCGCTGCTGGGCGTCGCGGTGCGCGGCGGCGATGGCGACGTCGGCTTCGTTGCGGGCGGCGTGGACGTCTTCGGTGGCCTGCTGCTGGGCGTGGTCGGCGCGGGTGAGCGCTTCGTCGCGCTGGGTGCGGGCCTGGTCGGCGTCGCGGGTGGCGTCCTCGGCGGCCGCGGCGGCGTCGTCGGCGGCGGCGACCGCGTCGGCGGCGGCGGCGACCGCGTCGGCGGCGGCCTGCTCGGCGCGGCGGCGGTGCTGCTGGGCGGTGGCCAGGGCTTGTTCGGCTTGGGCGACGCGGTGGGCGGCTTCGGCGTGGGCGGCCTGCACCTGGGCTTCGGCGGCGCTGGGGTCGGCGATGGCGCCGAGTTCGTCGATGGCGGCGCGCAGGGTGCGGGCGAGCTGGTCGCTCAGCGACCGGTACTGGCGCAGCAGGTCGTCGGCGCGGACGCGGGCGCCGTCGAGGTCGGTGGCGGGCAGGACGGGGTCGGGCTGCTGGTCCTGTTCGGCGTGCAGCCGCTGGCGTTCCTTCCAGGCCCGCCACCGGGTGTGCTCGGGCAGGTCGCAGTACTCCGGGGGCCGCCCGGGGCCGCTGTGGCGCGGTACCGGCCGGGTGCATCCGGGGAACTTGCAGGTCGTGCCCGTCGGTTCCCCGGCTGGTTCGGTCATGGCGGGGACCGTACCAAGTGGACCGGGCCCGGCCCGGCAGGTGATCGTCCTGGGTGGCCGGTGGCGGGTTGTCGCCAGGGGGTCGGTCCGCGGGGGCGCGGCGGGCAGGCTCGGGGCCCCTTCCCCACCCCGACATCCCGGAGGAGTCGTCATGGTCCTCGGTCCGAGGATGGCCCGCCGCACGCTGCTGGCCGCGGGTCTGGCCGTCACCGCCGTCGGCGCGGCCGCAGCGCCCGCCGCCGCGTCCGTCCCGCGTCGCCTCGCCGCCCCCGACATCGCCGGCACCGGTGACTGGGAGGCGCGGGATCCCCGCGGCAGCATCGACGTGCGCGGCACCGCACCCGACAAGATCATCGTGCACCACACGGCCACGGAGAACGCGCGGGACACCTCGCGGGCCCACGCGTTCGCCCTGTCCCGGAGCATCCAGGACTACCACATGGACGGCAACGGGTGGATCGACACCGGCCAGAACTTCACCAACAGCCGCGGCGGGCACCTCACCGAGGGCAGGCACCAGAGCCTGGCGGCGCTGCGCTCGGGTTCCGAGCACGTCGTCGGGGCGCACGCGGGGGCGCAGAACGCGGTGTCGATGGGCATCGAGAACGAGGGCACCTACACCGGCGCCGAGGTGCCTGCCGCGCTGTGGGAGTCGCTGGTGGCGCTGTGCGCCTACGCGGTGGCGCAGTACGGCATCGCGGCCGGGGCGATCTACGGGCATCGCGACTACATGGCCACCGAGTGCCCCGGGGAGGTGCTCTACGGGCGGTTGGGCGAGTTGCGGGAGGCCGTCGGTGCGGCCACCGGGGCCGCGGTGGTGCACCCGGTGACGTGGCCGCTGCTGCGGCCGGGTGCTTCGGGGCCGGTGGTGGTGGCGTTGCAGCGCCTGTTGCGGGCGCGGGGGCACGAGGTGGCCGTCGACGGCGTGTTCGGCGGTGCGACGCGGCGCACCGCCGCGGGTCTGGCGGTGCCCGCCGAGGCCTGCTACGCCGCGCCGGTGGCCGAGGCGGGTCTGTTCGGCGGGACGGCGTGGGCGCGGCTGGTTCCGGAGCTGGCCGCCGGGGACGGTGGTGAGGCGGTGCGGGCCGCGCAGGTGCTGCTGACCGCGCGGGGGGCCGCGGTGGCGGCTGACGGCCGGTTCGGTTCCCGGACGGTGGCGGCGGTCCGGGATTTCCGGGCGGCGCGGGGGCTGGCGGTGCGCGGCGCGGTGGACGGGGTGACGTGGCGGCACCTGCTGGGGGTCAGCGGCGCACCCGCACGGTGAGGATCTGGAACGGCCGCAGGTCCAGGTCGAGGGTGCCCGGGCAGTGCCGCGGCGGGTCCAGGGGGCGTTCCAGCAGGTCGGTGGTGGTGACGGTGGCGGGCCCGTCGAAGGTGAGGGTGGTGCGGGCGCGGGTGCCGCGGGATTCGTAGAGGCGCAGCACGAGGTCACCGCTGCGGTCGTCGGCGAGTTTCAGGGCTTCGACGACGACGGCGTCGTTGTCGACGGCGACCAGCGGGGTGACGTCGTGCCCACCGGTGCGGCGGCGCGGCGGCAGGTTGATCCGGTAGCCCTCCCGCACCGCCGCGGCGATGCCGGCGCCGACCACGAGCCGGTAGCGCAGGTGGTGGGGGCCGTGGTCGGTGTCGGGGTCGGGGAAGCGGGGGGCGCGCAGCAGCGACAGCCGCACGGTGGTGGTGGTGCCCCCGCCGGGGCAGGTGTCGCGGGTGACGTCGTGGCCGTAGGTGGAGTCGTTGACCAGGGCGTGGCCGTAGCCGGGTTCGCCGACGTGCAGCCAGCGGTGCGCGCAGATCTCGAACTTCGCCGCTTCCCACGAGGTGTTGGTGTGGGTGGGGCGGAAGACGTGGCCGAACTGGGTTTCGGCGGCGCTGCGGTCGGCGTGCACGTCCAGCGGGAACGCGGCTTTGAGCAGCGCTTCGGTTTCGTGCCAGTCGACGTCGGTGTCGATGTCGAGGTGGCGGGCGCCGGGCGGCAGGCTGAGGCGCTGGCGGATGCGGGAGCGGCCGGTGGCGCGGTGCACGTGGACGTCGGTGCCGTCGACGAACAGCGCGTCGAGGTCGGTGAGGTCGCGGACCTGGTGGCGGTAGAACCCGTCGATGTCCCAGGCGTCCCAGGCGTTGGGGTGGTCGGGGTGCAGTTGCAGCAGGTTGGCGGGGCCGGCGAGGGCTTCGCGGTCGGCGGTGAGGTCGTGCACCGAGGTGAGCAGTCCGCGGTGGTCGACGGTGACCCGCAGCAGCCCGTTGTCCAGGACGATGGCGCCGTCGCGGCGTTCGGCGGTGGTCTGCGGGCGGGGTTCGGTGGCGGTGGCCGCGCCGAGGGCGGGGACGCCGTCGTGGGCGTGCGGGGTGGCGTTGAACGTCACGGTGCGGTCCCCGTCGCCGCACAGCCGCTGCTGCGCCCGGTCGATCAGCGCGGTGAGCGCGGTGGTGGTGCGGGCGTAGGCGGCTTCGGCGTCGCGGTGCACCCAGGCGATGGAGGAGCCGGGCAGGATGTCGTGGAACTGGTGCAGCAGCACGGTGCGCCACGCCTGCTCCAGTTCGTCGTGGGGGTAGTCGGCGCCGGTGCGCAGCGTGGCGGTGGCCGACCACAGCTCGGCTTCGCGCAGCAGGTGTTCGCAGCGCCGGTTGCCCTGCTTGGTGCGGGCCTGGGAGGTGTAGGTGCCGCGGTGCAGTTCCAGGTAGAGCTCCCCGGACCACACCGCGGGGCCGCGGTGGTCGGCTTCGGCGGCGGTGAAGAACGCCGCGGGGCTTTCCAGCCGCACCCGCGGTGCGCCTTCGAGGTCGGCGGTGCGGTGGGCGCGGGCCAGCATTTCGCGGGTGGGGCCGCCGCCGCCGTCGCCGTGGCCGAACGGGATCAGCGAGCGGGTGGCGTAGCCGTGTTCGGCGAAGTTGCGCTGGGCGTGGGCGAGTTCGGCGCCGGTGAGTTCGGCGTTGTAGGTGTCGGCGGGCGGGAAGTGGGTGAACACGCGGGTGCCGTCGATGCCTTCCCACCAGAAGGTGTGGTGCGGGAACCGGTTGGTCTGGTTCCAGGAGATCTTCTGGGTGAGGAACCAGCGGGATCCGGACAGCGCGACCAGTTGCGGTAGCGCGGCGCTGTAGCCGAAGGAGTCCGGGAGCCACACCTCCTGGGTGTCGAGGCCGAACTCCTCCAGGTAGAAGCGCTTGCCGAAGGTGAACTGGCGGGCCATGGCCTCCCCGCCGGGCATGTTGGTGTCGGCTTCGACCCACATGCCGCCGACGGGCACGAACCGGCCTTCGGCGACGCGGGCGCGGACCCGCTCGAACAGCGCGGGGTGCTGGTCGCGCAGCCACGCGAGCTGCTGGGCCTGGCTCATGGCGAACACGAAGTCGGGGTCGGTGTCCATCAGGGCGCACACGTTGGCGGTGGTGCGGGCGACCTTGCGGACGGTTTCGCGCAGCGGCCACAGCCACGCCGAGTCGATGTGGGCGTGGCCGACGGCGGAGAGCACGTGGGCGCTGGGGTGGGCGGGGCGGGCCAGGGCGTCGGCGAGCGCGGCGCGGGCGTGGGCGGCGGTGCCGGCGATGTCGTGCAGGTCGAGCCGGTCGAGCATCCGTTCCAGGGCGCGCAGGATCTCGTGGCGGCGCGGGTCGGTGCCGGGCAGTTCCCGCATGAGCTGGTCGAGGACTTCGGCGTCGTGCAGCAGGTCGCGGACCGTGGTGTCGACGACGGCGAGGTCGGCGCGGTGCAGCCGGTACAGCGGCCGGTCCCCGGCGGTGGCGGGGTCGCCCAGCGGGGTGGGCTGGAAGCCGCGGGGGCCGAGGATGAGGGGGTTGGCGGCGGCTTCGACGTACCAGGTGCGGGTCCGGGCGCCGTCCTCGGTGGACACCGGCAGGTGGGTGTTGCGGGGGTGCAGTCCTTTGACGGGGCGGCCGTCGGGGGTGTGGGCGAGCCCTTCGCACTGGAAGCCGGGGCGGTCCTGGTCGAAGCCGAGGTCGACGATGGCTTCGACGGTGCGCCCGGCCCAGGAGGCGGGCAGTTCGGCGTGGATGCGGAACCAGCTGGTGCCCCACGGCGGGCCCCACGGTTCGCCGACCGCGGTGGGCCGGTAGTCGGCGCGCAGCGCCTCGGCGGCGGGGACGGGTTCGCCGGGGGCGTGCCACACGGCCACGTCGCACGGCGCGGTGTGGGGGTGCACGGCCGGGAGGAGCCGTTCGGCGAGCACGCGGTCGAGGCGGTCTTCGACGATGCGGCGGTCGTCGTGCATGTGCTCCCCCGGGTTCGGCGGCGTCGCGTCGCGATCATGCTGGCACAGCGGGGGTGGGTGGCGCGCCGCCGAACCGGGTGGTGGTGCCCGGTTGCCGGTCACCGGCGGTGGCCGCATCCTGTCGTGGTCAACGACCGGATCGGGGAGGCGGTGGGGCCCGTGGGCACCTGCGACGTGTGCGGCAACGACTACTGGATGACCTTCGAGGTGCGCACCACCGGCGGTGGGGTGCACACGTTCGATTCGATGGAGTGCGCGGCGCAGCGGTTGGCGCCGGTGTGCGAGCACTGCCAGTGCCGGGTGCTGGGGCACGGGGTGGAGGCGTCGGGGCGGTTCTTCTGCTGCGCGCACTGCGCCCGGATGGTCGGTGCGGTCACCGGCGACGAGCTGCGCGACGCGGTGGGTTCGCACCCGGGCTGACCCCGCGCGACCCACCCGCGACGAGGAGTTATCGATTCGTGATCAAACGCTTGAAACATCGTCCCCACCTGCGACGACATGGCGGGTGAGACATCCCCTTGTCGCCCAGGCGGGGCGTTGTCGGGGCAAGAGCTCTTGACAACGCACAAGGTCGTGTCGACCACATCCCTTGAGCTGTAGTGGAGGACCCGCGATGGCAGGTCTGGTTCGTTGGCTGGGCAGCTTGGCGCGCGAGATGCAGCGGGCCCGCACGGTGATGCGGCACCCGCAGTCGAGCACCCTGACCTGGCACTGAGACTGAGCGGCGCCCGCACCGCGGGCACCGGCGACACACCGGTCCCGGCCCCTGCCGGCCCGGGACCCCGATGACCACCGGCGCGGTGGCCACCCGTCGAACGGGCGGCCACCGCGCCGTTCTCGTGCTCAGCCCGCCAGCGCCGCCCGGTGCTTGGCGGCGTTGGCCACGTACTTCTCGGCGGCCACCGCCAGTTCGGCGCGCTCCGGGTCGCGCAGCTCCCGCCGCACCTTCGCCGGGGTGCCCGCCACCAGCGACCCCGGCGGGATCTCGGTGCCCTCCAGCACCACCGCTCCCGCCGCGACCAGCGACCCGGCCCCGACGCGGCAGCCGTTGAGCAGCACCGCGCCCATCCCGATCAGCGCCCCGTCCTCCACGGTGCAGCCGTGCAGCACCGCCCGGTGCCCCACCGTGACCCCCTCGCCCACCGCGCACGGGAATCCGGGGTCGGCGTGCACCACGCACCCGTCCTGCACGTTGCTGCCCGCCCCGACGCTGATGTGCTCGGTGTCGCCGCGCAGCACCGCCCCGTACCAGACGCTGGCCCCCGCCCCCAGCCGGACGCGGCCGATCAGGGCGGCCCCCGGCGCCACGAACGCCTCCGGGTCCACCTGCGGGCTGAACCCGTCGATGGTCACGATCGGTCCTGCGCTCACCGCTGCTCCTCTCGCTGCCGGCGCAACCACTCCAGCGCCTCCTCGGTATGTCCGTCCACTTTGGTCTCGATGCCGTCCAGGAACGTCCGGTCGCCGTGGCGGGCCAGCTCCGCCAGCACCCGCGCCGGCTCCCCCTCCTCCACCAGCGCCAGCAGCCGCTCGTGGCGGGCGACGTCCTCGGTCAGCGTCTCGTCCTCCCGGGCCCGCCGGTTGAGCGCCATGCTCAGCATCAGCTGCAACTGCAACGACCGGTAGGCCTCCTCCAGCCGCTGGTGCCCGGACAGCCCCACCACCGACACGTGGAACTCGAACGAGCACTCCAGGTACGCCGACTGGTCCGCCGCCCCCGCGGCCTCGGCCATCCGGTGCAGCGCCGTGCGGCAGCGGCGCAACCGCTCCGGATCCCGCACCGGCACGCCCAACCGCACCGCCAGGCCCTCGAACTCCGCGCGCAACGTGCAGATCTCGTAGATGTCGTGCAGCGTCAACGGCGTCACGATCACGCCCTTGCGCGGCACCTGCCGCACCAGGCCCTCCCGCTCCAGCACCCGCAGCGCTTCCCGCAGCGGCGGCCTGCTGATGCCCAGCTCGTGGGTCAGCCGGTTCTCCACCACCCGCTGCCCGCACAGCAGATCCCCGCCCACGATCATCCGCCGCAACGCGTCGGCGGCCAACTGCACCAGCGACGGCGGCCCCACGATGCTCGGGGCCCGCGCCACCGGCGCGCTCAGTTCGTCCTCTCCGGTCACGGAAAGCAGTGTCCTTCCACAGCGGGCCGCACGAAGCGCCCGGGGGCACCGGCAACCGGGCGGCTGCTCCGCCCGGGGCAACCTTGGCACACCACCTTGCCACCGCGGAACTGCCTGCTGTAGACAAAAGTCCGGTGATGCCGATCACGGCGCACGGTACGCGACGACCGCTCTGGAGCCGCGCATGACCACCACCCCGCCCCCCGCCGCGCTGCACGGCGTGCGCGTGCTGGAGATCGGCGCCTTCATGGCCGCCCCCTTCGCCACCATGCAGCTCGCCGACCTCGGCGCCGACGTCATCAAGATCGAGAACCCGCACGGCGGCGACCCGGTCCGCCAGACCGGCCCGTTCCTCGACGAGCACAGCTCCCCGTTCATCCGGCTCAACCGCAACAAGCGGTCGGTGGCCCTGGACCTCAAGACCGAACGGGGCACCGCGCTGCTGCGCACCCTGCTGGACAGCGCCGACGTCCTGGTGGAGAACCTGCGGCCCGGCGCGCTGGCCGCCCTGGGCTTCGGCTACGACGCCGTGCGCACCACCCACCCCCGCCTCATCTACGTCTCCGCCTCCGGCTGGGGCCAGGACGGGCCGCTGGCCGCCCAACCCGGCCTGGACATCATGGCCCAGGCCCGCTCCGGGCTGATGAGCGTCACCGGCGCCCCCGACGGCGACCCCACCAAGATCGGCGTGCCCGTCTGCGACCTCGTGTGCGGCCTCTACGCCGCCACCGCCACCCTCGCCGCGCTGCGCGCCCGCGACACCACCGGCCACGGCCAGCACATCGACGTGTCCCTCCTCGAAGCCGGGGTATCCCTGACCGTGTGGGAAGCCGGGACCTACCACGCCACCGGCGAAGCCGGCCGCAAGCACGGCTCGGCGCACCAGAACAGCGCCCCCTACCAAGCGCTGCGCTGCCGCGACGGGTGGGTCACCGCCGGGGCCACCACCACCAAGACCTGGCCCGCGTTCTGCCACGCCCTCGGCCTCACCGCCCTGCTCGACGACCCCCGCTACACCCACTCCTACGACCGCTACCAGCACCGCGACGACCTCATCCCGGCCATCGAAGCCGCCACCACCACCCGCACCACCGGCGAGGTCGTCGACCTGCTCGTGGCCGCCGGCGTGCCCTGCGCACCCATCGCCACCACCGACCAGGTCTACACCGACGACCACCTCACCGGCCGCGGCTACTTCTGGGACGCCCCGCACCCCGACCTGGGCACCGTGCGGCAACTGGGCTCCCCGATGCGGCTGTCGCACACCCCCGCCCGCCGCGGCACCGCCGGCCCCGGCCTCGGCGCCCACACCCGCGACGTCCTCACCGAAGCCGGCCTCGGCACCACCGAACTCGACGAGCTCCACGAAGCGGGCATCATCCGCTGACCCCACCGCGACGCCAGCTCGAGGAGGAGCGATGCGCGCGCACCGCACCGCACTGGCCGCGCTGACCACCGCGCTGGTGGCCACCGGCTGCGCCCCGGTCACCGCCGACGACGTCCAAGGCGGGCCGCGCCCGGTTGGCGAAGTGACGATGGTCGTGCCCTTCGGCGCCGGCGGCGGCAGCGACATCGCCGGGCGCGCCATGGCCGCCGGGCTCACCGCCGCCGACCCGACGCTGTCCATCACCGTCGACAACCGCGAAGGCGGCCAAGGCGCCGTCGGCTACTCCTACTTCCTCGGCAAACGCGGCTCCACCCACCACCTGCTGGCCACCGAGACGTCCCTGCTGTCGCTGCCCGCGGGCATCGACGTCGCCTTCTCCCACCGCGACTTCACCCCCATCGCCAAAGTCGGCGAGGACTACACGCTGCTGGTCGCCCGACCCGGCTCGCCGATCACCAGCTGCGCCGACGCCGTCGAGCAGAGCAAGCAGCGCCGCGTCCTGGCCGGGATCTCCGGTGCCCTCGGCCCCGACGCCGTCGTGTTCACCCTGATGCAGCGCCGCGCCGGCGCCGACTTCGACCGCGTGCCCTACCAGTCCGGCAGCGAAACGATGGCCGCCGTCCTCGGCGGCCACGTCGAACTCGCCTCCCTCAACCCCAGCGAAGTCATCGGGCAACTGCGCTCCGGGCGGCTCACCGCGCTGTGCGCGTTCGCCCCGCAGCGCTACCACTACCCCGAACTCGCCCACATCCCCACCGCCGCCGAACAAGGAGTGCCGGTGTCCTTCGCCCAGTTCCGCGGCGTCATCGCCCCCGGCGGCCTCGATCCCCGCGCCCGCCAGTACTGGATCGACCTGGCCCGCCGCTACGCCGCCTCCCCCGCCTACACCGACTACGTCGAATCCGAATACCTGCAACCCGTCACCGCCTTCGGCGACGAGTTCACCGCCTACCTGCGCGACAACCAGCGCCTGCTCGCCGACGTGGTGGGCCGGTGAGCACCCGCCGCCGCAGCACCGGCCCCCTCGTCCTGTTCAGCGGACTCGCCCTGCTCGGCGGCGCGTTCGCCACCACCGCCGTGCCCTACGGGGTGCTGGTCGACGACAACCGCATCGGCCCCGGCTTCCTGCCGCTGGTCGCCGGAACCCTGCTGGCGGTGTTCTCCCTGCTGCTGCTCGCCCGCGAACTCCGCACCCCCACCGCACCCGAACCCGCCACGTCCGGCGAGGACCGCGACGACGCCGGGCGCAGCGCCACCGAACGCCGCCGCATCCTGCGCCGCGTGTTCGGGCTGCTGCTGCTCACCCTGCTGGCCGTGCCCCACCTGGGCATGGTGCTGTCCTTCGGGCTGCTGGTGCTGGTCATCTCCACCTGGCTGGAACGCCGGCGGCTGCCGCAGGCCCTGCTGATGAGCGCCGCCACCGCCACCGCCATGCACCTGCTGTTCGCCGTCCTGCTCGACATCCCGCTGCCCACCGGCGTGCTCGGATTCTGAGGAGGAGGCCCGCGTGATCGACAACCTGCTGCTCGGCGCCGCCACCGCCCTCACCCCCACCAACCTGCTGTGGTGCCTGCTCGGCGTCGTGCTGGGCACCGTCATCGGCCTGCTGCCCGGCCTCGGGTCCAGCACCGGCGTGGCCATCCTCATCCCGCTGACCCTCACCGTCGAACCCGTCACCGCGCTGATCATGCTCGCCGGCATCTACTACGGCTCCCAGTACGGCGGCACCATCACCTCCGTGCTGCTGTCCACCCCCGGTGAAGCCGCCAGCGTCGTCACCACCCTCGACGGCTACCAGATGGCCCGCCAAGGCCGGGCCGGCGCCGCCCTGGCCATCGCCGCCATCGGCTCCTTCGCCGCCGCACTGCTGTCCCTGCTGCTGCTGGCCGCCCTCGCCCCGCCCTTCGCCGCATTCGCGCTGCGCTTCGGACCCCCCGAGAACCTCGCCGTGATGGTGCTGGCCCTGGTCACCATGGTCATCCTCAGCACCGGGTCGAAACTGCGCGCCGCCGCCATGGCGTGCGTCGGGATCCTGCTGGCCTGCGTCGGCATCGACGCCGGAACCGGCGAAGCCCGCTACACCTTCGGCAGCATCAACCTGCTCTCCGGCCTGCCCTACATCGAAATCGTCATCGGCCTGTTCGCCGTCGGCGAGGTCCTGCACCAGATCCGCATCGGCGCCGCCCGCCCCATCCGCGCCCGCTTCCGCGACCTCGTCCTGCGCCGCCGGGACCTGCGCGACTCCACCGGCGCCATCGCCCGCGGCAGCACCATCGGGTTCCTGCTCGGCACCCTGCCCGGCGCCGGCTCCACCCTCGCCTCGTTCCTCGCCTACGGCCTCGAAAAACGGCTGTCCCGCAACGCCGACCAGTTCGGCCACGGCGCCATCCAAGGCGTCGCCGCCCCCGAGAGCGCCAACAACGCCGCCGCCAACGCCAACTTCATCCCCACCCTCACCCTCGGCATCCCCGGCGGCGCCACCACCGCCGTCCTGCTCGGTGCCATCACCGTCTACGGCCTGCAACCCGGACCGCTGCTGTTCACCGAACAACCCGCCCTGGTGTGGGGCCTGCTGGTGTCGTTCTTCATCGGCAACGTCATCCTGCTGGTGCTCAACCTGCCGCTGGCGCCGCTGTTCGCCCAGCTGCTGCGCATCCCCTACGGCTACCTCTACCCGATCATCCTGGTCACCAGCTTCACCGGCGCCTACGCCATCGACAACAACACCTTCAGCGTCTGGCTGGTGTTCGTCTTCGGCCTCATCGGCTACGGCATGAAGCGCTTCGCGCTGCCGATGGCGCCGCTGGTCGTCGGCGTCGTCATCGGCGGGCTGTTCGAAAAGGCCCTCGTGCAATCCTCCGCGCTGCTCGACGGCAACCTGTGGCTGCTGCTCACCCAACCCATCGCCGTCACCCTCCTCGCCCTGGCCGCCCTGCTGCTGGCCGGACCGCCCCTGCTCACCCGACTCCGCACCCGCCGCCACGAGGAGGACAACCATGTCTGACGACCTGCTGGTCACCCGCCACGGCCCCGCCCTGCACGTCACCTTCAACCGCCCCGCCCAGCGCAACGCCATGACCTGGGCCATGTACGACGGGCTGCTCGCCGCCTGCGACACCGCCGAATCCGACCCCGACCTGCGCGTGGTCGTGCTGCGCGGCGCCGGGGACGACGCCTTCGTCGCCGGCACCGACATCGCCCAGTTCACCGACTTCACCGACGGCGACGACGGCGTCGCCTACGAACGCAAGATGGCCGCCATCCTCGACCGCCTCGAATCGGTCACCGTCCCCACCATCGCCGCCATCAACGGCTACTGCGTCGGCGCCGGCATCGCCCTGGCCGCCGTCTGCGACCTGCGCGTGGCCACCACCACCGCCCGCTTCGGCGTCCCCGTCGCCCGCACCCTCGGCAACTGCCTGTCCATGAACACCTACTCGCTGCTGGTGCACCACCTCGGCCCCGGCCGCGCCCTCGACATGCTGCTGCGCGCCCGGCTGCTGGGCGCCGACGAAGCCCACAGCGCCGGATTCGCCACCGAACTCTGCGACCCCGCCGAGCTCACCGGCACCGTCGACGACCTCGTCACCCGCCTCGCCGGGCACGCCCCGCTGACCATGTGGGCCGCCAAACAAGCCGTCCGCCGCCTGCGCCTGGCCACCCTGCCCGACGGCGACGACCTCGTCCGCACCGTCTTCGACAGCCACGACTTCCACCACGGCGTCCGCAGCTTCCTCGACAAAACCCCACCCCGGTGGACCGGCCGCTGACCGCCGCCACCACCGTCCACGACGCGTTCAACCACCGGGGCCAGCAGGGCGCGCTGTGCTGACGGACGGCGGGAGCGGAAGGACGTTCGACTAGTTCAGACCGCCGTGGCACGTGGTGAACGTGCTCGGGACGGAAGCGATCGGCGACCTGCTGGCCCCACTCCATCCCGGAAAGACCGCAACCGGTTATCGCCTCACCGGCCCCGGCTGCCGGTCGGCCTGGTTGATCATGGCGGCGAACGGAATCGCGGGATACCAGCCGCCGTGGCGGTGTCCGTGGCTCGCCGGCGGCCTGAACCTGGAGCACGCGGGCGTAGGCTCTCACGGATGCGGATCGGCGAGCTGTCCAAGCGCACGGGCGTGAGTCCGCGCTCACTGCGGTACTACGAAGAGCAGGGCCTGCTGACCAGCTCACGCTCCGACGCCGGGCAGCGTCACTATTCCGATGCCCAGGTCCAGCGCGTGTCGCTCATCCGACAGCTGTTCGACGCGGGTATGTCCAGCCGGGTGATCGCGACTGTGCTGCCGTGTGTGGACATCCCCGGTGACCTAGGCGTCGCCGAGGAGACGTTCACGGTGATGACGCGTGAGCGCGACCGGATCGACGCCGACATCGCGCACCTGATCGAGACCCGGGATGCACTCGACGTGCTGATCAAGGCCAACCGGCGGCACCGGGCGGAGCTGTCCACGGCCCCGGAACCGGTGACACGGTCGACCTGATGCTGTGACCTGCACCTCAGCCGCTTGCCCCTTACATCGATGTCAGCGGTGAGGATGGCGACCGCACCCGGAACCACCGGGTCGGTCATCCGGGAGGCGGCAGAAAATGGGACGAGCGTGGGGTTTCGGCAGGTATGGCGGGCCCGAGGGGCAGGAGTTCTTCGATCGTCCCGATCCCGTCCCCGGTCGCGGCGAGGTGCTGATCCGGGTCGAGGTCGCCGGTGTGAACCCCCTCGACCACCTCCTGCGCTCGGGTCTGGTCCCCGGCCTCGACGGCGGGCGTCCGTTTCCCCGCGTGCTGGGCATGGAGGCAGCGGGAACCGTTCTCGCCCTGGGCGAGGACGTCGACGGGCTCGAGGTGGGCGACGCGGTCTTCGGCTTCGCACTCACCGGCGGCGGCACCTACGCCGAGACGACGGTGCTGTCCGCGCCGAACACCGCGCGCATCCCGACGGGCCTGTCCGCGACCGTCGCGGCAACGCTGCCGGTGGCCGGGTCGACCGCGGTGGACGCGCTCGACCAACTCGGCCTCCCAGCCGGCGCCACGGTCCTGATCAACGGGGTCGGCGGCGGGGTCGGACTCGCCGTCGCCCGGCTGGCCATCGAGCGCGAGCTGCGGGTGATCGGCACCGGGAGTACCGCCAAGCGCGAGCACGCCGAAGCCATCGGGGTGCGGTTCATCGACTACGCCGCCGAGGACGTCGTCGCCGCGGCACGCGAGCTGGTTGCGGACGGCTTCGACGGGATCGTCGATCTGGTCGGAGGCACTTCGCTGCGGACGGTCGCCCCACTGGCCCGGGATCCCCGCAACGTCATCGCCGTGGGTGATAAGTCCGTGCCCGATCTCGGTGGGCGTTTCGTCGAGCGTCGCCTCGACCGCGAGAACCTGGAGCGGTCCGCCCGGCTAGCCCTCGACGGAGTCCTCGCACCCATGATCACCGCGGTCCACCCGCTCTCCGACGCCCCGGCCGCCCTCGCCACCGTCGAGAACGGTCACACCTCGGGCAAGGTTGTCATCAAGGTGGCATGAGAAGTGCCCGGCCGACCGACGCCAGGAGCGGGCCGCACCCAGGACCTCGGATCGGGTAACAGCCACGCCGCCCGGTTGGCTCTCGGAGCCTCGCCGAGCCGCTGAAGAGGGCTGGCGCAGCCACACGGGGAGCCCACGTTCATGGCAGGTCGCGCGCAGTGAAGATCATCCATCCCAGGAGATCGACGGCCCCCCGGTCGAGACCGCCCGCTCGTCGGCGCGGCTCCGAGGCCACGCTCCGTTATCTGCGGCAAGGGAGAACGCGGGTGTCCACAGTTGTCGCGCTGCCGACCGGCACCTCGGCGCTGACCGTCGGTCGGGCGGCCGAGCTGTTCCTCGACTCGTTGGCGAACCCGAACACGATCCGCGGCTACGCCACGGCGGTGGGCAAGACTGCCGAGAAGCTCGGCGAGCGCCGGCCGCTGTCCTCGGTGGCCGACGACGAGGTCGGCGAGGCCCTGGAGTCGTTGTGGGGCACCGCGCCGCCGTGGGTTCGTGGCTGTCGTGGTGCCGGGACAACCGCGACCGCGCCGCCCCGGCCGTGCCGGGCTGGACCAAGCACCTCGGCGAGGCGGGGGCGAGCCTGGTGCTGCTGATGGCCAAGTCCCGCCACAAGAAGCCGGAGAACCTCCGCCGCTACTTCAAGCCCTCAGGCCAAGCCCTTGCCGAGATCACCAGCCTGCTGGCACCCGGCGACAGCCGACGCTGAAGTTCGGTGTTTGAGGTACGTGTCGGCGAGATGGCGCCTGGTCTCGCCCAACCGAGCCGGTACCACTCGGGACGCCATCCGCCCGGACCGGATGTGACCTCAGGGCGGGCCTCGGCTATCGCTCCGGGAGTGATGGAGCCGGGTCGGGGTGGGGCGCGTCAGTCCGCTGTGGGCTGGGTGCGGCGGGTGTAGGCGCGGGCGGCTCGTGCGCGGTCGCCGCAGCGGGTCGAACACCAGTGGCGGCGGCCGTGGCGCAACAAGAAGCGGTTGCAGGGGGTGGAGTCGCAGGCGGTGAGCCGTTCCGCGTCGGGGCCGGTGAGCAGGTCGGCGGCGTTGGCAGCGAGGGTCGCCAGAGCATGATCGACGATCTCGGTGGTGGGATGGGGTGCCGCGCGGTAGGGGCCGTTCTTGTCGTCCCACTGCAGCAGTGGGGCCGTGGGGACGCGGGTCAGTGCGTCATTGACGGCGGTCAGGGCGGCGGGAAGGGCGGGCAGCCCGGCGGTGCGGGAGGCGAACAGGGCCCTGATCTGTTCGCGCAGCGAGCGCAGCTGCGTGGCGCACATCTCCTGCATGCCGATGTCGACCGGGGCGAGGCCGTGGTCGGTCAGCCAGTGGTTCGTCTGCGCAGGAGTCCCGAGCAGGTCTGCCGTGTGCCCGCCCGGCAGTGCGATGGCGCTGTTGGCCAGCGCGAGGCAGGGGTACTGCTCCTCGCCCGGTGCCGGCGGCAGGGCGGCGTCTGTGGTCACGGTCTCCTCCATGGGTCTCATGGTACGGGTTGCCTCAATCCGTGAGAACGGCTAGCGTGACTTCACGGATAAACCAACCAGAAAACGTGAGGTACTTCTTCCGTGTCTTCTGTCCCCAGGTCCACCGATCAGTTCCCCGTGCGCGCCTTCGGGGGCCCGACCGCCCTGTTCGAGTACGGCGGCCTGCGGTTCGTGACCGACCCGACCTTCGACGCGCCCGGCGACTACGCCGCACCCGCGGCGGTGCTGACCAAGACCAGCTCCGCGACGGGGAGCCCTGCTGACCTCGGTCGCGTCGACGTGGTGCTGCTCTCCCACGACGAGCACCCCGACAACCTCGACCACTCCGGCCGAGCCCTGCTCGCCGACGTTCCCCTCACCCTCACCACCCCCGGCGGCGGCGAGCGCCTGGCGGAGCACTCGGGGAACAAGGCCCGGGGCCTGGCCGACTGGGAATCCGTCGAGCTGGACCTACCCGACGGGGGCACGATCACGGTCACCGGTGTGCCCGCCATCCACGGCCCCGGCCACCGCGAGGACATCGAGCCGATTTGCGGCGAGGTCGTTGGTTTCGTCCTGACCGGGGACGGCCTGCCCACGGTCTACGTCAGCGGCGACAACGCCTCGCTCGACGCCGTCGAGTCGATCGCCGAGCGGTTCGGCCCGATCGACACCGCCATCCTGTTCGCAGGCGCTCCCCGCTTCTCCGCCCTCTTCGATGGCAAACCGATCGTCCTGGACAGCGCCCAGACCGCCGAGGCCGCCACGATCCTCCGTGCGCGCCGGGTGGTTCCGGTCCACTTCGAGGGCTGGGCCCACTTCACCGAGGGCCGCGACCACCTGGTGGCCGCCTTCGCCGCTGCGGGACTGTCCGACCGTCTGCAGTGGGCCTGAGCGGGCCCCTGCCCTCCCGCCACGGGTGCCCGGCGGCGACCCCCGCCGGGCACCCCGCATGGCACGCCCGCTGACGGGTCCGTGCTCAGGCCCATCCACATCGGCGCCGCCCACGTCACGTACACGGAAGCGCAGACGCATGGGGCGGCCCTGCTACCCGCTCCCCCCGCATGCCTGACCCCCGGAGAAGCAATGCCTCGCTACCCGAGCGCCCCTGCCGCCGTCTCCGCCCACCAGGGCACCGCACCGGAGGCCGGCCCCCCGGTAGAACGGACGCGACGGCGCATCCTGATGGTCCTGCTGTTCTCCCAGGTCTTCAGCGGTGTGGGACTCGCCGCCGGCGTCACCGTCGCCTCCCTGCTCCTGCAGGACATGCTCGAGACCACCGCGCTGGCCGGTCTGGGCATTGCCCTGCTCACCGCGGGGTCCGCCTTCGCCGCCGTGGCCGTGGGTCGCGTCTCCCACGTCCGCGGTCGGCGCCCGGGGCTGGCTGGTGGCTACCTCGTCGGTGCCCTCGGTGGTGCCGGAGTCATCGCCGCGGCCACCCTCGGCAGCCCCGCCCTGCTGTTCGTCTCCCTGTTCCTCTACGGCGCCGGCACCGCCGTGAACCTCCAGGCCCGCTACGCCGGAACCGACCTCGCCGCCCCGGCTCACCGCGCCCGCGCGATCTCCACCGTCCTGGTCGCCACCACCGTCGGCGCAGTCCTCGGCCCCAACCTCGCCGCCCCCACCGGCGATCTCGCCGTCGCCCTCGGCCTGCCCCGCCTGACCGGCCTCTTTCTTCTCTCCAGCGCGGCGTTCGCCCTCGCAGCCCTCGTCCTGATCCTCTGGTTGCGACCTGACCCGCTGTTGCTCGCCCGCTCCCTGCCCGCCGAACAGCACCCGACAGACGACTCCAGTGCGTCACCGACGTCCCCGCACTCCGGGCGCCGCGCATCGCGTCTGGGCCTGGGTGTGCTGGTCCTGGTCCTCAGTCAGCTCGTCATGGTCGCCGTCATGACGATGACCCCGGTCCACATGCACGCGCACAGTCTCGGCACCGCGGCCTCCGGCCTCGTCATCGCTTTCCACGTCGGGGCCATGTTCCTGCCCTCGCCCCTGACCGGACTGCTCGTCGACCGCTACGGGCCCCTCGCCATCGTCACGGCCGCCGCGGCCACCCTCGTGGCCGCCGGCGTCCTCGCCGCCACCGCACCCGGCGACTCCGTCACCCTGCTGACGCTCGCACTCATCCTGCTCGGGCTGGGCTGGAACTTCGGCCTGGTCAGCGGTACCGCGCTCGTCACCGACGCCATCCCGCTGGACACCCGAGCCAAGACCCAGGGGCTCATCGACGTCGCCTTCGCCATCGCGGGCGCCACCGGCGCACTGGCCTCAGGCATGGTCGTCGCCGCAGCCAGCTACCCCATCCTCGCCCTCACCGGAGCAGCCTTCGCCATCGGGCTCCTGCCCGCCATCATCGCCACCGCCTACAAGCGTTGACCGCAGCCGCAGCCGGCACCTGCCGTCGCCGACGTCCCCTGCCGGTCACCGCTCTGCGACCAGCCCGGTCTGCTGCGGTCACGTTGTTCCTCAAGCCCCGGTCAGGGCTGCGGTGTGCACCACCGCCCCACAGCGGGCCACCGGGTCCTTCCCGTTGGCCCGCACACACGTGCACCCGGTCGGTCCTCGGGAGCTCTGCACTCCCGAGGACCGACCGTCAGTTGCTCAGTCGTTCTCGTCTTCGTCCGGGGTCGCCGGGTCACGCAATGGGCGCAGGCCGCCGGCCAGCTCCGGGGTCAGGAACGAGTAGCGACCGAGCATGTTGATGTGGTGGCGCACGAACGGTGAGAGCCGGGCGGCGTCTTCGTCGCGCACCTCGTAGCCGTCGGCACGCAGTTCGGCGATCGCGGAACCGACCGCACCGGACCCGGGCGCACCGCGGCGCGGGTTACTCCTTCGGGGGGATGTTGGCCGGTGGCAGGTCCGGGCCGATGGGCGAGTACTTCTCCCGGGCCACGATCCGCGGCGGCGGCCAGGTGATGCCCCGCGGCGGCCAGGACTGCTGAGTGCGCTCCAGGAACCAGTCCGGCGGACGGTGCACCGGCGGCTGGTAGTCATCGGGCAGCATGCTGCGCCACCGCGTCCTCCTGGTGCGGGCGGCGTGCTCCTCCTTCAACCCCCGCAGCAGCTCCGGTTGGGTCAGCAGATCCACGCTGACCGCGGCGAGGTAGCGGGCCGCCGCCACCATCGCCACGTGCCCGGCGTGCGACCCGGTCGCCCCCGTGCGCAGCCACGAGTGGTTCTTCGTGCCGGTGGGGATCCCGGCGGTACCCATCCGGATCGTCGGCACGTTCCAGCTGATGTCGGCCACGTCGGTGGACCCACCACCGGTGTACACCGACTCCGGCGGCTTCAGCTCGCCGATCGTGCCGTCGAATCCGGTCGGCTCCACCCCCACGCTCTCCTGCAGCCCCCGGCCGTAGCGCTGATCGGCTTCGGAGAACACCGGCGGCCCCACCTGCCGCATGTTGTCGTGCATCAACTCCGCACCCAGCTGCAACGGCACCATGTTCCACGCCGCCGCGGTGGTGCGGTGGCTCATCCGCGTCTGGGTGGCGATCGCCGCGCCCCGAGCGCAATCGACGATCTTCTCCGACAGGATCCGCACCCGCTCCGGACTGCCCTCCCGCACGAAGAACCAGATCCCCACCAGGGAAGGGTTCACGTTCGGCACCGCCCCACCATCGGGGATGGTGAAGTGCAGCCGCGCGGTGCCGTCCACGTGCTGCTCCCGGATCATGTCGCTGAGCAGCGCGGTGGCCCGGGCGGCGTTGAGCGCGCTCTTGTTGCCGATCGGACTACCGCCGTGCCCGTTGGTGCCGGTGAAGTTGAACGCGATCGAGCGCAGCGCGTTCGACGAACTCCACGACGCGCTGTTGCCGCTGGCCGGATGCCAGTCGACGAACGCGTCCAGACCCGCGTACACCCCCCGCTTCACCGCGTAGGCCTTGCCCACCAGCTGCTCCTCGGCGGTGGAGCCGAAGAACTTCAGCGTGCCGTCCAGCCGGTGCCGCTTCATCGCGTGCGCCACCGCCACCGCGGCCCCCGCCGCCGCCGCGCCCAACGCCGAGTGGCCGCAGCCGTGCCCGTAGCCGTAATTGGGGGCGTACGGGTCGTCGTCGTACACCAGCGGATCGTGCTGGGTGGAGTTCGGCTTCTGCGACAGCTGGGGCAGCGCGTCGTACTCACCGCTGAACCCGATCACCGGCTTGCCGGATCCGTTGCTGAAGGTCGCCACGAACGTGCTGGGCAGCCCACCCGCACCCCACTCGATGGTGAACCCGTGCTTGCGCAGGAACTCCGCCTCGGCCAGCGCGGAATTCCACTCCGCCAGCGACGGCTCGGCGTACTCCCAGATCCGGTCGTTGAGACCGACGATGTCCTGGTCGCCCCGGTCGATCCACCCCAACGCGGTCGCCTTGGCCGGACTGTCCTTGGCCAACCCGGACGGCGCTTCGTAATCCACCGCGTCCGGGTCCTTGCTGGCCCCGGCCACACCCGTGGTGGCCGCCAACGCCGGATCCGCCATCCCCGCGCCCACGCCCAGACCGGCGGTGACCGCACCCGCCGTGCCTGCACCGGCCATCCCCAGGAAGCCGCGTCGGCTCATCCCGTCGTTGGGTTCGAGGTGATCGGTGTCGCACACAGCATTTCCTCCTGCCCTCGCCCGAAGGCGAATCAGTGCCGAGAAGGTGTGGACGGGTGCGCACCCATTCCCTGAAAATCCCTTTCCATACTGGCGTTCTGACGCTATATAACGACTCGATCAGCCGTCAATCGACTCCCATTAGGACAATCGAGTGGCGCCCAAGCCCGAACCAGCGCCCGCTCGGGCGCCCGTCGTCCAACCTCGACCGCGCAACACCCCCAGCACGGGCACCGCGCTACACCGCGCTCGCGGCGCGCACCGACGCCCCGCACGCCACCACCCGGCTGCTGGGCCCCGCCCGCACCCGCGAAGGAGCCACCGATCGGACTGCCCGAACACGCCGCGTTCGCCGAACGGAAGTGGTTCCAGAGCATCCTGGCAGGGACTACCGGACTCCGAATGCGACGGTGCCGTGGTGGGCGAAGCCAGTTTCACGGTCAGCGACGACGAAACGGTGACCGACGTGATCGCCGAATTCCAACGCGCCGGCCACCGCGCACGAACGATCGCCGCGGACATCGACCTCGACGCCACCCGGCGGGCGTGAGCCGGCCAGCGGGCATCGCCGGACCCACCGAACGCACCACCGACGAGCCGCGCGGCACGCGGGAGCCGCACCCCGCGCCGCCCCGCCGAGCGGATCACGCCGCCACCAACACCGCGCTAAGCTCGACCACCCGCCCACCGACCCCGAGGACCGCGTTGCTCACCGTGCCGCAGGCGCTCACCGACTCCCACCGCACCGGCCTCGGCGACACCCGCTGGCTCGCCGAACTCCCCACCCTCGCCGCCACCATGCTCCACCGCTGGGACCTGCGCCCCGACGGACCCGCCCGGCACGGCATGATCGCCCTCGCCCTGCCCGTCACCGGCCCCCGAGGCCCCGCCGTCCTCAAACTCCAACCCATCACCGACGACACCACCGCCGAACCCCTCGGCCTGCACCTGTGGAACGGCGACGGCACCGTCCGCCTCCTCGACCACGACCCCGGCACCGGCAGCATGCTCCTCGAACGCCTCCACCCCCGGTCCCTGGCCGACCTCGACGACGACACCCACGCCCTGCACCTGCTCGGCGCGCTCCTCGCCCGCCTCACCCGCACCCCCGCCCCACCCGGCCTGCGCCACCTCGCCGACATCGGCGCCGCCATGCTCACCCGCACGCCCCACGCCACCGGCCACCTCACCCACCCCGACGAACGCGCCCTCCTGCACCGCTGCGCCGCCGCCCTCACCGACGTCCTCCCCGAACCCGGCGACCGGCTGCTGCACTGGGACCTGCACTACGACAACGTCCTCGCCGCCGACCGCGAACCCTGGCTGGCCATCGACCCCCAACCCCTCGCCGGGCACCCCGCCTTCGAACTGCTGCCCGCCCTCGACAACAGGTGGGACGACATCACCAGCACCGGCGACATCCCCCGCGCCGTCCGCCGCCGCTTCCACGCCCTCACCGAACACCTCGACCTCGAACGCGACCGCGCCACCGCCTGGACCCTCGCCCGCGTCCTGCAGAACTGCCTCTGGGACATCGACGACGGCGCCACCGCACTCGCCCCCACCCAACGCGCCATCGCCGAAGCCCTGATCAGCGGGCGCTGACCTCCTCCACCCCCGGGCCCGGCCGACCCCCCATCGCCGCACCCACCGCGGCGCTCACCCCCGGCAACCCCGTCAACCGCACCCCGGCCCGCCGCACCCCCGCACCCCACCGCGAACCCGGCACGAACCACGACGCGCCCCGGCGACCACCCCGCTGCCGCCGCACCACCTCCGGACGCCACCGCCGCTCGTACGCCGCCAACGCCTCCGCCACCGACCCCGACCGCTCCCAGCACCGCCCCAGCACGTACGCCCCGGCCACCGCCAACGACGCACCCTGCCCCGCCAACGGCGACACCGCCCCGCACGCGTCCCCGACCAGCACCACCCGGCCCCGCGACCACCGCGGCAACTCCACCTGCGCCATCACGTCGTAGAACAGATCAGCCTCCGCCGCCGCAGCCACCGCGCGCGGCACCACTCACCCCAACGACCCGTACACCGCACCCACCACCGACCGCGGCTGCTCCGGACGGCGCGGCACCGCACTCCGATGCGCCCCGAACGCCGTCACCCACCCCGCATCCGCCGCCGAGAACGCCACCTGCGCCCCCCACGAATCCGTCAAGCACCACCGATCGCCCAACCACCCGTGCAGATCCGGGTCCTCGAACGACCACACCGCCATGTGCAACCCCAGGTAGCGCAACGCCCCCGACCCGAACAACGCCTCCCGCACCGACGACCGGATCCCATCCGCCCCCACCAGCAGATCCGCCGCCACCCGCGTCCCATCGCCCAACGACACCAGCACCCCGGACCCGTCATCGTCGAACCCCACCACCGGGCAGCCGTACCGCACCTCCACCCCACCGCCCAGCGACCCGCGCAACACCCGCTCGACATCCGGCCGCGCCACCGTCAGCAACGCACCCCGCTGCGCCCGGCTGAACCCCGCCACGTCCAACTCCGCACGCGACCGACCGCGCTCATCCACGAACGCCCACCGCGACACCCGGCGGCTCCGCTCCCGCAACCCCGGCAGCACCCCCATCCGGCGCGCCGCGTCCACGCCCAACCCCCAGAAATCGAGCACGAACCCCTGCTCCCGAGGACCCGCCGCCCGCTCCGCGACCAGCACCTCGCAACCCGCCGCCGCCAACCGGTGCGCCACCGCCAACCCCGCGATACCAGCACCGCACACCACCACGCGCCCGGGCGCACCCTCACCCACGAGCCCGCGCCAACGCCTCCACCGCGCTGTCCGGGCACACGAACCGCTCCGCCACCCCCGACAACTCCAGCACCCGCCGCACCGGACCGTCCCCGGTCACCACCATCAGCTCGATACCCCGCATCTCCGACCGCCGCTGGGCGTGCAGCAACAACTCCACCCCCGCCGAGGAGCAGAACGCCACCCCCGACAGATCCACCACCACCACCCGCAACGACGCCGCCGTCAACCGCTGCCGCATCAGCTCCGTCACCACCGGCACCGCCGCCAGGTCCACATCACCCGCCAAGCGCACCAGCACCACACCCGGCTCCGGCCACTCCACCGCCATCCGCAGCCCGCCCTGCCGAGACCGCCCGGGCAACGCATCCGCCGGCGAACGCGGCGCCACGATCGCCGGAGTGCCCGTAGTCCACCCGGGCCTCGTCGATCCGGATCTGAAGCCGATCACGCTTCCCCCCTCGAACGCCACCACCGACACCGCCCGCACCAGCCGTCACCAGGCCAGACGGCCCACCTCGCCCACCGTAGGAGCAGCACCACCGACCAACAAGCAGAACCGGACGCCCCGCACCGGCAGCAGCAACCGCCCCACCGGCACCACCGACCAGCTCATCCCCGAAGCCGCACCGCCGACTCCTCCACCGCCGCGTGCCGACCCCCCGACACCGGCTCCCACACCGTCGACACCGACCACGCCAACTCACCCGATTCCACCCCCACCGACACCTGATCGCCCGCCGAAACCTCCCCGGCCAACACCATCGACGCCAACCGGTTGTCCAGCTCCCGCGCGATCACCCGCCGCAGCGGACGCGCCCCGAACTCCGGCTGGTACCCCCGCGCCACCAACCACGCCACCGCGTCGTCGTCCAACCGCAACTCCACGCCCTTGGCCCGCAACTGCGCCGCCGTCCGCTCCAGCAACAACCCCGCGATCCGCAGCAACGCCTCCTGCCCCAACGGCGCGAACACCACCACATCATCGATCCGGTTGATGAACTCCGGCCGGAAGAACGCCCGCAACTCCTCCAGCACCACCCGCGCCGCCTCGTCATCACCCCGCGGCTGCGCACCGGCGATCCGCTCCGCCCCCAAGTTCGACGTCATGATCACGACCACGTTCCGGAAATCCACCAACCGGCCCTGCGCATCGCTCAACCGCCCCGCGTCCAACACCTGCAACAACGTGTTGAACACATCCGGATGCGCCTTCTCCACCTCATCCAGCAGCACCACCGAATACGGCTGCCGCCGCACCCGATCGGTCAACTGCCCCGACTCCCCGTACCCCACGTACCCCGGCGGCGCCCCCACCAGCCGAGACACCGTGTGCTTCTCCTGGAACTCCCCCATGTCGAACCGCAACAACCGCTGCGCATCCCCGAACAACGCCCGCGCCAACGCCCGCGCCAACTCCGTCTTGCCCACCCCCGTGGGCCCCAGGAACAAGAAACTCCCGATCGGCCGATCCGGATCCGCCAACCCCACCCGAGCCCGCCGCACCGCCTCGGCCACCGACCGCACCGCCGCGTCCTGCCCGATCACCCGCTCCTGCAACACCTCCTCCAGCACCAGCAACCGCTGCCGGTCCTCCACCGACACGTCCGACACCGGAATCCCGGTCCGCCCCGACACCACGTCGGCCACGTCATCGGCCCCCACCGACGGCTCGAACACCGCCGACTCCCGCACCTGCCCACCACGCCGCAACCGCACCCGCGAACACGCCTGGTCCAGCAGATCCACCGCCTTGTCCGGCAAGAACCGGTCCACGATGTAGCGCTGCGCCAACTCCGCCGACGCCGTCAACGCCGCCTCGTCGATCCGCACCCGGTGATGCCGCTGGAACCGCTCCCGCAACCCCCGCAACACCTCCACCGCCTCGGCCACCGACGGCTCCGGCACCGCGATCGGCGCGAACCGCCGCTCCAACGCCGGATCCTTCTCGATGTGCCGCCGGTACTCCTCCACCGTCGTCGCACCGATCAACCGCACCTCACCGCGCGCCAACGCCGGCTTGAGCATCGTCCCCGCATCCATCGACCCCTCACCGGCACCAGCCCCCACCAGGCTGTGCACCTCGTCGACGAACACCAGCACCTCATCCCGGTTCGCCCGGATCTCCCCCAGCACATCGCGGAACCGCTGCTCGAACTCCCCCCGGAACTTCGCCCCCGCCACCATCCCGGACAGGTCCAGCGACACCACCCGCTTGTCCGCCAACGACCACGGCACCGCACCCGACACGATCCGCTGCGCCAAGCCCTCCACGATCGCCGTCTTGCCCACCCCCGGATCCCCCACGAACACCGGGTTGTTCTTCGACCGGCGCCCCAGCACCTCGATCGCCTGCTCGATCTGCTCCCCTCGGCCCACCACCGGATCCAACGCCCCCGACCGCGCCAGCTCCGTCATGTCCACACCGAACTCGTCCAACCTCGGTGTCACGCTCAACACCGGACGACCCCCTCGATCCCCCCGCTCGATGGCCCGCGCCAACGCCCGGCCCGCCACCGAATCCGCATCCGTGGCCAACCCCAGCAGCAGGTGCCGCGCCGCCACCACATCCGCACTCTCACCCAGCGCTTGCCGGTACGCCCCCAGCAACGCCCGGCGCGCCGACGACGACAGCACCGGCGAAGACCCGGCCGCCACCGCCCCGGCCACCGGCGACGGCGGCCGCACCGCCGACGCCAGCTCCTCCACCCGCACCCCCGACGACGACAACAGCTCCGCCGTCGCGGGCACCTGCGTCACCGCCCACAGCAGGTGCGTGCTGTCCAGTTCGGCACCGCCCCGCTCCACGGCGGCCCGCATCGCCACCGACAACACCTGCTGGGCCTGGGCGTCCAGCAGCGTGCCCAGCTCCAGCCCCCGCCGCGCAGCCGGTTCGCCCGCGAACACCTCGCCGAACAGCGAATCGAACGCGGCCGAGGAATCACCGACGCCGTGGCGATCCACCCGCGCACCTCCACACACACCGCAGACGCGCCGCCTGCCACCTACCGGTCCGCCGACCAGCGACGACGCACCCGCGGGAACGGGCCGTCGCCCGCCCGCCCGCGCCGCGCTGATCCCCTCGCGACCACCCCGTGCGAGTCGTGCGGCCGGGCGGACCCGCGAAGCACCACTCGATCACCGCGGCCGCGGTGGTGGCACCAACATACTGAGAGCACCACCGCGCCCCCGAGGCCGCCCGCACCGCGGCGCGTGACCACCGACGTGTGCCGATCACACCACCCGGGTAGGTCCCGACCAGCGGCCGGGCACCGGCCGCTGACGAACCCACGAACCGGCCCCCGGAGGTGACTCGTGGAACCCATGGAACGCGAGAGCGGCAAGCACGGAGCCCGCCAGGACGACGCGATGGAGAAGGAACTCGAAGGGATGCTCCGCGGCAACCACCCGACCCGGGCCGAGGAGTTCCTCGACGCCGAGCCGCCCGCCGACGACGACCCGGACGCCCCGCTGGCCGAACGCCCGGAGCGCCCGGGAAGCCCGGAGAGCTCGGAGGGTTCGGAACGCCCGGAGAGCGGCGAGGAGGAGAGGTAACCCGGTCAGCTCGCGCGCTGCTGGGCCTGGTCGATGACCTCGGCCAGCCTGGTCAGCTCCTTGCTCGCGTGGGCCAGGCGGTCGGCCACCACGCTGGCGTGCCCGGACAGCGCGCCGGCGTGGCCGGCCGCCCGCAACCACTCGGTCACCCCGGTCACCCCGGTGGACATGCCCTCCACCGCCGCCGAGAACCCGCGCATCACCTGCTCGATCTCCTCGACCGAATGCGCCACCCCGGGGTCGCTCAACCGAGCGCCCAGCGCCGTGGTGGCGTCACCGACCTGCCAGGCCACCTCCGCTGAGTAGCCGTGCCCGCCGGAATCACCGCGCCGCCCGCTCGCACGCCCTTCCGGCGCGTGCCTACCAGCCTGCGGCGGCTGCTCATCGGAACGTCCACTGGCACCCATAGCCGACCAATCAACCCCATACCGGGTTCGGGATCCAACCCAACTCGCCCGAAACCGCCCGACCGGGCATGAAAACCACCCGATCTCCGGCTGCGGAGCTTGTGTGCGCCGAGCTTAGCCGTCGTGGCGGGTCTTGGCGATTACGCGCCGGGAGGATTGATTTGGGTCGACACTGAATCGACAGAGATTTTCAACTGAACCATCCGCAGACGGGCAGGAACGGGCCAAGGCCGTTCGATCGTGCAGCGGACCCAGCCGGTGCGGTCGTCGTACTCGGTGAACGCAGCGGTCATCAGGCAGCCGCCCGTCAGCAACGGCTCCTCCAGGCCGTCCACGGAGTTCTCACGCCCTGCGCGGAGCCGCCGCAGACTCGGCGGGGCGCTGCCGCCAGCCCGGCACGAAGGCGCCCTCCGCACCGGATATGACCTGATCGGGTGGTTTCGCGCAGTGTGCGCGTCGTCAGGCGAAGCTGTGGAGGATGTCCAGGATCTCGGCGTCCTCGGTGGCCTTGAAGTCGCGGTACCACTGCCCCACCGCGGCGAAGTCCGGCGGCCGCAGCACGCTGATCACCTCGTCGGCCTCGTGGGACAGCGACTCCACCGCGTCGGGCGCGCCGACCGGGACGGCCAGCACGATCCGGCGCGGTCCGGCTTCGCGGAGCATCCGCACCGCCGCGCGGGCGGTGGCACCGGTGGCCAGACCGTCGTCGACGAGGACGACGTCGCGGTCGGCCAGCGGCACCCGCTCCCCCACCTGGAACCGCTCCTCCCGGCTGCGGGCCTCCTCCCGCTCCTGGTCGGCGGCCTCCCGCATCCCCTGCTCGTCGAGGCCGAAGGAGCGCACCATGCGCTCGTCGTAGGTCGCCGGGCCCGCCGCGGTGACCGCTCCGATGGCGAGTTCGGCGTGCCCGGGGGCGCCGATCTTGCGCGCCACGCACACGCGCAGCGGCGCCCCCAGGCCGCGCGCCACCTCGGCGGCCACCGGCACGCCACCCCGGGCGAGGCCCAGCACCACCGGATCGCGCAGGTCGGCGTCACCGAGCCGCTCGGCCAGGACCTGCCCGGCCTGCACGCGATCGGCGTAGCCCTCCGCGGCAGCCATCATCCGCCTCCCTCGCGGCGCGTCGGTCGCACCCTGCGCCCCCAAGGTCCCCCCGGACGGGCCAGGACAAACCTCCGCCGGCGGGCGGCACCTCAGTCCGCGAAGCCCGACACCCGCAGCACCCGCAGCCGGTTCAGCGCGGCGGCGAGCTCGAAGCGGCGCGGCACGGCGAAGTCCCCGGCGTAGCGGTCGTCCACGGCGAACACACCGCGGCGACCGGCCTCCTCGTCGAAGGCGTCGAGCACCTCGGCCACGGTGCGCGACCCGTCGAGCAGACCGCTCCGGGCGCAGCTCACCAGCGCCAGACCGATCCCGGTGACCTGCGCGGGGTCGACGAGCTGCTCCACGGCCCGCAGCTCCACGGTCGATTCGCCGAGGGTCAGCGCATCGGTGCCCCGGGCCCGGACCTTCGGCCGGTCGGTCGGGATCGACCGCGGGTCGGGCACCCGGTCGCGCACCGGCGGGAAGACGTCGGCCTCCGGGTTGCGGCCGGTCGACTCCGCCGCCAGCTCGCGGGCTCGCGCGGTCACGTCGAACGCCCGGTAGGCGTCCATCATCAGCACCTGGTCGGCGACGTCCATGTAGTCGCCGGAACCGCCCATCACCAGCACCGTGGACACCCCGCGCTGCTCGTGCAGCGGCCGGATCAGGTCCACGAACGGGGTGAGCGGTTCGGCGTCCTTGGCCACCAGCGCCTGCATCCGGGCGTCGCGGATCATCAGGTTCGTCGCGGCGGTGTCCTCGTCGACCAGCAGCGTCCGCGCCCCGGCCTCGACGGCCTCCACGATCGCCGCGGCCTGCGACGTGGACCCGGAGGCGTTGTCGGTGGAGAAGTCGGCGGTGTCGGCGCCGGTGGGCAGGTGGCTGACGAACGGGCTGACGTCGACCCGGTGCACCCGCCTGCCGTCCTCGGCGCGGACCTTGACGGTGTCGTCGCGGCACACCACCAGTTCCCGGCCGTCGCCCGGCACGTGGTCGTAGATCCCGAACTCCAGCGCCCGCAGCAACGTCGACTTGCCGTGGAAACCGCCGCCGACGATCAGCGTGATGCCTTCCGGCAGCCCCATGCCGGTGACCTCGCCCCGGTTGGGCAGCTCGACGGTCACCCGCAGCGACTCCGGTGAGCTGAACGGGATCGCGTCGGTCAGCGGCCGGTCGTCCACTCCGGAACGGCGGGGCAGGATCGCCCCGTCGGCCACGAACGCGACCAGTCCCCGCGAGGGCAGCATCCGGCGCAGCGCGTCGGTGTCCTCCACCGAGTCCACGAAGGACGCCACCCGCCGGGCGTCGGTGTTGACGTGGCGCAAGGCGTCCTCGACGGCGTCGGGCAGGTCCTCGCACAGCGCCTGCTCGGCCTGCCTGCCGTCGATGGTCCGCCCCCGGCCCGGCAGGTCGATGCCCAGCCGCAGCACCACGTCGCCCCCGTCGATGCGGCAGGAGCTGCGCTCCAGCACCTCCTGGTGACCGGCGTCGACGCGCAACCTGCTGTCGCGCAGCACCCGGTGGGCCGCGCGGACCAGGAACCCGGCGAGCGCGCGCGCCCGCACCGGGGTCGACCACAGCTCCCGGGGAAAACCGGCGACCTCGGCGGGCACCCGCACCTCGCAGCGGCTGGCGGGCGCGTAGGGGTCCGGCTGCACGCGCTGGACCTCCAAGGTGAACGCCTCGAACGCCCACTGCCCGGTCAGCGCCTTGTACCGGCCGTAGCTCGACCCGTGCATGCCGCGCAGCTCCTGGCGCAGCCCCCGCTCGTCCCGGTCGGCCGACCGCCTCGGCGGGCGCTGCCCCCGGTCGTCGCGTCGCCTGCCGGGTCCCCCTGCTCGTTGTGCCATGCCCCGAGACCTACCCGACCTGCTCCGGAATCTCCACTCGGGAGAGCCACCTCACCCACCCACCACAGTGGAACACGCGCGGGCCGCCGAGATCGGGCGAGCGCCCCGGACCCGCGCTATTCTCCCTCCGCGCATGATCCGCTACCCGATGTGACGACCCCGCAGCCATGCGCGTCGAGGAGGGAAACCCCGTGGCACGTCCGCAGATCCCCGAGCAGCACCGCGGGCGGCGAGCGCTGCGCCGCGCCGTCGCCTCCGCCGCGGCGCTGCTCGCGGCGCTGGCCTTCGCCGCCCCGGCGGTCGCCGCCGACCAGCCCGCCACCCCCCGACTGGACCCGGACGACCCGCGCGGGGCGTGGGCCGGGTACAGCGTCGGGGGCGGCACCCCGGCGCCGCGGGCGCGGTCCGCGGTCGGGGTCGCCGGGATGGACGTCAGCGGCCACCAACCGCACGTGGACTGGCAGCGGGCGTGGGCCGACGGCGCCCGCTTCGCCTACGTCAAGGCCACCGAGGGCACCGGGTTCCGCAGCAGCACCTTCGACGCGCAGTACCGCGGCTCCTACGACGTGGGCATGGTGCGGGGCGCCTACCACTTCGCGCTGCCGGACCGCTCCAGCGGCGCCGCGCAGGCCCACTACTTCGTCGACAACGGCGGGGCCTGGACGCCGGACGGCCGCACGCTGCCCGGGGCGCTGGACATCGAGCACAACCCCTACGGGCAGATGTGCTACGGGCTGGACCCGGCGGCGATGTCGCGCTGGATCGCCGACTTCAGCAACACCTACCACTCGCGGACGGGCCGCTTCCCGGTCATCTACACCACGGCGAGCTGGTGGAACCACTGCACCGGCGCCAACCCGGACTTCGGGGCGAACAACCCGCTGTGGATGGCCCGCTACGCACCGCAACCGGGTGAGCTGCCCGCGGGGTGGACGCACCGCACGATCTGGCAGCACAGCGACCGCGGCGTGTTCCCGGGCTGCCAGGACGCCTTCAACGGCGACTACGCGGCACTGCGCGGGTTCGCCTCCTGATCCCTGCGCCCCTGATCCCTGCGCCCGGTACCGGGGCGGGCCACCGCAGCGGTGGCCCGCCCCGCGCGCTACTGGCCGAGCAGGTCGGCGGGGATCGGTTCGCTGTTGGCCACGGCCTCGAACATCCGCAGCGCGTTCTCCCGGTCCCACACCACGACGGACTGGCCGTTGACGGTGTCGAACCCGCCGAACGGGACGCTGGTGGTGATGCCGCCGGGGCCGCTGATCTCGCCCATCGCCAGCGCCAGCGACGCCAGGTGCCACACGTGGTCGCCGTCGTCGACCAGGAACGTCTTGCTCGCCCCGGAGGCCAGCGGGAACATCCGGAACGGGTTGAGCAGGGTGGCCGGGCTGGTGGCCTTGTCGACCAGGGCGCCGAGCAGCTTGCGCTGGTTCTCGGCGCGTTCGAGGTCGCCGCCGTCCAGCGAGTAGCGGGCCCGGACGAACCCGAGGGCGTTGGGCCCGTCGAGCTCCTGGCACCCGGCGGGCAGGTTGACGTTGGCGCGGTGGTCCTGCATCGGCTTCTCGAGGCAGATGTCGACACCGCCGACCGCGTCCACCAGGTCCGAGAACCCGCCGAAGCCGATCTCGGCGTAGTGGTCGATGTGGACGCCGGTGGCCTGCTCCACGGTCTGCGACAGCAACTGCGGTCCGCCGTGGGCGAAGGCGGCGTTGAGCTTGCTCCGGCCATAGCCGGGGATCGGCACCGAGGAGTCGCGGGGCAGGCTGATCAGCGCGGGCTTGCCGCCGCCGTCGGGGATGTGCACCAGCATCATGCTGTCGGTGCGGCGCCCGCCGGCGTCACCGGCGGAGAGCTCCTCCCGCTGGGCTTCGTCGAGGCCCTCCCTGCTGTCGGAGCCGACGAGGAGCCAGTTGGTGCCCGGGGTGTCCTCGATGCGGCCCTCGTAGTCCAGCGCGGCGGTGCGCTGCAGCATGCTGTCGACGTAGAACACCAACGCGCCCAGCAGCACGGCCACCACGAGCAGGGTGACGCCGATGCGCCGCCCCCACCGCTTGGGTTTGCGGCGCCCCCCGCCCCCGCCGCGCGGCGGCGGTCCCCCGCGTGGCGGGGGCGGGGGGTCGCGGCGCGTCGGGGGCGGCGGCGGTCGGCGGTCCTGCGCCGGGCCGCCCCCGTAGTAGTCGTACTTGCCGCCGCCCTGCGGCCGCCCGGACCTCGGCGGCGGCTGCGCCGACCAATCGCTCATGACCTCTACACCTGCGCCAGTCGTGTTCCCCGGCGCACCACGACCGGTGCGCCGAACTCTGGCGTGCAGCATCCCAGAAGGCCCGGAGCGAAGCACGCACCGCTACCGAACGGTGATCAGCTCTCACCCGTCCAGGCTGGTCAGCGGCCGTGCGGGGCCACGCAGTGCGATCGCTCACCGCGGGTGCGGTGCTCAGCGCGGGGCGACCTCGGCGACCGCGTCGGCCCACAGGCCCACGGCCTCGTCGACCTGCTCGGCGGTGACGATCAGCGGCGGGATCATGCGCACCACGTTGCCGTGCGGACCGCAGGTCAGCAGCAGCAGGCCGCGCTCGGCGGCGGCCCGGTGCGCCCGCCCGGCGGTCTCGGTGTCCGGGGTGCCCTCGGGCGTGGTGAACTCGTTGCCCACCATCACGCCCAGCCCGCGCACGTCCCCGATCACCGGGTGCTCGGCGGCGACCTTGCGCAGCCCTTCGCGCAGCCGGGAGCCCTGCTCGGCGGCGTTGTCCACGAGCCCTTCGTCGCGCACCACGTCCAGGGTGGCCAGCGCCGCGGCGGCGGCCACCGCGTTGCCGCCGTAGGTGCCGCCCTGCGAACCGGGCCACGCCCGCCCCATCAGCTCCTCCGGCGCCGCGATCGCCGACAGCGGGAACCCGCTGGCCAGGCCCTTCGCGGTGATGAGGATGTCCGGAGTGATGCCGGCGCGCTCGTGGCCCCAGAACGTCCCGGTGCGCCCGACCCCGGTCTGCACCTCGTCGGCGATCAGCAGGATGCCGTGGCGGTCGGCGCGCTCCCGCAGCCCGGTCAGGAACTCCGGCGGCGCCGGGATGTAGCCGCCCTCGCCGAGCACCGGTTCGACGATGACCGCCGCGGTGTCCACCGGCGCGCTCACGGTCACCAGCAGCCGGTCGAACTCGGCCAGGGCGAAGCGCACCGCCTCCGCCTCGCTCCACCCGTGCCGGTAGGCCTCGGGGAACGGGGTGAACACCACGCCCGGCATCATCGGGCCGATGCCCGCGCGCACCTTCGTCCCGGAGCTGGTCAGCGCGCCCGCGCCCATGGTGCGGCCGTGGAAGCCGCCTTGGAAGGCGATCACGTTCTGCCTGCCGGTGGCCTGGCGGGCCAGCCGCACGGCGGCCTCGACGGCCTCGCTGCCGGAGTTGGAGTAGAAGACCCGGTCCAGCCCGCTCGGCAGCACCTCCCCCAACCGATCGGTGAGTTCGAGCAGCGGGCGGTGCATGACCGTCGTGTACTGGCCGTGGATCAGGGTACCCACCTGCCGCTGGGCGGCTTCCACCACGCGCGGGTGGCAGTGGCCGGTGCTGGTCACCCCGATCCCGGCGGTGAAGTCCAGGTAGCGGCGGTCCTGCTCGTCGAAGAGGTGCACGCCCTCTCCGCGGGCGGCCAGCACCGGCGTCGCCTGCTTCAGCACCGGCGAGAGCTCAGCCATGATCGACTCCAAGCTGTCGAAGACCGTAGGATTGTTGACAATCTTGCCTGACATGCAACCATCAGCCAGCGCTGGTGTCCACCGCCCACGAGCAGAAGGGTCCACCATGAGCACTCCCACGACCGAACAGCACCCGCGCGAAGCCGCGGTCGTCGACGACGCCCCGAAGCAGCTGCTCATCGGCGGCAAGTGGCGGGCCGCGAGCCAGGACGCCACCTACGAGGTCGAGGACCCCTCCACCGGCCGGGCGCTGTGCGAGGTCGCCGACGCCAGCCCCGACGACGGGCTGGCCGCGCTGGCCGCCGCCGCCGAGGCGCAGCACGACTGGGCCCAGCACCCGCCGCGCGAACGCGGGGAGATCCTGCGCCGCGCCTACGAGATCATCATGCGCCGCCACGAGGACCTGTCGCTGCTGATGACCCTGGAGATGGGCAAGCCGCTGACCGAGTCGCGCGCCGAGATCACCTACGCCGCGGAGTTCTTCCGCTGGTTCTCCGAGGAGGCCGTGCGCATCGGCGGCGACTACGCCACCTCCCCCAACGGCACCGGCCGCTTCCTGGTGATGCGCCAGCCCGTCGGCCCCGCGTTGCTGATCACGCCGTGGAACTTCCCGATGGCGATGGGCACCCGCAAGATCGGTCCGGCCATCGCCGCGGGCTGCACCTCGGTGATCAAACCCGCCCACCAGACGCCGCTGTCGATGCTCGCGCTGGCCGAGATCCTGATGGAGGCCGGGCTGCCCGACGGCGTGCTCAACGTGGTGACCTCCCGCTCGGCGGGCAAGCTGATGGAGCCGATGATCCGCGACGGGCGGGCCCGCAAGCTGTCGTTCACCGGTTCCACCTCGGTCGGCCGCAAGCTCATCGAGCAGTCCGCCGAGCAGGTGCTCAAGGTGTCGATGGAGCTCGGCGGCAACGCGCCGTTCATCGTCTTCGACGACGCCGACCTCGACGCCGCGGTCGACGGCGCGATGCTGGCCAAGATGCGCAACATCGGGGAAGCCTGCACCGCCGCCAACCGGTTCTACGTGCACGCCGACGTCGTCGGCGCGTTCGCCGAACGCCTCGCCGAGCGGATGTCCGCGCTGCGCATCGGCCGCGGCGTCACCGACCGCATCGAGGTCGGTCCGCTGATCGACGCCGACCAGCTCGGCAAGGTCACCGAACTCGTGGCCGACGCCGTCGACCGGGGCGCCGAAGTCGTCACCGGCGGCTCCCGCCCCGACGGCGACGGCTACTTCTACACCCCGACCGTGCTCACCGACGTGCCGGTGGACTCGCGGCTGACCACCGAGGAGATCTTCGGCCCCGTCGCCCCGATCACCCCGTTCACCGACGAGGACTCGGTGGTCGACGTCGCCAACGCCACCGAGTACGGCCTGGTCAGCTACCTCTACACCCGCGACCTCCAGCGGGCCCTGCGGGTGTCGGAACGGCTCGACGCCGGCATGGTCGGGCTCAACCAGGGCGTGGTGTCCAACCCGGCGGCGCCGTTCGGCGGCACCAAGCACTCCGGGCTGGGCCGCGAAGGCGGCAAGGTCGGCATCGACGAGTTCCTGGAGACCAAGTACGTCGCCATCGGCGGCCTGTGACGCGCCACCGAGCACGCGGCGGGCGGCTCCCCGGATCCCCGGGGGCCGCCCGCCGCCGTCGGTCCCGGCTCAGCCGGTCATCGAACCGCCGAGCCGGTGCTGGGCGTCGGTCATGTGCCCCTCCAACCGCGCCAGCAGCAACTCCTCGTCGGCGGCCTCGATCGCATCGACCAGGCCCTTGTGCTCGTCGACCAGCGCCTGCACGTCGGCGTGGTACTTGTCCTGCAGCGCGGTCAGGCACATCCGCTTCTCCACCAGCAGCGTCTGGGCCATCCGCTGCAGCCGCGGGCTGCCCGAAACCCGCACCAGGGTCTCGTGGAACTCCTGATCGGCGTCGGCCAGCTCGATCGGGTCGCCCTTGCCCGCCGCGGCCACCATCCGGCTCTGCGCCGCGGTCAGCTCCGCGACCGCCTCGACCCGGTGGTGGCGGACGATCTGCACGCACGCCGCCCGCTCCACCGCGAGGCGGGCCAGGTAGATGTCGTCGACGTCCTCGGTGTCCAAGGTCATCACGAACAGCCCGCGGTGCGGCTCGCTGCGCAGCAGCCCTTCGGCCACCAGCCGCTGCATCGCCTCCCGCAGCGGACCCCGGCTCACCCCCAGCCGCGCCGCGAGCTCCGCCTCGCCGAGCTGGCTGCCGGGCGCCAGCGACCCGTACATGATCGCCGCCCGGAGCTGGTCGGCCACGATCGCCGCGGTCGACTTGCGCTGCACCGGTTCTAATTCGCCTGGCTGGTTATGCTCCTCGATCCCGAGCACCAGAACACCATCTCCTCAGTTCGGGGACCTCCGCGTCCCCGGCCGCCCGGGCCGCCCTCAGGCGGGCACCCGGAACAGCGTTCCCAATCCGTTGTGCGTACCGCGATCACCGGCCAGGCGCAGCGCTTCCCACGCGGTGACCTGGTTGGCGGTGAGCACGGTCTTGCCGACCCGCTCCTCGAGGTCGTCCAGCCACGCCGCGGTGTGCAGCGCGGTGTCCGGCAGCAGCAGGGCCTCGGCGCGGGCGTCGTCGTTGGCCGCCGCGAACTCCAGGACCTCCTCGCGTCCCAGGGTGCCGACCTCGGCGGCGGTGATGATGCCACGGCTGGACATCCGCACCACCTCCAGCTCGGCGGCCTCCAGGAAGTCCGCGAACCGCTCCGCCACGTCCGCCGGGTAGGTCGCGGCCACCGCGACCCGCCGCACGCCCAGCGCCTGCGCGGCGCGGACGAACGCGAACGAGGTGCTGGAGGTGGGCAGCCCGGTGACCGCCCGCAACTTCTCGACCTGCTCGCGGGCGCCCTCCGGGCCGAACACGAAGCTGCCGCTGGTGCAGCCCCACAGCACCGACGACACCCCGTGGTCGAGGAGCCGCCGGGCCCCGTCGGCGAGCACCTCCCGGGAGCCCACGTCCAGCAGGGCGTCCACGCGGTGCGCGTCCTCGCGCATCTCGGTGTGGACCAGGGGCAGCCGGCAGCCTTCGCCCAGCAACCCCGCCAAGGTCGGGTAGTCGTCTTCGGCGCTGTAGCCGGGGTAGAGGATTCCTGCGGTGAACGGCACCGGGGAGCTCCCTCCTTCGTCGTCGGGTGCGTCAGGACCACCGGCGGGCAGCCGGCGGAACCGACGGGACGGCGGACAACGGCGTCGACGACCACCGATCAACTCGGTCGATTGTCGACAATGTTACCGCACGTCCCGTCGGCGAAAAGGGGTTCGTGACCTGTTCGTCACGCGGCGGGCGCATCGACCACCTGCAGCAGCCGCTGCTCCGGGGCCACCGCGCGCAACCCCATCGCGCGCAGCGCCGCCCACACCGTGACCTGGTTCGCCGTGAGCACCGGTTTGCCCAGCTCCTGCTCCAGCGGGCCGATGATGTCGTAGGTCGGCAGGTTGGTGCAGCTGATGAACATCGCCTCCGATTCCGGGCGGTCCGCCGAGCGCACGATGTCCACCACGTCGCGGTAGGCGACCTTCCAGATCTGGCCCAGCAGACCCAGACCCACGTTGGCCACCACCTCGACGCCGTAGTCGGCCAGGAACCCGCCCAGCCGCTCCGACACCGCCTCGACGTACGGCGAGGCCACCGACACCCGGCTGACGCCCAGCGACCGCAACGCCTCCACCAGCGCCCCCGAGGCCGTCACCGCCGCCGGGGCGCCCGCGTCGCGCATCACCTCGACCAGCGCCCGCTCGCCCACCGCGCCACCGACGAAGCTGCCCGAGGTGCAGGCGTAAGCCACCACCTCCGGCTCCGGCACCAGCAGATCCCGGGTGGCGCTGTGCACGGCGGCCTCGTCGCTGATCAACGACGCCATCTCCACCGTCACCGGCACCGGCACGAACGGGGTGCGGGTCAGGTACAGCGACACCTCGGCGGGCGCCCACCGCCACAGCTCCCGGTCCAGCGCCAGGTCGAACGGGGCGATCACCCCGATCCCGCGCTGCGGCTGCGGACCCGCCACCGCCTCCAGCGGTTCAGGCGGCATCGCGCGCCCCCGTCACCCGGTGTGGCGCGCGTAGCGGAGGGTCTCGCCGACGCTGCCGGACCGCCACACGTCGTGGCACGCCTCGGCCATCCGGTCCAGCCCCTCCACGATCGTCGCGAAGACGTTGCCCGGAACCCAGCCCACGTCACCGTTGAGCAGCAGGTTGTTCCGGCCGTAGAAGATCGCCAGATCGATCACGCCGGGCAGCTCGTGGATGTCCTTCTCCTCCTTGAACCCGCGGTCGAGCATCCCGCCGTCGAAGGAGAAGTAGACGACGTCGCCCGGGATCGGGGTCACCGTCGGGTTCTCCCGCCCCGGCTCCTCCGCGGCGAACCGCGGCACCATCGTGTAGACCTCGTTGCGCGCGTACTTCGCGTGGTGCGCCGGCCCGACCTGGGGCAGCGCCTGCCACACGGCCTCGCAGGTGCGCGGCGCGTCCTTGTCCAGCAGCTCGGCCACGCAGGACACCCCGCGCTTTTCCAGGGTGATCGTCAGGTACCTGGGCATCGACATCGCTTCCGTTCACGGGGAGGGGTGATGACTCCGGGTCCGTGCTCCTCGCCGCCGGACGAGCACCCACGCGGATTGTTGACAATCGTACGAAGCGTTCCTAGCGTGTCAATGCCCCGGCTCGGCCGCTCCTCCCGGCACGCTCGGCGGGGACCGCACACCTCCGTCCGCGAAGGCCGCCCATGACCCACCCCGCGCCCACCGTCGCCGTCCTGCACGCAGGCACCCCGCCCCCGTCCCTGGACCGGATCGCGGCGGTCGCCGACGTCCGGGAGGTCACCGACGACCAGCTCCCCGACGCCCTGCCCGGCACCGACGTGCTGTTCGTGTGGGACTTCCGGTCCGACGCCGTCGCCCGCGCCTGGCCCGCCACCGGCGGCCCCCGCTGGGTCCACGCCGCCAGCGCCGGGGTCAACCACCTGCTGTTCCCCGCCCTCGTGGACTCCGACACCGTGCTGACCAACTCCCGCGGCGTCTTCGACCAGCCGATGGCCGAATACGTCCTGGGCACCGTGCTGTCCTTCGCCAAGGACCTGCACACCAGCGTCCGCCTCCAGGACCGCAAGCAGTGGCGGCACCGCGAAACCGAACGCATCGCCGGGAAATCCGCGCTGGTCGTCGGCACCGGCCCCATCGGCCGCGCCATCGCCCGCCAGCTCACCGCCGCGGGCATGACCGTCACCGGCGCGGGCCGCCGCGCCCGCACCGGCGACCCCGACTTCGGCGACGTCCACCGCTCCGACGACCTCGCCGACCACCTCGACCAGATCGACTACCTGGTCCTGGCCGCGCCGCTGACCGAGCAGACCACCGGCCTCGTCGACAGCACCGTCCTCGCCCGGTGCCGGCCCACCGCCCGCCTGATCAACGTCGGTCGCGGCGAACTCGTCGTCACCGACGACCTGATCACCGCGCTGCGGGAACACCGCCTGGCCGGCGCCGCGCTCGACGTGTTCGACACCGAACCGCTGCCCCCCGACTCACCCCTGTGGGAGATGCCCGACGTGCTCATCTCCCCCCACATGTCCGGCGACACCGTCGGCTGGACCGACGAACTCGTCGAGCTGTTCCTGGCCAACCTGCGCGACTACGCCGACGGGGCGAAGCTGCGCAACGTGGTCGACAAGCAACGGGGATACGTCAGCGGATCGGAGCACTGAATGACCCACACCCAGGACACCACCACCCGCACCGCGGCCGACCTCACCGCCACCGAACTGCTCGCCGCCTACCGCACCGGGGAGCTCTCCCCCGTCGAAGCCACCGACGCCGTGCTCGACCGCATCGCCGAAGCCGACGGCGCCGTCAACGCCTACTGCCTCGTCGACCCCGACCACGCCCGCGAGCAGGCCCGCGCCTCCGAACAGCGCTGGCAGCGCGGCCAACCCCGGGGCAAGCTCGACGGCGTCCCCACCTCCATCAAGGACATCTTCCTCACCGAGCACTGGCCGACCCTGCGCGGCTCCCGCACCACCACCCCCACCGCCACGCCCGACGCGCCCACCACCGCCCGGCTCCGCGAGCACGGCGCCGTCTTCGTCGGCAAGACCACCACCCCGGAACTCGCCTGGAAGGGCGTCACCGATTCCCCGTTGCACGGCACCACCCGCAACCCGTGGGACACCACCCGCACCGCCGGGGGCTCCAGCGGCGGCGCCGCCGCGGCCGTCGCGCTCGGCATGGCGCCGCTGGCGATCGGCACCGACGGCGGCGGCTCGGTGCGCATCCCCGCGTCGTTCTGCGGGATCTGCACCCTCAAACCCACCTACGGGCGCATCCCGCACTACCCCGCCAGCCCGTTCGGCACCCTCGCCCACGCCGGACCGATGACCACCACCGTCACCGAGACCGCGCTCATGCTCGACGTCCTCGCCGAACCCGACGCCCGCGACTGGTCCGCCCTCGAACCACCGCACGCCTCCTACCTCGACGGCCTCGACGACGGCGTGCGCGGCCTGCGCATCGCGCTGAGCCTCGACCTCGGCTTCGACGGGGTCGAGGTCGACCCCGAGATCACCCGCGCCGTCACCACCGCCGCCGAGCACTTCACCGCGCTCGGCGCCACCGTCGAACGCGCCGACCCCGGATTCGCCGACCCCGCCGAGGACTTCCACGTCCTGTGGTTCTCCGGCGCGGCCAAATCCGTCCAGCACCTCACCGCCGACCAGCGCACGCAGCTCGACCCCGGACTCCGGGAGATCACCGAGCAGGGCCTCACCTACTCCGCCCAGGACTACCTCGAGGCCACCAACACCCGGATGCTGCTCGGCCAGCGCATGGGCGCCTTCCACCAGAACTACGACCTGCTGCTGACCCCGACCGTGCCGATCCCGCCCTTCGAAGCCGGGCACGAAGTACCGCCCGGCTGGAACCGGCCGCGCTGGACGAGCTGGACCCCGTTCACCTACCCGTTCAACATGACCCAGCAGCCCGCCGCCAGCATCCCCTGCGGACGCACCGGCGGCGGACTCCCCATCGGACTGCAGATCGTCGGCCCCCGCCACGCCGACGCCCTCGTCCTGCGGGCCGCCCGCGCCTACGAGCAGGCCCACCCCTGGAGCCGCGTCCCCCGCTGACCACGATCTCCGGCCGTCCCCGCGGTGCCCTCGCGCGGACGGCCGCGAAACCGCGCCCGGATCAGGAGCGCCGCCGGCGAGCGGCGGACCGCCGATCACTCCTGCCAGCAGGACATGACGTGCTTGACCCGGGTGTACTCCTCCAGGCCGGCTCGCCCGAAATCCCGCGCCGACGCCGAATGCTTGAAACCGCTGTGCGGCATCTCCGCCACCAGCCCGCGATGCGCGTTGATCCACACCGTGCCCGCCTGCAACGCCCGCGACATCCGCATCGCCCGGCCGTGATCCCGCGTCCACGCGCTCGCGACCAGCCCGTAGCGCACCTCGTTGGCCAGCGCCACCGCCTCCTGGTCGTCGGCGAACCGCTGCACCGTCAGCACCGGGCCCAGCACCTCGTTCTGCACCAGCTCGTCGTCCTGGTGCACCCCCGCGACCACCGTCGCCTCGTGGAAGAAGCCCCGCTCCCCCTTGCGCCGACCACCCGCCACGATCCGGGCGTGGCCGGGCAACCGCTCCAAGTGGGCCTGCACCACGTCGAGCTGCCCCGCGCTGTTGAGCGGGCCGAACGCCGCGTCGGGATCCTGCGGCGGCCCCGGCCGCATCGCCCCCGCCCGCTCCACCAGCGCCGCCAGCAGCTCGTCGTGCACCTCCTCGGCCACCAGCACCCGGCTGGCCGCCGTGCAGCTCTGCCCCGCGTCGCCGAACGCCGAGGCCGCGATCCCCTCGGCCGCCCGCGCCAGGTCCGCATCCGCGAAGACCACCGCCGGCGCCTTGCCGCCCAACTGCAGGTGCGCCCGCTTGAGGTCGGCCGCCGCCGAACCGGCCACCTCCATCCCGGAACGCACCGAGCCGGTGATGGTGAACATCCCGGGCACCCCGTGCGCCACCATCGCCCGACCGCTGTCCCGGTCACCGCACACCACGTTGACCACCCCGGCGGGCAGCACCGCGGCCGCGATCTCCCCCAGCAGCACCGCGGTCACCGGCGTCGTCTCGGCGGGCTTGAGCACCACCGAGTTGCCCGCGGCCAGCGCGGGGGCGAGCTCGGCGACGGCCAGCAGCAGCGGATGCGTCCACGTCGCGGTCTGCGCGCACACCCCGATCGGCTCCCGCCGCGCGAACGAGGTGTGCCCCGGCAGGTACTCCCCCGCCGCACCGTCCTCCAGCACCCGCGCCGCGCCCGCGTAGAACCGCAGCAGGTCCACCGCCGCGGGCAGCTCCGCGTCCCGCACCACCGACCACGGCTTGCCCGTGTTGCGGCATTCCGCCAGCACCAGCTCGTCGGCGCGCTCCACCACCGCGTCGGCCAGCGCCAGCAGCGCCCGCTGCCGCTGCCCCGGGGTGCTCCGCGACCACCCCTCGAAGGCCCGCGCCGCCGCGTCCATCGCCGCGTCGACGTCCATCCACCGGGTCAGCGGGGAACTCCCGTACTCCTCACCGGTGCTCGGATCCACCAGCGGCAGGCGCTCCCCGGCCAGGGTGCCCACCCGCTCGCCGCCGACCACGTTGTCCAGTTCCAGCGCTGCGGACACGAAACCTCCATCACTGCCGCCGGCCCCCGTCGGCCGACCCGGCCACCACAGGAGGCCGACCCTATCCCCGTTCCGGCGCGGCGCGGACCCGCGACAGGCCCTGCGCCACCGTTCCCAGCAGGAGCAGCAGCACCACCGGCAGGAACGCCCACCGGTAGGCGGTCGGCCCCGGCAACGAGGACGTCGCCTGCAGGACACCGCCGACGAGGAGCTGGATCAGCACCGCGGCGGTGAACCCGCCCATGTTGACCACGCCGGACGCCGTGCCGGAGCGGTGCTCGGCATTGGCCAGCCGGGCCCCGTCGAAGGCGAGCATCGCCGCACCCCCGGCGACCCCGATCACCGCCAGCGCGACCACCAGCAGCGGAGTCGGCAGCGCCCCCGGCCACCCGGCCAGCACCACCCACGCCACCACCACGGCGACCGACATCGCCAGGGCGTAGCGGTCCCGACGCAGCGGCCGGCCCGCCGCGAACTGACCGGCCACCAGGGAACCGACGATGAACGCGACCACCGCCAGCAGCAGCAGCGAACCCGCCTCCGTGCGGCTGCGTCCCTGCGCCTCGGTCAACCACGGCTGGCCCCACAGCGTCGTCAACGCCACGAACTGCGCCATCAGCACGAAGTGCACCCAGAACGCGTGCCGGGTGCCCCGCTGGGCGACCACCGCCCGCAGCGACGCCCCGATCCGCTCCCGAGGCGGCGCGGTGGCGGGCCGCTCGTCGGTCCGCTCGCGGATCACCCCGGCCGCCACCGCCGCCAGGGCCAGCGTCAACCCGGCCGCGCCGACGAACGTCGGCACCCAGCCGAATCCGTGCAGCGCCGCGGCCAGCGGCACCGTCGACAGCACCTGCCCGAGCCCGCCGATCAGCCCGGTGATCGCGGCGACCTGGCCGTAGCGGGCGGGCGGGAACCAGTGCGCGGCCAGCCGCAGCACGTTGGTGAACATGAAGGCGTCGCCGAACCCGATGAGCATCCGGCCCGCGACCCCGCCGAGGACCGAGCCGCTGATCCCGAACACCGCCGAGCCGAGCGCCAGCGCCAGCATCCCGCCGCTGATCACCTTGCGCGGGCCGAGCCGGTCGGCCAGCACTCCGGCGGGCACCTGCAGCGCCAGGTAGACGCCCATCTGCAGCGCGGAGAACACGGCGAGCACCGCCGGACCCGCGGAAAAGCGCTCCAGCGCGGCGGGCGCGGCGACGCCCAGGCTGGCGCGGTGGAACATCGCCGCGAAGTAGCACGCGGCACCGACGCCCCACACCAGCCAGGCGGTGCGGCCTCCTCTGGTGCTGCGCGGTGGTGCGCTCGGAACCGTTCGGGTCACGGTGGCAGGACCTCCCCACGAGAAACTCGCATACAGCTTAGATACAAGCGGCGTGCAAGTACGATGACCGCGTGTCGAGCGCAACACCGCACCACCCCGTGTCTCCCGCCACAGCCGCCGAGGCCGGACCACCGGCCGCCGACCGCGCCTACCAGCACGTCAAGGCAGGACTGCTGGACGGCGGCTTCCCCGACGGCCACCTGCTGTCCGAAGGCGAGATCGCCACGGCGCTGGAGATGTCGCGCACCCCGGTCCGCGAGGCGTTCCTCCGCCTGCAGGCCGAGGGCTTCCTGCGCCTCTACCCGAAACGCGGCGCCCTCGTCCTGCCGGTCACACCGCTGGAGGCCCGCGCGGTCCTGGAGGCCCGGCTGGCGATGGAGAGCTTCGCCATCGACAAGCTGGCCACCGAGGGCCCCGAGGCGATGCGCACCGTCGGGCGCGAACTGCTCGAACACCCGGCCTGCGACGCGGGCGAGCTCACCGACGCCGCGCTGCACGAGGCCGACCGCGGCTTCCACGCCCACCTCGTCGCCGCCGCGGGCAACCCGGTGGTGACCGACCTCTACACCGCGCTGCGGGACAAGCAGATGCGGATCACCGCCACCGCGCGCACCCACACCGCGCGGCCGCGCATCACCCACCAGCACGGCGGCCTCGCCGAAGCCCTCCGCGACGCCGATCCCGAACTCGCCAAGCAGCGCCTGCGCGAACACCTGGTGGGAACCCTGCGCGGCTTGGGCATCTCCGGCGGCTCCTACCTCGATCCCGAGGACGAGGGCTGACTTCTTGTTCCTGGGCTTCGCGGGGTGTTCCGTGATTGGAGATTAATTTCGGTCGACACTGAAGTCATCAACATTACAAATGTATTCGGTGCGCCGGAATCCGCGGCGAGCCGACGTCGACGAGGTCATGCTGGCGCCATGGAGAGCGAAGCGCGACGAGCACCCATCTGGCCGCTGATCCCCTACGACGACAAGCCAGGAGGTCTCCGGTTCCTCGTGGAAGCCTTCGGGTTCACCGAAGCGCTGGTCGTGCCCGATGACAGCGGCGGCATCGTGCACGCCGAGCTGCGCTGGCCGCTGGGCGGTGGCGTCATGCTGGGGACCACCGACCCGGCCAGCCCGTTCGGCAAGCCGCGCGGGTCGGCCGCGGTGTACCTGGTCACCGACTCCCCCGACGCGCTGTTCGAGCGGGCGGTGGTGGCCGGCGCCGAGGTCCTGATGCGCCCCTACGACCAGGACCACGGCTCGCGCGACTTCTCGGTGCGCGACCCCGAGGGCAACACCTTCAGCTTCGGCACCTACGCCGGGAGCTGACACGACGCGGCGGTGGGCACCCCTCCGAGGTGCCCACCGCCGCGCGGGAGATCGGTGCTCAGGCCTGGTCCGGGCGGGCCGGCGGCGCGGAGGCCGGGGCCTGCCCGAGGGCACCCGGCTCGCCGAGCATCCCCGGTGCCGGGACCTCCTTGCGGGCCACGGCTTCCGCCGCCCGCACCGCCTCGGCGACCTCCGGCGTGGACGAGGTGTCGAACCACGCGCGGATCGACTCGTCCTCGTCCTCGGGCGCCTCCTGCGGCGCCTCCTCCTGCGGCGGCTCGTAGCGGAACACGCCGTCCTCACCGGGCGCACCGAGCATCCGGGCGAAGCCCTCCAGCGACTTGCCGAAGTCGCTGGGCACCATCCAGACCTTGTTCGCGTCGCCCTGCGCCATCTGCGGCAGCGTCTGCAAGTACTGGTAGGCCAGCAGCTCCGGCGTCGGCTTGCCCCGCTTGACCGCGGCGAAGACCTTCTCGATGGCCTTGGCCTGGCCCTGGGCCTGGAGGTAGCGGCTGGCCCGCTCGCCCTGCGCGCGCAGGATGCTGGACTGCCGCTCGGCCTCCGCCGAGAGGATCGCGGCCTGCTTCTCACCCTCGGCCGCCAGGATCGCGGCCTGCTTCTCGCCTTCCGCGGTCTTGATCGCCGCTTCCCGCTGGCCCTCGGCGTTGAGGATCATCGCGCGCTTCTCCCGGTCGGCGCGCATCTGCTTCTCCATCGAGTCCTGGATGGACGGCGGCGGGTCGATCGCCTTGAGCTCCACCCGCGCCACCCGGATGCCCCAGCGCCCGGTCTCCTGGTCCAGCACGCCCCTGAGCTGGCTGTTGATCGCGTCGCGCGAGGTCAGCGTCTCCTCCAGGCTCATCCCGCCGACCACGTTGCGCAGCGTCGTGGTGGTCAACTGCTCCACGCCGATGATGTAGTCGGAGATCTCGTAGACCGCCGAGCGCGAATCGGTCACCTGGAAGTAGACCACCGTGTCGATGGAGACGGTGAGGTTGTCCTGGGTGATCACCGGCTGCGGCGGGAACGAGACCACCTGCTCGCGCAGGTCGATGCGGGCCCGCACCCGGTCGAGGAAGGGGACCAGGAAGTTCAGCCCCGGGTCGGCCACCGCACGGAACCGCCCGAGCCGCTCGACGACCGCGGACTGCGCCTGGGGCACCACCATGACGGCCTTGACCGCCACGATGATCACCAGCAGCACCACGACCGCCAGCACGATGATTTCGGTCAAGGTCTTCCTCCTCAGATCCCCGCGCCGACGACCGCGGTCGCGCCGGCGATCTCGATCACCGTCACCCGCTCGCCGACCTCGAACACGTCGTCGCCTTGCGCCCGCGCGGACCACACCTCGCCGTCGAGCCGGATCCGGCCGCCCCTGGCGTCCACTTCGGACTCCACGAAGGCCTCCTTGCCCACCAGCGCGCTGACGTTGGTGCGGAGCTCGCGCGGGTTGTTCATCCGGCGCTTGATGGCCGGCCGGACGACCGCGATCAGCCCCAGCGACACGACCGCGAAGACCACGGCGTCGAGCCACAGCGGGGCCCCCAGCACATCGACCCCCGCCGCCGCCAGGGCCGCGACGCCGAGCATCACCAGCACGAAGTCGCCGGAGAGCGCCTCGGCGGCCACCAGCACCACCCCGGCGATCAACCACAGCACAGCGGGAGTCATGCCTTCATCGTGGCAGAGGCCACCCCCGGACGAGGGCAGCTCCGCCCGGGTGTGATCAACGCGTGACGTCGACGGTGACGAAGTCGATCAGCTGCTCCACCGCCGTGAGCAGCGGGGTCCGCAACTCCCGGAAGCTCGACACGCCGGACAGCACGCGGCGCCAGCCGTCGGCCGGTTCGCCCCAGCCGAGCTCCGCGCAGACACCGCGCTTCCACTCCGTCCCGCGCGGCACCCGCGGCCATTCCCGGATGCCCACCGCCTCCGGCCGGACCGCCTCCCAGATGTCCACGAACGGGTGGCCGGTGATCAGCACGTGCTCGTCGTCCACCGCCTCCACCAGCCGGGCCTCCTTGCTGCCGGTGACGAGGTGGTCGACCAGCACCCCGACCCGCCTGCCGGGCTCCGGGCCGAACTCCGCGAGCGCCCCCGCCAGGTCGTCGATGCCGTGCAGCGGTTCGACCACGACGCCCTCGACCCGCAGGTCGTGCCCCCAGACGCGCTCCACCAGCTCGGCGTCGTGCACGCCTTCCACCCAGATCCGGCTGCCCCGCGCGGTGCGCGCCCGCACGTCGGCCACCCGCACCGAACCGGAGGCCGACCGCCGGGTCCCCGCCGACGCCGCGGGAGCGGCCGGGCGCACCAGCGTCGCGGGCCGCCCCTCGAACAGGAACCCGGCGGGGCGCAGCGGGAACAGCCGCTGCGCGCCGTGGCGGTCCTCCAGCACGACGGCGTCCTTGTCGATCCGCACGACCGCCCCGCAGAAGCCGCTGGCCGGGTCCTCGACGACCAGCCCCTCCTCGGCGGTGATCTCGGGCACGCGTCGCCGCCGCGGCCCCGCCAGCACGTCTTCGCCGTAGTCCATCGAGCGCACGGGGCGCCACGGTAGTGCGCCCGCCCGACGGGCGCGGGCGCGACCCGCCGGGGGAGATCGCACCGCCCCTCCCCCCGGCGGCGCGGCCGGTGCCGCATCTCTACCCTTGGGCGACGTGCCCTGCGCAAGCGCAACGATGGTTGTCTGGACGTCCGCCTGGCTGCACGGCGCCGTCGCCGCCGACGACGTGCTCGATGCCCTCCAGCCGTGGGCCGAGTCGCACGAGGTGCGCGCCGCCGACGACGAGCTCGCCACCCGGCTGGACCTGCCCGGTCCCGAGGACGCCCCCGCCGGTCCCGCGATGCTGCTGGCGGCGCTGCGCCGCGCCGGTGCGGCCAGCGGTGAACTTGTCCTCCCGGTCCCGGGCGATGCCCGCGGTCTCGGCGGCGGCGGGGAGTTCGGGAAGCAGGCGATGCGCGCGGGCGAAGCCGCGGTGCTGCCGGAAGCGCGGATCGGTCTGGTCCCGCGGACCGCGGCCGAGGGGATCATCCGCTGGACCGCGTTCGACACCGGCGAGCTGCCCCCGGCCGAGCACGTGCCGATCGGCGAGGCCGAGCACGGCATGTCCTCGGCGATGCGGGAGGCGGCGACCGCGCTGATCGAGCTCGGCGTGGCCAAGCGCCGGCCCGGGGTGCGGGAGGAGATCGCCGAGACGGTCGCTTCGCAGCCGTCGGCGACGTGGCCGCCGGAGATCCCGCAGCGGGCGCTGCGGGTGCTGCAGCGCGCCACCGAGGTCGCCGCGATCCTGTGGGTGGCCACCGAGGACGCCCCCGGCGGCGCGCTGTCGGCCTCGGCGATGCGCGGCCGCACCCAGGCGCTGCGCCCGCTGTTCGACTCGGTGCGCACCGCCCGCCGGGCCGCGGTCGCGGAAATGGTCCGCGAGCTCGCCCAGCACGCCGACAACCACTGACCCGACACCCCGGCCACCGGCTTTCACCCGTTCGGGAGCTGAGTGAGGGGCACCCTTGTCCAAGTTACTTGGGCAAGGGTGCCCCTCACTCCGACTCCTTCACCCCTCCGGGGAGTGGTGCGCCGGGGTCAGCAGCAGCCCGGGGCGCAGGGTTCGCCGTTGGGGCTGCACCCGGCGGCGGGCAGCAGCGACAGCTTGCGCGGCGCCGCCTCGTCGAGGTGCTCGCTGACCAGCTCGGCGATCAGCTCCGGGTAGCGCGGGTCGGTGCCGACCGTCGCCGCCCGGGCGAAGCCCACGCCCAGCTCCTCGGCCTTCTCCTTCGCCTCGTTGTCGAGGTCCCAGATGACCTCGAGGTGGTCGGAGACGAAGCCGATCGGGCTCACCACCACCGCGGGGACGCCCTTGGCGTGCAGCGCCTCGATGTGGTCGACGATGTCGGGCTCCAGCCACGGCACCTCCGGCGGTCCCGACCGGGACTGCCACACCACGTCGTGGCCCTGCGCGCCGAGCTGCTCGGCGACCAGCCGCGCCGCTTCGGCGACCTGGCGGGAGTACCAGTGCGGGCGGCCGTCGGGACCGGGCTGCTCGTCGGCGCGCTCCGGGATCGAGTGCGCGGTGAACACCAGCCGCGCCTGCTCGCGCAGCTCCGCCGGGAGCTGTTCGGTCGCCCGCCGGATGGCGTCGGCGTTGGCCTCGACGAACAGCGGGTGGTCGAAGAACTGGCGCAGCTTGACCAGTTCCGGTGCGCCCTCCCCGACCGCGGCGCGCGCCCGGGCGATGTCCTCGTGGTACTGCTTGCACCCGGAGTAACCGCCCCACGCCGACGTGGCGAACACCAGCGCCCGCCGCACGCCGTCCTCGGCCATCCGCCCGACGGTGTCCTCGACCATCGGGTGCCAGTTGCGGTTGCCGAAGTAGAGCGGCAGTTCCCGCCCCTGCGCCGCGAGCTGCCGCTCCAGCTCGGCCATGATGTCCCGGTTCAACCGGTTGATCGGCGACACCCCGCCGAAGTGCAGGTAGTGCTCGGCCACCTCGTCCAACCGCTCCGGCGGGACCCCGCGGCCTCTGGTGACGTTCTCCAGGAACGGGCGGACTTCCTCCGGGCCTTCCGGCCCGCCGAACGACAAGTACAGCAGCGCGTCAAAGCTCACCCGTCCATGATGACGCTGCGCTACCGGATCCGCGCATCCGGGGCCCCACCGGCCACCGGCCGGGCCAGCCGACGCTCACCCGGGGTACCGACGCCCTCCCGACGAACAGCGGACCGCCGCGCCCCACCTGAGATCCGAGCTTGCGACCCGGTGGGGCGCGGCGGTCCGCGAGGGGACGACCCTCAGACGCCGAGCGCGTGCACGCCGCCGTCGACCATGACCATCGAACCGGTGGTCATGGGCAGCCAGTCCGACAGCACCGCGCACACCGAACGGGCCACCGGGGTCGGGTCGTTGACGTCCCAGCCCAGCGGCGCCCGGTCGCCCCAGCTCTCCTCCAGCTCGGAGAACCCGGGGATGGACTTGGCGGCCATCGTCCGCACCGGACCGGCCGAGACCAGGTTCACCCGCACCCCGCGCGGACCGAGTTCGCGGGCGAGGTAGCGCGACGTCGCCTCCAGGGCGGCCTTGGACACGCCCATCCAGTCGTAGGCCGGCCAGGCGACCCGGGCGTCGAAGTCCATGCCCACGATGGACCCGCCGCGGTCCATCAGCGGCAGCGTCGCGGTGGCCAGCGACTTCAGCGAGTAGGCGGAGACCTCCAGGGCCGAGGAGACGTCCTCCCACGGCGCGGCCAGGAAGTCGGCGCCCAAGCAGGACTGCGGGGCGAACGCGATGGAGTGCAGCACCCCGTCGAGGCCGTCGACGTGCTCGCGCACCCGGTCGGCCAGGCTGTCCAGGTGCTCGGTGCTGGTGACGTCGAGCTCGAGCACGGGGGCGGGCTTGGGCAGCCGCTCGGCGATCCGCTCCACGAGGCGCATTCGGCCGAACCCGGTCAGCACCACCTCGGCGCCCTGTTCCTGGGCCACCCTGGCGGTGTGGAACGCGATCGACGCGTCGGTGATCACCCCGGTGACCAGGATCCGCTTGCCTTCGAGCAATCCGCTCACGTGCTTCCTCCGCTGTGCGTGTGCAGGGCGCGTCGGCACCTGCGTTGCGATGTTTCCGGGCCGTCGCGGCCCGCGGACCGTCCGATGCGGACCGCTCAGTGGCCCATCCCGAGACCGCCGTCGACCGGGATGACCGCGCCGGTGATGTAGGCGGCCTCGTCGGAGGCCAGCCACCGCACGGTGCCCGCGACCTCCTCGGTGGCGGCGAACCGGGCCAGCGGGATCTGGCCGAGGATCTCCTGCTTGCGGTCCTCGGAGAGCTCGTCGGTCATGTCGGTGGTGACGAACCCGGGCGCCACCACGTTCGCGGTGATCGCGCGCGACCCGAGCTCGCGGGCGATGGAACGGGCCATGCCGACCAGCCCGGCCTTGCTCGCCGCGTAGTTGACCTGCCCGGCGCCCCCGGACAGTCCCACCACCGAGGAGATGAAGATCATCCGGCCGCGGCGCAGGCGCAGCATGCTGCTCGCCGCGCGCTTGGCGACCCGGTACGACCCGGTGAGGTTGGCCTCCAGCACCCGGCCGAACTGCTCCTCGCCCATCCGCAGCAGCAACCCGTCGTCGGTGATCCCCGCGTTGGCGACGAGCACCTCGACCCGTCCGTGCGCCGCCTCGACCTCGTCGAAGGCGGCGGCGACCTGCTCGGGATCGGTGACGTCGCAACGCACCCCGAGCAGCCCCTCCGGAGCTCCCGATCCGCGGTGGGTGACCGCGACCTTGTCGCCGGCGTCCTGGAACGCCTTGGCGATCGTCAGACCGATGCCCCGGTTGCCGCCGGTCACCAGTACGGACCGTGCCACTGTGGATCTCCTTCCGGATCGTCGGCGAGCCCTTCTCGCCAGCCGCGACAGTATCCGCTCCGCTGATCGACGCGCCCATCGCCTCCATACAGGAATCGACCCGCCGTGTCGTTGTTCCTCTACAGGGGAGCCGGGCGGCAGACTGCGCTAGGACGTGCCCCACACCGGTCGGAGCGTGGTTTCGATGACCCTCGGCAGCACCGCCCCCGCCCTCGCCGCCGAACTCCGCGCGGCGGTGTCCGGACCGGCCCGGTTCGACCCCGGCACCCGCGCCCTGTACGCCACCGACGCCTCGAACTACCGGCAGGTGCCCACCGGGGTGGTGTTCCCGCGCAGCACCGACGACGTGCTCGCCGCGGTGGACATCGCGGCCCGCCACGGCGTCGCGGTGACCAGCCGCGGCGCCGGGACCAGCATCGCGGGCAACGCCTGCGGCACCGGCCTGGTGCTGGACTTCGCCCGCCACCTCGACCGCGTGCTGGAGATCGACCCGGACCGGCGGACCGCGCGGGTGCAGCCGGGGGTGGTGCTCGACTCGCTGCGCGCCGCCGCCGGGGAGCACGGCCTGACCTTCGGTCCCGACCCGTCCACGCACAGCCGCTGCACCCTCGGCGGCATGATCGGCAACAACTCCTGCGGCACCCACTCGGTCGCCTGGGGCAAGACCGTCGACAACGTGCACTCGCTGGACGTGCTGCTCGCCGACGGCACCCGGTTGGAGGTCGGCGCCACCCCGGACCACGAGCTCGACGCCCGCTGCGCGCGGCAGGACCGGATCGGCGCGCTGCACCGGGAGCTGCGGGCGCTGCGCGACGACGTCGGCGACCTGGTCCGTACCTCGTTCCCCGACCTCACCCGCCGGGTCTCCGGCTACAACCTGGACCAGCTGCTGCCCGAGAACGGGTTCCACCTGGCCCGCGCGCTGGTCGGCACCGAGGGCGGGTGCGCGACGGTGCTCGGCGCCACCGTGCGGCTGGTCGAGGCGCCACCGGCCCGGGCCGTGGCGGTGCTGGGCTTCCCCGACACCTACGCCGCCGCCGACGAGGTGCCCCGGCTGCGGGGCCTGGACGTGCTGGCCATCGAGGGGCTCAGCGCCGAGCTCGTCGACGTGGTGCGGCGGCGCAACCCGCGCTCCCCCGCGCTGGCGCTGCTGCCCGGCGGGCGGAGCTGGCTGCTCGTCGAAACCGGCGGTCCGGACGCCGCCGCCGCGCGGCGCGCCGCCGAGCAGGTCGTCGGGGCGATGGGCCGGCGGGCCGAGAGCGCGGTGCACGTGGACCCGGCCCGCACCGGCGCGCTCTGGAAGATCCGCGAAGAGGGCTCGGGCTACTCCACGCGCATGGCCGGCTCCGAACGCTGGTCGGGCTGGGAGGACGCGGCGGTGCCGCCCGAGCGGCTCGGCGCCTACCTGCGGGAGTTCGACGCGCTGCTGGAGCGGTTCGGGCGCCGCGGCATCACCTACGGCCACTACGGCGACGGCTGCATCCACGTGCGCATCGACTTCGACCTGAGCGCGGCGGCGGGCGCCGCCGACTACCGGCGGTTCCTGGAAGCCGCCACCGACCTGGTCGTCTCGCACGGCGGCTCGGTCTCCGGCGAGCACGGTGACGGGCAGGCCCGCTCGGAGCTGCTGTCCCGGATGTACCCGCCCGAGGTGATCGCCGCGTTCGAGCGGTTCAAGGACGCCTTCGACCCGGCCGGGCTGCTCAACCCCGGCCAGATCGCCCGCCCCCGCCCGCTGGACGCGGACCTGCGGCTGCTGGTCGCACCGCCGCGCGTGGACGGGCGCACCGAACTGGCCCTGCACGCCGACGGCGGGGACCTCGCCGCCGCCACCCGCCGCTGCGTCGGCATGGGCAAGTGCCTGAACACCACAGGTGGGGTGATGTGCCCGAGCTACCGCGCCACGCGCGACGAGGAGCACTCCACCCGTGGTAGGGCGCACCTGCTGTTCGAGATGCTCGCCGGGGACGTCGTCGACCAGGGCTGGCGGTCCCCCGAGGTGCGCGACGCCCTCGACCTGTGCCTGTCCTGCAAGGGATGCAAGACCGACTGCCCGGTCGACGTCGACATGGCCACCTACAAGGCCGAATTCCTGCACCGGCACTACCGGCACCGGGTGCGGCCCGCCGCGCACTACTCGATGGGTTTCCTGCCGCTGTGGCTGGCCCTGGGCGCCCGGGCGCCGCGGCTGACCGGACGGCTGCTCTCCGGGCCGGCATCCGGACTGCTCAAGCGCCTCGGCGGGATCGACCCGCGGCGCGCGATCCCGCAGCCCGCGCCCCGGACACTACAGGCGTGGTGGTCCCGGCGGGCGCCGCGGCGCACCACCGGATCGCCCTCGGTGCTGCTGTTCCCGGACACCTTCACCAACCACTTCGACCCCGGCATCGGGCGCGACGCGGTCGCGGCCCTGGAAGCCCTCGGCCACTCGGTCACCCTCCCCCGCTCCCCCGTCTGCTGCGGGCTGACGTGGTACTCCACCGGCCAGCTCGGCACCGCCCGCACGGCGCTGACCCGCACCGCCCGCACCCTCGACCGGGGCCTGCCGGTGATCGGCCTCGAACCGAGCTGCACCGCCTTCCTGCGCACCGACGCGCTCGAACTGGCCCCCGACGATCCGGCGGTCACCGCGCTCGCCGCCGCCACCCGGACCTTCGCCGAGTGGGTCGAACCGGCGCTGCCGGAGCACCCGGCCCCGGAGGCCGAGCGCTCGGCGCTGGTGCAGATGCACTGCCACCAGTACAGCGACCTCGGGTTCGACGCCGACCGCGCGGCGCTGGCGGCCTCCGGCGTGCGGGCCGACGTGCTGGACTCCGGGTGCTGCGGGCTCGCGGGCAACTTCGGGTTCGAACGCGGCCACTACGAGGTGTCGATGGCCTGCGCCGAGCACGGCCTGCTGCCCGCGGTGCGCGCCGCCGGGCCCGGCACCGAGGTCGTCGCCGACGGGTTCAGCTGCCGCACCCAGCTGCACCAGGCCACCGGCACCCGGGCGGTGCACCTGGCCTCCCTGCTCGCCGAACGCCTGGGCGTGCGCGCGAACTGACCAGGACCTTCGCCTCCTCCGTTCCCCGCGCGCCCCGCGAGACCGTCGCACCAGGTCGAACCGAAGCCAGGGGGACAACATGACACGACCGGAATCCACACCCGGGCACGAGCAGACCGCCGCGGACACCGGCCGGACCGGGACCACCGAGCAGGGGGACCGCGGTACCCGGCGGGAGAGCCGCCAAGAGGAAGGGGCGTGGGCCATGTCGGCCCCGCAACGCGCGACGTCGATGTCGGGGTGGGCGGCGTTCGGCGGCTCGGTGCTGGTGCTGCTCGGCGCGTTCAACGTGATCAGCGCCCTCACCTCGTTCTTCCGCCCGGAGTACTACCTGCTCGGCGCCGACGAGCTGCTGATCTTCAACTTCACCACCTGGGGCTGGATCCTCGGCGTGCTCGGCGTCGTCCAGCTCGCGGCGGGAGCGGCGGCGATGTCCGGGCAGACCTGGGCGCGTGCCGTCGGCGTCGGGTTGGCGGCCGTGTGCGCGATCGGGCACGTGGCCTTCCTCGCCACCTTCCCGATCCTGTCGACGTTGATCATCGCCATGTCGATCCTGGTGATCTACGCCCTGATGGTGCCGCGCCGCCAGCCCGCCGGCTGACGGCGGCACCCGCGCCCGCCGGGAATGCCGAGCGCCCACCGCGGTGTTCCCGGCACGAACACCGTCGCAGGGAGGAGCCGCATGGCCACCGTCGAGCTGACCGCCGAGAACTTCGACGAGGTCGTGGCAGACAACTTCGTCGTCATCGACTTCTGGGCCGACTGGTGCGGCCCGTGCCGCCAGTTCGCGCCGGTCTTCGAGAGCAGCTCGGAGACCCACGAGGACATCGTGTTCGCCAAGGTCGACACCGAGGCCCAGCCGCGGCTGGCCGGGGCCTTCCAGGTGCAGTCGATCCCGACGCTGGCGATCATCCGGGACGGCGTGCTGGTGTTCCAGCAGGCCGGCGCCCCGCCGCAGCACGCCTTCGAGGACCTGATCCGGCAGGCCCGCGACCTCGACATGGACCAGGTGCGGGCCCAGGCCCAGGCCCAGGCCCAGGCCCAGGCCCAGACCCAGACCGACGGGAGCTGACCCGCGACCGCCGCCCGGCACGGCCTCCGGGCGGCGGTCAGGGCAGCCGTCTGCCGAAGAACATCGAGATCGCGGCCGCGACGATCGCGCTGAGCGTGCCGAGCACCAGCCACGGCTTGCTGGCGTCGGTGCGCTTGATCTCGTAGCCGATCTGCTCGCCGAGGGTGTCGTAGACCTCGCGGAGCTGCTCGGCGCTGGCGGCCTTGTGGAACTCGCCGCCGGAGAGCTCGGCGATCTCGCGCATCGCCTCGTCGTCGACCTCGACCCACTCCTGCTCGCCCTCGATCTCGATGCTGCCGTGGCGGGTGCCGAAGGAGATCGTCGAGATCGGGATGCCCGCGCGCTTGGCCTCCTCGGCCTTGGTGTACGCGCCGCGCGGCGCCTCGAGGTCGCGCGGGATGGTCTGGCCGCCGTCGGCCATCAGCACGATCCGCGCCGGCGGAGCCCCCGCCGGACCGCCGACCATCTTCCCGAAGGAGTCGATGGCCGACATGGCGGCGTTGATGCCGTCCCCGGTCGCGGTGGCCTCGGCCAGCTTCATGCCGTCGATGGCCTGCTTGACGCTGGCCCGGTCGGTCGTGGGCATCACCAGCACCGTGGCGGTGCCCGCGAACGACACCAGGCCCAGGTTGATGCCCGGGGTGAGCTCGTCGGCGAACTCCTTGGCCGCCGCCTTGGCCGCCTCCAGCCGGTTCGGCTCCACGTCCCGGGCCTTCATGGACAGCGACACGTCGATGGTGAGCATCACCGTCGCCCGGTTGCGCGGGATGCGCTGCTCCGCCGTCGGCCCGGACAGCGCGACCGTGAGCAGCAGCAGCGCCACCGCCAGCAGCGCGGGCGGCACGTGCTTCGACCAGCCCTGGCGCTTGGCGGCGACCCGGTCGAGCACCTCCATGTTGCTGAACCGCAACGCCTCCCGGCGCCGCCGCCGCAACGCCCACACGTAGCCCGCGACCAGCGCGGCGACCACGACGAGCAGCAGCAACCACCACGGCGAGGTGAACCCGCCCAGCACCGGCATCACACCCCACCTCCGGACCAACCGCGCTTGCGGGCGACCACGAAGCGCACGACGTCGGCGATCCAGTCCGAGTCGGTGCGCAGCACCAGGTGCGCGCACCCCGCCCGGCGCAGCGCGGTGGCCACCTCGTCGCGGTGCGCGGCGGCGGCCGCGGCGAACTCCTTGCGCAGCAACGCCGAGGTGTGCACCTCGCGCTGCTTGCCGGTCTCCGGATCGGACAGCACCACGGTTCCCACGTCGGGCAGTTCCACGTCGCGCGGGTCGAGCACCTCGATCGCCAGCAGCGAATGCCGCGTGCCGAGCCCCCGCAGCGCGCGCTGCCACCCGGTCGGACCGAGGAAGTCCGAGATCACCACGGCGAGCCCGCGGCGGCGCGGTGGACGGCGCATCGCCTCCAGCAGACCGCCGAGATCGCCCCGGGTGCCCTCCGCCGCGCGGGGCGTCCCGGCGACGCGCTTGAGCAGCGCCCGCGATCCCGCGCGACCGCCTTGCGCGGGCATCCGGACCGGCCCGGTGCCGTTGTCCACGACGGCACCGATCCGGTTGCCGCTACCGCTGGTCAGGTGCGCGACCGCGGCCAGCGCCGCGACGGCCAGCTCCCGCTTGTCGCAGGCCCCGGAACCGAAGTCCAGCGACGGGGACAGGTCCACCGCCGCCCAGGTCTCCAGCTCCCGGTCCGCGACGGTCTGCCGGATGTGCGGATCCCCGGTCCGGGCCGTGACGGCCCAGTCCATCCGGCGCACGTCGTCGCCGGGCTGGTAGCCGCGCGCCTCACCGGGCTCGGTACCCGGCCCGGGCACCAGGCCGAGGTGGTTGCCCTGGAGCAAGCCGTCGAGGCGACCGCGCACCGCCAGTTCCAGCGAGCGCAGCGCCACCTCCATGCGGCCGTGGTCCAGTGCGGGCGGGGCCCACGGGGGGCGTTCTTCGTCGGACGGGCGTGCTGCCTGCACCGCTGCTGCGCCCCTCACGCCTGCGGGTGGTGCGGCCCGGCGGGCTGGCCGTAGCCGACCGGCCCGGACGGCACCGGCGGCGGACCGGCCTGGGGCCGCGCCGACACCTGCGGCAGCGGCACGGTCTGCAGCACCCGGTTGACGATGTGGTCGACCGGGATGCCGTCGGCCAGCGCGTCGTAGGACAGCACCAACCGGTGCCGCAGCACGTCCGGGACCACGTCCACCACGTCCTGCGGGAGCACGTAGTCGCGGCCCCGGACCAGGGCCAGCGCGCGGGCGGCCGAGACCACGCCGAGGCTCGCGCGGGGCGAGGCGCCGTAGGAGACCCAACCCGCGATGTCGGACAGGCCGTGGTCGTTGGGCAGCCGGGTGGCCACCACCAGCCGGACCACGTAGTCCACCAACGCGTGGTGCACGAACACCGTCGAGGCGACCTGCTGCAACCGGATCAGCTCGTCCGGGTCGAGCACCGGGTTCGGCTCCGGGGTGCTCACGCCCATCCGGTAGATGATCTCGCGCTCCTCCTCCGCGGAGGGGTACTCGACGGGCAGCTTGAACAGGAAGCGGTCCCGCTGCGCCTCCGGCAGCGGATACACGCCCTCGTTCTCGATCGGGTTCTGGGTGGCCAGCACCAGGAACGGCGAAGGCATCGGGAAGCTCTGGCCGCCGATCGAGACGTGCCGCTCGGCCATCACCTCCAGCAGCGCGGACTGGACCTTGGCCGGGGCGCGGTTGATCTCGTCGGCCAGCACGAAGTTGGCCAGCACCGGACCGAGCTCGACGTCGAACCGCTCGCTGCCCTGCCGGTAGATGCGGGTGCCGAGGATGTCGGAGGGCACCAGGTCGGGGGTGAACTGCAACCGGGAGAACGAGCCCCCGACGACCCGGGCGAAGGTCTCCACGGCCAGCGTCTTGGCCACGCCGGGCACGCCTTCGAGCAGGATGTGGCCCTTGGACAGGAGGCCGACGAGCATCCGCTCGACCAGCCGGTCCTGCCCGACGATCACCCGCTTGACCTCGAAGACGGTGCGCTCCAGCAACTGCGCGTCCCGCGCCGGGGTGCTCACCTGGTCCGCGGGGCGGGGCAGCCCGCCCTCACCGCTGCCGGCGTCGGTCACGTCTGAGGCCTCCTGTTCAGCCGAGCGGGCAACCGGCACAGCCGGTGACGAGTTCCCCACGATCCTGGCACGGGCCGCCGACTTGGACGTGACGGGGCGACGGCCGCACGTCCCCACTTCACCGCACGGGTGGTGTGACCGCTGTGAAGCGAGGGACCAGGTGATTGTTTTCATTCGACACTGAAGTAATCGTGATTGCTAAACCGTCCGTCGCGACCGGTCGGCGGTCCGGGACCGCACAGGGTGCCGGGCAGGGTGCCGGGCAGGTCCTCAGCGGTCGCGGGCGCGCCGCAGATCGTCCGGGGTGTCCACGTCGGCGGACTCCCCCGCCACGTCGGGCACCAGCACCGGGGCGAGCCCGGCGACCGCCGAGCGCAGCGATCCGCCCGCGGGATCGGCGGGCATCGCGGCGCGCAGCGCGGCGGTCCGCCACACCCCGACGAGCCACTGCGGCCGGTCGCCGGGATCGACGAGCACCGCGCCGGACCGCTCCCCCACCGACCGGCGCAACCGGTCGACCGTCGCGGCGGTCACGTGCGGGTGATCGGCGGCGAGCACGGCCACGAACTCCGCGGTCCCGGGCACCCGCCGGAGCCCGGCGGCCAGCCCCGCCAGCGGTCCGCCGCCCGGCGGTTCCTCCCGGGTCCACAGCACCGGGGCGCCGGTCGCGCGCCGCGGACCGACCACGACGATCGGGGCGGAACCGGCGACCGCGCCGAGCGCCCGCTCCAGCAGCGTCGTCGCCCCCACCGGCAGCAGCACCTTGTCCACCCCGCCGAGCCGCCGGGCCCGCCCGCCGGCCAGCACCACGGCGGCCATCACCACGGCGGCCGGGGCCGGGTCGCGGGGATCGACGTCGGTCACGGCCGCGATCCTAGCCCGGCGGCGGATCAGAGCAGGCGCACCGCGTACGGCGCGATCCCGCCGTAGCGCACCGGGGCGACCCGCACGTGCGAGCCCGAGTACGGCGCCTCGACCATCTTCCCGCCACCGAGGTAGAGGGCGACGTGGTGGATGCGGCCACCGGTCTGCCAGAACAGCATGTCGCCGCGCTGCATCCGGGACAGCGGGACCTGCTCCCCGGACCGGTACTGGTACCCGCTGTAGTGCGCGAGCTCGATCCCGACCCCGGCGAAGGCGTAGATCATCAGCCCGGAGCAGTCGAAACCGGTCTTGCGGTAGTCGCCGTGGGCGTCGGCGACCCCGCCGTCGCGGATGCCCCGGGTCGGTCCGCCGGCGTTGCCACCGCCCCACGCGTAGGGCACCCCGACCTGGGACAGCGCGCGCTGGACGACGACCTCGACCGCGCTGCTGGACGGCGCCGAGGAACCCGAGGAATCGGTGGTGGACGGCGGCGCCGCCGGAGCGGGCGCCGCCTGCGCCGCGGCCCACTCCCGGTAGCGGTCGCGCTGCTGCTCCATCCCGCTGACCCGGCCCCGCACCGCGGCCAGGCGCGACTCGACGGCGCTCTTGTCGGCCCGCACCTGGCGGGCCCGCTCGACCTGGCTGTTGCGGGCGTCGATCGCGGCGCGTTCGGCGGCCACCGCCGCGGCGCGCGACCGCTCGGCGACCGCCGCCGCCGCTTCCGCCCGCTGCACCGCCTCGCGCGCCAGCGAATCCTTGTTGACCCGCTCGATGCGGGCCCGTTCCAGGTCGTCGAGCACGTCGAGCTGGTCGCGGCTGACGAGGTCGAGCAGCGTGGCGCGCTCCAGCACCTCGGCCGGTGAGCGGGAGCCGAAGAACGCGGTCACCGAACCGAGCCTGCTGCCCTGGCGGTAGCTGCCCGCGGCGATCTCGTCGAGGCGGGCCCGCTGCCGGTCGACCTCCGCGGCCGCGGCCGTCGCCTCGCGCGCCGCGGAGGTCGCCGCGTACCGGGCGTCGCGGTGCGCCCGCTCGGCGCGCTGCAGGTCGACCCGGGCCTTGTTCGCGTCCTCCATCGCCAGCGCGACCCGGGCGCGCAGGTCCATCAGCCGGGTCTCGGCGGCGGCGAGCTGGTGGGCGAGGCGCCCGACCTCCCCGGCGGCGCGTTCGGCGCGGGCCCGGCCCGCCTCGATCTCGGCGTCGCTCGGGTTGGGCGGCGCCGACGCGCCGGTGGCGGGTAGGGCGGCGCCCACCGCCGCGACGAGCGCGATCGTGGCCAGTGCGCGCTGAGGCCCCACGGGCCGTCACCCCCTGCTGGACTCCGCGCCGGCGCGGACCGGCGCGGGCGGAATCTGCCCGGACGGTTCGCACTCTGCGGCCAGGTCCCGGAGCTCGCCACTCGTCCCCCGGGGCACAGCGGCCAACATCAGCCACACGGGTCACGCGGGCGGGTCGTCACCGCCAGGTGCTGGGGTCCCCCCAGGTCCGCAGCGGGGCGGCGTGCTCGGCGGGCGGCACGGCGGCCAGCGCGGGCAGCACCTCGTCGAGCGGTCCGCGCAGCACCGCGTCGGCCAGCTCGTCGTAGGGGGTGGGTTCGGCGTTGCAGACGACCAGGCGGGCGCCCGCCTTCACGGCGAGCTCGGCGAAGGCCGCCGCGGGCTGCACCGTCAGGGAGGTGCCCGCGGCCAGGAACAGATCGCAGTCCAGGGCGGCGCGGCGGGCCGCGCGCAGCACGTCGGCGTCCAGGGCCTGGCCGAACGAGATCGTCGCCGACTTCTGGATACCGCCGCAGTGCGGGCACGGCGGGTCGGTCTCGCCCTCGGCGACCCGGCGCAGCACCGAGCGCATCGAACTGGCCGCCCCGCAGTCCAGGCACACCACCCGCAGCATCGACCCGTGCAGCTCCAGCACCTGGTCGCGGTCCAGCCCGCCGCGCTGGTGCAGCTCGTCGATGTTCTGGGTCAGCAGCGATCCGAGCCTGCCGGAGGCGGCGAGGTCGGCGAACGCGCGGTGCGCGGGGTTGGGCTCGGCCGCCCACACCGGGTGCTCGGCGCGGCTGCGCCACGCGTCCACCCGCACCTGCGGATCGGCGAGGTAGCTGTCGATGTCGCTGAGCCGCTGCGCCGTCGGGTCCTTGGTCCACACCCCGTTGGGCCCGCGGAAGTCGGGGATGCCGGAAGCCGTGGAGACCCCTGCCCCGGTCAACGCGGTGATCCGGCGCGCCGCGCCGACCAGTTCCCGGGTCCGCTCCCCCTCCGGACCGCTCAGGACGGTCCCGTCCGCGGAGTCGTCCGCACCGCCAGCTCGCACTCCTCCACCGTCCCACGTCCGGGTGGTACTCGGCCACCAGGGCCCCTCACCAGGCGGGACGCGGTCGTTGTGAAGCTCCCTTTTCACCTCGGTAACCGCAGCGGTCCACCGGCGCAACAGCCCGTTCCTACGGTCGGCAAGACCGCAGTTCGAGGAGGACCGATCGTGACCACCACGGTGCACCCACCGCCCAGGCCGGGCCGCTGGATCAGCGGCTGGGACCCCGAGGACGAGGAGTTCTGGGAGCGCAGCGGCAAGCGCATCGCCCGGCGCAACCTCGCGCTGTCGGTGCTCTCCGAGCACCTCGGCTTCTCGGTGTGGAGCATCTGGTCGGTCATGGTGCTGTTCCTGTCCCCGGAGATCGGCCTGGGCTTCACCGCCGGGGAGAAGTTCCTGCTGGTGTGCGTCCCGACGCTGGTCGGCTCGCTGCTCCGGTTGCCCTACAGCGCGGCGGTGGCCCGCTTCGGCGGGCGGAACTGGACGGTGCTGTCCACCGCCGTCCTGCTGGTGCCGACCCTGCTCGCGCTGCACTTCGTGCGGCAGCCGGGCACGCCGCTGTGGGTGTTCCTGCTGATCGGCGCGCTGACCGGGCTGGGCGGCGGCAACTTCGCCTCGTCGATGACCAACATCGCGCACTTCTTCCCGCGCAGGCACCAGGGCTGGGCGCTGGGGCTCAACGCGGGCGGCGGCAACCTCGGCGTGGCGGTGATCCAGCTGGTGGCGCTGCTGGTGATCGCCACCGCGGGCAGCACCAGCCCCGCCTACGTCGCGGCGGTCTACCTACCGCTGATCGTGCTCGCGGCGCTGGCCGCGGCGCTGGGGATGGACAACCTGGACGTGGTGCGCGGGGCACCGGGCGCGCAGCGCGACGCGGTGCGCGAACCGCACACCTGGTGGCTCTCGCTGCTCTACATCGGCACCTTCGGCTCGTTCATCGGTTACGGGTTCGCCTTCGGGCTGGTGCTGCAGAGCCAGTTCGGCTTCAGCGCCTTGCAGGCGGCCGGCTGCACCTTCCTCGGGCCGCTGCTGGGTTCGCTGGCCCGGCCGCTGGGTGGGGCGCTGGCGGACCGCTTCGGCGGCGCCGGGGTGACGTGCTGGAACTTCCTCGGCATGGCCGCCGGGACCGCGCTGCTGCTGGTCGCCTCCGGGCAGGGCTCGTTCGGCCTGTTCCTGGCGGCGTTCACCGCGCTGTTCGTGCTCAGCGGCCTGGGCAACGGCTCGGTGTACAAGATGATCCCGGCGGTGTTCGCCGAGCGGGCCGCGGCGCGGGTCACCGCCGGAGCCGACGCCGCCGGGGCGTTCGCCGAGGCGCGCCGGCTCTCCGGCGCGGTGATCGGCATCGCCGGGGCCGTCGGCGGGCTCGGCGGGGTGCTCATCAACCTGGCCTTCCGCGCCTCCTACGGCGGCCCGGCCGCCTCCGGCGACCTCGCGTTCGTCGCGTTCCTGGTCTGCTACCTCGGCTGCGTGGTGCTGACCTGGGCCTGCTACCTGCGCCGCCCGGCGGTGGCCGTCCGGGAGGTGGCCGGTGCCTGAGCGACCGCGGACGGTGGCCACCCACTGCCCCTACTGCGCGCTGCAGTGCGGCACCCGGCTGACCCGGGAGCGCGCCGGGGTCGCGGTGCGGCCGGACGCGGACTTCCCGGTCAACCAGGGCGGCCTGTGCCAGAAGGGCTGGACGGCTCCGGCGGTGCTGACCGCCGCCGACCGGCTGCACCACCCGCTGGTCCGCCGCGGCGGGCGGCTGCGCCCCACCGACTGGTCCGGTGCGCTCGACGTGATCGCCGACGGGATCACCCGGGTGCGGCGCAGCCGCGGCGCGGACGCGGTCGCGGTGTTCGGCGGCGGTGGCCTGACCAACGAGAAGGCCTACCTGCTCGGCAAGTTCGCCCGGCTGGCGCTGGGCACCAGCCAGATCGACTACAACGGCCGGTTCTGCATGTCCGCGGCGGCCGCGGCGGGCGGGGCGGCGTTCGGGCTGGACCGGGGGCTGCCGTTCCCGGTCACCGACCTCGGCGCGGCCGACGTCGTGCTGCTGGCGGGGTCCAACCCGGCCGAGACGATGCCGCCGCTGATGCGGCACCTCGGCGCCCCGGACCTGGTGGTCCTCGACCCCCGCCGGACCGCGACCGCCGAGCGCGCCGCGCTGCACCTGCAACCGGCACCGGGCACCGACCTCGCGCTGGCCCTCGGCCTGCTGCACGTGGCGGTGACCGACGGCCTGCTCGACCGGGACTACGTCGCGGCGCGCACCACCGGTTTCACCGAGGCCTGGCAGGCCGCCGCGGGGTGGTGGCCGGAGCGGGTCGAGCGGACCACCGGGGTGCCGGCGGCCGACCAGCGCGCGGCGGTGCGGATGCTCGCCGACGCCGAACGCGCCTACGTGCTCACCGGTCGCGGCGCCGAGCAGCACAGCAAGGGCACCGACACCGCGGCGGCCTTCATCAACCTCGCGCTGGCGCTGGGCCTGCCCGGTCGTGTCGGCAGCGGCTACGGGTGCCTGACCGGCCAGGGCAACGGCCAGGGCGGCCGGGAGCACGGCCAGAAGGCCGACCAGCTCCCCGGTTACCGCTCGATCGGCGACCCGGCGGCCCGCGCGCACGTCTCCTCGGTGTGGGGCGTGGCGCCGGCGGACCTGCCCGGGCCGGGGCGCAGCGCCTACGAGCTGCTCGACGCGCTGGGCACCGAGGACGGCCCGCGCGCCCTGCTGGTGTTCGGCTCGAACCCGGTGGTCTCGGCGCCCCGCGCGGCGCACGTCGCCGACCGGCTGGCCGCGCTGGACCTGCTGGTGGTGGCCGACGTGGTGCCGTCCGAGACCGCGCAGCTCGCCGACGTGGTGCTGCCGGTGACCCAGTGGGCCGAGGAGGACGGCACCACGACCAACCTCGAAGGCCGGGTGCTGCGCCGCCGCCGGTTGCAGCCGCCGCCGGGGCACGCCCGCAGCGACCTGGAGGTGCTGCACGGCCTGGCCACCCGGCTCGGCCAGCCCGGCCACCGCTACCCCACCACGCCGAAGGAGGTCTTCGAGGAGCTGCGCCGCGCCTCGGCGGGCGGCGGCGCCGACTACTCGGGGATCAGCTACGAACGCCTCGACGCCGGGGAGGCGCTGCACTGGCCGTGCCCGGACGAGGCACATCCCGGTACCCCGCGGCTGTTCCTGGACGGCTTCGCCCACCCCGACGGGCGGGCGCGGTTCGCCGCCGTCGAGCACCGGGACGCCGCCGAGCTGCCCGACGCCCGGTATCCGCTGATCGCCACCACCGGCCGGGTGCTGGCGCAGTACCAGTCCGGCGCGCAGACCCGGCGCGTCCCCGAACTGGTGGCGGCGGCCCCGGAGCCGTTCGTCGAGGTGCACCCGGACACCGCGCGCCGGGCCGGGCTCGTCGAGGGCGCGCTGGCCCGGATCAGCTCGGCGCGGGGCACCGCGCTGGCCCGCGTGCGGCTGGTGGGCACCCTGCGCTCGGACACCGTCTTCCTGCCGTTCCACTTCCCCGGCGACGGGCGCGCGAACCTGCTCACCGGCGACGCCCTGGACCCGCGCAGCCGGATGCCGGAGTTCAAGGTCAGCGCGGTGCGCCTCGAACCGGAGGTGCGGGCATGAGGCGCGTGGTGGTGGTCGGCGGTGGAGCCGCCGCGCACCGGCTGGTCGCCGGGCTGCGCGCGGGCGGTTTCGACGGCTCGGTCGCGGTGCTCGGCGCCGAGCCCCGCCCGGGCTACCACCGGGTGCTGCTCGGCTCGGTCGTGGACGGCACGCTGCGCGGTGCGGACCTGGCGCTGCCCGCGCCCGCGGCCGAGGTGCACGCGGGTGCGATCGCCGCGGAGCTGGACCGCGACCGGCGGGTGGTGCGCACCGCCTCCGGCGACGAGCACCCCTACGACGTGCTGGTGCTGGCCACCGGGGCGCGGGCCCGGCAACCGGAGCTGCCCGGCGCGGCACCGGACCGGGTGCGCCCGCTGCGGACGCTGCCGGACGCCACCTGGCTGGCGGCGGCGGCCGGACCCGTCGCGGTGCTCGGCGGCGGTGTCCTCGGGGTCGAGACCGCGGTGGCGCTGCGGGCCCGGGGCCTCGACGCGACCCTGGTGCATCCCGGACCCGGCCCGATGGACCGGCTGCTCGACGCCACCGCCGGGCGGCTGCTCGCCGACCGGCTCGGCCAGCTCGGCGTGGACCTGGCGCTGCGGCGTCGCGCCGTCGGCCACCGGCCCGGGGAACTGCTGCTCGACGACGGCACCGCGGTCCCGGCCGAGCGGGTGGTGGTCTGCGCGGGCACCGCTGCCGAGGTGGGCTTGGCCGAGCGGGCCGGGCTGGCGGTGCGCCGCGGCGTGGTCGTCGACGACGAACTGCGCACCGGCGACCCGCGGATCCGCGCCCTGGGCGACTGCGCCGAGCACGCCGGCGTGCTGACCGGGCAGCTCGACCCGGCGTGGCGGCAGGCCGACGTGCTGGCCGGGCTGCTGACCGGCGCGGACCAGCGCTACCGGCCCGGCCGGCAGATGACCCGGCTGCGGGCCCGGGGGATCGACCTGGTCTCCCTCGGTCCGGCCGAGCGGCGGGCCGATCCGGCGGCCGAGGTGGTCGCGCTGTCGGACCCGGCGCGGGGCCGCTACGCCACCGTGACCGTGCACGACGAGCGGATCACCGGCGGGGTGCTGCTCGGGTTCCCCCGCGCCATCGCCGCGCTCACCCAGCTGCACGACCGCGGCCTGCCGCTGCCCGCCGACCGGCTGGCGCTGCTGCTGGGCGGGCCCGCACCGACCGGCACCGCAGCGACCGGCGCCGCGACGACCGGTGCTGCAGCGACGGGCACTGGGCGGGTCACCGCCCCGCCGGTGCTCTGCCACTGCAACGCCGTCACCCGGGACGCCCTGGTCGCCGCGTGGCGCTCCGGTGCCCGCTCGGTCGCCGAGCTGGCCCGCACCACCCGCGCGACCACCGGTTGCGGCGGCTGCACCGAGGAGGTCGCGCGGCTGTGCGACCGGTTGCGCGACCACGACGGGATCGAGGAGGGAGCAGCGTGATGCGCACGCTCGTCATCGCCGGACACGGCATGGTCGGACACCGGCTGCTGGAGGTGCTGCGGTCGCGCGACACCGCGGGCAGCTGGCGGATCGTGGTGCTCTCGGAGGAGGCGCACCACGCCTACGACCGGGTCGCCCTGTCGTCCTACCTGGACGGCAAGAGCGCCGAAGACCTCACCCTGCCCCCGCTGGGGCCGGACCCGCTGGTGGAGGTGCGGGCGAGCACCTCGCTGGCCGCGATCGACCGCCGGGCGCGGCGGATCACCACCTCCGACGGTGCCGAGCTGGACTACGACGCGCTGGTGCTGGCGACCGGGTCGCGGCCGTTCGTGCCGCCGGTGCCGGGCCACGACCTCGACGGCTGCCACGTCTACCGGACCCTCGACGACCTCGACGCGATCCGCGACGCCGCCGCGCCCGGGGAAGCGGGCGTGGTCATCGGCGGCGGCCTGCTCGGGCTGGAGGCCGCCAACGCGCTGCGGCTGCTGGAGATGCGTCCGCACGTGGTGGAGATGGCCCCCCGGCTGATGCCGCTGCAGGTCGACGACGGCGGCGGGCAGGTGCTCGCCCGGCTCGTCGAGGAGCTCGGGGTGACCGTGCACCGCGGTGCCGCCACCCGGTCGATCGAGGGGCGCGGCGGTCGGGTGTCCGGGGTGGTGCTGGCCGACGGCACGACCATCGGCACCGGGCTGGTCGTGTTCTCCGCCGGGGTCCGCCCGCGCGACGAGCTGGCCGAGGCGGCGGGGCTGGCGCGCGGCGAGCGCGGCGGGTTCCTCGTCGACGAGGACTGCCGCACCGACGACGAGCACATCTGGGCCATCGGCGAGTGCGCCGCGGTCCAGGGGCGCTGCTACGGGCTGGTCGCGCCCGGCTACGGCATGGCCGAGGCGGTGGCCGAGCAGCTCCTCGGCGGTACCGCGCGCTTCCCCGGCGCCGACCTGTCGACCAAGCTGAAGCTGCTCGGCGTGGACGTGGCCAGCTTCGGCGACGCGCACGCCACCACCGAGGGCGCGCTGGAGGTCGTCTACGCCAACGGCGCGGCGGGCACCTACGCCAAGCTGGTGCTCGGCGACGACGCCTCGGTGCTGCTCGGCGGCGTGCTGGTCGGCGACGCGAGCGCCTACCCGGCGCTGCGCCCGCTGGTCGGCCGGGAGCTGCCCGGGCCACCGGAGCGGCTGCTGCTGCCCGCGGGTTCCGGGGCCGAGGCCGCGCCGCTGCCCGCCGACGCGACGGTCTGCTCCTGCAACAACGTGACCAAGCAGGACATCACCGCGGCGGTCACCGACCGGGGGCTGACCGACGTCGCCGGGATCAAGTCCTGCACCGGGGCGGGCACCAGCTGCGGCTCGTGCGTGCCGCTGCTGGCCGGGCTGCTCACCGAGTGCGGGGTGGCCGCGGGCAAGGCGCTGTGCGAGCACTTCAGCCAGTCCCGCGCCGAGTTGTACGAGATCGTCCAGGCCACCGGGATCGGCACGTTCTCCGAGCTGATCGCCCGGCACGGCACCGGGCGGGGCTGCGACCTGTGCAAGCCCGCGGTGGCCTCGATCCTGGCCGGGCTCGGCGGGCACGTGCTGGCCGACGAGCAGGTGCCGCTGCAGGACACCAACGACCGGTTCCTGGCGAACATGCAGCGCAACGGCACCTACTCGGTGGTGCCCCGGGTGCCCGGCGGGGAGATCACCCCGGAGGGGCTGATCGTGCTCGGCGAGGTGGCCCGGGAATTCGGCCTCTACACCAAGATCACCGGTGGTCAGCGGATCGACCTGTTCGGCGCCCGGGTCGAGCAGCTCCCGGCGATCTGGCGGCGGCTCGTCGACGCCGGGTTCGAGTCCGGTCACGCCTACGGCAAGGCGCTGCGCACCGTGAAGTCCTGCGTCGGCGACGACTGGTGCCGCTACGGGGTGCAGGACTCGGTCACGATGGCGATCCGGCTGGAACTGCGCTACCGCGGCCTGCGGGCCCCGCACAAGCTCAAGTCCGGGGTGTCCGGCTGCGCCCGCGAGTGCGCCGAGGCCCGCGGCAAGGACTTCGGCGTGATCGCCACCGAGCGCGGCTGGAACCTCCACGTCGGCGGCAACGGCGGGTTCACCCCCCGGCACGCCGAGCTGCTGGCCGCCGATCTCGACGACGAGCGGCTCGTCCGGGTGATCGACCGGTTCCTGATGTTCTACATCCGCACCGCCGACCGGTTGCAGCGCACCTCGGCCTGGGTCGAGTCGCTCGGCATCGACCACGTGCGGCAGGTCGTCGTCGAGGACTCCCTCGGCATCGCCGCCGACCTGGAGGCCGCGATGGCCCGGCACGTCGAGAACTACTCCGACGAGTGGGCCGGGGTGCTGGCGGATCCGGCCAAGCTGGCCCGGTTCGTCTCCTTCATCAACGCCCCCGACGCCCCCGACCCGACGATCCGCTTCACCGAGGAGCGCGGTCAGATCCGGCCCGACGGGCCGGTGCCGCTGCCGCTGCCCCGGATCCGCGAGGAGGCCCCCGCATGAACTGGCACCGCATCTGCGACCTGGACCTGCTGATCCCGGAGTGCGGGCTGCCCGCGCTGGTCGGCGAGCACCCCGTGGCGTTGTTCCGGACCGGCGACGGCGAGCTGTTCGCGGTGGGCAACGTGGACCCGTTCTCCGGTGCCGGGGTGATCAGCCGCGGCATCGTGGGCGACCGTGCCGGTGAGCCCACCGTGGCCTCGCCGATGCTCAAGCAGGTGTTCTCGCTGCGCACCGGCCGCTGCCTGGACGACCCGGACGTGCGGCTGCCCACCTACCCGGTGCGCAGCCGGGAGTCCGCCGTCGAGATCGGAGTCGCGTGACCGAACCGCTGGCCGGGTTCACCATCGGGATCACCGCCGCGCGGCGGGCCGACGAGCTCGCCACGCTGCTGGAGCGCCGGGGCGCGCGGGTGGTGCACGCCCCGGCGCTGCGCCTCCTGCCGCTGGCCGACGACGCCGAGCTGCGCCGGATCAGCCGGGACTGCCTGGCCGCGCCACCGGACGTGGTGGTGGCGACCACCGGCATCGGGTTCCGGGGCTGGATCGAAGCCGCCGAAGGCTGGGGAATCGGCGCGGCGCTGCTCGACGCCCTCGGCCGGGCCCGGCTGCTGGCGCGCGGGCCCAAGGCGCGCGGCGCGGTCCGCGCGGCCGGTCTGCCCGACCCGTGGTCACCGGCCTCGGAATCGTCCGGCGAACTGCTGGAGCACCTGCTCGGCGGTGCGCCCGCGGGCACCCGGATCGCGGTGCAGCTGCACGGGCAGCCGCTGCCGGACTTCGTCGACGCGCTGCGCTGCGCCGGGGCGGAGGTCCTCGAGGTGCCGGTGTACCGCTGGACCGCACCGGCCGACCCCGCGGCGCTGGAGCAGCTGCTCGACGCCGTCTGCGCGGGCGAGGTCGACGCGGTGACCTTCACCAGCGCACCGGCCGTGGCCGGGACGCTCGCCCTGGCCGCCGAGCGCGGTCGCCGGGAGGCGCTGCTCGACGCGCTGGCCGGGCCGGTGCTCGCCGCCTGCGTCGGCCCGGTGACCAGCGGTCCGCTCGCCGACCTCGGGATCGCCCCGGTGGTGCCGCCGCGCTACCGGCTGGGCGCGCTGGTGCGCGCGCTGTGCGAGGCGCTGCCCCGCCGCCGCCCGGTGCTACCGGTCGCCGGGCGGTCGCTGCAACTGCGCGGGCACGCCGCGCTGGTGGACGGCACCCTCCGGCCGCTGGCCCCGCAGGCCCGCGTGCTCTTGGCGGCCTTGGCCGAGCGGCCGGGGCGGGTGGTTTCGCGGCGCGCGCTGGCCGACGCGCTGGCGGCGGCCGCGCCCGGGCGCGCGGTCGACGAGCACGCGGTGGAGCAGGCGGTCGCCCGGCTGCGCGCCGCGCTGGGCGCCGCCGACCTGGTGCAGACCGTGATCAAGCGCGGCTACCGGCTGCCGCTGGAACCGATGGAGGACGCACCCCGATGCACCGCACGCCGCTGAACCCGCCGCTGGTGCTGGTCGCGCACGGGACCCGCCACCCGGCCGGGCCCCGCGTCGTCGAGCGGATCGCCGCCGCGGCCGCCGACCGGCTGGCCACCTCGGTGCGGGCGGCCTACGTGGACGTGATCGGCCCGTCGGTGGGCGAGGTGCTCCGGGAGATCGACGGTCCGGCCGTGGTGCTGCCCGCGTTCCTGGCCGCCGGCTACCACGTCCGCGCCGACCTCCCCGAGCAGCTCGGCGCCGAGCGGCGGCGGGTGCTGGTCACCGCCCCGCTCGGTCCGGCGCCGGAACTCGCGGCGGCGATGCGCGACCGGTTGGCCGAAGCGGGGTGGCGCCCCGGCCGGTCGGTGCTGTTCAGCGCCGCCGGGTCGGCGGACCCCCGGGCGCGCGCCGACGCGCGCCGCGCCGCCGACCTGCTGGGCGGGCTCCTGCGGCAGCGGCTGGGCCCGAGCTACCTGACCACCGCCCACCCGCGCACCGCCGAGGTCGCGGCGACCACCGCGCCCGAGTTCCTGGCCCCCTACCTGCTGGCGCCCGGGGCGTTCCACCGGGAGCTGGCCGCGCTGCCGGGGGTGGCGGCGCGGCCGATCGGCGACCACCCCCGGTTGGTGGACCTCGTGGTCCACCGGTACGGGGACGCGGTCGGCGGTGGCGTTTCGGCGCACCGCGGCCGGGTAGTACGAGCGGAGCTGATGAGCGGCCCGAGCACGCGCTGATCCCGGGGCCGCCGAAGGGGGTGGTGCCGCGATGCCGCTGCACCGCCTGTGGTCCCGCGCCGCCGAGGTGGTCGCTCCCGTGCTCGCGGCGGCGCGCGACCGGGCCACCACCGATCGGCGGACCTGGCGCGGGCGGCACTCCCACCTGGAAGTCCGCGGCCTGCACGAGCGCTCGGCCGACGACGCGGTCCGCGCTCTCGGCGACCGGCTGCGCGGCGTCGAGGGCGTCCGCGCCGTGGAGGTCAACCGGGTGCTCGGCCGGGTGGTGGTGGACCACGATCCGGCCGAGGTGGCGGTGGCGGTGCTGACCCGGGTGCTCGCCGAGGTCGAGGCCGAGCACGGGCTGCACGACACCGAGCGCGCGCCGAGCGGCACCGCCCACCCCGGCGACCCCGACGCCCTGCTGCGCGACGCCGGAGCGCTGGCGCTGAGCGCGCTGGGCTTCGGGTACTCGCTGCTCGGCTCGCTGCTGCCCTTCCGCGCCACCTCACCCGTGGTGCCCGCGGCGGTGTCGCTGGTCGATTCGGTGCCGTGGCTGCGCGCGGGCGCCGAACGGGTGCTGGGGCGCGAGGGCTGCGACGTGGCGCTGGCCGTCGGCGGCGCGGTCTCCAACGGGCTCGCGCAGCGCCCGCTCGGCGTGCTGGCCGATCTCGGCGGCCGGTTCTGCGCGGCCCGGGAATCCGTGGCCCGCGGGCAGGCGTGGGCGCGGCACGAACCGGGGGCCGAGCACGGTTGCGGCCCGGTGCCCGGCGAGCCCCGGCCCGTCCCGCTGCCCGGCGGGCCGGTGGAGCGGGTGGCGAGCACCTCGGGCGGGGCCGCGCTGGGCGGCTGGGCGGCGACGCTGGCCGCCACCCGCGACCGGCAGCGGGCGCTGGCCGTGCTGCTGGCCGCCACGCCGCGGGCCGCCAAGGCCGGGCGCGAGGCGTTCGCCGCGCAGCTCACCAGCACCGCGACCGAACGCGGCGCGCTGGTGCTGCAACCCGACGCGCTGCGCCGCCTGGACCGGGTGGACACCGTCGTCTTCGACGCCGCCGCCCTGCTGACCGGCAGGCGGGTGGTGGAGCGGGTGATCCCGCTGGCCGACCGCGACGCGGCGGAGCTGTTCGCGGTGGCGGGCGACCTGGTCGATCCGGACGGCGAGATCGTCGCCCACGGCGGCTGGACGCTCACCGCGCACTCCGGCAGCTCCGGGCTGCCCGCGTCGGTGCTCGGCGAGGTGCGGGCGGAGCTCGCCCGGGGCGCCGAGATCTTCCTGCTGCGCGACCGGGAGGAGCCGGCCGCGGTGGTGGTGCTGGTCGCCGAGCTCGACCCGCTCGCGGAGTCCCTCGTCGAGGTCGCGGGCGAGCACGCGGCGGTGCTGATCAGCGGCCGGGGCACCCGCCTGGACCACCGGCTGGACGTGGACGGCGCCGTCGCGGGCGGCACCCGGCTGCCCGGCGAGGTCCGCCGGTTGCAGCGGGAAGGCGCGGTGGTGGCCGTGGTCTCGGCCCGGGACGGCGCGGCGCTGCTGGCCGCCGACGTCGGCATCGGCGCGTCCGGACCGGCGGCTCCGGTGTGGGCGGCCGACGTGCTGTGCCCGACCCCCGCGCTGGTGCACTTCCTGCTCGCCGCGCAGGGCGGGGCCCGCCGGGCCAGCACCCGGGCCGCGGCGCTGTCCGCGGTCGGTTCCGCGGTCGGCGCGTTCTTCGCCGCGTTCGGGCCCGCGTCCGGCGCACCCGGTCGCGCCGGGATGCCGTGCCACGCCGCGACGCTGGCCGCGCTGCTCACCGGCACCTGGATCGGCTGGCGGGTGGCCGGGCGCGCGCCGCCGGTGCCGCGCGAGCGCACCCCGTGGCACGCGATGACCCCGGAGGCGGTGCTGCGGACGCTGGCCGGATCGCGGGAGGGGCTCAGCGCCGCCGAAGCGCGCCGCCGCACCGAACCCGCGGGCGAGGCGCGGCAAGCACCGATCGGACTGCTCGCCGCGACCACCGAAGCGCTGATCACGCCGATCACCTCGGTGCTCGGGGCGGGCGCGGTGGTCTCGGCCGGGCTCGGTTCGGTGACCGACGCGGCGCTGATCTGCGGCGTGCTGCTGACCGGCGCGGTGATCGAGGGCGTCCAGCGGGTCCACGCCGAGCGGGAGCTGTCCCGCCTCCGGGAACCGGACCGCTCGACCGCGCGCCGCCGCCGGGGCGGCGAGGTCGAGGAGGTACCGACCACCGAGCTGGTTCCCGGTGACGTGATCGAGCTGCGGGCCGGGGACGCGGTGCCCGCCGACGCGCGGTTGCTGGCGGCCGAGTCGCTGGAGGTCGACGAGTCCGGGCTGACCGGGGAATCGTTGCCCGCCGCCAAGCGGGTGGAGCCCACCGCGGCGGTGACCGTGGGCGACCGGACCTGCATGGTCTACCGGGGCACCTCGGTGGCGGGCGGTTCGGGCAGCGCGGTCGTGGTGGCCACCGGGGAGCGCACCGAGGTGGGCCGCACCGCCCGCGCCGCCACGGCACCGCACCGGCGGGACACCGGCGTGCAGCGCAGGCTCGGCGAGCTGACCCACCGCTTCCTGCCGCTGTCGATCGGGGCGGGCGGGCTGATGCTCGCCGTCGACCTGCTGCGCGGGGTGCCCGCGGCCGAGTCGGTCAGCCGATCGGTGGGCCTGGCCGTGGCGGCGGTCCCGGAGGGGTTGCCGTTCGTGGCGACCCTCGCCGAGATGGCCGCGGCGCGGCGGCTGTCCCGGCGCGGCGTCGTGGTCCGCACCCCCGACACCGTCGAGGCGCTGGGCCGGGTCGACGCCCTGTGCTTCGACAAGACCGGCACCCTCACCCAGGGCCGGATCACCCTCGGCGCTGCCTCCGACGGCCGGACCGGCTGCGATCCCGCCGACGCCCCGGGGATCGTGGCCGCCGCCGCGCGGGCCTGCCCGCGCCCGGACGGCAGCCCGCTGCCGCACCCGACCGACCAGGCGATCCTCGATGGCGCCGCGGCGCACGACCTGCTGCCCGATGCACCGGTGCTGGCGGAGCTGCCGTTCGAGCCGTCGCGCGGTTTCCACGCCTCGCACACCGCCGGGCTGCTGTCGGTCAAGGGCGCCCCGGAGGTGGTGCTGCGGCGCTGCACCCGGCACGCGGGAGGCGAGTTCGACGACGCCGCTCGCGCCGAAGCCGAAGCCGCCCTCGACGGCATGGCGCGGCGCGGTTTCCGGGTGCTGGCGATCGCCGAACGCCCGGTGCCACCGGATTTCGAGCTCTCCGACCCCACCACCGGTGAACTGGAGCTGCTCGGGTTCCTCGGGCTGGCCGATCCGGTGCACCCGGCCGCCGCGGCGGCGGTGGCCCGGCTGGGCCGGGCGGGCGTGGACGTCATGATGATCACCGGCGACCACCCCAGCACCGCGGAGGCCATCGCCGCGGACCTGGACCTGCTGGACGGGCGGGGCGTGCTCACCGGCGCCGAACTGGACGAGCTCGACGACGAGCGGCTCACCGCGCGGCTCGCCGACGTCGCGGTGTTCGCCCGGGTCTCCCCCGCGCAGAAGGCCCGGATCGTGGACCGGCTGCGGGCGGCGGGCCGGGTGGTGGCGATGACCGGCGACGGCGCCAACGACGTCCCGGCGATCGGGCTGGCGCAGGTGGGCATCGCCTTCGGCTCGCGCGCGGCACCGGCCGCCCGGGAGTCGGCCGACCTCGTGGTCGGCGAGGACCGGATCGAAACGCTCACCGAGGGGATCGTCGAGGGCCGGGGCATGTGGAGCTCGGTGCGCGACGCGCTGGCGCTGCTGCTGGGCGGCAACCTGGGCGAGATCGGCTACGCCGTGGTCGGCGGCGGGATCAGCCCGGCGGCTCCGCTGAACACCCGGCAGCTCCTGGTGGTCAACATGCTCACCGACGTGCTGCCCGCGATGGCCATCGCGGTCCGCCCGCCGCCGGAGGCGACCCCGGACAAGCTGCTCGCCGAAGGTCCCGACGCCTCGCTGGGCAGCGCCTTGATCAAGGACGTCCGGACCCGCGCGGTGGCCACCGCGGCCGCCGCGACGCTGACCTGGCTGGCCACCCGCGCGCTGGGCACCCCGTCGCAGGCCCGCACCGCCGCGCTCGTCGCGCTGGTGTCGACCCAGCTCGCGCAGACGGTGGCCACCCGGGGGCGCACCCCGGTGGTGCTGGCCGCCGGGGTCGGCTCGATGGTGGTGCTCGCCGGGCTGGTGCAGCTGCCCGGGGTGAGCTGGTTCTCCGGCAACACCCCGCTGTTCCCGCACCACTGGGCGATCGCGCTGACCATCGCGGCGCTGGCCGCCGTCGCGGTCCGGCTGCGGCGCCCCGCCCCGGCTCGCGGCGAGGCACCGCGGAACGGGCCGGCCGAGCTCCCGCGGGTGGCGGCCGCGGAGCCGACCGGCGCGCTCACACCCCGGTGAGCTCCCCGGCCCGGGTCCGCGCGGGTGCGGCGCGCTGGGCGACGAAGGCACCGGCGAGGACCAGCGCGCCGCCGAACACCTGCACCGGGCCGAGCGCCTCCCCCAGCAGCGCCCAGGCCAGCAGCGTCGCGACCACGGGTTCGAGGAACGCCACCGCACCCGCCACCGGGGCGGAGAGCCGGCGCACCGCGACGATGCCGGTCAGGTAGGCGAGCACGGTGCTGATCAGCACGATCCAGCCGACCGCGAACAGCGCGGGCACGGCGTACCCGGCCAGCTCGACGTCGCCGAGCAGCGCACCCCAGTCCATCCGCCAGGGCTGGGCCAGCGCGGTGACCGCCGCCGCACCGAGCAGCAGCCCGTAGGACACCAGCGCCAGCGGGTTCACGTCGGGACCGCTGTCGGAGAGCAGGAAGTAGGTCGCCTGGCACCCGGCGGCGGCCAGGGCCAGCAGCAGCCCGACCGGGTCGAACCCGAGCCCGCCCCAGAGCTCGACCACGCAGGCCAGGCCGACCACGGCCAGCACCACGCCGAGCGCCGCCGAGCGGGTCACCGGACGCCGCCGGACGAACCGGATCCAGCCCAGCACCAGCACCGGCCCGAGGAACTCGATGAGCAGCGCGACCCCCACCGGCACCGTGGCGATCGCGGCGAAGTAGCTCACCTGGACCCCGGCGATGGCGAACAGCCCGTAGCCGAGCAGCAGCCGGGGGACCCGCCGCGCGGTGCGCACGTGCCGGAGCGCGAACGGCAGCATCAGCACCGCACCCCCGGCCAGGCGCAGCCACGCCACCTGCAACGGGCTGAACCCGGCGGCGATCAGGGGTTTGGCGAAGGGACCGGAACCGCCGAAGCAGATCGCCGAGGCGACCGCGCAGGCCAGTCCGGTGGTCTTGGCGTCGCGGAAGGGGAATCGCACCGCGCCATGGAAGCACGACCGGGTGACGGACGAGCCGGTTCCGCACCGCCGGGAGCGGCGCAGCCGGAAGTTTGCCGACCCTTGGTTGTGGTGCAATACAGGACAAGCGTACTGTTACTTCTGAGATTCGGGTCCACGCGCACGCTCGGCCGACGTGCGCGAGACTCGCACTCGTTCCCGAACTTGCGTCCGTCGCGAGATGGAGTTGAACGTGACTGCACCTGCGAGCAAGGACAGCTTCGGCGCCCGCGGCACGCTGAAGGTCGGTGACGCCTCCTACGAGGTGTTCCGGCTCAACGCGGTCGACGGTGCGCAGCGGCTGCCCTACAGCCTCAAGATCCTCCTGGAGAACCTGCTGCGGACGGAGGACGGCGCCAACATCACCGCCGACCACGTGCGCGCGCTGGCGAACTGGGACGCCAAGGCCGACCCGGCCACCGAGATCCAGTTCACCCCGGCGCGGGTGATCATGCAGGACTTCACCGGTGTGCCCTGCGTCGTCGACCTGGCCACCATGCGCGAAGCCGTCGCCGAGCTCGGCGGGGACACCTCGAAGGTCAACCCGCTGGCCCCCGCCGAGCTGGTGATCGACCACTCGGTGATCATCGACGTGTTCGGCAAGCCGGACGCCTTCGAGCGCAACGTCGAATTCGAGTACGGCCGCAACAAGGAGCGCTACCAGTTCCTGCGCTGGGGCCAGGGCGCCTTCGACGAGTTCAAGGTCGTCCCCCCGGGCACCGGCATCGTGCACCAGGTCAACATCGAGCACCTGGCCCGCACCGTGATGGCCCGCAACGGCCAGGCGTACCCGGACAGCTGCGTGGGCACCGATTCGCACACCACGATGGTCAACGGCCTCGGCGTGCTGGGCTGGGGCGTCGGCGGCATCGAGGCGGAGGCCGCGATGCTCGGCCAGCCGGTGTCGATGCTCATCCCGCGCGTGGTCGGCTTCAAGCTCACCGGGGAGATCCCGGCGGGCGCCACCGCCACCGACGTCGTGCTGACCATCACCGAGATGCTGCGCGAGCACGGCGTGGTCGGCAAGTTCGTCGAGTTCTACGGCTCGGGCGTGTCCTCGGTGCCGCTGGCCAACCGCGCCACCATCGGCAACATGAGCCCCGAGTTCGGCTCGACCTGCGCGATCTTCCCGATCGACGACGAGACGATCCGGTACCTCAAGCTCACCGGCCGCTCCACCGAGCAGGTCGACCTCGTCGAGGCCTACGCCAAGGAGCAGGGCCTCTGGCACGACGAGAACGCCGAGCCGGAGTACTCCGAGTACCTCGAGCTGGACCTGTCCACCGTGGTCCCGTCCATCGCCGGCCCGAAGCGCCCGCAGGACCGGATCGCGGTCTCCGCCGCCAAGGGCGCCTTCCGCCACTCGCTGACCGACTACGTCACCAGCGACGGCACCGAGGACGCGCTGGACGAAGCGGGCAAGGAGTCCTTCCCCGCCAGCGACGCCCCGTCGGTGACCGGGGACGGTTCGACCCCCAAGGTCGTCTCGGCGGCCCACGGCGCGAACGGCCGGCCGTCCAAGCCGGTGCACGTCTCCTCCGACGAGCTGGGCTCCTTCGAGCTGGACCACGGCGCCGTGGTGATCGCCTCGATCACCTCCTGCACCAACACCTCGAACCCGTCGGTGATGCTGGGCGCGGCGCTGCTGGCCCGCAACGCCGTGGACAAGGGCCTGACCCGCAAGCCGTGGGTCAAGACCTCGATGGCGCCGGGTTCGCAGGTCGTCACCGACTACTACGAGAAGGCCGGCCTCTGGCCGTACCTGGAGAAGCTGGGCTACCACCTGGTCGGCTACGGCTGCACCACCTGCATCGGCAACTCCGGGCCGCTGCCGGAGGAGATCTCCGGCGCCGTGCAGGACAACGACCTGTCGGTGGTCTCGGTGCTGTCGGGCAACCGGAACTTCGAGGGCCGGATCAACCCCGACGTCAAGATGAACTACCTGGCCTCGCCGCCGCTGGTCATCGCCTACGCCCTCGCGGGCACGATGGACTTCGACTTCGAGACCGACCCGCTGGGCAACGACACCGAGGGCAACCCGGTGTACCTGCGCGACATCTGGCCGTCGCCGCAGGAGGTCCAGGAGGTCATCGACTCGGCGATCACCCAGGAGATGTTCACCAAGGACTACTCCGACGTGTTCTCCGGCGACGAGCGCTGGCGGTCGCTGCCCACCCCCGAGGGCCAGACCTTCGAGTGGGACGCCGAGTCCACCTACGTGCGCAAGCCCCCGTACTTCGAGGGCATGGGCATGGAGCCGAGCGAGGTCACCGACATCGCCGGGGCCCGGGTGCTGGCGCTGCTGGGCGATTCGGTCACCACCGACCACATCTCCCCGGCCGGTGCGATCAAGCCGGACTCCCCCGCGGGCCGGTACCTCACCGAGCACGGCATCGAGCGCAAGGACTTCAACTCCTACGGCTCGCGCCGCGGCAACCACGAGGTGATGATCCGGGGCACCTTCGCCAACATCCGGCTGCGCAACCTGCTCCTGGACGACGTGCAGGGCGGCTACACCCGCGACTTCACCCAGGACGGCGGGCCGCAGGCGTTCATCTACGACGCCGCGCAGAACTACGCCGCGCAGGACACCCCGCTGGTGGTGCTCGGCGGCAAGGAGTACGGCTCCGGCTCGTCGCGCGACTGGGCGGCCAAGGGCACCCGGCTGCTGGGCGTGCAGGCGGTCATCGCCGAGTCCTTCGAGCGCATCCACCGGTCGAACCTGATCGGCATGGGCGTCATCCCGCTGCAGTTCCCGGCGGGTTCCTCGGCGTCCTCGCTGGGCCTGGACGGCACCGAGACCTTCGACATCTCCGGCATCACCGCCCTCAACGGCGGCGAGACCCCGGAGACGGTCAAGGTCACGGCGACCAAGGCCGACGGCTCCGCGGTGGAGTTCGACGCCACCGTCCGGATCGACACCCCCGGCGAGGCGGACTACTACCGCAACGGCGGCATCCTGCAGTACGTGCTGCGCAAGATGATCCGCTCCTGATCTCCCGCCGATCCGGCGGGTAATCGACGAACGGGGCCGGGGCGCCACAAGCGCCCCGGCCCCGTTCCGCCGTTCCGCCGTTCCCAGGACGGTCTCACCCCTCGGTTCGCGAGCCGTTCGGCGGGGCGCTCAGGCCCGGCGGGGTCGGCGGCAGGCGTAGATCCGCGCGGGCGGCACGTTGCGCCACACGGTGTGGCTGGTGAGGACCTCGTCGAAGCCGCGGTCCAGCCTGCGCCGGAACTCGCGGGCGCCGGTCATGCCCAAGGCGTGCACGTAGGCGAACGTGGTGAAGGCACCGCCGGGGGCGAGCACCGCCCCGACCTGCTGGAGGATGTCCTCCTGGAGGCGGCCGGGGAAGATCGACCAGGGCAGCCCGCTGACCACGGCGTCCACCCGCTCGATCCCGGCGCCCGGGAGCAGCTCGCCGAGCCGGGCGGCATCGCCCTGGACCACCTCCAGCCACGGCAGCGCCCGGTTGAGGTGGTCCACCATGCCGGGATCGACCTCGATGGCCACGTGCCGCCCGCCCTCGGGCAGCCGCCGAGCGATGGCCCGGCTCAGCGCGCCGGTACCGGGTCCCAGCTCGACCACCACGGGATCGCCGCTGGAGGGCACCACGGCGGCGATGCGGTCCGCGAGGGCGGGCGAGCTCGGCGCGACCGCTCCGACCGACGAGGGATTGCGGACCGCGCGCTCGACGAACGCCCGGTAGTCGGCGAGGACCGAACCCGGTCGCTCCGCCGGCGCCTGCGTCATCGCTCGTTCAGGTGTCACGGAAGCCCTTCCCCGTCGCTCGTTCTGCCGACCACACCCTAACGGGGCAGCAGGGGCCGGGTGGCGCGACACCGAACGGCCGCCGACCGCTCGCGCGGGGCCTCGGACTCCGCCTCGCCCGCACGCCGCACGGGGGGACGCCCGAGAACCCGGCGCGTTCCGAAAGGGCGCCGAAGGCGGGCGGGCGGAGAAGAGGTGAAAAGGAATCGGGAATCATGTAACGAAACCCGATTCGACGACGATGAAACCGCCTCGGGAAATGCATACCGCGAGACGGTCGAAGAAGGAAACGACGGGCTTGTCCCCGCAGGGGCAAGCCCGTGGCGCGCCTGTCAGGCCGCCGGCTCCAGAGCCGGTGCGGTCGCCCCGATGGCCTGGTCAGGGTTGCTTTCCGGCGAGCGGTTCACCCACTTGACCGCAGCTCCTGCCATGCCCAGCAGCACGACCGCTTCGACCAACAGAGCCACCCATACCGTTGCCACTTCCTTGCCTCCCTTCTGCTTACCTCCCCTTCTCCCGCGTGCGCGCGCGAGCGCGCGCCCCCGTTCGGGGAACTGCACTCGGAAGACGGTTCGGGGCGGACACCCACGTACGAATTCAATACTAGGGCTTCGTTTCCGGGGTATTAAAGCCGCCCCCGGGGTGTCGTGCGTCGCACCCGTTCGGGTGCCAGGCCCGCCGGTCGCCAGTGCCCGTCGGCGGCGGCGCCGAAACCGGTGATGCGCACCACTCCCGGGAAGGTTTCCCGCACCGCACCGTTGCCCCGGACGTGGACCACGTCGACGCCGTCGTCATCGGAGCCGGGCAGGCCGGCCTGAGCACCGCGCACCACCTCGGGCGGCTCGGTGTCGGGCAGGTGGTGCTCGACGCCGGGGACCGCCCGGGCGGGGCCTGGCGCGAGCGCTGGCCGTCGCTGCGCCTCGGCGCGGTGCACGGCATCCACGACCTGCCCGGGCTCCCGCTGGGCGAGGTCGACACCGCCCGCCCCGCCGCCGAGGTGGTCGGCGAGTACTTCGCGCGGTACGAGCGGACCTTCGCGTTTCCGGTGCACCGCCCGGTCCGGGTCCGGGCCGTCCGCGACGTCGGGCAGCGGCTGCTGGTCGAGACCACCGAGCGGAGCTGGGCCGCGCGCGCGGTGGTCAACGCGACGGGCACCTGGGAGAACCCGTTCCTCCCGCACTACCCGGGTCGGGACCGGTTCGCCGGGCGGCAGCTGCACACCGCCGACTACCGGTCCGCCGAGGAGTTCCGCGGCGAGCGCGTGCTCGTGGTCGGCGGCGGGATCTCCGCGGTCGAGCACCTCGTCGAGCTCGCGGGGATCGCCTCGACGACGTGGGTGACCCGGCGGCCGCCGGAGCTGTCCGCCGCCGAGTTCACCCCGGAACGGGGCCGCGCGGCCGTGGCCGAGGTCGAGCGCCGGGTGCGGGCGGGCCTGCCCCCGGGCAGCGTCGTGAGCGCGACCGGACTGCCGCCCACCCCGGCCGTGCGCCGCGCCGAGGAGCTGGGCGTGCTGCACCGGCGACCGATGTTCGACCGGATCACCCCGGGCGGGGTCGTGTGGCCGGACGGCACCGCCGAAGAGGTGGACGTCATCCTGTGGGCGACCGGGTTCCGGCCGGTGCTCGGCCACCTCGCCCCGTTGCGGCTGCGCGCGCCGGGCGGCGGCATCCAGCTCGACGGCACCCGGGCGGTCGCCGAACCCCGGCTGCACCTCGTCGGCTACGGCCCTTCCGCGAGCACCATCGGCGCCAACCGGGCGGGCCGGACCGCCGCCCGGGAGATCCGGTCGCTCATCGCTTGACGGCCACGCCGCCCGGCCCGGTCCGCGGCCGCTCCCCCCGCGGCGCACCCAAGGCGTCGGTGTCCCGGGTGTCGGTGTCCCGGGCGTCGGTGTCCGGGTGCCAGTCGGTGAGGTCGACCAGACCCGGCGGCAGCATCGGCAGCCCGGCGAACATCTCGGCGATCCGCCGCAGCGGACGCGGGTAGAACCCGCCGATGCGCTCGGAGTACATCTCGGCGGCCTGCCGGGTGGAGCTGGGCGCGTCGTCGCTGCACGCGTGCGACACCGCCAGGTGGCCGCCCGGGGCGAGGGCGTCGGCGTAGGCGGCCACGATCCCCGCCGGGTCGTCGTCGTCCGGCACGAAGTGCAGCACCGCGAAGAACAGCACCGCGACCGGCTCGTCGAAGTCGAGCAGTCCGGTGACGCCGGGGTGGGACAGCACCGCGGCGGCGTCCCGGAAGTCCGCGCGCACCGCCGTGGCGCGCGGGGCCTCGCGCAGGATGGCCCGGCTGTGGGCGACCGCCACCAGGTCCGAATCGACATAGGCGACCCGGCTGCGCGGATCGACCCGCTGGGCGATCTCGTGCACGTTGCCGACCGTCGGGATGCCCGACCCCAGGTCCAGGAACTGCGTGATGCCCGCGTCGGCCAGGTGGGCGACGACGCGCCGCAGGAACGACCGGTTGGCCCGCAGCACCGAGGGCAGCGACGGCATCATCCGCGCCGCGCGTTCGGCGAGCTCCCGGTCCACCTCGAAGTTGTGCGAGCCGCCGAGGTGGACGTCGTAGACCCGCGCCGAACTGGGCCGGGTGACGTCCACGCCGCGCGCCCACCAGGGTTGGTCCAGCACCGCCACCTCCGCCTCCGGTGATCACCACCTCAGCGGATCGGGCGTCGCGGCGCAACCGCCCATCCGCGTGTCGGCGCGGCCGGGCGGTCCCCGCTATTCCCGCCGCGGGCTCCGCTGCGCCGCGAACCGCAGCAGGTGGTACCCGGCCACCACCACGATCGTGCCCAGCGCGATGCCGCCGATGCTGAACCGCGGTGCGATGTCCAGCGACACCCCACCGATGCCGATGACGATCCCGGCGGCCAGCGGCAGCAGGTTGACCGGGTCGCCGAACTCGACCCGGTTCTCCACCCAGATCCGGGCGCCGAGCAGGCCGATCATGCCGTAGAGGACCACGGTGATGCCGCCGAGCACCCCGCCGGGGGTCGCGGCGATGACGGCGCCGAACTTCGGGCACAGCCCGAAGACGATCGCCACGACCGCCGCCACCCAGTACGCGGCGGTGGAGTACACCCGGGTCGCCGCCATGACGCCGATGTTCTCGGCGTAGGTGGTGGTGGGCGGACCACCGATCGAGCTGGACAGCGCGCTGGCGAAGCCGTCGGCGAAGATCGCCCGGCCGAGGCTGCCGTCCAGGCGGGTGCCGGTCATCTCCTCCACGGCCTTCACGTGGCCGGTGTTCTCCGCGATGAGCGCGATCACCGCGGGCAGCACCACCAGGATCGCGGCGGCGTCGAAGGTGGGGCCGTGCAGTTCCGGCAGCCCGAACCAGGCGGCCTCGCCCACGCCGCTGAGGTCCACCCGCAGCCGGGTGCCGACCTCGCCGTTGGCGTCGGGCGCGGTGATCGGGCCGAACGCCAAGTCGAACGACCAGGACAGCAGGTAGCCGGAGACCAGCCCGAGGAACACCGCGATCCGCGACCAGAACCCGCGCAGCAGCACGGTGCAGGCCAGCACGACCAGCATGGTGATCAGCGCGATCCACTGGTCCTGCGGCCAGTACGTCTCGGCGACCACGGGGGCCAGGTTGAAGCCGATCAGCATCACCACCGCGCCGGACACCGCGGGCGGCAGCGCGCGGTGCACCACGTGGCCGCCGACGAAGTGCACGACCAGCCCGACCGCGGCGAGCACCACCGCGCACACCAGGATGGCGCCGGTCACCGCCGAGCTGTCCCCGCCCCCGGCCCGGATCAGCGACACCGCTCCGACGAAGGACGCGCTGCTGCCCAGGTAGCTGGGGATCTTGCCCCGCACGATCAGCAGGAACAGGATGGTCGCGACCCCGGAGACCATGATCGCCAGGTTCGGGTCGAGGCCCATGAGCACCGGGAACACGAACGTCGCCCCGAACATGGCGACCACGTGCTGCGCGCCGAGCCCGGCGGTGCGGCCCCAGGACAGCCGTTCACCCGGTCCCACCGCCGTGCCGGGACGCGGGGCCCGGCCGTCGCCGTGCACCGTCCAGCCGATGCCGAGCCGCTCGCGAAGACCACCGCGCATGGCATTCCCTCCTCGCCGTGCCCCGTCGAGCGGGACTGCCACGTTCGCGCGGGACTCTACAAAGCGCAGCGCGTGTGATCGCCCTCGCGGTCGGCCGGGCACCGGTGGGTGACGCGGTGCGCACCGACCGCCACGGGCCGTCCCGGCTCAGCCGGCGAGCGCGGGCACGACGTGGGCGCCGTAGGCCTCCAGGGTGTCGTCGACCGCGTCGTGCATGGCGTAGAGCGCGAACTGGTCCACCCCGGCCTCGCGCAGCTCGTGCAGCCGGGCGAGGTGGTCGGCCACCGGCCCGAGCAGGCAGAACCGGTCGACGATCTCGTCCGGGACGAAGTCGGTGCTGCTGTTGCCCGCGCGGCCGTGGTGGGCGTAGTCGTAGTCCTGCCTGCCCCGGATGTAGTCGGTGAGCGCGGTCGGCACGGCACCGGAGGTGCCGTAGCGGGTGACCAGGTCGGCGACGTGGTTGCCGACCATGCCGCCGAACCACCGGCACTGCTCCCGCGCGTGGGCGCGGTCCTCGCCGACGTAGGCGGGGGCGGCCACGCAGATCGTGATGGAGTCCGGGTCGCGGCCGGCCTCCCGGGCGGCCTGCCGGACGTGCTCCACCATCCACCGCGTCAGGTAGGGGTCGGCGAGCTGCAGGATGAACCCGTCGGCCTGCCTGCCGACCAGTTCCAGCGCCTTGGGCCCGTAGGCGCCCATCCACACCGGCAGGTCGCCGCCGCGCACCCACGGCAGCCGCACCGCGGTGCCGCCGACCAGCACCTCCCGCCCCTCGGCCAGTTCCTTGATCACCCGCATCGCCTGCTCCAGCGCGCCGAGGGTGGTCGGCTTGCCGCCGGTGACCCGCAGCGCCGAGTCACCGCGCCCGATCCCGCACACCGTCCGCGGCCCGAACATGTCGTTGAGCGTGGCGAACAGCGACGCGGTCACCGTCCAGTCGCGGGTGCGCGGGTTGGTCACCATCGGGCCGACGACCAGCCGCTCGGTGGCCCCGAGGATCTGGCTGTGGATGACGAACGGTTCCTGCCACAGCACGCAGGAGTCGAAGGTCCAGCCGTGGGTGAAGCCCAGGCGCTCGGCGCGGCGCATCCGGTCGACGACCGTCCACGCCGGCGGGTCGGTCTGCAGGACGAGGCCGAAGTCCATCGCACACCTCTCGTTCAGGTCAGGTACTGGCAGGTGTCGCGCGGTAGGAAGCGCCCGTGCCCGGCGCGCCCCAGGTAGCGGCCGTCGTCCACGACGACCTCGCCGCGGGAGAGCACGGTGCGCGCGCGGCCGGTGATCCGCTTGCCCTCGTAGGCGCTGTAGTCGACGTTCATGTGGTGGGTCTCGGCGGAGAGCACCTGCTCGGCCGCCGGGTCGTAGATCACGACGTCGGCGTCGGCGCCCGGCGCGAGCGAGCCCTTGCGCGGGTGCAGCCCGAACATCCGGGCCGGGGTCGTGCTGGCCAGCTCCACCCAGCGCCGCCTGCTGATCCGGCCCTCCACGACGGCGTGGTGCAACAGGTCCAGCCGGTGCTCCACGCCCGGCATCCCGTTGGGGATCTTCGAGAAGTCGCCGAGCCCGAGCTCCTTCTGCGAGGTGAAGCAGAACGGGCAGTGGTCGGTCGAGACCACCGACAGGTCGTTGGTGCGCAACGCCTGCCACAGCGACGCCTGGTGCTCGGCGGGGCGCAGCGGCGTCGAGCAGACGTACTTCGCCCCCTCGAAACCGGGCCGGGCCAGCTCGTCGACGGTGAGGAACAGGTACTGCGGGCAGGTCTCGCCGAAGACGTCGAGCCCGGCGTCGCGGGCCCGGGTGATCTCGGCGATCGCCTCGGCCGCCGAGACGTGCACGACGTAGAGCGGCGCCCCCGCCACCCGGGAGAGCTGGATCGCCCGGTGGGTCGCCTCGGCCTCCAGCAGCGGGTGCCGCACCTGGCCGTGGACGCGCGGATCGGTGCGCCCCTCGGCCAGCGCCTGCTCGACGAGCACGTCGATGGCGATGCCGTTCTCGGCGTGCATCATCACCAGCGCGCCGTTGTCGGCCGCCCGCTGCATGGTGCGCAGGATCCGGCCGTCGTCGCTGTAGAACACCCCGGGGTAGGCCATGAACAGCTTGAAGCTGGTGATGCCCTCCCCGACCAGCCCGTCCATCTCCTTGAGCGCCTGCTCCCCGACGTCGGAGAGGATCAGGTGGAACCCGTAGTCGACGGCGCACCGGCCTTCGGCCTTGGCGTGCCAGGTGTCGAGCCCTTCGCGCGGCGAGCCGCCGGGCGGCTGGATGGCGAAGTCGACGATCGTGGTGGTGCCGCCCCAGGCGGCGGCGCGGGTGCCGGTCTCGAAGGTGTCGGAGGCGAAGGTGCCGCCGAAGGGCATCTCCATGTGGGTGTGGGCGTCGACCCCGCCGGGGATCACGTAGTGCCCGGTGGCGTCGAGCACCCGCGCGGTGGCGTCCCAGTGCTCGGCCGCTCCGGGCGCGAGGAGTCCGGCGATCCGCTCGCCGTCGACGAGCACGTCGGCGCGGATCTCCTCGGTGGCGGTGATCACCAGGCCGCCCCGGATGATGGTGCGGCTCATCGGGCCACCCCCGTCGGCGCGGCCGGCCCGCGGTGGCGCGCCCTCGTCGCGGTGGTCGTCATCGCGCGTCCCTCCGGGGTCACGGGGCGGTGAGCGGGCCGTAGGCGTCCGGGCGGCGGTCGCGGTAGAACGCCCACTTCTGCCGCACCTCGTCGATCAGCCCGAAGTCGAGGTCCCGCACCACCAGCTCCTCCTCGGTGTCGCTGGCGACGTCGCCGACGAACCGGCCGTAGGGGTCGACGAAGTAGCTGCTGCCGTAGAAGTCGTTGTCGCCGTACTCCTCGACGCCGACCCGGTTGATCGCGGCGACGAAGTACTCGTTGGCCACCGCGGCGGCGGGCTGTTCGAGCTGCCACAGGTACGAGGAGAGCCCGCGGCTGGTCGCCGACGGGTTGTAGACCAGTTGCGCCCCGGCCAGCCCCAGGGCCCGCCAGCCCTCCGGGAAGTGCCGGTCGTAGCAGATGTAGACGCCGATGCGGCCGACCGAGGTGTCGAACACCGGCCAGCCGAGGTTGCCGGGCCGGAAGTAGTACTTCTCCCAGAACCCCGGCAGGTTCGGCAGGTGGTGCTTGCGGTACTTGCCGAGGTAGCTGCCGTCGCTGTCGATCACCGCGGCGGTGTTGTAGTAGAAGCCCGGGCCGTCCACCTCGTACACCGGCACGACCAGCACCATCCGGAGTTCGGCGGCCAGCGCGCACATCCGCCGGACCGTCGGTCCGTCCGGGACCGGTTCGGCCCACCGGTGGTGCTCGGCCTCCTGCACCTGGCAGAAGTACGGCGCGTTGAACACCTCCTGGAACCCGGCGATCCGCGCGCCCCGGGCGGCGGCTTCCCGCGCGTGCGCTTCGTGCTGGTCGACCATGGAACCGGGATCACCGGTCCACTTCGCCTGGACCAGCGCGGCTCGGACGAGGTCGGGCATGGATTCCACCTCCGGTCGGCGCCTGCCGCGACCGGGACGGCCGCGGGCGGTGGGGCCGGTGATCAGCTCCCGGCCAACCGAACATAGGACGCCGCCCGGACACGCGCAATGATCACCCGGTCACGGACCGTTTCGGAGCAGCCGAGCGGTCGGGCTAGGAACCGAGGGTGATCCCGTGCCGGTCGAGCAGCCGCAGCCACCGGCCGCGCCGCCCGCCCGAGGCGTCGGCGGTGGCCAGCGCCCGCAGCGTGGCGCGGACCAGGGGCCAGCGCAGCGGCTCCGGCGGGAAGGGGCGGGGCCGGTCGGCGACCATGCGCAGCGCGGTCCGCTCGGTCGGCACGTCCCACAGCAGGTCGAGCGCGACGAGGGCGCCGAACCGGGACGCGGCCACCCCGAGCCCGGTGTAGCCCAGGGCGTAGGCGACCCGGCCGCCCAGCGCGGTGCCGAACACCGGGGTCATCCGGGAGGTCGAGTCGATCGCCCCGCCCCAGCGGTGGCTGAACCGCAGCCCTTCGAGCTGCGGGAAGGTGGTGAAGAAGTTGCGGGCCAGCGCGCGGTGCGGCTCGATCCGGGCGGACAGCGCGGGATCGGTGCGCCCGCCGAAGTAGTACACGGCGTCGTAGCCGCCCCACAGGATCCGCCCGTCGTCGGTCGGCCGGTAGTAGTGGAAGCGGTGGGCGCTGTCGGTCACGCCCTGCCGCTCGCGCCAGCCCAGCGACTCCCACTGCCGCGCCGACAGCGGCTCGGTGACCAGCACGTAGTCCCACAGCGGCAGCACCCGCCGGCGCAGCGCCCGCAGCGGCGCGGGGAAGGCGTTGGTGCCCAGCACCGCGCTGCCCGCCCGGACCGGACCCCGCGCGGTGCGCACCACGAGCCCCGCGCCCGCCGGCCGCAGCGACCGCACCGGGCTGCGCTCCCGCAGCCGCACGCCGAGCCGGTCGGCCACCGCGGCCAGGCCCCGGCTCAGCCGAGCCGGGTCGACCAGGCCACCGGAGTCGGGCAGCCGGACCCCGGCGCGGTAGGTCGGCGAGTCGAGGTCGGCGCGCACCCCGCCCGCGCCGAGGAACCGCGCGGTCATCCCGTGCGCGGCGTGCAGGTCCGCCTCGTCGCGGACCTCGCCGACCTGGTGCGGTTCCGTGGCCACGCTGGTCTTGCCGCACATCCGCAGGTCGGCGTCGATGCCGTGCTCGGCGGCGAACGCCTCGATGGCCACCAGGTTCTCCCGGCCGAGCCGGACCAGCCGCCGGTTCTGGTCCGGCCACAGCGCCGCGCCGTGCGCCAGCCCGTGCGTCAGCGACTCGGACAGGAAGCCGCCGCTGCGCCCGCTGCCGCCCCCGGCGATGCGGGAGGCCTCCAGCAGCAGCACGTCGAGTTCGGGGCGCCGCTGCTTGGCCAGCACGGCGGTCCACAGGCCGGTGAGCCCGCCGCCGACGACCACCAGGTCGGCGGATTCCCCGGGGCGCACCGGTTCGCGCTCGGGCGCGGCCCCGGCGCGGTCGGTCCAGAACACCGCGGGCTCGGCGTCGCGCAACGCGCGCTCGGCGGCGGCGGTCATCGCCACCACGGGCGGTGGTCGACGCCGTACTTGCCCGCCAGGCGGACGTCGCGGGCGATCTCCCTGGTCTCGCGCGCGGTCCCGGGCGGGTGGCCGTGCTTGATGGCGCGGTGCTCGGCGGTCTCGCCGATGTAGCAGCCGGAGTAGAACAGGCCGACCAGCAGCCCGAGCGCGACGGCGCTGATCCGGATGGACAGCGGGCCGGGCAGCAGGACGAGCAGGCAGAACGGCGCCAACTGCACCAGGGAGCGCGCGAAGTGGCGCAGCGCCCACGTCCGGCAGGTCACGTCGTGCAGCACCCAATCCGCGCAGCGGTCCGGCAGCTTGCCGCCGTAGGCGTACCAGATCCACTGCAGGGGCCCGGGTCGGTTGGTGGCCACGCCCCCCAGGCTAGAGCGCCGGACGGCGGCGGACTCCGGCGGCGGCCCTCCGGCGTGACGCAGCGCTCAGCCCCTCGTCCGGGGGACATCGTCGCAGCTACGTAACGCCCTTGCGGGTTCGGACGATCTCTCCGGCAGAAGGGGTGAGAGACGTGTTCGTCATCGTTGTGGCGTTGCTGATGGTTCTGATCGTGGGTGCCGTGATGTTCACCGACGTGGTCGACGGCGGGGGCCGGACCCTCAAGTCGGCCGTGGCCCAGTTGGTGATCGGCCTCCGGCCGAGCGGCCGGTAACGCCGCCGCGGTCCGCCGGTCCCCTCCGGCGGGGAGACCGGCGGACCGCGGGGCGGCGCCCGGATTCCCGCCACCCGCACGCGAGTTCCGCGGGCAGGCCCTCAGCGCAGCAGGCCCCGGTTCAGCAGGTTGGTCATCAGGTCCCGGATGCCGAAAGTCCACTCCGGACAGTTCTCGGCGTGCGCGACCCGGTTGACCAGGGTGCCGAGCTGGGGCGTGGAGATCCGCACCACGTCGCCGAGGTGGTGGGTGAAACCCGCACCCGGGGCGTCCCGGTCCTCGGTCGGCGCGAACAGCGTCCCGGTGTAGAGGAACAGGCCGTCCGGGTACTGGTGGTGGCGTCCGATGGCGGCCCGGGCCAGGTCCACCGGATCGCGGCTGATCTCGCGCATCGTGCTGTGCCCGTCGAGGACGAAGCCGTCGGTGCCCACGACGTGCAGCCGCACGTCCATCGCGCGCACGTCGTCGAGCCCGAAACCGCCGTCGAACAGCCGCAGGAACGGCCCCAGCGCGGCGGAGGCGTTGTTGTCTTTGGCCTTCGGCAGCAGCAGCGCGCTGCGGCCCTCGACGTCGCGGAGGTTGACGTCGTTGCCCAGGGTGGCCCCGACGATCCGGCCGTCACCGCGGATCGCCAGGACGACCTCGGGTTCCGGGTTGTTCCAGGTCGACATCTCGGCGACGCCCACCTCGGCGCCGGTACCGACCGCCGCGAGCACCGGCGCCTTGGTGAAGATCTCCGGGTCGGGCCCCAGCCCCACCTCCAGGTACTGCGACCACAGGCCGTCGCGCAGCAGCACCTGCTTGACCTTCTCCGCCTCGGCCGAGCCGGGCACCACGCTGGCCAGGGCACCGCCGATGGCCTGTTCCACCACCGCGCGGACGGTCTCCGCCCGCGCCGCGTCGCCACCGGCGCGCTCCTCGATGACCCGCTCCACCATGCTCGTCACGAAGGTGACGCCCGCCGCCTTGAGCACCTGCAGGTCGGCGGGTGCCAGCAGGTGCGGTCCCGGCCCGCCGCCCAGGCTCGCCGCGAGCACGTCGGCCAGCGGCCAGCGCGCCCGTCCCGGAGCGCTGCGGGCGGCCTCGGCCGGGTCGTCGTGGGCCAGCAGGTCGGTCAGCGTCGGCGCGGAATCGGTGATGTCGACCACCTCACCGCCGCGGACCACCACGGTGCTCGGCCCGCCCTCGTCGGGCCGGTGCACCCGGCCGACCAGCGTGGCGGCGGACCAGTCGGCGGGCAGGACGGCGGAAGGATCGTCGAGCAGCGTCGTCACCAGGCACCTCGCGAGTTCTCGGTCCGGGACAACGTACCCGCCACCGGGGACGCCGCGGTTCGGCCGAGCGGCCGAATCCGCGTTGCGCCGCGCGGTTTACCGTGGCGGGGTGAGCGAACAGCAGGAAGCGGGGTGCTGCGGCGCGGCGCGGGACGCGCTGGGCCCGCAGGCTCCCCCGGCGGCACCCGCGTCGACCCCGGTCCGCGGCGGGCGGACCGGCACCGCACCGCGGCTGGTGGACCTGCCCGGCGGCACCTTCGAGATGGGGTCCGAGGACGCCGACGCGGTGCCCGAGGACGGGGAGGGACCGGTCCGCCCGGTGGCGGTCGCGGCGCTGCGGATCGCGCCGCACGCGGTCACCAACGCGGAGTTCGCGGCCTTCGTCGCCGACACCGGCCACACCACCGAAGCCGAGCGGTTCGGCTGGTCCTACGTGTTCGCCGGTTTCCTGCCCGGCCGGTTGCGGGCGATCTCGCCCCGGCCCGAGCAGACACCGTGGTGGTGCGGGGTGGAGGGCGCCAGCTGGTACGCCCCGGAAGGACCGGGCTCGGACCTCGCGCAGCGCGCCGACCACCCCGTCGTGCACGTGTCGTGGAACGACGCGGTCGCGTTCTGCCGGTGGTCGGGCACCCGGCTGCCCGCCGAGGCCGAGTGGGAGTACGCCGCGCGCGGCGGGCTCGCCCGGGCCCGCTTCCCGTGGGGGGACGAGCTCACCCCCGGCGGGGAGCACCGGTGCAACATCTGGCAGGGCCGGTTCCCGGTGAAGAACACCGCCGAGGACGGGTTCCGCGGCACCGCGCCGGTCGACGCCTTCCCGCCCAACGGTTTCGGGCTGCACAACGTCGCGGGCAACGTGTGGGAGTGGTGCGCCGACGACCGGCAGGCCGGGGTCAAGGTGATGCGCGGCGGCTCCTACCTGTGCCACGACTCCTACTGCAACCGGTACCGGGTCAGCGCCCGCACCGGCAACACGCCGGACAGCTCCAGCGGCAACATCGGGTTCCGGGTCGCCGCCGACGGCTGATCAGGCGCCGGGGCGCTCCCGCAGCGCCCGGCGCAGCAGCTTGCCGGTCGTGGTCTTCGGCAGCTCGTCGAGCACCTCCACCTGGCGCGGGTACTTGTAGGCGGCCATCCGCGCGCGGCAGAACGCGATGAGCTCCTCGGGATCGGCGTGGTGGCCGGGGCGCAGGCTGACGAAGGCCTTCACCGTCTCGCCCCGGTAGCCGTCGGCCACCCCGACGACCGCGGCTTCGCGCACCGCGTCGTGCTCGTAGAGCACGTCCTCGACCTCGCGCGGCCACACCTTGAACCCGCCCGCGTTGATCTGGTCCTTCTTGCGGTCGACCAGGTAGAACCAGCCGTCGGCATCCCGCCGCGCGACGTCGCCGGTGCGCAGCGCGCCACCGGGCAGCGCGTGCTCGGTCTCCGCCGGCTTGCCCCAGTAGCCGGGCACCACCTGCGGTCCCGAGACGACCAGCTCCCCGACCTCGCCGGGTGGCGCTTCGGCGCCGTCGTCGTCGACGATGCGGGCGAGCGTGCCGTGGACGGGCACGCCGACCGCCAGCGCCCCGGAACCGGGGTCGACCGGTGCCCGGGCGCGCAGCGGCACGCCGAGCGCGGGCGAGGTGGTCTCGGTGAGCCCGTAGACGTTGTGGACGTAGTGCCCGAACCGCTCCTCGAAGGCCCGCGTGGTGCTCGGCGGGATCGGGGCGCCGCCCGAGTAGACCTTGGTCAGCGTGGCCGGGTCCGCCGGGTCCACGCCCGGTGCGTTGAGCAGTGCGATGAACGCCGTGATGGCGCCGACGGTGAAGGTCGCGCCGGAGTCGCGGACGGCGTCGGCGACGACCTCGGGGTGGAACCGGTGGACCAGCACCAGCGGCGCGGGCAGCAGCATCGCCAGCGCGACGTGCCCGATCAGACCGGTGATGTGGAACAGCGGGGCCACGCCGAGGACCACGTCGTCGGGCCCGAGCTCGATCCAGTCCCGGTAGGTGCGGGCGTTGAACACGACGTTGCGGTGGGTGTTCATGGCGCCCTTGGGCGGACCGGTGGTGCCGGAGGTGTAGGTCAGCACGGCCACGTCGTCGGGCCCGAGCCGGGCGCGGGGCGGGGCGCTGCCCCGGTACCGGGCCACCAGCTCCGCCATGTCCGGCACCTCACCGCCAGAGCCGCCGGGTCGGCGCCGGGGCTCGGGGAACGCCCGCGGATCGTCCCGGGTCTGGTGCTCCCGCTCGGAGGTCGTGATGGTCAGCACCACGTCGGTGTCCGGCACGACCTCGGCCGCCACCGACTCGTGCAGCCCCTCCAGGCACAGCAGCGCGCGTGCCCCGGAATCGCGCAGCACCAGGTCGAGTTCGCGCTGCCGGTTCATCGGGTTCACCGGGACCGCGATGCACCCGGCCTTCCAGGTGCCGACCAGCCCGATGACGAATTGCGGCACGTTCTGCAGGTACAGCGCGACGCGATCGCCCGCGGTGAGCCCGCCGTCGAGCAGCGCGCAGGCGAAGGCGTCGGCCAGCTCGTCGACGGCGGCGTAGTCGAGCCTGCCGTCGAAGTAGTGCACGGCGGTCCGGTCGGGGGCGGCCGCGACCGCGGCCTCCCACATCTCCAGCGCGCTGCCGAACTCCGGGGTGATGTCGGCCGGCCGGGGCAGGTCGTCGTGGTGGCTCATCTTCTCCCGTCCCGGGTCGGTGGAAGCGGTGAACCGAGGGCCGACGGCAGCGCCGGAACGGCACCGGCGTGCGACAGCGCACCCCACGCTAATCCGGGAGGCGGTGAAGTCAACCACTGATCGTCCGGCGAGAGGTGCGGGGCCGCCCCGGGAACCGCCGTCGACGTGGTATCGCGGGGCCGAGGTGGCGTAAGGTCACGATGGGCTCGAACGAGTGATGTGCGTGGTGCGGGAGGCATCAGGTGGGAGGACGGCACCGGCTGGTCCGGCCCGTGCGGCAGCGCCGCCCCTCGCCGCCCCGGGTGCTCGGCTACGCGGCGGCGGCCTTCATCACCGCGGTGGCGGTGACCAACTCCTACAGCGGGGTCCCGGCGGACTCCGCCGCCCCGCAGCGGTCCGCGCAGCCGCCCACCACCGCACCCGGCACCGGCGAGCCGCCCGCTCCCCCGGCACCACCGCGCCTGATGGCCACCAGCACGGCCGCGCCCGAGCCCACCCCGAGCACCTCCGCCCCGGGCACCACCTCGCGCCCGACGCCGACGACCCGGCCGGAGCCCGCGCGGACGACCCCGCCGACGACCTCCCGGTCCTCGGCGGCCACCGCACCGGAGCCGACCCACCCGCCGACGTCCTCGTCCGCCGAGGAGGAACCGACGAGCCCGACCACCGAGCCGACCCGGCCGGCGGAGACGCCGCCGGTGCTGCCCGAGCTGCCGTCCCGGCTCGGCGATCTGGTCGACCGGCTCACCGATCCGCTGCTGACCCGCTGACCGCTCGCGACCCCACCGCGGCGGTGGGACAGTGGTCGCCACCAGCGCGTGCGAGGGATGGGCCGTGATGGACACCGTGGCGATCACCGGAGGCACCGGGCACCTCGGGCGGGAGCTCGTCCGGTTGCTCAAGGGCACCCACCGGGTCCGGGTGCTGGCGCGCACGCCGGGCGCGGACCCGGAGGTCGAGTGGGTGCGCGGCGACCTGGTCACCGGCGACGGCATCGCCGAACTGATCAGCGGGGCGCACACCGTGGTGCACGCCGCGTCCTGCTCGCCGACCGCCCGGGGCGGGTGGCCGAACCCGTGGCGCCACGTGGCACCGGACGTCGACGTGGACGCCACCCGGTTGCTGCTGGACGCGGCGGCCGCCGCCGAGGTCCGCCACTTCCTCTACCCGTCGGTGGTCGGCGCCGACTCCCCGGCCACGCCCTACCTGCGGCTCAAGCACACCGCCGAGGAGCTGGTCGGGGTCGCCGAGGTGCCGTGGACGGTGCTGCGCGCGACCCCGATGCACTGGCTGGTGGACCGGGTGCTCGCCGGCGCCGCGCGGCTCCCGGTGGCCCCGCTGCCCACCGCCCTGGAACTCCAGCCGTGCGCCGAGGCCGACTTCGCCGAGCACATCGCGGCCGCGGTCCGCGAAGGCGCCCTCGGGCAGGGCGAGGACTTCGCCGGTCCGGAGGTGCTGCCGCTGCGCGAGGTGGTCCGGCAGTGGCAACAGGCCCGGCGGCGGCGCATCCGGGTGGTGGGCGTGCCGGCGTTCGGCCGGCTCGCCGACACCGCCGCCCACCTCACGGCCCCGCGCGGCCACCGGGGCGGCATCGGCTGGGCGGAGTGGCTGGCCCATCACGACGGGACCTGACCGGCACGACGGGACCTGACCGGCACGGCGGGGCCTGACCGGCCGCCGCGTACGATCTGCCGAGCGGACGGGCGAGGCCGGGAGTGCGATTGGCGACGGAGTTCAGCGGCGGCGGTGATCCGGCGCGCAGCCTGGCCCTGCTGTGGCGCACCGGCGACGGCGCGCGGGGCCGCTCCGACCTGAGCGTGGACCGGATCGTGGCGGTGGCCGTCGAGCTGGCCGACAGCGCGGGACTCGCGGCGCTGTCCATGCGCCGGGTCGCCGACCGCCTCGGCGTCGGCACCATGTCGCTCTACACCTACGTCCCGGGCAAGGCCGAGCTGATCGACGTCATGCTCGACACGGTCTACGGCGAAACGGCCCGCCCGGAGGATCCCGCCGAGCACTGGCGCGGCAGGCTGACCGGCATCGCGCGGGAGAACTTCGCGCTCTACCGCAGGCACCCGTGGATGCTGCAGGTCGCCACCGGGCGGGCGGTGCTGGGCCCGGGGGCGATCGCCAAGTACGACTTCGAGCTGCGCGCGTTCGACGGGCTGGGGCTGCCCGACGTCGAGACCGACGCGCTGCTGACGCTGGTGCTGGGCCACGCCGAGGCGGCGGCGCGCCGGTCGGTGGAGATGGCCGAGACCGAGCGCCGCTCCGGGATGTCCGACGAGCAGTGGTGGCAGGCCAACGCCGCCCTGCTCGGCGGCTTGCTGGACCCGGACCGCTACCCGGTCGCCGCCCGGGTGGGGTCGGCGGCCGGGCAGCGGCACGGCGCCGCCTACGGCCCGGAGCACCACTTCGAGTTCGGGCTGGCCCGCATCCTCGACGGCATCGAGGCGCTGATCAGCTCCGCTCGCCGATCGTGACCAGCATCTTGCCGGTGTTCTCCCCGCGCAGCAGGCCCAGGAACGCCTCAGGCGCGTTGCGCAGGCCCTCCACCACCGTCTCCCGGTAGCTGATCCGGCCCTCGCGGATCCACTGCCCGACCTCGGCGACGAACCGGTCCCGGCGGTGCGCGTGGTCGATGACGATGAAGCCCTGGAGCTTGAGCCGCTTGGTGACCAGCATGAACATGTTGCGCGGCCCGGGGGTGGGCTCGGTGTTGTTGTACTGGGAGATCATCCCGCACTCGGCGACCCGGCCGAAGTCGTTCATCGCGCCGATGGCCGCTTCCAGGTGCTCGCCGCCGACGTTGTCGAAGTAGACGTCGATGCCCTCGGGCGCGGCGGCGGCGAGCTGCTCGCGGACCGGGCCGTCCTTGTAGTTGAAGGCGGCGTCGAACCCGAGCTCCTCGGTGAGGTGGCGGACCTTCTCCGGCGAACCGGCGCTGCCGATCACCTTGGCCGCACCGCGCAGCTTGGCGAGCTGACCGACCAGCGAGCCGACCGCGCCCGCCGCGCCGGAGACGAACACCACGTCGCCTTCGCGCTGCTCGGCGATGTCGACCAGCCCGACGTAGGCGGTCATGCCCGGCATCCCGAGCACCGACAGGTAGGCGTTGATCGGCGCCACCTCCGGATCCACCCGCAGCGCCTGCGCCGGGTCGACCACCGCGTACTCGCGCCAGCCCAGGTGGTGCACCACCAGGTCGCCGGGCTGGAAATCACCCGCTCCGGTGACGACCTCGCCGACCGCCCCGCCGCTGAGCGGCGCGCCCAGCTCGAACGGCGGCACGTAGGACTTCCCCTCGTTCATCCGCCCGCGCATCGCCGGGTCGACGCTCATCACCAGGTTGCGGACCAGCAGCCGTCCCTCCCCCGGCTCCGGGACCTCGACCTCGGCGATCTCGAAGTTCTCGTGCGTCGGCCAGCCCTCGGGGCGGGAGGCCAGGCGGATCTCCAGTGCGGTGCTCATCGTTGCTCCTCGAAGCCGGTGGTGGATGGCGCCGTCGACCCTACCGAATCGTGTCACCGCCCGACAATTGTCATCAAATGACAGATGACACCCGCCCGCGGTGCGGCACAATGGCGGCCATGAGCGCCCCGACCGGCCATGATGGCTTGCGCGCCCGCAAGAAGCAGCGCACCCGATCCGCCCTGGTGGAGGCCGGGCTGGACCTGTTCCTGCGCCACGGCTACGACGCCACCACCGTGGACGAGATCGCCGCGGCCGTCGAGGTCTCCCCGCGCACCTTCTTCCGCTACTTCGCGGGCAAGGAGGACATCGCGCTGGCCAAGGGCGCCGAGCTCGACGAGCAGATCGTCACCGCCTTCCTGGACGCCCCCGCGGGCGAACCGCCGCTGCCCGCGCTGCGCCGGGCGGTGCTCAGCATGGTCCGCGATTCGGCGAGCACCGAAGGCGTGCCGAACTTCCTGCGCCTGCAGCACCTGATCAACCGGACCCCGTCGCTGCTGGCCGGCAGCCTGCGCCGCTCCTCGGAGACGCAGCACCGCATCGCCGAGGAGATCGGCAGGCGCCACGGCGTCGACGCGGCGCGCGACCTGCGCCCGCACGTGCTGGTCGGCGTGGTGTTCACCGGCCTGCACCTCGGTCTGGAGGCGATGTGCGCCGACCCGCGCCGCGACCTCGACCGGCTGGTCGAACTGGTCGGCCGGGCCGTGGACCTGGCCAGCGCGGGCGTGCCGGACCGCTGGGGCGACGAGCCGGACTCCTGGTGATCCCGGGTCCTGGTGGTCCCGGATCCTGGTGAAGGCGGGCCGCGGCGCACTACCCTGCCGCCGGGGCCGACGAACGCGGGAGGACGACCGTGGCGGTACCGCTGACCTTCGACGACGTGCGGGCCGCGGCGGCCCGGCTGGACGGCGTCGCGCACCGCACCCCGGTGCTCACCTCCCGCAGCCTCGACGAGCGGGCCGGTGCCCGGATCTTCCTCAAGTGCGAGAACCTCCAACGCGTCGGCGCGTTCAAGTTCCGGGGCGCCCACCACGCCCTGTCCCGGCTGGACCCGGACCAGCGGCGGCGCGGCGTGGTCGCCTACTCCTCCGGCAACCACGCCCAGGCCGTCGCGCTCGCCGCCCGCCTGCTGGGCACCGCGGCGGTGATCGTGATGCCCTCGGACGCGCCACCCGCCAAGCGCGCCGCGACCGAGGGCTACGGCGCCGAGGTGATCACCTACGACCGCTACGCCGAGGACCGCACCGCGATCGGGCGGGCGCTGGCCGCCGAACGCGGCCTCGCGCTGATCCCGCCCTACGACCACCCGGACGTGATGGCCGGGCAGGGCACCACCGCGCTGGAACTGCTCGCCGACACCGGACCGCTGGACGCCCTGGTCGTCCCGGTCGGCGGCGGTGGGCTGATGGCCGGGTGCGCGACGGCGGCGCGCGGCCTGCACCCGACGACCCGGGTGATCGGTGCCGAGCCGACCACCGCGGACGACACCGCCCGCTCCCTGGCCGCCGGTCACCGGATCAGCGGACCGGTCCCGCGCACCCTCGCCGACGGCCTGGCCGCCGACGCTCCCGGGGAGCTGACCTTCGCGGTGAACCGCGCGCTGGTCGACCGGGTCGTGCTGGTCGACGACGAGCGGATCACCGCGGCGATGCGGTTCGCCTTCGAACGGCTCAAGCTCGTCGTGGAACCCAGCGGGGCCATCGGGCTGGCGGCGGTGCTGGACGGCCAGGTGGGCGGTGCCGCGCGGATCGGCGTGGTGCTCTCCGGCGGCAACGTCGACCCCGAGCGCTTCGCCGGTCTGCTGGCGGGCTGACCGGCGCTACCCGAACTCCGGCCACCGCGGTGGCTCCGGACCGATCCGCTCGAAGGCGGCCACCATCCGCAGCACACCGGTGTCGTCGAAGCGCCTCCCGGTGATCTGCAGCCCCACCGGGCTGCCGTCGGCGGTCCAGCCGCAGTTCACCGACGCGGCGGGCTGGCCGGACATGTTGGCGCCGAGGGTGAAGGCGATGTGCTCCAGCGGGCGCAGCGGATCGCCGGTCGGGTAGGCGGCGTCGGCCGGGAACGCCGGGATCGGGGCCACCGGGGACAGCAGGAAGTCCAGCCCGCCCAGCGCCGCGTGCGCCGCGGACGCGATCGCGTCCATCCGGCTGAACCCGTGGAAGACCTCGGCGGCCGTGGCGTCCCGGACGCTGCTCGCCCACCGCGCGATGTCGGGCAGCACCAGCTCCCGCCGCGCGGCGGGCAGCGCCAGCAGGTCCGACCACGCCCGGAACCGCCAGAACCGGTCGAGGCCGTCGAGCATCTCCCGGGTCAGGAACGGCTCCACCGGCACCACCTCGGCGCCCGCCGCGGCGAACGCGGCGGCGGCCGACTCGACGGCCGCGGTCACCTCCGGGTCGACGTCGAGCCCCACCCGCTGATCCAGCAGCAGGCCGAGGCGCAGCCCGCGGAGTTCGACCTCCGGCGTCGACCAGTCCAGCGCGGCGGGCGGCAGCGCGGTGTGGTCGCGCTCGTCGGGTGCGGCGATCACCGACATCGCCAGCGCGGCGTCGGCCGCCGAACGGGTCATCGGGCCCACCGCGCGGCCGTAGTAGGGCGGATCGACGGGCACCCGCCCGAAGCTGGGCTTGAGCCCGACGATGCCGCACCACCCGGCGGGCAGCCGGATCGACCCGCCGATGTCGGTACCCAGGTGCAGCGGGCCGTACCCGGCGGCGGCCGCCGCCCCGGCCCCGGAGCTGGATCCGCCCGGCGTGCGCAGCGGGTTCCACGGGTTGCGGGCGAGCTGGTGGGCGCTGGAGACCCCGGAGGAGAGCATCCCGTAATCGGGCATCGTGGTCTTGGCCACGAACACCGCCCCCGCCTCCCGCAGCCGGGCCGCGGCCGGGGCGTCCGCCGCCGCGGGCACCGGCTCGGTGGCCGCCGTGCCCAGCAGCACCGGCACCCCGCGGGTGGCGATGTTGTCCTTGATCGTGGCGGGCACGCCGTCGACGGGCCCGAGCGGCTCACCGCGCGCCCAGCGGCGCTCGGACTCCCGGGCGGCCGTCCGGGCACCGTCCGGGTCGTAGGCGTAGGTGGCGCCGAGCACCGGCTCCGCGGCCTCCACCCGGGCCAGCACCGCGGCCACGACGTCCACCGGGGAGAATTCCCCGGACCGGTAACCGGCCACCACGCGGGCGGCCGGGAGATCAGCGAGTCCGCTCATGCCGCGCCTCCTCGATCCGCCCAGTCTCGACCGCCCGCCGACCGGGGCGCAGTGGACATCGTGTCGGTGAACGGTCCTCGGCCCGGGCAGGCCGCCTCTTGACGGCGCCGCCGTGCGGGGCGGCCCGGAACGCGGCACAGTCGCCTCGACGGCTCACCGGCGGGAGGTGGCGATGGCCGAGGTCCCGGACAAGATCGTCGTCGGGGTGGACGGTTCGGCGGAGTCCCGGGCCGCCCTGGCCTGGGCGCTGCGGCAGGCGCGGCTGACCGGCGGCCACCTGCTCGCGGTGCGGTCCTGGGACGGCCCGTCGGCCGGGATCGGCGAGGTCGCACCCGACCGGCACGACCTCGACGCCGACGTGGCCCGCGACCTCGGCGAGATCGTCGCGGACGTCGCGGGTGGCGAACCCGGCGTCCACGTCACCCGGGAGGTCGCCCACGGGCACCCGGCCAAGGCGCTGCTCGACGCCGCCGCCGACGCGGACCTGCTCGTCCTGGGCAACCGGGGACGCGGCGGGTTCACCGCGGCGCTGCTGGGTTCGGTCACCCAGTACTGCACGCACTACGCCGCCTGCCCGGTCGTCGTGGTCCGGCCGGACCAGCGCTCCACCGGGTGACCCGAACGTGGCGCACAATCGGGAGGACCGACGCGCGACGGAGGCGACGATGAGCGACGAGACCCGGATCTTCGACAACACCGAGGCCCAGCGGTTCGAGCTGCACGCCGGTGAGCAGCGGGTGGGGCTGGCCGACTACCGCCCGCAGGGCGGCGCGCTGGCCCTGGTGCACACCGAGGTCGACCCGCGGCACGGCGGGCACGGGTACGGCAGCGCCCTCGTGCGGGCCGCGCTGGACTCCGCCCGCGACCGGGGACTGTCGGTGCTGCCGCACTGCTCCTTCGTCCGGGACTGGATCGGCGCGCACCCCGAGTACCTCGACCTGGTGCCGGAGTCCCAGCGCCCGTCCTTCGGGCTCTGACACCACGGGCTTCGGGCTCTGACACCGCGGGCGCTGCCGGTGACCCGCGCCCCCGGCAGCGCCTAGGCTGGTCGCGGCCCGGCACCCCCACCAGGAACGGAGCACCGATCGTGTCCGACATCCCCCGCCGCCGCCTCGGCAGCACCGGTCCGGAGGTCAGCGCCCTCGGCTACGGCGCGATGGGCCTGTCCGGCGTCTACGGCAGCGCCGACGACGCCGAGTCCGGCCGCCTGCTGCACCAGCTCCTCGACCTGGGCATCGACTTCCTGGACACCGCCGACGTCTACGGCCAGGGCCACAACGAGCGGTTGATCGGCGGCCTGCTGGCCCAGCGGCGCGACGAGGTCGTGCTGGCCACCAAGTTCGGCGCGGGCGCCGAATCCGGGCTGGGCCGCCCGGACAACGTGCGCACCAGCCTGGACGCCAGCCTGCGGCGCATGGGCACCGACCACGTGGACCTGTACTACCTGCACCGCCTCGACCCGACCACGCCGATCGAGGACACGGTGGGCGCGATGGCCGAGCTGGTGCGCGCGGGCAAGGTCGGGCACCTCGGGCTCTCCGAGGTCAGCGCCGCCACCCTGCGCCGCGCCCAGCAGGTCCACCCGATCAGCGCCGTGCAGCAGGAGTACTCGCTGTTCACCCGCGATCTGGAGGCGGACCTGCTGCCCACCGCCCGCGAACTCGGCGTGGGCGTGGTCGCCTACTCCCCGCTCGGCCGCGGCGTGCTGACCGGCGCCATCCGCGACATCGCCGACGTGGAGAACCTCGACGAACGGCGCACCCGGTACCCGCGCTTCGAGGAGGAGAGCCTGCGGCACAACATCGAGCTGACCCGCCCGCTGCGGGAGCGGGCCGACGCGCTGGGGCTGACCCCGGCGCAGCTCGCCCTCGCCTGGCTGCTGGCCCGGGGCCAGGACGTGGTGCCCATCCCGGGCAGCCGCCGGATCGGCAACGTCGAGGCCAACGTGCGAGCGGCCACGGCGGAACTCGACCCGGCGGTGGTGGCCGAGCTCGCGGAGCTGTTCCCGGCCGGAGCGGCCTCCGGCGAGCGCTACACCCCGGCGGGCATGGCGCGGCTGGACCGCTGACCGCCTCAGCCGACGGTGGCGCCGAAGACCAGGCCCAGGACGTAGGTGGCGGCCGCCGCGCCGTACCCGATGGCGAGCTGGCGCAGCGCCCGGGTCAGCGGCGGCGCCCCCGACATGACGCCGACGGCGGCGCCGGTGAGCATCAGCGCCAGCCCCACCAGCACGGCCGCGGCGATCACCGGCGCGGGCCCGGTGGCGCCGCTGAGGAAGGGCAGCACGGGCACCGCGGCTCCCGCGGCGAAGAAGCAGAAGCTCGACGTCGCGGCCTTGAGCCCGGTGCCCACCACCTCGTGGTCCTGCCCGGGCCGGTCGGCGGCCGGGGCGAGCTGCGGGTTCCGCAGCACCTCGTCGGCGTGCTCCCGCGCTTCCCGCTCGGACATGCCCCGCGCCCGGTAGACCAGCGCGAGTTCGTTGGCGTTGACGTCGAGCTGGGGCACCACGGCGCTGGTGCCGGTACCGGGCGCGGCGGCGGCCAGCAGCTCGCGCTGGGAGCGCACCGAGATGTACTCCCCCGCACCCATCGACAACGCCCCGGCCAGCAGGCCGGACAGCCCGGTGAGCAGGATGACCGAACTCGGCACCCCGCCGCCGATGACGCCCAGCACCAGGGCCAGATTGCTCACCAGGCCGTCGTTCGCGCCGAAGACGGCGGCGCGGAAGGTGCCCGACAGCCGGGCGCGGCCCCGCGAGGCCAGCGCCCGGACCACCTCTTCGTGCACGCGCTCGTCGGCGGCCATCGCCTCCGTCGCGTCGGGCTCGGTCCGGTACGGCGTGCGGCTCTCGGCGCGCTGCGCCAAGGCGAGCACGAACACCGAACCGAACCGCTTGGCGAGCTGCACCAGCACCCGCATCCGCAACCGGCCGCGCGCCGGGCGGTCGGCCTCGGGGCCGAGCAGCTCGACCCAGTGCGCGGCGTGGCGCTCCTCGGCGTCGGCCAGGCCCAGCAGGATCTCCCGTTCCTCGCCGCGGCGCCGTCCGGCCAGCTCGCGGTAGACCGCCGCCTCCTCCCGCTCGTCGGCGAGCAGGCGCCGCCAGCGGCGGATGCGTCGGGCTTCGGGCACGCGTCCACCCTTCCAGCCCGCACCGGCGGCCACCACCGCAGCCACGAGCCGGGGCGCCCCCGGCTGGGGACGCCCCGGCTCCGCCGTTCGGCGGGCTCAGGCGCTGCGGGCCTGGGCCCGGTGCTTGCCCTCGCCGATCTCCTCGACGGCCTTCGCGCAGAACGACGGCAGGTCGTCCGGCCCGCGGCTGGTGACCAGCCCCTTGTCCACGACGACCTCCTTGTCGACCCACTCGGCGCCCGCGTTGACCAGGTCGGTCTTCAGGCTCGGGAACGAGGTCAGCGTGCGGCCCCGCACCACGTCGGCCTCGGCGAGCAGCCACGACGCGTGGCAGATCGCCGCGACGGGCTTCTCCTGCGCGAAGAACGCGTGCGCGAACCGCACCGCGGCCGGTTTGGTGCGCAGGAAGTCGGGGTTCGCGACGCCGCCCGGCAGCACGAGGGCGTCGTAGTCGTCCGCGCTCACGTCGTCGACGACCTTGTCCACCGGGAAGGTGTCGGCCTTGTCCAGGTGGTTGAACCCCTGCACGGTCCCCGCGCCGGTCGAGACCAGCTCCGGCATGGCGCCGGCGTTCTCGACCGCCTTCCACGGCTCGGTCAGCTCGACCTGCTCGACGCCCTCGGGCGCGACCAGGAACGCGACCTTGCGACCAGTGATGTCCGCGGTCATGCCACCTCCTCGACTCGGACCGTACGCAGGGGGAGTCCCCGCCGGTGGCGGCGCTGAAACCCGGCGGGCGGGAGCCGCCGGGCCGTGCGACCGTCGCGGACGAACCGTCCTACCCGGGAGCCGTGATGAGCCGATCCAGCCAGCCGGGAGAACTGACCGGCGACTACATCATCGATCCCGCGCACTCGCGGCTGGGCTTCGTGGCCCGGCACGCGATGGTGACCAAGGTGCGCGGTCAGTTCAGCGACGTCGAGGGCGACATCCACCTCGACGAGGCGTCGCCGCGGGACTCGACCGCGACGGTGCGGATCAAGACCGCGAGCATCGACACCGCCCAGCAACAGCGCGACGACCACCTGCGCAGCGCGGACTTCTTCGACGTGGAGACCTACCCGGAGATCGTCTTCCGGATCGACGCCATCGAACCCAAGGGCGGCGACCTCTACGCGGTCAGCGGCGAGCTCACCATCCGCGACGTGGCCAAGCCGATCACCTTCGACCTGGAGTTCACCGGCCTGGCCCACGACCCGATGGGCAACACCCGGGCCGGCTTCGAGGGCAGCACCCAGATCAACCGCAAGGACTGGGGCCTCACCTGGAACGCGGCCATGGACAGCGGCGGCTTCCTGGTCAGCGAGAAGGTCACCCTCGAACTCGACATCTCCGCGATCAAGCAGTGACCGCGCCTCACCCGTCCTGCCCGGAGGGCTCCGCCAGGGGCCGCACTTCGACGGCGGCGAAGCGGGCGTCGGGGATGCGCGCCGCGATCTCGGCCGCCCGTTCCGGGCTGGCGCAGTCGACGACGAGGTAGCCCGCCAACTGCTCCTTGGTCTCGATGAACGGTCCGTCCGTCGCGGCGAGCGTCCCGTCGCGGACCCGGACGGTCCTGGACAGCGACGGGGCGGCGAGCGCCTGCCCGCCGAGGAGCTCGCCGGATTCGGTGATCTCGGCGTGCCCGGCCTCGGCCTGCCGGGTGAGCTCCGCGCGCTCCTCCTCCGGCAGGGCGAGGAACTCCGGTGCGCGCAGGTACGTGGGGTGCTCCCAGTTCTCCGGGTTGCTGTAGATCAGCAGCAGGTACTTCACCCTCGGCTCCTCCTGCGAGCGGTCGGCTCCGCCAGCGTAGTGCGCACCCGCCGGGTGCGGGTCGGTGGTGCCCGCGGCGGTCGCGGGCACCACCTCGGGCGCGGGTCAGGCGGTGCCCGCCAAGCCGACCAGGTTGCCCTCCGGGTCCGCGAAGTGCGCGACGACCAGGTCGCCGCCGGGTGCCTTCGCCGGTCCCATCAGGCGGGTCCCGCCGAGGCTCTCGGCCTGCGCGAGCGCTTCCGCGACGTCGGGGACTCCCACGTAGAAGAGGGTCCGGCGCGCGTAGCCCGCGCCGCCCCCGATCCCGCCGTTGATCCCGCCGGTCGTACCGCCGTCGACGAAGCCGTAGTCGCCCGGTGCGGAGACCTCGTCGGTCGCGGCATCACCGGTGTGGAACTCCCACCCGAACAGCTCGCCGTAGTAGGCCCGCAACGCGGCCGGGTCCTGGCCGATGACCTCGAAGTGCACCACTGGGTGGCCCATGATCGCTCCTGTCCGCGCCGTGCCCCGGCGCTGCTCCGGCGGCGCCTGGCGACGCCGCTCGCACCCGGAGGTCGGAGCCGTCGACGTCCTCTCGACATCTCCTGCCGCGCGGATTCAGCGGCCGGGCGCCCGGGCCAACCCGCGCTCCTGCTCCCGCAGGTAGCGCTGCTCGGGCAGGCTGGTCGCCAGCCGCGCCGCGATCCGGTAGGAGGTGCGGGCGCCGTCGTGATCGCCCGCCCGCTCGAGCAGGTGCGCCCGCACCGCGTGCAGGCGGTGGTGCCCGGCCAGCCGCCGGTCCTCCTCCAGGGCCGCGATCAGGTCGAGGCCCGCGCGCGGCCCGTGCACCATCGCCGCGGCGACCGCGCGGTTGAGCGCGACCACCGGGCTCGGGGCGAGCTCCTGCAACAGCTCGTAGAGCGCGAGGACCTGCGGCCAGTCGGTCTCCTCGGCCGACGGCGACTCCGCGTGGACGGCGGCGATGGCCGCGTGGAGCTGGTAGGGCCCCAGCGGTGCGGTCGCGAGGGTCCGGGTGAGCAGCTCGACCCCTTCGGCGATGGCGTCCCGGTCCCACCGGCCGCGGTCCTGCTCGGCCAGCGGGATCAGCCCACCGTCGGCCCCGGTCCGGGCGGACCGGCGCGCGTCGCACAGCAGCATGAGCGCGAGCAGACCCGCGACCTCGCCGTCGTCCGGGAGCTGCCGGTGCACGATGCGGGTGAGCCGGATGGCCTCGGCGGTCAGCTCCGCGCGGTGCAGCTCCGGTCCCGAGGTCGCGGTGTAGCCCTCGTTGAAGACCAGGTAGAGGACGTGCAGCACGGCGCGCAGCCGTTCGGCGCGGTCCTCGGGCGGATCGGCGAACCGGGCGCCGGTCGCCTTGATCCGCTGCTTGGCGCGGCTGATGCGCTGCGCCATCGTGCTCTCCGGGACCAGGAAGGCCCGCGCGATCTGCTCGGTGGTGAGCCCACCGACGGCGCGGAGGGTGAGCGCCACCTGCGAGGGCGGCGAGAGCGCCGGGTGGCAGCACAGGAACAGCAAGGTCACCGCGTCGTCGTCGGGCTCGCCGGCGACGTCGGCCGGCGGGGCGAGGTGCTCGTCCGGCGGTCGCAGGGCCGCGGCCGCCGTCTCCCGGCGCCGGCGCGAGCGCTCGCTGCGGATCAGGTCGATCAACCGGCGGGAGGCGACCGCGATCAGCCAGCTCAGCGGGTCGTCGGGGGTCCCGCCCCCGGGCCACCGGGTCGCCGCGGCGAGCAGCGCTTCCTGCACCGCCTCCTCCGCCAGGTCGACGTCGTCGTAGCGGCGCACCAGCGCGGCCAGGACCCGCGGAGCGAGCGGCCGCAGCAGCGCGTCGAGGTCGGTCGGCACGACCACGGTCCCGCACACCCCCGTTCCCGGCACCCGGCCCGTTCCCGGCGCCCTCTGGTGCCCGGCGAGCGGACCGAAGCCTGCCACAGCCGGAGCGGTTGCGGCGCGGCGGCGCCGCGCGCGTCCGGGCACCGGGTAGGGTCTCGGCCGCATCCGGCGGGCGTGGGAGGGATGATGGTCGCCAATCGCAAGGCCGTGCTCGGGATCGTCGCCGTCGCTGTCGTGGTGGGCGGATTCCTGATGATCCGCGACCCGGTCGGCGCCGCGGCGGCGGTGCGCGGGGCCTGGGACGTGCTGCTGACCGCGGTGTCGGCGGTCTTCCGCTCCCTGACGACGTTCTTCCAGCACCTGTTCGAGGGCTGAGCGCCCGGCCGACCGGCGGCGGTCGGCCGGGCGGCGGGTCAGCGGGCCGCGGGCACCGCCCGGGCGGCCGCCTCGGCCGCCAGGGCGAAGTCGTGGTCCTGGGTGCGCCCCGCGTGCAGGTGCACCCGGTCCACGGCGGGACGCATCCCCGGCGCGGACACCACGACCGTGACGTGCTCGCCGGGCAGGTCCTGCACCTCGTAGCCGCCGTCGCGCGCGGCCACGATCCGGGCGAGCTGCATCCCCGAGGTGTCGGTGACGGTGATGATGGCACCGGGCACCGGCTCGCCGGAGGCGTCCCGCACGACCCCGGCCAGCGTCCGGTGGTGCACCGGCTTCGGCGCCGCCAGCAACGGGTCGACCACCGCGTCGCCCTCGTCCTCGTGCTCGTAGCCGCCGGCCTCGGCGTCCTCGGCCTCGCCGCCGCGGCGCGCGCGGAACTCGTTGAAGGCGACCAGTCCGACGCCGACGACCAGCCAGACGCACAACCCGAGGACACCGGGTGCGACGCCCGCGCCGTCGAAGTACATGATGCCGCGCATCGCGTCCACCGTCTGCCCCAGCGGCAGCAGCGGGTGCAGCGCCTGGAAGAACGGCGGGACCAGCTCCTTCGGGATCGCCCCGCCGCTGGAGGGCATGCTCAGCAGCACGAACAGGCCCATCGCCACGCCGGGGATGAACTGCTTGAAGATCGGCACCAGCCCGAAGGTCACCCAGGCGACGGCCTGGGTCAGCAGGAACCCGACCAGCATGAGCACCGGCTGGTTCGGGACCACCTCCAGCACCCGGGCGACGCTGTAGCAGACGACCGCGGCGAGCGCGCCGATGCCGACCAGGGAGGAGAGCTTCTGCCGCAGGTTCAGCGGCGCGCGCAGCAGCATCATCACCGCGATGTAGGGCGAGATGTTCATCGCCAGCAGGCAGTAGAGCAGCGCGGTGCCCATCGTGTCGCCGGGCGCGTTGGGCGCCAGGTCGATCATCTGGAGCTGGTCCCCGGAGGCCGAGGCGACGGGGGCGAAGGTCTGCTGGAGCACCTGCATCATCGCGGCGCCGTTGGCCTTGGCGTAGAAGAGGTCGCCGTCGGCGGGGTCGTAGGCGGCGATCGCCTCGCGGTCCAGGACGGACTCGCGCGCGGCCTGCTCATCGGGCACCGCGGAGACGTCGACGGCGCCCGGCATGGCCTGCTCGAAGCTGCCCGCGAGCTGCTGCGCCGCGCCCTGCCCCACGACCGAGACGGGCATGTCGTGCGGCGCCGGGGAGTGCATCGGGAGCAGGTAGAAGACCATGAACCCGACGATGAAGAAGACGGGGAACCACAGCGTCGACGCGAGCGTTCGGATCAGCGATTTCGGCTGGTCCTCGGACAACGGACCTCCTCAGGGATTCGGCGTGCTCGTGCTGCGGACGGGCATCGTCGCCCCGCATGACATTCAGTTGCATCGCACAACCATTTGCGAGGCTAACTTATTCCCGAGGCGCGTGCCACAATGCCCCCGTCGATCGATCAGGAGGTGCCGATGCCCGCCCCCTCGCGCGACGGCGCCGATCCGCGCACCGACCGCGCCGCGCTGACCGACCGGCTGCGGGCCTTCCCGGTGCGCCCGCTCGACCCCGCCGGGCACCGGGCCTCGGCGGTGGCCGTCGCCGTGGCCGACGACGGGACCGGTCCGGGGATCTGGCTGACCCGGCGGGCCGCCACCCTGCGCGCCCACTCCGGGCAGTTCGCGCTGCCGGGCGGGCGCCTCGATCCCGGCGAGACCGCCGAGGACGCGGCGCTGCGCGAGCTCGACGAGGAACTGGGGGTGCGGGTCGATCCCGGGCAGGTCCTCGGGCGGCTCGACGACTTCGCCACCCGCTCCGGCTACGTGATCACCCCGGTGGTGGTGTGGATCGGCGCCGCTCCCCCGCTGCGCCCGAACCCGGCCGAGGTCGCCCACGTGCACTTCGTGCCGTTCGGGGAGCTCGACGTCGCACCCACCTACTCCCGGATCGCCGAATCCGACCGGCCGGTGATCGGCCTCCCGCTGGTGGGCACCCTGATCCACGCGCCGACGGCCGCGGTGCTGCACCAGTTCACCGAGGTCGCGCTGCACGGGCGGCCGACCAGGGTGGCCCACCTGGAGCAGCCGCTGTTCGCCTGGCGGTGAGCCGGACGGGCCCACGCCCACCCGCCGACCGGACCACCCCCGCGCCTGCTGTACGGTCGCCGAGATCATCCGGTGAAGGAGCCGTTGCCGCCGATGACCCCCAGCCGACTCGTCCGCCCGCGGCGCAAGCGCCCGGTCATCGCGCTGGACCCGGGCACCGCGCGCCGGCGGCCGTCCCCGCGGCGGGGCGGCACCGCGCGGCACTTCGAGATCGACGGCGTCGAAGGCGTGCTGATCACCAACTCCTACCCGGACGGCACGCTGGGCGAGCTCTGGGCGCGCATCGGCGCGGGCGCCGATCCGCTCGCCGGGCTGCTGGACGGCCTGCTGGCCGGGGTGTCGACCGGGTTGCAGCACGGCGTGCCCCTGGAGTCGTACGTGCGCCGCTACGTGGGGACCCGCTTCGACCCGGCGGGGCCCGTCTCGGACCCCGACCTCGACCGCTGCACCTCGGTGCTGGACTACGTCTTCCGGCGGGTGGCGCTGGACCACCTCGACCCGGCGGACCGCACCGCGCTGGGCGTGCTCACCACCGACGAGCTCCGGTACCGCGCGGAACGGGGCTGACGGACCCCGCGGCTATCCTCGCGGGTCGATGCGACGCACACCGCGCTCCCCGCTGCCACCGCGCGACGGGGTCGACGCCACCCGGATCCGGCTGCCCGCCGAAGGCCCCTGGGCGACGGTGCTGGAGCACCTCGTCGAGCGGCTGCCGATGCTGCCCGCGGACCGGATCGAGGCGATGCTGCGCGCGGGGGAGGTCGTCGGCGAGGACGGCCCGGTGGGCCCCGCCGCGCCGTTCGTCTCCCGCGCGTCGGTGTGGTTCCACCGCGACCTGCCGACCGAGGTGCCGGTGCCCTTCGGCCTCGACGTGCTGCACCGCGACGAGGACCTGGTGGTGGTCGACAAGCCGCACTTCCTGGCCACCACCCCGCGCGGCGGGCACGTGGCGCAGACCGCCCTCGTCCGGCTGCGGCGCGAGCTCGGGCTGCCCGATCTGAGCCCGGCGCACCGGCTGGACCGGATGACCGCCGGGGTCGTGCTGTTCGTCGTGCGCCCGGAACTGCGCGGCGCCTACCAGGGGCTGTTCCAGGACCGCGCGGTGCGCAAGGTCTACGAGGCGATCGCCCCGCACGACCCGGCCGTGGCGCTGCCGCGCACGGTGCGCAGCCGGATCGTCAAGGAGCGCGGCGTGCACGCCGCCCGCGAGCTGCCCGGCGAACCGAACAGCGAGACCCGGGTCGAGCTGCTGGAGCGGCGCGGCGGTCTCGCCCGCTACCGGCTGCTCCCCCGCACCGGGCGCACCCACCAGTTGCGGGTGCACCTGAACTCGCTGGGCCTGCCGATCGTGGGCGACGAGCTGTACCCGGTCATCGCCCACCGGGCGCCGGACGACTTCACCGACCCGCTGCGGCTGCTCGCCCGGTCGCTGGAGTTCACCGACCCGGTGTCCGGGCGACCGCGCCGCTTCGACAGCGCCCGCGCGCTGGAGTGGCCTTCCGAGGCCCACCCGATCAGGTAGGCTGAAGCGTCTTCTTACGGCGTAAACTAATCAGGACGGGTGGCATGGGTACTCCGCGTTCAGCTCCGCCCGCCGCCGACGACCACGACATGATCGAGGTCCGAGGCGCGCGCGAGAACAACCTGGCCGACGTGTCGGTCGACATCCCCAAGCGACGGCTCACCGTGTTCACCGGGGTCTCCGGCTCCGGGAAGTCCTCGCTGGTCTTCGGCACCATCGCCGCCGAGTCGCAGCGCCTGATCAACGAGACCTACACCACCTTCCTCCAGTCGTTCATGGGCAGCCCCGCGCGGCCCGACGTCGACGCCCTGCGCAACCTCAGCGCGGCGATCGTCGTCGACCAGGAGCGGATGGGCAGCAACTCGCGGTCCACCGTCGGCACCGCCACCGACGCGCTGACCATGCTGCGGATCGTCTACAGCAGGCTCGGCGAGCCGCACGTGGGCACCGCGTCGGCGTTCAGCTTCAACAGCCCCGAAGGCATGTGCCCGGAGTGCGAGGGGCTCGGCCGGGTGGCGACGATCGACCACGGCGAGCTCTACGACATCGGGCGCTCGCTGAACGAGGGCGCCATCACCGCGCCCGGCTTCCAGGTGGACTCCTGGTACTGGCAGACGATCGCGCACTCCGGCTTCGTCGACCCGGACGTCCGGCTGGCCGACTACACCGAGCAGCAGTGGGCGGACTTCCTGCACAAGCCGCTCACCAAGATCAAGGTGGGCACCTCGAACCTGAGCTACGAGGGCCTGCTGGTCAAGCTGCAGCGGCTGTACCTGGGCAAGGACCGGGAGTCCATGCAGCCGCACATCCGGGCGTTCGTGGACCGCGCCGTGGTGTTCGCCGAGTGCCCGGAGTGCGGCGGTTCCCGGCTCAGCGCCGCCGCGCGCTCGGCCAAGATCGCCGGACGCGGCATCGCCGACTGCGCCACCATGCAGATCGACGAGCTGGCCGCGTTCGTCGGCGGGATCGACGACCCCTCGGTGGCACCGCTGCTGACGACGCTGCGCGCCACCCTGGACTCGCTGGTGGAGATCGGCCTCGGCTACCTCAGCCTGGACCGCGAGTCCGGCACGCTGTCCGGCGGCGAGGCCCAGCGGGTGAAGATGGTCCGCCACCTCGGGTCCAGCCTCACCGACGTCACCTACGTCTTCGACGAACCGACCGTCGGCCTGCACCCGCACGACATCGCGCGGATGAACGACCTGCTGCTGCGGCTGCGGGACAAGGGCAACACCGTGCTCGTGGTGGAGCACAAGCCGGAGGTCATCGCGATCGCCGACCACGTCGTCGACCTCGGTCCCGGCGCGGGCTCGGCGGGCGGGCGCATCGGCTACACCGGCGACGTCGCCGGGCTGCGGGCCTCCGGCACCCCGACCGGCAGGCACCTGGACCACCGCGTCGCGCTGCGCGAGCCCGTCCGCAGGTCCACCGGGGCGCTGCGGATCGAACGCGCCCGCGAGCACAACCTCAAGGACGTCGACGTCGACATCCCGCTCGGCGTGCTCACGGCGGTGACCGGTGTCGCCGGCTCGGGCAAGAGCTCGCTCGTCCACGGCTCGCTCGGCACCCGCGACGACGTGGTGGTGGTCGACCAGTCGCCGATCCGCGGTTCCCGGCGCAGCAACCCGGCCACCTACAGCGGCCTGCTCGACGCCGTCCGCGCCGCCTTCGCCAAGGCCAACGGCGTCAAGCCGGGGCTGTTCAGCGCCAATTCCGACGGCGCCTGCCCGAAGTGCAAGGGCATCGGCGTGGTCTACACCGACCTGGCGATGATGGCCGGGGTCGCGTCGGTCTGCGAGGAGTGCCGAGGCGCCCGCTTCAAGCCCGAGGTGCTCGCGCACACCTTGCACGGCAAGAACATCAGCGAGGTGCTGGCGATGTCGGTCGCCCAGGCCCGCGAGTTCTTCGCGGGCAGCCGGGCGGCGCGGGCCGTCCTGGAACGGCTCGACGACGTGGGGTTGGGCTACCTGCGGCTCGGGCAGCCGCTGACCACGCTGTCCGGCGGCGAGCGGCAGCGGCTCAAGCTGGCCATCCACATGGCCGAGAAGACCCGGACCTACGTGCTCGACGAGCCGACCACCGGGCTGCACCTGGCCGACGTGGACCAGCTCCTCGGCCTGCTGGACCGGCTGGTCGACGACGGCGCCACGGTCGTGGTCATCGAGCACCACCAAGCGGTGATGGCGCACGCGGACTGGCTCATCGACCTCGGCCCGGGCGCGGGTCACGACGGCGGCCGGGTGGTGTTCACCGGGACACCGGCGGAGCTGGTCGCCTCGGGCACCACGCTGACCGCCCGCCACCTGCGCGAGTACGTGGGCCGCGGTTGACGGACCGGCCCCGTCCGGGGACGCGGCCGGTTTCCTACACTCGGCCGGTGATCGCTCTCACCGACGTCGAGTCCGCCGCCCGCCGCATCACCGGGCACGTCCGCGACACCCCGCTGGTGGAGGTCACCGGCGAACTCCCCGGTGCCCGGGCCTGGCTGAAGCTGGAGTTCCTCCAGCACACCGGGTCGTTCAAGGCGCGCGGGGCGTTCAACCGGCTGCTCGGCGCGGCCGAGGACGGCGGCCTGCCGGAGGCGGGCGTGGTCGCCGCCTCCGGCGGCAACGCCGGGCTGGCCGTCGCGCACGCCGCCGCGCGGCTCGGGGCGTCCGCCGAGGTGTTCGTCCCGCTGACCGCGCCCGCCGTGAAGGTGGCCCGGCTGCGCGAGCTCGGCGCCCGGGTGATGCAGGTCGGCGAGCGCTACCTCGACGCCTACCGGGCCGCGACCGAGCGGGCCGAGCTCGGCGGTGCGCTGTTCTGCCACGCCTACGACCAGCCCGAGGTGGTGGCCGGGCAGGGCACCCTCGGGCTCGAACTGCTGCGGCAGAGCGCGGACGAGGTGGACACCGTGCTGGTCGCCGTCGGGGGCGGCGGGCTGATCGCCGGGATCGCCGCCGCCACCGAAGGGCGCGCGCGGGTGGTCGGGGTCGAACCGCGCACCAGCGCCGCGATGCACGCCGCGCTCGAGGCGGGCCGCCCGGTCGACGTGCCGGTGTCCGGGGTGGCCGCCGACTCGCTGGGCGCCACCAGCCTCGGCGGCATCGCCCACGCCGTGCTCGGGCGCACCGGGGCGGAGTCGGTGCTGGTGGACGACGAGGCGATCGTCGAGGCGCGCCGGGAGCTGTGGCGGCGGCACCGGCTCGTCGTCGAGCACGGCACCGCCGCCGCGTTCGCCGCCCTGCGCACCGGCGCCTACCGCCCCGCCCCGGACGAGCGGGTCGCGGTCGTGCTCTGCGGCGCGAACACCGATCCCGCCGACCTCGGCTGACCCCCGGGGCCGTCCGCACCAGGCGTTCAGAGCGCCCCGGGAACCACGAAGACCCCCCACGCCAGCAGCGGCCCGGCGCCGACGATGCCCGCGGTGAAACCGATGATCTGCTTGTAGAAGCGGTCCCGGTCGACACCGCGGGCGTTGCTGAGCACCAGGGCGCCGTTGGTGGAGAACGGCGAGGTGTCCACGATGGTCGTCGAGATGGCCAGCGCCGCGATCAGGCCCACCGCGCTGAGCTGGCTGGCCAGCAGCAGCGGCACGGCGATCGGGATGATCGTGGTGAGGATCGCGGTGGAGGAGGCGAAGGCCGACACCACCGCGACCACGAAGCACAGCAGCAGCGCCACGAACAGCGGTGCCCCCATCCCGGCGGCCCCCTCGGACACGGCGTCGATGGTGCCCGCCTCCTCCAGCACGCCCACGTAGGTCACCATCCCGGCGACGAGCAGGATGGTCGACCAGCTGATGCCGTCGACCGCCTTGGCCTGGCCGCGCACGTCGACCAGGGTGAGCACCGCGCCCGCCGCCAGCGCCAGGAAGCCGATCTCCAGGTGGAACACCAGCGCGCCCACCACGAGCCCGGACAGCGCGACCAGGGTGAGTCCCTGCCGCCAGGTGATCCCCGCTCCGTCCACCCCGGACCGCTCCTCGGCGGTCGGTTCGACCGGCTCGGGCCGCTTGCGGCCCAGCAGCGCGAAGGTGAGCACCGACAGCAGCACGTTGAACCCGAAGCTGGCGAAGAACAGCGTCGCGGGCGCGATGCCGAGCGCGGTGTTCTCCACCATGCCGAGCACCAGGGCACCGGAGACCGCGATCGGCGAGAACGCCCCGGCGTGCGCCCCGCTGATCACCATCATCCCGATCATGAGCTGGCTGATGCCGTAGCGGTGCGCGAAGCTCATCCCGATCGGGACCAGCAGGGCGACGGCCGCCGGGGTGAAGGTGCCGAAGGCGGTGAGCACCGCGGCGATGCCGAACAGCACCCACGGGATCAGCGCCACCTTGCCGCGCACCAACCGGACCCCGCCGCGCACCAGCAGGTCGATGGTGCCGTTGCGCTGGGCGACGGAGAACAGGTACGTCACGCCGACGATCGTGACGAACAGCGATACCGGGAACCCGGCGAAGATCTCGTCCTCGGTCATCCCGAGCGACCAGGTGCCGACGAGGAAGGCACCGATGAACGCGAGGATTCCGATGTTGATGGGCAGCGCGGTGGCGATGACGAACATCGCCCCCAGCGCGCCGAGGGAAATCATTTCGGCAGACATCTTTGTCCTTGGGTCGAACCGTCCTGCGTGGACGGGCGGATCAGCTGGCGGGGCAGGCGATTTCGGGGACGAGGAGATCGGCTTCGCACAGGATGCGCGCGGCGCGGCGCACGGTGACCCGGGCCGGCGCGGACCCGGCACCACCGGAGCAGCGCACCGGGACCACGCCCGCCGGGGTGGCGATGCGCACCGCCGCGGCACCCGCCGCCGCCGAGGATTCGTGCACCACCGAGCCGGCGATCAGGTTCGCCGTCGCCACCGCCACGGCCGAGGTCAGCCCGATCGCCGGGTGCGGGTCGTTCATCGACAGCATCCGCACCGAGACGTCGTGGTCGGCGGGGGTCACGCGCTCCCCCAACGAGGTCCGCGCCGCGGCGGGCGGGCCGACGAGGCCGACCTTGGGCACGGCGTCGTCGTCGGCGGGCAGCCCCATCCGCACGGCCGCCGCGCGGCGCACGGCGCGCAGCAGCTCGACGTCCGCCCGCATCCGGGCGGTGTCCTCGGACCCGGTGCGGCCGAGGTCGGCGGCGGCGACGAGCACCGCGGGGGCGCCCGCGTCGAGCAGGGTGGCGCGGACGTCGGCACCGGCCACCGGGAGGTGCTCGACGACCTGCCCGCTGGGCAGCAGCGCACCGGTCCCGCCACCGGCCGGGTCCAGGAAGGTGAGCCCCACCGCCACTCCGCCCGCGCGGGTGCCCGGCACGGTCTGGGTGCCGAACTCGTGGACCCGGCCGCCGGTGGTGTCGACCTCGGCTTCGAGGACCGCACCGGTGTTGGTGTTGCGCAGCACGACGGTGGTCAGGTCGCCGGTGACCGGGACGAGTCCGCGCGCCACCGACCACAGCGCGATGGCGGTGGCGCAGTTCCCGCAGTTGCTGCCCCACTCGACCCGCCCGGTGCCGATGCCGACCTGCCCGAACAGGTACTCGACGTCGGCTCCGGGCCCGGCGCAGCGGCGGACCACGGCGGCCTTGGAGGTGGTCGGGGTCGCGCCGCCGACCCCGTCGAGCTGGACCGGATCGGCGGCGCCGTAGGCGTTGACGAGCAGCGCCTCCAGCGCGTCGGACGCGGTGGGCACCGCGGCGGCGTCGAAGAGCCAGCACTTGCTGGTACCTCCTCGGACCAGGGTTGCGGGTACGTGCACGGCAGTCGCTTCCTGTTCGGCGGGGCAACGGTCGACCTACCCTGACGCCGCCGCGCCTTCAGTACAATGTCGTCGATCTAAAGCTGCGTTGAGCGTGGCTAACAGCTCGCCGGGAGGTCGAAGTGCTGGACGTGCGCCGCGTGCTGCTGCTCGTCGAGGCGGCCGAGCGGGGATCGCTGACCGCGGCGGCGGAGGCGCTGGGGGTCACCCCGTCGGCGGCCTCGCAGCAGGTGTCCCGGCTGGAGGCCGAGGTCGGCCAGCCGCTGCTGCACCGGCTGCCGCGCGGCGTCCAGCTCACCGACGCGGGACGGGCGCTGGCCGAGCGGGGGCGGGTGATCCGGCGCGAGCTGCGGGGCGCGGAAGCCGACGTCCGGGCGCTGGCCGAGCTGGACCGCGGCACGTTGCGGCTGGGCTCCTTCCCCACCGCCAGCGCGTCGCTGCTGCCGCTGGCGCTGACCCGGTTCGCCCGCAAGCACCCGGGAACGCGCACCAGCGTCCGCTCCGCGCTGCTGGCCGAGCTGCTGGAGGCGCTGCACACCGGCGACGTCGAGCTGGCCCTGCTGTGGGACTACGAGTGGAACCGGCTCGACGATCCCGCGCTGGAGATGGTCCACCTGATCGACGACCCCACCGTGCTCGTCGTGCCCGCCAACTCCGAACTCCTCGACTCCCCGGTGGTGAGCCTGGCCGAGCTCGCCGGGCAGGAGTGGATCATCCGGGCCGACAACCACCCGGTCGCCGAAGTGCTGCGCCGGAGCTGCCGCCTGGCCGGGTTCGAACCCGCCATCTCCTACGAGTCGCACGACTACCAGGAAGCGCAGGCGATGGTGGCGGCCGGGCTCGGCATCGCGGTCGCCCCGCGGCTGGCGCTGACCAACCGCAGGCACGACGTGCGGCTGCTCGGCTTCGCCACCGACGTCCCGGCACCGACCCGGCGCATCCTGCTCGCCCGGACCGCCCAGCGCGCGCCGACGCCCGCGGTCACCGCCATGTCCGGCGAACTGCGCTCGGTGGCCCAGAAGTTCGCCGGCAGCGCCCTGCACCGCGCCCAGCTCGGCACCGTGCGCTGAACCGTGCTGGGATGGGCGACGTGCGATTGCTGCTGATCTCGGACACGCACGTGCCCGCGCGGGCCAGGACGCTGCCCGACCCGGTGTGGCGGGAGGTGGCGGCCGCCGACGTGGTGTTGCACGCCGGGGACTGGATGGACCCCGCGCTGCTGGACGAGCTCCAGGCGCGCAGCGCGCGGCTGATCGGCGTCTTCGGCAACAACGACGGGCCCGAGCTGCGGGGGCGGCTGCCCGAGGTGGCCCGCGCGGAGCTCGGCGGGGTGCGGTTCGCCGTGGTGCACGAGACCGGCGCCGCGCGGGGCCGGGAACGGCGCTGCGACCAGCGGTACCCGGACACCGACGTGCTGGTGTTCGGGCACAGCCACATCCCGTGGGACAGCACGACGCCGCGCGGGATGCGGCTGCTCAACCCCGGTTCGCCCACCGACCGCAGGCGCCAGCCGCACCACACCTACCTCACGGCCGCGGTGCGCGGCGGCGCGCTGGAGCAGGTGGAGCTGCACCGGTTGTGACCCGGCGGCTCACCGCACGTTGCGCTTGAGCCGGACCCGGTAGGAGTAGTGCTCCGGCAGGAAGTGGCTGACCGCCAGCTCCACCGGGACGCCGCGCGAGGAGTGGTACATCCGGTCGATGCGCAGCAGCGCCCGCCCGGCCTCGCAGTCCAGGTGCTCCGACAGCGCCGCGGTGGCGCGGCCGACCGTGATGCTCTGCTCGGCCTCGGCGATGGGATCGTCCAGCCTGCCGTCCAGCAGGCCGATGATGGTGACCCGGCTGCGCGCCCCCACCTCGGTCAGCTCCGGCACCCGCTCGACCAGCTTGCCGACCACCGGCGGCAGGTACACGGTGGTCAGGCAGAACGGGACGTCCTCGTGCAGCCGCAGGAACGACAGGGTGTGCACGCTGTCGGAGCCCAGGCGCAGCCGTCCGGCGGCGTCGAGGTCGACCTGCCTGCGCAGCGGCGCGACGAGCTGCATGGTGGTGTCGATGGACAGCCCCATCAGGTCGTCCACCGAGCCGAACTGGCGCAGGTACTGCTCCTCGCGGGGCGCGGCGAAGGTGCCCCGGCCGGGCACCCGGTGGACCATCCCCTCGGCGACGAGGTCCTGGAACGCCCGGCGCACGGTCTGCCTGCTCACCTGGTGGCGCTCGGCCAGCTCGGCCTCGGTGGGCAGCCGGGTGCCGTCCGGGTAGTCGTGGCGCAGGATGGCGGTGCGCAGCTCGCGGGCGAGCTTGAGGTAGGCGCTCTCCCGCCCGTCGGACCCGTTCACCGCCGCACCTCCCTCGCCGTGCGCCCGACCGTACCGGAGCCGGGGCGTCCTCCCGGGACGGACGCCGGTGCGCGCGCTCAGGCGTCCAGGCCACCGCGCTTGACCAGTTGTCCGGCGATGACGTTGCGCTGGATCTCGTTGGTGCCCTCGCCCACGATCATCAGCGGCGCGTCGCGGAAGTAGCGCTCCACGTCGAACTCCGTGGAGTAGCCGTAGCCGCCGTGCACCCGGACCGCGTCCAGGGCGATCTCCATCGCCGCCTCGGAGGCGAACAGCTTGGCCATCCCGGCCTCCATGTCCACCCGGCGGTCGGCGTCGTACTCGCGCGCGGCGTGCAGCGTGAGCTGCCGCGCGGCGGTGAGCTTGGTGGCCATGTCCGCGAGGTGGTTGCCCACGGCCTGGTGCCGCCAGATCGGCTTGCCGAAGCTCTCCCGCTCCTGGGCGTAGCGCAGCGCGTCCTCCAGGGCGGCCCGGCCCACCCCGAGCGCGCGGGAGGCGACCTGGATGCGCCCGGTCTCCAGGCCCTTCATCATCTGCCCGAAGCCCGCGCCCTCGACCCCGCCGAGGACCGCGTCGGCCGGGACGCGGTAGTCCTCGAAGGACAGTTCGCAGCTCTCCACGCCCTTGTAGCCGAGCTTGGGCAGGTCGCGGGAGACGGTGAGCCCCGGGCCGTGCTCGGCGAGCAGGATGGAGATGCCGCGGTGCGCCGGGTCCGCCGCCGGATCGGTCTTGCACAGCAGGGCGATCAACCCGGAGCGCCGCGAGTTGGTGATCCAGGTCTTCGCGCCGTTGACCACGTACTCGTCGCCGTCGCGGCGGGCGTGGGTGCTCATCGCCTGCAGGTCCGACCCGCCGCCGGGTTCGGTCAGCGCCATCGTGGCCCGGACCTCGCCGGTGGCCATCCGGGGCAGGTAGCGGCGCTGCTGCTCCTCGGTGCCGAACAGCAGCAGGAGCTTGGCCACCACGGTGTGCCCGCCCATCGCCCCGGCCAGGCTCATCCAGCCGCGGGCGAGCTCCTCGGTGACCAGCACGTAGCACGGCGTGGACACCGGGGTGCCGCCGTGCTCCTCCGGGATGGCCAGGCCGAAGATCCCCAGCTCCTTCATCTGCTCGATGAGCGCCTCGGGGTAGGTGTCGGCGTGCTCCAGCTCCCGCACGACGGGTTTGACGTCCTTGTCGACGAAGTCGCGCACCGTCCGCACGACGAGCTGCTCGTCCTCGCTCAGGATGTCCGCTGTGCTCACTGCCTGGTCCTCCTCGTCAGATCACGCCGTCGGCGCGCAGCCGGTCGATCTCCGCGGCGTCCCGGCCCAGTCCGGCCAGGATCGCGGCGCTGTGCTCGCCGACGTCGGGCACCGGGTCCATCCGGGGCGCGACACCGGCCAGATTGGCCGGGGGCACCAGCGCCTGCACGGTCGCGCCGGGGATCGCCACGTCGCGCCACCGGTCCCGCTCGACCAGCGCCGGGTGCTCCAGGAACTCGGCGACCGAGTTGAGCCCGGCGTTGGCGATGCCGCAGGCGTCGAGCAGCTCCCCGACGCGGTCGGCGTCGAGCTCGGCGAAGCGGGCCGCGATCACCGCGTCCAGCTCGGCGCGGTGCGCGACCCGGGCCGACCCGGTGCGGAACCGGGCGTCCTCGGCCAGCCCGGGGTCGCCGAGGAACTCCCCGCACAGCGCGACCCACTCCCGCTCGTTCTGCACCGCGAGCAGCACCGCCCGGCCGTCGGCGGCGGTGTAGGGCCCGTAGGGCGCGATGGTGGCGTGGCTGGCGCCGACCCGAGGAGGCTGGGTGCCGCCGTAGCGGGTGTAGTAGGCGGGCTGGCCCATCCACTCGGCCAGCGAGTCGAACAGCGACACCTCGACGGCGCGCGCCTGGCCGGTGGTGGCCCGCAGGTACAGCGCGCTGAGCACCCCGGAGTAGGCGTACATGCCCGCCGAGATGTCGGCGATGGAGATGCCCACCTTCGCCATCTCGGCGGCCGTGCCGGTCAGCGACACCAGCCCCGTCTGGCACTGCACCAGCAGGTCGTAGGCCTTGCGGGTCTCCCACGAACCTCCGGAGCCGAAGCCGGAGACGTCGCAGACGATCAGCGACCCGTTGCGCTCGGCCAGCGCCGCCGCGTCCAGGCCCATCCGGGCCGCCGCGCCCGGCGCCAGGTTCTGCACGAAGACGTCGGCGGTGGCCAGCAGCTCGTCGAGCACCCGCCGCCCGGCCTCGGCCTTGAGGTCCAGGGTCAGGGACTCCTTGGAGCGGTTGAGCCAGACGAAGTAGCTGGCCTGCCCGTGCACCGATTCGTCGTAGCGGCGGGCGAAGTCCCCGCCGCCGGGCCGCTCGACCTTGATCACCCGGGCGCCGAGGTCGGCGAGCTGGCGGGTGGCGAACGGCGCGGCCACCGCCTGCTCGATGCTGACGACCGTGATGCCTTCCAGCGGGCGCGTCACCGGATCGCCTCCTCGGTCCGGATCGTGCCGGTTCCGGGCAGCTCCGCGGACAGCAGCGCGCGCACCCCGGCCCAGTCCGCCCCGGCCAGCAGCCCCGGCACGTCGGCGCCGCAGGCGGTGAGCTTGTCCCGCAGCTCGTCCTCGGTCGGGGGTCGCGAGGGGGCGCCCGGCGGATCGCCCATGGCCACCCGCAGCACCGGCCCGGCGTGGTCCACCTCGATCTCGACCTGCCCGGCCAGCAACCCGTCCGCGCCCTCGGAGGTGGCCAGCTCGACCCGGCGCAGCAGCCGCTGCGCGTCGTCCCGGCGCACCGCCTCGTCGGTGAACGCCGCGAAGTCGGGGTAGTCGTCCAGCAGCGCGGTGGACACCGCGTAGGGCAGGCTGAACTTGCCCTCCAGACCGGTGTCCGGGCGGTCGTGGAGCAGCGGCGTGACGGTGGCCCGCGGGGTGCGCACCCGCACCGCGGCGACCTCACCGGCGATCTGGTCCTTGATCTCGCGCAGCGCGGCGATCGGGCGCTGCATCGCGTAGCAGCAGGGGAAGACCTTGATGGCCAGCCCGCCGGGCACCGCGGGGCCGCCCAGATCGGGCGTCCCGGTGGCGCCGACCAGCTCCGCCCAGGCCTCCAACGCTGCGGGATCCGCGGTGGCACCGGCCCGGGCCAGCCGCGCGGCCCGGACCCCGGCCTGCGCGGCGAACCCGACCTGCAACGACTTGCCGTGGGTGCCGAAGGCCTGCTGCACACCGCCCGCGGCGGGCACCGCCAGCGCCATCGCGGTGGCGAGCTGCGGTGCGGTCAGCCCCATCGCCACGCCCGCCGCGACCGCCGCGGCGGGGGCCCCCGCGGTGCAGGTGGCGTGCCACCCGGCGGAGTAGTGCGACCAGCCCAGCGCGGCGCCCCACCGCGCCATCACCCCGGCTCCCGCCAGGTAGGCCCGGGCGTCCCCGCCGGTGGCCAGCACCGCCGGCACGATCACGACGCTGATGTGGGTGGTGGATTCGATGTGCAGGTCGTCGAAGTCCAGCACGTGCCCGGCCGCCGCCCACCGCGCCGCGTCGGGCAGCTCGGCGGCGATGCGGGTCAGCGGGTGGTCGCGGGCGGCCAGGGCGACCGCCGCGGTGTCCAGCAGCGAGCGCCGCGCCAGGTCGAGGTCGGCCGGATCCGGTTCGTGCTCGACCGCCCACCGGGCGAGGGATTCTGCGATGGTCGCCATGCCTGTTCCTTCCGGGCCGCGGGGTCGGCGTCGAGGGATCGCGCTATTTGTACGGCCAAATATGCATCCCGGTCAACAGCCGACTCCCGGGATGCGGCCCGGGTGAGTTGACACCGGGACGGGTCGCGCCGACACTGTGCCGGGTTTTGTACGGCCCAATTGAACCGAGGCTCGAGCGACCGAGGGCCCGAGCGACCGAGGAGGACCGGTGGCAGGTCTGGAGACCCACCTGCGGGACTGGCGGCCCGCCCCGCTGACCGAGACCGACGACCTCGCGCCGGCGACCTCCCGGGCGCTGGCCGCGGTCCTGGAGACCCCGCCCGAGCACCTCGACCCCGACGCGCTGCCCCCGCTGTGGCACTGGGTCCACTTCCAGTCCTGGCCCGGGCACGCCGAACTCGGCGGTGACGGGCACCCGACGCGGGGGCACTTCCTGCCGCCGATCCCGGACCGGCGGCGGATGTTCGCGGGCGGCCGGGTGTCGATCACCGCGCCGCTGCGGCTGGGGCGGCCCGCCGAGCGCACCTCGGTGCTGGCCGACGTGGTGGTCAAGCACGGCCGGTCCGGCGAGATGGCGTTCGTGACGGTGCGCAGCGAGTACCGGCAGGACGGCGAGCTGCGGCTGACCGAGGAGCAGGACTACGTCTACCGCAGCGGCGAGGGCGCGGCGAAGGACCCGCAGGCCGCGCGCCCGGGCACCGCCCCCACCTCCGACGCGCCGTGGCAGCAGCACTTCATCGGCGATCCGGTGCGGTTGTTCCGGTTCAGCGCGCTGACCGCCAACGCCCACCGCATCCACTACGACGAGCCCTACGCCCGCGACGTCGAGTCCTACCCGGGCCTGGTCGTGCACGGCCCCCTCCTGGTGCTGCTGATGACCGACCTCGCGCGGCGCAGCGCGGACCGCGGGATCGCGAGCGTGGACTACCGGCTCAGCAAGCCGGTGTTCGCCGGGGACCGGGTGCTGATCACCGGCACCCCGGACGGCTCCGGAGCGGCGATGTCGGTGCTGACCGATCCGGACCAGGTGATGGCGCGGGCCGCGGTGGGGCTGCGGTGACGCCGCGGGAGGCGGCCGCCGACGCGCGGACCGCGCTGTTCGTCCCGGGAACCCGACCGGACCGCTTCGGCACGGCCCTGGCCGCCGGCGCGGACCTGGTCATCGCCGACCTGGAGGACGCGGTCGCCGACGCCGACAAGGACACCGCGCGCGAGCACGTCCGGGACCTGCTCGGTGGCGGCGACCCGGTGGCGGTGCGGATCAACGCCGCCGGCACCCCGTGGTACGACGCCGACGTCGCGATGCTGCGCGGGCACGGAGCCGTGGTGGTGCTGCCGAAGGCCGAGACCGCCGAGCAGGTCGGCGCCCTGGCCGCCGCGCTGCCGGGCGCACCGCTGATCCCGCTGGTCGAAACGGCGGTCGGGGTGCTCGGCGCCGCCGAGGTGTGCCGGGCCGAGTCCGTGGTGCGACCGGCGTTCGGCAGCGTCGACCTCGCCGCCGAGCTCGGCGTCGACCACACCGACCGCGAGGCGTTGCGGCACGCGCGCAGCGCACTGGTGCTGGCCGCCGCCGCGGCGGGCACCGCGGCCCCGCTCGACGGGGTCACCACGGCGGTCCGCGACGCCGCACTGCTCGACGCGGACCTGCGCCACGCCGCCCGGCTCGGCTTCACCGGGAAGCTGTGCCTGCACCCCGCCCAGCTCGAACCGGTGCGGCGGGGCTTCGCCCCCTCGGCGGAGGAGCTGACCTGGGCGCGCGCGGTGGTCGCGGCGGCCGGGGACGGCGGGGTGGCCGTGCTGGACGGCCGGATGGTCGACAAACCGGTGGTCGAGCGCGCGCGCCGGCTGCTGCGCGCCGGATGACGGGCGCGGGCGAGGTGGTCCCGCGGTGTAGTCTCGATCGGGTGCGAGGACGCCCACCCGGCGCGGCGGAGGGATGCGCGTGACCCCGGTCGTCGTGTTCGGCCTCGCCGGGCTGATCGTGCTGCTGGGCGCCCTGGTGCAGGGCTGCGCCGGGCTGGGCATGAACCTGATCGCCGCCCCGCTGCTCGCGACGCTGGACCCGGCGCTGGTCCCGGTCCCGCTGATCGTCTCGTCGCTGCTGCTGTCCGGGCTGGCGATGCGGCGCGAGTGGAGCGAGGTCGACTGGCGCGGCGCCGGACTGGCGGTGCTCGGCCGCGCGCCGGGGACGGCGCTGGGCGCGCTGGCGGTCGCGCTGCTGCCGGAACCCGCGTTCTCCGTGGCCGTCGGCGGATTCGTGCTGCTGTGCCTGGCCGCCTCGCTGATCACCTGGCGCCCCCGGCCGACGCCGGTCGCGCTCCTGGCGGCGGGCTTCACCGGTGGTGTCACGGGCACCGCCTCCTCCATCGGCGGACCGCCGATGGCCTTGCTGTACCAGCACGAGACCGGACCGCGGATCCGCGCGACGCTGGCCGCCTACATGCTCTTCGGCGGGGCGCTGTCGCTGCTGTCGCTGGGGATCGGCGGTCAGATCGGGGTCGAGCAGCTCCTGGCCAGCGCGGTGCTGCTGCCCTTCCTCGCGGCGGGCTTCGCGCTGTCCGGTCCCTTGCGGCGGGTGCTGGACGCGGGGTGGACCCGGCTGGCCGTGCTCGGGCTCTCCGGCGGCAGCGCGGTGCTGCTCATCGTCCGCGGCCTGGTGTGATTGACGTCCTCCCCACGGCTAAAGCCGGGGATTCCAACCGGCGCTGACGCCTGTTGGGGTTCCTGCTTCACGGACTGGCTTGTGCCGAGGTCTCCACAGGCTGTTACCGCCCGTCCGGCGGCGAGAATGTTCTTGGCTGCGTTGAGGTCTGCGTGTGCGGTGTGTCCGCAACCGGTGCACCGGAAAACCGCTTGGCTGTTGCGGCTTTCCGGGTCGGCGTTGTGGCACACCGCGCACGTTTGCGACGTGTAGGCAGCGGGCACCTTCACGATCTCGGTGCCGGTATAGCGGGCAGCGTTACGCAGGGCCAGTTCGAGCTTGTGCCAACCCTTGTCGAGGATGGCGCGGTTCAAGCCCGACTTTTGGGTAACGTTCCGGCCGGGTTCTTTGGTGGTTCCGCTCGCCGAGCGGGTCATGTTGCGGGTCCGCAGGTCTTCCAGCGCGACCAGCGCATGCCGGTCGGTGAGCTCGGCGGCGACCTGTGAGCAGAAGTCTTGCCGTCGGTCGCGTTCGCGGCGTTTAAACTGGCGCATCTTGCCGAGGGTCTTGCGGCGGTTTGCGCTGCCGCGCTTCTGCCGTGCGAGTTTCTGCTGCAACCTGCGGTAGCGCTCGGTCTCGCCAGGTGAGGTGCAGTCGCGGTTGATGAGATCGCCGTCGCTGGTGGCGACGGCAGCGACCACGCCCCGGTCAACGCCGATGGCCGTGTTGGGCATGGCGTGTTCCTCAGGGGTGGTCTCGCCGTCGTCGACGAGGAACGATACGAACCAGTCCCGGCCGTCGCGGGACACGGTCGCGGATCGCACGACACCGCCGAGGTTGCGGGTCATGCGGAACTGCACCCACCCGAGCTTCGGGAGTTTCGCCCGGCCCCAGCGCTTGTTCAAGCGTTCGACCTCGATGAGCTTGCCCATCGGGAACCGGAACGACGGGTTCCAACGCTGCTTGCCGCGCCACTTCACCCGGAAGGTACCGTGGTCTTTACAAGCCCGGTCCAGGTCCTTCAACACCTGCTGGAGGATGTGCGACGGCGCGGTCTTGAGCCACGCGTGCTCGGTCTTGGCGTCGGCGAGCTGCCCTGCTTGCTCGTTGTAGTTCATCCACGCGCCACGCTTGCGGTATTGGCGACGCTGGTCAAGAGCGGTGTTCCACACAGCGCGGCACACGTTGCCGAACTCCTCGCACTGCGCGGACTGCGCAGCGGTGAGCTTCAAGCGGTACTTGCGGCCAGTAAGCATGGAACACCTCCCTCATTAGACGTTCTTCTGGTTCTCTACGTACTTGCGGATAGTTTCCAGTGGTGCGCCGCCGACCGTCGCAACGAAGTAAGCGTTCATCCACAGCGTCGGAAGCTTCGACCGCAGCCAGGGGAACTCGTCCCGAAGCACACGCGACGACCGTCCCTTGATGGCTTTCACCAGCTTGTGAACACCGTACTGCGGATCGACCTCGACAAGAAGGTGAACGTGGTCGGGCATCATTTCCAGCCCGATCAGCCACGCGCCTTCTCGGCGACGACCTCGCGGACTATCTCCTTGAGGCGATGTTCCATGCGCCCGCCGATGACCCGGCGGCGGTACTTCGGGCACCACACGCCGTGGAACGCGCACTGGAACGTGACGTTCGCGTTCGATCGCTGCGTGACGATCATATCAAAACCATGCAGCTCGAAGCTGCCTAATGTCGGCGGGGTTGCTACTGGCCGCACCGAACCCGAGGTTGATGCGCTTACCCCACGGACAAATCCGGGGGTCTGCGCGCTACGTTCCCTCGATCAGCGCACCGGCTCCAGCGAGAACACCCGCAGTTCCCGGTCCCCGGCCCGCTCGTCGTAGGTGGCGTAGGCGGGCCAGGCGGGCACGATGACGTCGTGCCACAGCCGCTCGCGTTCGGCGCCGGTCACCAGCCGGGCGCGCACCGGGACCTCCCGACCGGCCGAGGTCACCACCGCGTCCGGGTGCGCCAGCAGGTTCGCCGACCACGCCGGGTGCCCGGCGCGGCCCCAGTTCGAACCGATCACCACGAAGCGCCCCGCCTCGGGCACGTGCAGCAGCGGCACCGAACGGGGTCGTCCGGTACGGGCCCCGCGCGCGGTGAGCAGCAGGGAGGGCATCCCGAGCAGCCGCAACACCCCGAGGCGCCCGGCGGTGCGCCGCTGGACCGCGAGGTCCAGCGGCACGATCCGCCTGCCCAGCGCGGAGAACCACCGCCGGGTGCCCAGCCGCCGGACCGCCGCGCGCACCGGTCCGCGCATCACCGGGCGCGGGCCAGCGACAGCGCGAAGTCCCCGCCGTCGTCGACCCACCACCGGTGCAGGTCGAACCCCGCCGCGTCGAGCTCGTCGCGCACCCGCTCCCGGCGGAACTTGGCCGACACCTCGGTGCGCAGCTCCTCGCCCGCCTCGAACTCCACCCGCAGCGGCGGTTCGGCCAGCCGCACCTCCATCGCGCGCCGGGCCCGCAGCCGCATCTCGATCCACTCCTGCTCGGCGTTCCACCGCGCCACGTGGTCGAACGCCGCGGGATCGAAGTCGGCACCGGTCTCGCGGTTGAGCACCCGCAGCACGTTGCGGTTGAACTCGCCGGTCACGCCCTGCGCGTCGTCGTAGGCCCGCACCAGCCGCTCCGGGTCCTTGACCAGATCGGTGCCCAGCAGCAACCACTCCCCCGGCTCCAGCGCGGCGCGCACCGAGGCGTGGAAGCGGGCGCGCTCGGACGGCAGCAGGTTGCCGATGGTGCCGCCGAGGAACGCCACCAGCCGCTCCGGCCCGTCCGGCACGGACGTGCCCGCGGTGAAGTCGTCGACGACCCCGCGCACCTCCAGCTCCGGGTAGTCCAGCGCGATGGAGTCGATCGCCGCGCGCAAGGCCGAGACCGACACGTCGAGCGGCACGAACCGCTGCAACATCTCGTTCTTGCGCAGCGCGTCGAGCAGCAGGCGGGTCTTCTCCGAGGACCCGGACCCGAGCTCGACCAGCGTCCGCGCCCCGGTGAGCTCGGCGATCTCCACCGCGCGCCGGTGCAGGATCCCGGACTCGGCCCGGGTCTGGTAGTACTCCGGCAGCTCGGTGATCCGCTCGAACAGCTCGCTGCCCTCGGCGTCGTAGAACCACTTGGGCGAGGCCCACTTCGGGGTGTCGGTGAGCCCGGCCCGCGCGTCGGCCAGCAGCGCCCGCCGCGCGTCCGCCTCGGTGAAGCGCACCACCAGTTCCGGTTCGGTCATCAGCTCTCCTGCAAGGGGGTCAGGTCCAGTCGGGCGGGGTCGGCGACGAGCAGGTGCCGGTCCGGGACCGGCTGCCAGTCCCGCTCGGGGCCGAAGGGTTCGGAGGCGACCGCCACGGCGTCGTCGGCGTGGCGGACCCACAGCGAGTGGGTGCAGGTCGTGGCGATGATGCGGTGGCCGTCGGTCAGCAGCAGGTTCAGCCGGGACTCCGGTGATGCCCGCAGCACGTCGCCGACCAGCCCGGTGACCGCCTCCACGGGTTCCTGGCCCTTGCCGATCCGGTGGCGCAGCAGCGCCCACAGCACGGCCGAATCCGTCGGCGCGGCCAGCGTCATCAGGTCCACCACGTCGAGCTCGGCGGCGGTGCCCGCCAGCGAATCCGGCCAGCCGGGCACTTTGCCGTTGTGGCTGAACAACCACCGCTCGTCGGCGAACGGCGCGCAGGCCCCGGCGCTGACCGGCATCCCGACCGTGGCCGAGCGCACCGCGGCCAGCACCGCACCGCCGGAGGTCCCGGCCGCGAGCTGGCGGAACGCCTCGTCGGTCCACATCGGAACGGCGGCGCGGTAGCACCGGGGCGCGCCGTCCCCGGCGTACCAGCCCGCGCCGAACCCGTCCACGTTGACCGTGCCGCCCCCGCGCATGTCGGTGGGGGCCCAGGCCTGCTCCAGCAGCGAATGCGCGGGATCCAGCAGCAGGTCCGACAACGGCACGTCCGGGCCGACGTAGGCCAGGTGGCGGCACACGGCGTCAGCCGATCTCGTCGGCGCCCGGGGTTCGGGCGCAGCGGAACCCGGCGAAGATCTGCCTGCGGATCGGGTAGTCCCAGTTGCGGAAGGTCCCCCGGCAGGCCGCCGCGTCGGTGCCGAACGAGCCGCCGCGCAGCACCTTGTGGTCGGAGCCGAAGAACACCTCGGAGTACTCCCGGTACGGGAAGGCCGCGAAACCCGGGTACGGCAGGAAATCGCTGGCCGTCCACTCCCACACGTCACCGATGAGCTGGTGCGCACCGCAGGGCGCGGCCCCGGCCGGGTAGGCGCCCACCTCGGCGGGCCGCAGGTGGCGCTGGCCCAGGTTGGCGTGCTCCGGTCCGGGATCGGCGTCGCCCCAGGGGTAGCGCAGGCTCCGCCCGGAACGGGGGTCGAAGCGCGCCGCCTTCTCCCACTCCTGCTCGGTCGGCAGCCGCTTGCCCGCCCACGCCGCGTAGGCCTCGGCCTCGTGGAAGCTGACGTGCACCACCGGCTCCCCCGGTGGCACCGGCTCCCAGTGGCCGAACCGCCGGCGCATCCAGCGCCCGTCCACGTGCTCCCAGAACCGGGGGCCCACGAGCCCGGCGCGCTGCCGGTACTCCCACCCGGCCGCGCTCCACCAGCGCGGGTCGTCGTAGCCGCCCGCGTCGAGGAACGCGAGGTACCGGCCGTTGGTGACCGGCGCGGTGTCGAGGAAGAACTCCGGCACGTGCACCTCGTGCGCGGGCCGCTCGTTGTCCAGCGCCCACGGCTCGGTCGAGGTGCCCATCGTGAACGGCCCGGCGGGCACCCGGACCTCGTCGGGCAGGGCGCGGACCGCGGGGGCCGGGGGCGCCTCGTCGTGCAGCACCGGCGGTCCGTCGCGGAGCTGGTGGGTGGCCAGCATGGTCTCGTCGTGCTGCTGCTCGTGCTGCACGATCATGCCGAACGCGAAGGCGTCGGAGACCAGCCGGCGGCCTTCCAGCGGGGTGCTGTCGAGCAGGTCGAGGACCTTGGTCCGGACCTCCCGCACGTAGCCGCGCGCCTCGGCGGGCCCGAGCAGCGGCAGGCTCGGCCGGTCGGACCTGCGGTGCTGGAAGGCGTCGTAGAGGTCGTCGATGTCCGGCCGGAGCGCCTCGGCGCCCCCGACGTCGCGCACCAGCCAGATCTCCTCCTGGCTGCCGACGTGGGCGAGGTCCCAGACCAGCGGGGACATCAGCCGGGAGTGCTGGCGCACCAGGTCCTCGTCATCGACGGCATCGGTCAGCGCGGTGCTGCGCGCCCGGGTCCGTTCCAGTTCAGCGGCGACGCGAGCGCGCAGCCCGGTCGTTGCCTGCTCCTGCGAATGCACCGGTCACCTCCGGATATCGGTGGTCCGCCGTTCGGCGTCCTCGAGCCTGTCGGTCACGAAGTCGGTGAGCCGGGCGGGCAGCCCGGCGGGCACGTCCGGGCCCCGCAAGCACCGGCGCACCAGTTCCAGGACGTCGCGCGCGCAGCGGGCCAGCGCGGGATCCCGCAGCCCGACCCGGGCGGCGGGGTACCAGCGGCCGACGGCGGGCGCGGTGAGCTCCAGCAACCGGTCCACCGCGGACTCGTCCCGGAACAGCGCGATGAGCGCGGCCGCCGGCAGCATCCAGTCATCGCCGGGCAGCGCGTCGAGGTACCGGATCTCCAGGTAGCCGCGCGGCCGCACCGGCGTGAACGCGGTGCTCAGGTGGTAGTCCAGGTCCTCGCGGGTCGGCCGGGTCGGCAGCGAACCGCCGATCCACTCCGCGAAGCTGACGCCCCGGGGCGCCGTCCAGTCGTCGCCCTCGCGGCGCAGGCACACCAGCGGGACGTCCAGCATCCGCTTGGCCCACCCGATCGCCGGGTCGCCGCCGACCGGGCCCGGCCGGGTGCGCGGCGGATCGGTGCGCAGCACCGAGCGGGTCCGCGCCGAGACCCAGCCGGTCTCCGCGCCGAACAGCCGCGGGGAGTTGGCGAACATCGCCACCATCACCGGCCCGACGGCGTGCAGCGCGGCCCAGCGGGCCGCGATCCGGTCCGGTTCCCCGGCGTCGATGCAGACCTGGATCCCCGCGGTGCTGCACATCATCAGCCGACCGTGGACGCCGATCCGGTCGAAAGCGGCCTCCATCGCGGCGTAGCGCGGCACCCGCAGCAGGCGGTGCGGTGTCCGCCAGGGATCGGTGCCGTGCTCGCCGAGGACCAGCCCGGCCGGGCGCAGCCGCCGCCGGATGTGCTCCGCGTCGGCGGTGACCACGCCGAACAGCGCGTCCATCGACGTCGTGGGAGTGCTGGAGAGCTCGACCTGGCCACCTGGTTCGACGGTGAGAGCGGAACCGTTCGGCAGCGGCTGTTCCGGGCTGCCGGGGGCGAGGGAGCGGGGTGCGTGCGGGCCGAGGGCGTGCGCCAGAACCTCGGCGTCGAGCGGCCTGCGGGGATCGTCGGCGTGGTGGACGGTCCATTCGAGCTCGACACCGAGCAAGCGGGGAGGGCCGTGCTTGAAGCAGACCGAGGCCACGTAGGCTTCGGCCTCCGCGCGGGTGCGGATGAGCGAAGTCGGGTAGTCGGCCGCGGCCGGGTCGATCGACACGGACATCCTCACCCCCAGGTTCGGGCCGGGAGTCCGACGCTACCGCCACCGGACCGACTTCCGCATCCCTTGTTCTGGTGACCGGACTTCGCCAGGTGCCCGCCGCGGAGCCGGTTTCGCCGGATTTCGCGGCGGGTTTCGTCGCGGGCCGGCGCCGGCGCCACCGCCGTCGCGCCGCAAACCGTACGTACGGATTGCACGTGCCGCGGCGGACCTGCAACGATCACCGCATGCCCCGGGTCAGCCAGGACCACCTCGCCGCCCGGCGCCGTCAGATCGTCGACGGCGCCCGGACCTGCTTCGCGCGCTTCGGCTACGAAGGTGCCACGGTCCGCAGGCTGGAGGAAGCCACCGGGCTGTCCCGCGGCGCCATCTTCCACCACTTCAAGGACAAGGAGTCGCTGTTCCTCGCCCTGGCGGAGGACGACGCCACCCGGATGGCCGATGTCGTCGCCGAGCAGGGGCTCGTGCAGGTGATGCGCGACCTGCTCGCCGACCCGGACCGCAGCCGGGGCCACGCCCCCGGCGTCGACTGGCTGGGCACCCGGCTGGAGGTGTCCCGGCGGCTGCGCACCGACGCCGAGTTCCGCGAGCGCTGGGCGCAGCGCTCGCAGCAGCTCACCACGGCCACCCGGGCCCGGTTGCAGTGGCAGCGCGATTCGGGCAACCTGCGCGACGACGTTTCCGTCGACGTGCTCACCTCCTACCTGGAACTGGTGCTGGAAGGCCTGGTCTCGCACCTGGCGATGGGCCTGCCCTCCGGGCACCTCGAAGCGGTGCTCGACGTCGTCGAGGAGAGCGTGCGCCGGTACCGGGCGCGCTGACCCGCTCGGCGGTGCGCCGCACCCGGGCGTACCCTCCTGGCGCGAGCGGCGCGACGGAGGGGCACTGTGGTCTGGCGCGAGTGGTGGAACCGCTTCCTCGCCTCTGATCCGGCGTTGCGCCGACTGCGCACCGCGATCAGGGTGACGCTGAGCGTCGCCCTGACCCTGGCGATCATGCTCCCGCTGCTGGCGCGGTGGGGACTGCCGCTGCCGCAGGCGCTGCTCGGCGCCGTGGTGGCGATCAACTGCTCGCTGGGCATCAACGAGCCCGACCGGCGCCAGCAGCAGCTCACCCACCTGCTGATGCCGCTGCCCACCACGCTGTCGGTGCTGCTGTCCACCGCGACCGCCCCGATCCCGGTGCTGCAGAGCGCGCTGTTCCTGGTGGTGATCTTCGCCGCCACCTACGTCCGGCGCTTCGGCAGCCGCTGGTTCCCGCTGGGCATGGTCGCGTTCATGGGCTACTTCTTCACGATGTTCCTGCGCCCGCAGCTCGCGCACGTGCCGGCGCTGCTGGCGGCGGCGGTCTGCGGCGCGCTGGCGGCGCTGGTGCTGCGCTTCGCGGTGCTGCGGGACGATCCCGCCGGGGTGCTGGCCCGGGGCAGGCGGACGCTGCGGGCGCAGGTGCACGGGCTGCTGCACGCGGTGCGCGACGTGGCCGAACGGCCGGAGAGCGGCCGGGAGCGCCGCGCCCTGCACGACCGGACGGTCCGGCTGAACGAGACCGCCCTGATGCTGCGCAACACCGTCGACCGGCTGGAGACCCTCGACGAGTCCGGCCGCGACGTGCTGGCCCAGCGGATCCTCGACGTGGAGCTGGCCGCCGAGAACCTGCTGCCCCCGGCGATGCGCCTGATCGACGACACCCCCGGCGGCGGTGCGGTGGCGACCGCGATCGGCGAACTGCTCGCGGTGCTCGACACCGACCCCAGCCGCCTGCCGGAGGCCACCCGGGACGTCGCGGCGCGGGCCGAGCAGCACGGACCGCCGGAGATCGCACCGCGGATCCGGCGGCTCGGCTCGGGGCTGGCCGAGCTGGCCCACGCCACCGCCGCGGTGGGCACCGACCGGGGCGGCGCGCCGGTCCGGCGCGACGACGACGAGCAGGCGGCGGAGCAGACCGGGCTCGACCGCCCGGAGGTGCGCACCGCGGTCCAGGTGACCTGCGCGGCGGCGGTGGCCATCGTGGTCGGCCAGCTGGTCGCGCCCGGCCGCTGGTACTGGGCCGTGATCACGGCGTTCGTGGTGTTCATCAGCGCCCACAGCCGCGGCGAGCTGCTGGTGCGCGCCTGGCAGCGCACGGCGGGCACGGTGCTCGGGGTGCTGGCCGGGATCCTGGTCGCCTCGCGGATCACCGGCGACCTGGTGGCCGAGTTCGGGGTGATCCTGCTCTGCGTGTTCCTCGGCTTCTACTTCGCGGGCTACTCCTACGCGCTGCTGACCTTCTTCATCACCACCATGCTCGGCGCGCTCTACGGGATGCTGGGCAACTTCAGCCCCGCCGTGCTGGAGGTCCGGCTGCTGGAGACCGCGGTGGGCGCGCTGGCCGGCGTGCTGGCGGCGGTCTTCGTGCTGCCCACCCGGACCCGCTCCCTGGTCCGCAGCAACATCGAGGAGTTCCTGCTGGAGCTGCGCTCGATGCTGCGCGCGGCGGGCACCGAGATCGACGAGTCGGGCACCGCCACCGGCGCCACGGCCACGATCCGCGATCTCGACGACCGGCTGCACCAGGTGGTCGGCAGCGCCCGCCCGCTGACCACCTACCGGTGGCGGTCCCGGCGGTCCCAGGTGGAGCGCTCGGTGACCGCGCTCAGCGGCTGCGCCTACTACGCGCGCAACCTCGCGGTGCAGCTCCCCGGCGCGGTGGGCCGGACCGACGCGGTGAGCCGCGAGGCGCTCTGCGAGGCGCTGTGGGCGCTGGCCGACGCGGTGGAGGCGATGACCGACGACGCCCAGACCGGTTTCGACGAGGCGATGTCGGCGGCGCAGCACTACGCCGAACGGCTGCACGACGCCGCCGACGGTACCGGCTCCGGACCGCTGGACCGGACCCTCGGCTGGCTGGACCGGCTCACCCGGGTCGTGGCCGACCTGGCCCGGGAGCTGGAGGTGCCCGGCGCCGGCGTGCGCTGACCGCCACCCCATCGGGGGAAACCCGCGACACGGGCGCCGCGCGCCCGGGGCCGGACCGCTCGGCGCCCTAGCCTGCCCTGGTCCGCGGCCCGAGAGGAGACGTGCGTGCAGCGTTCGACCGCGCTGGGCCTGATCGCGGCCACCGTGCTCGCGACGTGCCCCGCCGCCCAAGCCGCCCCCGCCCTGCACTTCGGTCCCTGCCCCGAGGACGTCAGCACCCCGTACCCGGAGCTGCGCTGCGCGGGGCTCGACGTGCCGCTGGACCACGCGGACCCGGCGGCGGGCACGGTGCGGCTGCTGATCTCCCGGCTGCCCGCGCGCGATCCGGCGACCCGGCGCGGCGCGCTGCTGACCAATCCCGGCGGCCCCGGCGGCCCCGGGATCGCCTTCGCCGGATCGCTGAGCCGCCGGCTCCCCGACGCCGTGCTGAACAGCTACGACCTCATCGGCGTGGACATCCGGCACACCGCGCACAGCACCCCGATCCACTGCGTCGACGCGGCGACCTACTGGCGCGCGCCGCTGCCCGACCCGGACGCCGAGGCAGCGCGCGAGCGGAACTGGCGGCGCGCGGCCGAGTACGCGGCGGGCTGCGCGCAGCGCGCCGGCCGGTACCTGCCGCACCTGACCACGCCGACCATCGCGCGCGACCTCGACCTGGTGCGGGAGGCGCTGGGCGAGCAGCGGATCAGCTTCCTCGGCTACTCCTGGGGGACCTACCTGGGCGCGGTCTACGGCCGGCTCTTCCCGCACCGGGTGGACCGGATGGTCCTGGACAGCGTCGTCGACCCGAGCCGGGTCTGGTACGCGAACAACCTCGCCCAGGACGTCGCGGTGCAGCGGCGGCTGGGCCGCTACTTCGACTGGGTCGCCCGGCACCACGGGACCTTCGGGCTCGGCGCCGACCGGGAGCGGGTGCACTCGGCTTGGCGCGCGGTGCGAGCCGAGCTGCGGCGCGCCCCGCGCGGACCCCTGGGGCCCTCGGAGCTCATCGGCACCACCTTCACCGCGCTCTACGGCGAGGACGACTGGATCCGGCTGGCGGAGGCGCTGGCCGCCTTCCACCTGCGCGGCGACGACCGGCCGCTGGTCGGGATGGTGGTGCCCAAGGACGCCGCCGCCGAGAACGCCAACGCGATCTACAACGCCGTCGAGTGCGCCGACGCCCCGTGGCCCGCCGACCGGGCGACGTGGGAGCGCGACGCCGCCGCGATGGCCCGGCACAGCCCGCTGGCCGCCTGGTACAACCTCTGGTCGGTGGCGCCGTGCCGCACCTGGCCCGCGCCGAGCGGGCAGCCGGTGCGGATCACCGGGGCGGGACTGCCCCCGGTGCTGCTGCTGAACTCGGTGCACGACGTGGCCACGCCCTACGCCGGGGCACTCCGGATGCACCGGGCGCTGCCGTCCTCGGTGCTGGTCACCGAACGCGACTCCGGGGCGCACGGCCTCTACGCGATGGCGGGCAACGCCGAGATCGACCGCATCGGCACCGACTACCTGGTGCGGGGCTCCCTGCCCGCGGGCGACGTCGCGGTGCCCGGGCACCCGAAGCCGGATCCGGCCGCCCCCGGGCCGCCCCGGGGCAGGCAGCTCGTCCTGCGCTGAACCCGCCGGGGCCCGCCGAACTCGGACGCGGGCCCCGGCGGTGCGGGATCAGAGCACGCCGTGCATGTACTTCTTGATGCTGCGCGAGGCGACGAACAGCAGCACCCCGCAGGCGATGGTGGCCAGACCGATCAGACCGAAGTAGAGCTGCTGGTTCTCCACCGAGTAGAGCTTGACGAGCTGGGCGCCGAGGCCCTGGCCCATCGCCGGGGCCAGGAAGTACAGGCCCATCGTCTGCGAGGCGAAGACCTTCGGGGCCAGCTTGGTGCTCACCGACAGGCCCACCGGCGAGAGCATCAGCTCACCCACGGTCATCAGCACGAACACCAGCGCCAGCATGATCGGCAGGTGCTGCTCGCCGCCGACGGTCTTGGACAGCACGACCCACAGGAAGGAGATGCCGACGAAGACCAGGCCGCCGACGAACTTCCTCGGCGTGGAGGGCTGCCGGTCGCCGAGCTTGATCCACAGCGTGGCCATCACCGGGGCGAGCACGATGATCGTCAGCGGGTTGAGCGACTGGAACCACGACGCCGGGATCACGAACCCGAAGATCTGCAGGTCGGTGTCGGTGTCGGCGAGGTTGGCCAGGGTGTTCGGCTGCTGCTCGAACAGCAGGAAGAACAGCGCGGTGGCCAGGAACAGCGGGATGTAGGCCACCAGCCGGTCCCGCTCCACCTTGGTGATCTGCTTGCTGCTCAGCATCACCGCGAAGTAGCCGATCGGCAGCACCGCGGAGATGAAGCTGATGGTGTTGACCAAGCCGCCGAGGCCGAGGATCCCGGTCACCGACAGGGCCACCAGGACGCCGACGAAGACCACCGCGATGACCACCGCGCGGCCCAGCACCCGGACCTTGTGCTCGGCGGGCAGCGGGTTGACCGGCTTGAGGCCGGCGCTGCCCAGGTTCTTGCGGCCGATCAGGTACTGGACCAGGCCGAAGGCCATGCCGACGGCGGCGGCGCCGAAGCCGACGTGCCAGTTGATCTTCTCCCCGAGCGTGCCGCAGATCAGCGGGGCGGCGAACCCGCCGATGTTGATCCCCATGTAGAAGATCGAGAAGCCCGCGTCGCGGCGGGTGTCGTCCGCGGCGTAGAGCCCGCCGAGGATGCCGGAGATGTTCGGCTTGAGCAGGCCGGTGCCGATCACCAGCAGGAACAGGCCGCCGACCACGACCGGGATGCCACCCGGCAGCGCCAGGCAGATGTGCCCCAGCATGATGATGAAGCCGCCGTAGAAGACCGCCCACTGAGCGCCGATCACCCGGTCGGCCAGCCATCCGCCGAGGACACCGGTCATGTAGACCGACGCTCCGTAGACGCCGACGACCGACAGCGCGGTCGATTCGGGGATGCCGAGGCCGCCCTCGGCCACCGAGTAGTAGAGGTAGAACCCCAGGATCGCGCGCATCCCGTAGTAGGAGAAGCGCTCCCACATCTCGGTGAAGAAGAGCGTCATCAGGCCCCGGGGATGGCCGAGGAACCCTGTCTTCGGCGCGTCCGCAACCGTGTTCGTGGTCACGATCACGTCCTCTCGTGCGTGTGGCTACGCGGCGGTAACCGCTGGACAAACTCGCGGCAGGCTACGCCTCCGAACGGGTGAGATCACCCACGGGGTCACTTCTCGCCACCGCGGGGCCTCGGCTCCCCGGGTTGGGAGGCATCATCACGCCGCGTCCCGGTGACCGCAGCGCGGCCGTCCCGGCGACCGTGACGGCGTCGTCACCCCCGCACTGCTCCGTTCGGGATATACTCGCGCCGTATTTCTCCCATTTCCCGCAGAGGAGTGACGACTTCAGTGCCAGCGGCACAATCTCCCGAGGGCAGTACCGAGCCGGGACATAGTCCCGGCTTTTTGCAACGCGGCACCTCCCCCCGGCGAGGTGAGCGGTGATGGAAGTACTGCTCACCGTGCTCGGACTGCTGTTCGTGGTCGTGCTGACCACCGGAACCGCGATGGCGGTGGCCGCCGAGTTCTCCCTCACCTCGCTGGAGCGCAGCACGGTCGACGCCCACGTCAACGAGGTCGGCGACCGGCGATCCACCTCGGTGCAGCGCGCCCACCGAACCCTGTCCTTCCAGCTCTCCGGCGCGCAGGTCGCGATCACGCTGACGACGCTGATCACCGGTTACATCGCCGAACCCGTCATCGGCGAGCTGATCCGCCCGCTGCTGACCGGGGCGGGCCTTCCCGACGGCGCGGCCGGGGCGGTCTCGCTGACCGTCGCGATCCTGCTGGCCACCACGCTGTCGATGGTCTTCGGCGAGATGGTGCCGAAGAACCTGGCCATCGCCCGGCCGCTGGCCACCGCGCGCGCGGTCGCCGGCTACCACGGCCGGTTCTCCACGATCTTCCGCTGGTTGATCGACTCGATGAACAACAGCGCGAACTGGGTGGTCCGGCGGTTCGGCATCGAGCCGCAGGAGGAGCTGCGCTCGGCCCGCTCGCCCGACGAGCTGGGCTCGATCGTGCGGTCCAGCGCCGAGCACGGCACGCTGGACCGCGCCACGGCGCAGCTCATGGACCGCTCGCTGCGCTTCGGCGACCGCTCCGCGGAGGAGCTGATGACGCCCCGCGTGAAGGTCGAATCCCTGTCCACCGAGGACAGCGTGGTCGACCTGCTGGCCATCGCCCGGCGGACCGGGTTCTCCCGGTTCCCGGTCACCGGCGACGACCTCGACGACGTCCACGGGGTCGTGCACGTCAAGCAGGCGTTCGGCATCCCGACCGAGCAGCGCGCCACCACCCGGGTCGGGTCGCTGACCCGGCCGGTGCCCACGGTGCCCGACACCCTGGACGGCGACTCGCTGCTGGAACGGCTGCGCGGCTCGGGGCTCCAGCTCGCGCTGGTGGTCGACGAGTACGGCGGGACGGCGGGCATCGTCTCGCTGGAGGACGTGGTCGAGGAGATCATCGGCGACGTCCGCGACGAGCACGACCGCCGCGAGGTCCCCTCGGTCCGCAAGGTCGGCGAGCTCACCTGGATCATCTCCGGGCTGCTCCGCCCCGACGAGCTGGCCGAGGCCACCGGCTTCGCGGTGCCCGACGGCGACTACGAGACCATCGCCGGTCTCGTGCTGGGCGAGCTCGGCCGCATCCCGGAGGTCGGTGACCAGGTCTCGGTCGGCGATTCCCGGCTCACCGTGGTCCGGATGGACAAGCACCGGATCGCCGAGCTGCGGCTGGTGCGCACCACCGAGGACGAGGAGGGCGCCCGATGAGCGACGGACTCGCAATCGGCCTCGCGGTACTCCTGCTGCTGCTCAACGCCTTCTTCGTCGGCGCCGAGTTCTCCCTGCTGTCCTCCCGCCGCGACCGGCTGGAGGCGCTGCTCGACCAGGGCGTCGGCCGCGCCCGGATCGTGATCGCCGCGAGCAAGCAGGGCTCGCTGATGCTCGCCAGCGCCCAGCTCGGCATCACGCTGTGCTCGCTGGGGCTCGGCCGGGTCGGTGAACCGGCGGTGGCGCACTCGCTGGAGAAACTGGTGGCACCGCTGGGCATCCCGGACGCGGTGCTGCACGCGGTGTCCTTCGCGATCGCGATGGCCCTCGTGGTCGTGCTGCACGTGCTGGTCGGCGAGATGGTGCCGAAGAACCTGGCCATCGCCGAGCCGGAGCGGCTGGCGCTGTGGCTGGTGCCGCCGCTGGTCGGCTTCGTGAAGCTGGCCCGCCCGCTGATCGCGTTGTTCAACATGATGGCCAACGCGGTGCTCCGGCTGCTGCGGGTGGAGCCGAAGGACGAACTGGAGACCGCCTACACCTCCTCGGAGCTGGCGGAGCTGCTGGTGGAGTCGCGGCGCGAGGGGCTGCTGGAGCAGTCCGAGCACCGCAGGCTCGCGCAGACGCTGTCCTCGGTGGAGCACACCGTGGGCGACGTGCTGGTGCGGTTGGACGACCTGACCACGCTGCCCGAGCGCCCCACGCTCGGCGACGTGGAGGGAGCCGTCGCCGACACCGGCTTCTCCCGGTTCCCGGTCCGCGCGGACGGCGGTGCGCTGCTGGGCTACCTGCACATCAAGGACGTGCTGGACCAGGCCAGCAACGACCCGTCGACGCCGGTCTCGCCCGCACGGGTGCGCCGGCTGCCGACGGTGCAGGTGCACGCGCGGCTGGACGAGGCGATGACCTCGCTGCGGCGCGAGGGCAGCCACCTGGCGACCGCGGTGGACGACGCGGGCTCGCCGATCGGCGTGGTCGCGCTGGAGGACCTCGTCGAGGAGTACGTCGGCACGGTCCGCGACAGCACCCACGTGGGCTGATCGCGGCGCTGCGGCGGGGGCGGGTCCGGTGCGCCGGGCCCGCCCCTTTCCCGTGAGCCCGTGCTGTCGACGCGATCCCCGGTCCGTACGGTGGCCCGCGATGGACGTTCTCCCCGAAGCCGAGTGGCGTGCGCGCCGCGACGCGCACCTCGACCGGGTGCGCGAGTGGACCGTGCCGTACCGGGCGAGGCGGCAGCGCGACGAGCCGCACCCGGTGCTCGACTTCATGTGGAACTACTACTCGGTCCGCCCATCGGTGCTGGAGCGGTGGCAGCCGCCGGTCGGGATCGCGCTGGCCGGCGGGGACGAGTTCCTCGCCCGCCGGGAGTTCACCACGACCCCGCGCGGTGTCGCGCTGGCCCCGGAGGCGCTCACCGCCAAGCGCCGCACCGTGGTGCGGTCGATCCTGCGGCTGCTCGCGGCCACCGCCTCCCGGGCGCCCCGGCTGCACTGCTTCGGGCTGCACGAGTGGGCGATGGTCTACCGCAGCACGCCCCTCGACGTCCGGCACTCGGCGGTGCCGCTGCGGCTCGGGCACGCGGGAACCGACGCGGTGGTCGAATCGATGCCGATCCGGTGCACCCACCACGACGCGTTTCGCTTCTTCACCGAGGACGCGCGACCGCTCAACGCCCACCAGCCCCGGCGCAGCGACCAGGTGGAGCTGGAGCAGCCCGGCTGCCTGCACGCGAACATGGACCTGTTCAAGTGGAGCTTCAAGCTGGCGCCGTTCGTCCCGGCCGAGCTCGTCGCGGACTGCTTCGCGTTCGCGCTGCGGATCCGGGAGGTCGACATGCGCGCCAGCCCGTACGACCTGCGGGCGTACGGCTACGAGCCGATCCCGGTCGAGGAGTCCGCAGGCCGGACCGACTACGCGCGCAGGCAGCGCGCCTTCGCCGAGGAGGGAGCGGAGTTGCGCGGCCGCCTGCTCGACGCCGGGCGGTCGGTGCTGCGCTGGGCCGGGGAGCCGCTCGACGCGGAACCCACCGCTGCGGGGTCCGCGCGCGGGGGCTGACCTGACGGGGCTGACCCGGCGGGGGCTGACCCGGCGCCACCGAACAGCCGCCGGACCGGACGGTCCCGGCCCGGCGGCCCGGCCTCAATCGCGGATCGCCAACGCCAGTTCGCCGTTGTCGTCCCGCTCGGCGTCGAGGGTCTTGTCCCCCAACACCTCGGCGACCTGCGCCTCGAGGAAGACCCGAACGCCGGGTCCCTCGACCACCTGGTCGTCGGCCTGCGGCTCGGTGGCGACGGACGCCTGGAGACCGTCCCCGGCGGGGGCGATCCGCAGGCCGGAGGCCTCGGAGGTCTCCGTGGTCTCGTCGCCGCCGATGAGGACGAGCTTGATGACCTCGGCGGCGTTCTCGCTGATGGTGAGCATGATGCTCCACTCCTCTCGGAGCCGGTCACGTGAAGTGGCCACCGTGTCATCCGGGCCGACCCGACGCAAACCGGGGTCCGCCCGGCGTGTCGGACGGCCCTCGGTGGTCGTCCCGCGCCGGGCCGGACGACCACCGGAACCGCTCAGCTCTCGTAGGCCGACAGCGGCGGGCAGGAGCAGACCAGGTTGCGGTCGCCGCGCGCCTGGTCGACCCGCCGCACCGGCGGCCACACCTTCGGCGCGGAGGTGCCCATCGGGTAGGCGGCCTCGTCGCGACCGTAGGCGTGGTTCCACTCCCCGGCCAGCGAGGCCGCGGTGTGCGGCGCGTTCACCAGCGGGTTGTCGTCGGCGGGCCACTGCCCGGCCACGACCTTGTCGATCTCGGCCCGGATGGCCATCATGGCCTCGCAGAACCGGTCGAGCTCGGCCAGGTCCTCGCTCTCGGTCGGCTCCACCATGAGGGTGCCCGCCACGGGGAACGACATGGTCGGCGCGTGGATGCCGTAGTCGGTCAGCCGCTTGGCCACGTCGTCCACCGAGATCCCGCTCGTCTTGCTGATCTGGCGCAGGTCGAGGATGCACTCGTGGGCGACGTAGCCGCCCTGACCGGTGTAGAGCACCGGGAAGTAGCCGTCGATGCGGCGGGCGACGTAGTTGGCCGCGGCGACCGCCGTGAGGGTGGCCCGGCGCAAGCCGTCACCGCCCATCATGCGGATGTAGGCCCACGAAATGGGCAGGATGGAAGCGCTGCCCCAGGGCGCGGCGCTGATCGGCCCCACCCCCGTCTCGGGACCCGCCGCGGGCTGCAGCGGGTGGTTGGGCAGGAACGGCGCGAGGTGCTCCCGGACGCCGATCGGCCCCACGCCCGGCCCACCGCCGCCGTGCGGGATGCAGAACGTCTTGTGCAGGTTCAGGTGCGAGACGTCCGCCCCGAACTCGCCCATCCGAGCCAGGCCGATCAGCGCGTTGAGGTTCGCGCCGTCGACGTAGACCTGGCCGCCGCCGCGGTGCACGAGCCCGCACACCTCGCGCACGGTGTCCTCGTAGACGCCGTGCGTGGACGGGTAGGTGATCATGATCGCGGCCAGGTCGGCGGCGTGCTCCGCGACGAGTTCGCGCAGGTGGTCCAGCTCGATGTTGCCCGCGTCGTCGCAGCGCACCACGACCACGCGCAGCCCCGCCATCACCGCGCTGGCGGCGTTGGTGCCGTGCGCGCTGGCCGGGATCAGGCACACGTCGCGCTGCGCTTCACCACGGGCGTGGTGGTAGGCACGGATGGCCAGCAGCCCGGCGAACTCGCCCTGGCTGCCCGCGTTGGGCTGCAGGCTCACCGCGTCGTAGCCGGTGACCTCGGCCAGCCACCGCTCCAGGTCGGCGACCACCTCGAGGAGCCCGGCCGCGTCCTCGGCCGGGGCGAACGGGTGCAGCGCGGAGAACTGCGGCCAGGTGATCGGCTCCATCTCCGCGGTCGCGTTGAGCTTCATGGTGCACGAGCCCAGCGGGATCATGCTGCGGTCCAGCGCGATGTCCTTGTCCGACAGTCGCCGCAGGTAGCGCAGCAGCGCGGTCTCCGACCGGTGGGTGTGGAACACCGGGTGGGTCAGGTACTCGGAGGTGCGCCGCAGCGCGGTGGGCAGCGCGTCGGGCGTGGCGGCGTCGAGCTCGTCCAGGCCGACCAGCGCCCCGGAGTCCAGGCCGAACGCCTCGAACACCACCGCGAGGTGCTCCCGGGTGGTGGTCTCGTCGCAGCTCACGCCGACGTGGTCGGCGTCCACCCGGCGCAGGTTGATCCCGCCGCGCCGGGCGCGGGCCACCACCTCGTCGGCGGCCCCCGGCACCGCGGCCACCACGGTGTCGAAGAACCCGCCGTGCACCACCTCGACCCCGCCGCGGCGGAGCTGCTCGGCCAGCAGCGCGGCGAACCGGTGCGCGCGGGTGGCGATCGCCCGCAGCCCCTCGGGTCCGTGGTAGACGGCGTACATCGAGGCCACCACGGCAAGCAGCACCTGCGCGGTGCAGATGTTGCTGGTCGCCTTCTCCCGCCGGATGTGCTGCTCGCGGGTCTGCAGGGCCAGCCGGTAGGCCAGGTCGCCGCCCGCGTCCACGCTGACCCCGACCAGCCTGCCCGGGAGCTGGCGCTCCAGGCCCTTGCGGACCGCCATGTACCCGGCGTGCGGGCCGCCGAAGCCCATCGGCACGCCGAAGCGCTGGGTGGTGCCCACCACCACGTCGGCGCCGATCTCGCCCGGCGGGCGCAGCAGGGTCAGGGCGAGCAGGTCGGCCGAGACCACGGCCATCGCGCCGCGCCGGTGGACCTCGGCGATGAGCTCCTCCTGGTCGCGCACCGCCCCGGAGGCGCCCGGGTAGGCCAGCAGCGCACCGAAGAACTCGCCGTCCGGCAGCCCGGCGGCCCCGGCGGAGAGGTCGGCGACGACCACCTCGATGCCCAGCGGCTCGGCGCGGGTCCGCACCACCTCGATGGTCTGCGGCAGGGCATCGGCGTCGACGACGAACACGGCGGACTTCGCCTTGCCCGCGCGGCGGACCAGGGTCATGCCCTCGGCGGCGGCGGTGGACTCGTCCAGCATCGAGGCGTTGGCCAGCGGGACCCCGGTGAGGTCGGCGACCACCGTCTGGAAGTTCAGCAGCGCTTCCAGCCTGCCCTGCGAGATCTCCGGCTGGTACGGCGTGTAGGCGGTGTACCAGGCCGGGTTCTCCAGCACGTTGCGCAGGATCACCGGCGGCGTCGTGGTGCCGTGGTAGCCGAGGCCGATCATCTCGGTGTGCGGCGCGCAGCGGTCGGCCAGCGCGCGCAGCTCGGCCAGCGCGTCCGCCTCGTTGGCCGGGTCGGGCAGCGCCAGCGCCAGGTCGCGCTCGCGGACGCCGTCGGGGACCGCGCGCTGGCCCAGCTCCTCCAGCGAGCCCACGCCGATCACGTCGAGCATCCGGGCCAGCTCGGCGGGCCGCGGGCCGACGTGCCGGTCGGCGAACGGCGTGCCGTGCTCCAGCGCGGCGATCGGAATGCGGTCGTGGTTCACTTCGGTCATCGCCAACACCTCACTCATCGCGGCGAACACAGGGGGCGGGGCAGCGGACTGCTCCGCTCTCCCCCTCTGTCACTGTTCGCAGCGCGAACGCCTGAGAGCTTCACCCGGCGGACCGGGCTTGCACCGTCGGCGGGACGGCACCACGGCTGTGGTGCGCCCTCTTTCCAGAGGTATCTCGCCCGTGCGGTCCGGTGGGCCTGAGAGGTTGTCGGGGAGGGTTGCTCCTTCGGCGCCGACTCGGCCGTAGCCTTGCCGGACTCTCCCGCACGGGGTCGACGATGCCGCGAAGCCTACCCGATCAGCCGGTCTGCCGGTCCCTCCGGCGACGGGCCAGTTCGTCACCCACGGCGGGTTCGGACACCAGCCCGTCCGCCCGCTCGGCCGGGAACTCGTGGATGGTGCCGCTGATCTCCCGGACGGCACCGCTGACCGCGATGCCGAACACGCCCTGACCACCCTGGAGCAGGTCGACGACCTCCTCCGGGGAGGTGCACTCGTAGACCGTGGTGCCATCGCTGAACAGGGTCAGGCGGGCGAGGTCCTCGACCCCGCGGTGGCGCAGGTGGTCCACCGCGACCCGGATGTTGTGCAGCGAGACGCCGGTGTCCAGCAGGCGCTTGACGACCTTGAGGACCAGGATGTCCTTGAACGAGTAGAGGCGCTGCGAACCGGACCCGGCGGCGCTCCTTATCGAGGGGCGGACCAGCTTGGTGCGGGCCCAGTAGTCGAGCTGGCGGTAGGTGATGCCGGCGATCTGGCAGGCGGCGGGGCCCCGGTAGCCGACCAGCTCGTCGGGCAGCGCGGCGTCAGGCGCCGGCTCGTCCCGACCTCGGGCAGCATCCTCGCCGGGTGCTTCCTCGACCACGCCTGCCTCCCCTCGTCCGGCACGGAGCCGACCACCGGTTCCCGGGTCGACGATCCGGGACCGCGAACCCCTGCTCACCGGCGGAATCACACCGGAGCAATTCGCATCATCCGACGGTAGGCCGGTCCGGTGGGCAGGTCAACGCGACGCGCGGGTGACCCGACGAGCCGACCCCCGCGAAGGCGTTCGCGGGGGTCGGGAAGCCGCTGTCCGGGCGAACGTCAGGTGTCGGCGCCGCGGAAGTCCTCCGGCGACACCGAGTCGAGGAACTCGCGGAACTTCTCCACCTCGTCCTCCTGCTCGTCCGGGATGATCAGGCCCGCCTCGTCGAGCACGGATTCGTCGGCGTGGATCGGGACGCCGATGCGCAGCGCCAGCGCCACCGAGTCGCTCGGCCGCGCCGAGACCCGCACATCGCCGTCGAACACCAGCTCGGCGAAGAAGGTGCCCTCCTGCAGGTCGGTGATCCGCACCTGCTCCAAGTCCCGCCCCAGCGCGCCGATGACGTCCTTGAGCAGGTCGTGGGTCAACGGCCTCGCCGGTCGCACCCCCTGCTGCTCCAGCGCGATCGCCGTCGCCTCGACCGATCCGATCCAGATCGGCAAGTAGCGGTCACCGCTGGTCTCGCGCAGCAACAGGATCGGCTGGTTGGCTGGTAGTTCCACTCGCACGCCGACGACGCGCATCTCACTGCTCATCGTCACATCGCCTCCTCCAGCGCGCCGAAGCGTGGCATCCCCCTCCTCGAGGGTCGCGCACCGACGCTCCCGACGCTACCCGCGATACGGCGGACCCGCCCATTCCTGCGCGGTCCCGTCAGCCACCGTTCTCCCGGCCGTCCGGCGGCATCGATCGACAGCTCCCGGACCGCACCGCCACCGAGCGCGCTCGTCGTCGAGCACCTCTGCGCACGATACACCCCGGGGCCCGCCGCCGAGCCCGCCGAAAGGGCCGCTGAACGGGAGAACCGCTTGCCGCGCCGAAAGATTCCGGTCGCCGACCGCACTTCGCCTCGACGTGGTTCGGGGCGGCACCCGCTCGGCGCCGCCCCGCCACGATGACCCGGTCTCCGGCCTCCCGTCAGCGGCCCGCCGGGCCGCCCTCGACCGGCCCGGTCAGGTACACCAACCGGAACTTGCCGATCTGCACCTCGTCACCGTTGGCCAGCACCGAGGTGTCCACCGGCTCCCGGTTGACGTAGGTGCCGTTGAGGCTCCCCACGTCGACGACGACGAAGTTGCTGCCCTCGAAGCGGAACTCCGCATGGCGGCGGGACACCGTGACGTCGTCGAGGAAGATGTCGCTGTCCGGGTGGCGGCCGGCGCTGGTGATCTCCCGGTCCAGCAGGAATCGCGAACCCGCGTTGGGGCCGCGCTTGACCACCAGCAGGGCGGACCCCGCGGGCAGCGCATCGACCCCGGAGGCGGCCGGCTCCGCGGCGGGCGCGCTCTCGGTGCTTTCGGGCTCCGAGAGGAAGGGCCTGAAGACCGAGGTGGTCTCCGGTGACTGCTCCGGTGGAACGTCGCCGGAGCCGCTGTTCTGGCTCACCTGAGCTCTCCTCTACGCGGATCGATCGTGCCAAGTGTGTTCCAACGTACCGTGCCCTGCCAGGCACGGGACGCGCGACTCCCGAGATCGCCCCGTCGGCCGCGCGCGACCGGCGATCATGCCTGGTCGATCAGGTCCTGGTAGGCCTCCGGGGTGAGCAGCCCCGCCAGCGCCGCCGGGTCGTCGACGGCCAGCTCGATCATCCAGCCCTCGCCGAGCGGGTCGGTGTTGACCAGGTCGGGCTGCTCGTCCAACCGCTCGTTGCGGGCCACCACCCGGCCACCGACCGGCGCGTAGAGGTCGGAGACGCTCTTGGTCGACTCCACCTCGCCCATCGCGGACCCGGCCTCGACCTGCTGGTCGAGGTCCGGCAACTGCACGAACACCACGTCGCCGAGCTGCTGCTGGGCGTAGTCGGTGATGCCGATGCGCACCGTGGTGCCATCGGTGCCGAGCACCCACTCGTGCTCGGGGGTGTACTTGATCCCGTCCGGGGTCGCCACCTGGGTCCTGCCTTTCCTGACTCGAGCTGCGGATCCGGCCGCGACCGTGTCGCGTGATCGCGGCGGGAGCGTATGGGGGCCGGCCGGGCGGTCGCAAGGCGGGTCCGCCGGGGGCCGGGGCGGGTCAGCGGGGCGCCGACCGGGCCGACCGGACGGCCGCGACCACCTGCCCCAGGTACAGCACGCCCGCCCACAGGTAGAGCGCGCCGCCCCAGCAGGTGAAGGCGTAGGCGAACGGCCGCACCACCGAGGAGAACGCGAACTCGTTCTGCACCAGCAGCAGCAGCGGGAAGGCGTACATCAGGCAGAACGTGGCCGCCTTGCCCAGGTAGTGCACGTCGGGCGGTTCGAAGCCGTGCCAGCGCAGCACCGGCAGGCAGAGGGTGAGCACCACGTCGCGGCCGACCAGGGCGACGGCGACCCACCAGGGGACCACGTCGCGCAGGACGAAGGCGATCAGCGTGGCCACGATGTAGAGGCGGTCGGCGGCCGGGTCGAGCAGCTCGCCGATCCGGCTGTACTGGTTGAGCCAGCGCGCGAGCTTGCCGTCCAGCCAGTCGGTCGCGCCGCTGATGACGAGCACGAGCAGGGCGAGCAGATCGGCCTGCGGTCCGAGCAGCAGCCAGAGGAAGAGCGGGACCCCGGCGAGCCGGACCACGCTGAGCAGGTTCGGCAGCGTCAGCACCGGATCGGACCAGACGCCGGCGGCGGCTTCCTTGATCCGGGCGATGCCCGGGTCGCCGGGCGAACGGTCCCCGGTGGGCTCCGGGTCCACGTCGCGGTCCCCCGTCGTGTCGTTCGTGGTGCTGTCGGCTTCCTGCACCACGAGTCCTCCCCTGAACGGTTGTGCCCGGAAACAGCCGCGCCCCGGCCGGTCCTGCGCCGGGCGACCGGACGCGCCGCGTCCGCTGGCCTGATCAGGGTCTCACATGCGTCGGACCGGAGCCGTGGCGGCCGTGCCGGGAGGAGGTCGCGCCACCTCGGGTCCGGGCGCGGAAGGTGCGCCGATCAGCTCCTGCGGTGGCTCCAGCCCTGGCGGTGGAGGTCGGCGTCGGTCAGGAACCGGGCCCGGCCGCGGTCGTCGACGCCCGCCCAGCGGGCGCCGCTGACCCCTTCGCGGACGTAGGAATGACCACCGCTCCACACCACGCTGCACGGCGCGGTGGGCAGCTCCGCCGCCTTCGCCGCGGACTCGGTCGACTCCGTGCTGATGTCCGTGCTCATGGACGCACCTCCGTACCCCTAGTCGGTCCGATCGCCGACTCTGTTAGCGCGATCCCCGCCCCCGGTCGCAAATTGTGGGCGCCGGGGCGGCCGATGTCGCGCTGGCGCGCGGGCGCGGCGCCCAGCGGTCGTGGTCCGTCGACGAACCGCATCCGGCGGGCAGCGCGGCGGACAGCGCGGCCGAAGCGGTTCCGGCCGCTCGTCCGCGCGGTCCCTGGTCTCCCGGGCGGCGGTGCGGTAGGACTCAGGCGTTGCCGGTCCACCGCAGGAGGTCGTGCTCATGGGTGCCTACGCCGATGCCTACCAGCGCAGCTCGTCCGACCCGGAGGGCTTCTGGCTCGACGCGGCCGGGGCGATCGAGTGGGAGCGGGCACCGTCGCGGGCGCTGGACGACGAGCGCCCGCCGTTCTACCGCTGGTTCCCGGACGGCACGCTCAACACCTGCTTCAACGCCCTGGACCGCCACGTGCGCGACGGCCGCGCCGAGAGCACGGCGCTGATCTGGGACTCCGCGATGACCGGCACCGTGCGGCGCTGGACCTACCGCGAACTGCTCGACGAGGTCGCGCGCTGCGCCGGTGCGCTGGCGGGGCTGGGCGTGGGCGCGGGCGACCGGGTGGTGCTGTACCTGCCGATGATCCCCGAGGCCGTGGTGGCGATGCTGGCCTGCGCCCGGATCGGGGCGGTGCACTCGGTGGTCTTCGGCGGGTTCGCGCCCAAGGAGCTGGCGGCCCGCATCGACGACGCGCGGCCCGCGGTGGTGATCGCCGCCTCCTGCGGGCTGGAGCCGAGCCGGGTGGTGGAGTACAAGCCGATCGTCGACGAGGCGCTGCGGCGCACCGAGCACCAGCCGGACCGGGTCGTCGTGGTCCAGCGCGACCAGGTGCGCGCCGAGCTCGGGCCGCGCGACCTCGACTGGCACGACCTGGTGACCAGCGCCGAACCCGCGGACTGCGTCGCGGTGCGGGCCACCGACCCGCTGTACGTGCTGCACACCTCGGGCACCACCGGGCGGCCCAAGGGCGTCGTGCGGGACAACGGCGGGCACGCCGTGGCGCTGCGCTGGTCGATGGCGGCGGTCTACGACATCGGGCCCGGCGAGGTGTTCTGGACGGCCTCCGACGTGGGCTGGGTGGTCGGGCACTCCTACATCGTCTACGGGCCGCTGCTGGCCGGGGCGACCACGGTGGTCTACGAGGGCAAACCGGTGGGCACGCCGGACGCGGGCGCGTTCTGGCGGGTGATCGCCGAGCACCGGGTGAAGGCGCTGTTCACCGCGCCGACCGCGCTGCGGGCGATCAAGCGGGTCGATCCGGACGCCCGGCTGCGCGCCGAGCACGACACCGGTTCGTTGCGGACGCTGTTCCTGGCCGGTGAGCGGCTCGATCCCGAGACCTTCAGCTGGGCGTCCGGGACGCTGGACGTGCCGGTGGTCGACCACTGGTGGCAGACCGAGACCGGCTGGCCGATCTGCGCCAACCCGCGCGGGCTGGAACCGCTGCCGATCAAGCCGGGATCGCCGACGGTGCCGCTGCCCGGCTACCGGATCGCGGTGCTCGACCAGGGCGGACGCCCGGTGCCGCCGGGCACCGACGGGGCGCTCTGCCTGGAACTCCCGCTGCCGCCGGGCACGCTGCCGACGCTGTGGGGCGACGACGAGCGGTTCGTCGAGTCGTACCTGTCGCGCTACCCCGGCCACTACCTCACCGGCGACAACGGGCACCTGGACGCCGACGGCTACGCGTTCGTGATGGGCCGCACCGATGACGTGATCAACGTCGCCGGGCACCGGTTGTCGACGGGTTCGATCGAGGCGGTGCTGGCCGGGCACCCGGCGGTGGCCGAGTGCGCGGTGATCGGGGTGCACGATGCCCTCAAGGGGCAGGTGCCGCGCGGGTTCGTGGTGCTCAAGGCCGGGGTGGAGGTCGACGCCGCGGAGCTGCGCGCCGAGCTGGTGGCCGCGGTGCGCGCGCAGATCGGCCCGGTGGCGGCGTTCCGCGACGTGGCGGTCGTCGACGGGCTGCCCAAGACCCGCTCAGGCAAGATCCTGCGCAAATCGATGCGCGAGATCGCCGACACCGGGCGGACCTCGGCGCCCTCGACGATCGAGGACCCCGCGGTGCTGGAGGCGTTGACCGAGGCGCTGCGCGGGCGCTGATCCGGGGCCGTGCCCGATACATCCGTTCGGAGGCTCCCCGCGCCGGATGTGGTCTATACCTTTGAGGGCTACCGACATCCGACCCCGGAGTGGCACATGACCCGAACACCGCCCCGCACCGCCGTGCGCCGCGTGTCGCTGCTGGCGACCGCGCTCACCGGCGCGCTGCTCCTCGGCGGGACCGCGGCCCCCGCCCTCGGCACGCCCCAGGAGCAGGACTTGCACGACGTCGTCCCAGCACCCGAGTCGGTCCGACCGGACCCCGGCAGCACCTTCGAACTCACCCGGCACACCAAGATCCGGGCGGCGGGCGAAGCCGCGCCGGTCGGCGAGCACCTGGCCGGCCTGCTGCGCCCGTCGACCGGCTTCCCGATCCCGGTCAGCCGCGGCCAGGTCAAGGACGGCGCGATCGCGCTGAGCCTGGACGGCCGCGATCTCGGACCGGAGGGCTACCGGCTGGACGTCGACGACGACGTCGTGCGGTTGTCCGCGCAGACGCCCACCGGGCTGTTCCGCGGCGTGCAGACGCTGCGCCAGCTCCTGCCCCCCGCGATCGAGAGCCGCACCGAGCAGCCGGGCCCGTGGACGGTGCCGGGCGGCGAGATCGTGGACCGGCCGCGCTTCGGCCACCGCTCCGCGATGCTCGACGTGGCCCGGCACTTCTTCGACGTGGAGCAGGTCAAGCGCTACATCGACCAGCTCGCCCAGTACAAGATCAACCGGCTGCACCTGCACCTCACCGACGACCAGGGCTGGCGGCTGGAGATCGAGTCGTGGCCGCGGCTGACCGAGCACGGCGGCAGCACCGAGGTCGGCGGCGGCCCCGGCGGCTTCTACACCCAGGCCGAGTACACCGAGATCGTCGAGTACGCCGCGTCGCGGCACATGGTGGTGATCCCGGAGATCGACCTGCCCGGGCACACCAACGCGGCGCTGTCGTCCTACGCCGAGCTCAACTGCGACGGGGTGGCGCCGCCGCTCTACACCGGCATCGAGGTCGGGTTCAGCTCGCTGTGCGTGGACAAGGAGATCACCTACCGGTTCGTCGAGGACGTCATCCGCGAGGTCGCGGCGCTGACGCCGGGCGAGTACCTGCACATCGGGGGCGACGAGGCGCACTCCACCACCGATGAGGACTACCGGAAGTTCATGCAGCGGGTGGTGCCGATGGTGGCGAAGTACGGCAAGACCGCCGTCGGCTGGCACGAGTACGCCAAGGCCGCACCGCCCGCGGGCGCGGTGGTGCAGTACTGGGGCACCGAGAACGCCGACCCGCTGCTGCCCGAGGCCGTGGCGCGCGGCAACCGCATCCTGGTCTCCCCGGCGAACAAGTCCTACCTGGACCAGAAGTACCACGAGGGCACCGAACTGGGCCTGCAGTGGGCGGGGCTGACCGAGGTCGCCGACGCCTACGGCTGGGACCCCGGCAGCTACCTGCGGGGCGTCCCGGAGGAAGCGGTGCTCGGCGTCGAGGCGCCGTTGTGGTCGGAGACGCTGGAGACCTCCGACCACATCGAGTTCATGGCCTTCCCGCGGCTGCCCGCGATCGCCGAGCTCGGCTGGTCGCAGGCCGAGCACCACGACTGGGAGTCGTTCTCCCGGCGGCTGGCCGCGCAGGGCCCGCGGTGGGAGCACCAGGGCATCGACTTCTACCGGTCGGAGCAGGTCCCCTGGCCGTGATCCCCGACGAGAGCGGGCCGTCCCCCCACCGCGCGGTGGGGGGACGGCCCGCTCGACGACCCGCGGGTGCTCAGGCCGCGGTCTTCGGCCCCAGCACCGCCCACCAGTCGGCGAGCGTGGCGCGCTCGGCGAGGTCGGCGAAGGTGACCTGGACGCCGCGCTTGCGCCACTTCTCGACCAGGCTCATGATCCGCACCGAGTCCAGCCCCCAGTCGATGAGGTCCTCCTCGTCGGTCAGCTCGGCCGGGTCCTCGTAGAGCACCTCCGCCACGTCGCGGCGGACGTCCTCCAGGGTCAGGGCCGGTGCGTCGGACATGGATTCCTCCCCTCCGCGCGGCGGGGCGCCGCGCTCGCTCGTGCCGGGCGCGCTCACGCCGGCACCGGTCGGTCGGCGGCCAGCGCCGTGACGAGGCTGCTGGTGGACTCCACCACCGCGCAGCGCTTGGCCGCGTAGGACAGCGCCATCCGGTGCTCCTCCAAGGAGAAGTCGGCGACCGCGTCGGCCGCCAGGAACGCGCGGACCTCCTGCTGGAACGCCTCGGCGGCGGTCATCAGGCAGCCGATGTGGGCGTAGATGCCGGTGATGATGAGCTGATCGCGCCCCCACTCCCGCAGCATCTCGCGCAGCTCGGTGCGCTGGAAGGCGCTGTAGCGCCACTTGGTCAGCAGCACGTCGCGCGACCGGGGCGCCAGCTCGTCGATGATCGCCTCCTGCGCCGGGTCGGACACCCCCGGCCCCCACCACTCGAGCTGGAGGCCCCGCTGCTCGGGGGTCTGACCGCCCGGCTGGGCGCAGTAGACCACCGGCACCCCGCTGGCGTCGGCCTGCGCGCGCAGCATCTGGATGTTCGGGACGACCTCGTTCAGCGGTTCCCGATCCGGGGTGAAGGCGTTGACGAAGTGCCGTTCCATGTCGTGGATCAGCAGGACGGACCGCTGCGGATCGGGGCGCCAGCGCACCCGGTTCTCCGGCAGTTCCTCGTGCTGCGGGACGCGGTACGGTGCGATGCCCGGAAGCGCCACCTTGCTCCTCTCCTCGTGCGGTTGCACCGGATCCGCCTCAGCGGCCCCGGTGCAGTTCGGGGACCAGTTCGCGCACGATCGCCTCGCGCAGCTCGCGCTTGCTGATCTTGCCGACCCCGGTCTGCGGGAACTGCTCGACGAACTCGACCCGGTCCGGCACCTTGTAGCCGGCCAGCCCGCGTTCGCGGACGAACTTGATGAGCTCGCGGGCCTTGGGCGGCGTCCCGCGCGGGACCACGAAGGCGCAGCTGCGCTCCCCCAGGTAGTCGTCCGGCATGGCGACCACCGCGGCGTCGTGCACGTCGGGGTGCGCGAGCAGGTGGTTCTCGACCTCCTCGGCGGCGACCTTCTCCCCGCCCCGGTTGATCTGGTCCTTCGCCCGCCCCTCGACCACGACGTTGCCCTCGGGCGTCAGGCGGACCACGTCACCGGTGCGGTAGAAGCCGTCCGGGGTGAACGCCCGCGCGTTGTGCTCCTCGGCCCGGTAGTAGCCGCGGATGGTGTAGGGCCCCCGGGTGAGCAGGTGGCCGGTCTCCCCCGCGGGCACCGGGTTGTCCTCGTCGTCGACGACGAGCACCTCGTCGTCCGGCGAGATCGGCCGCCCCTGGGTGGTGCGGATGACCTCCTCCGGGTCGTCCAGGCGGGTGTAGTTCACCAGGCCCTCGGCCATCCCGAACACCTGCTGCAAGGTCGCGCCGAGCACCGGGCGGACCCGCTTGGCGACCTCCTCGCTGCACTTGGCGCCGCCGATCTGGAGCACCTCCAGGCTGGACAGGTCGTGCTCGGTGTCCGGCGCGGCGTCGAGCCAGACCAGCGCCAGCGGCGGCACCGCGGCGGCCAGCGTGACCCGTTCCCGCTCGATCAGCGGGAACACCTCGTCGGGGCTGGGCCTGCGGGCCAGCACCACGCGACCGCCCGCGTGCAGCACCCCGAAGGTGCCCGGCGAGCTCATCGGGAAGTTGTGCGCGATGGGCAGCGCGCCGAGGAACACCGTGTCCTCGGTGACGCCGCAGATCTCGTCGCTGGCGCGGAACGAGTACAGGTAGTCGTCGTGGGTGCGCGGGATCAGCTTGGGCACGCCGGTGCTGCCGCCGGAGAGCTGGAGGAACGCGATGTCCCCCGGGTGCGGACCGGCCAGGTCCGCCGGCTCGGCGTCCACATCGGACAGCGCGGTGAAGCCGGAGTCGCCCGGGTCGCCCGCGATGAGCACGTGGCGCAGCCCCGGCACCTCGCGCCGCACCTCGGCGGCCAGCACCCGGTGGTCGAACCCGGCCTCGACGTCGGCGGTGATGTAGGCGACCGCCTCGCTGAACTCGCAGAAGTACCCGACCTCGGTCAGCCGGTGGGTCGGCAGCGCGAACACCGGCACGGCGCCGAGCCGGTACAGCGCGAAGCAGACGTCGAAGAACTCCGGGATGTTGGGGAGCTGCACGACGACGCGGTCCCGCGGGGCGATGCCGAGCCGGTGCAGCCCGGCCGCCAGCCGGTCGGCGCGGGCGTCCAGCTCGCCGTAGGACACCCGCCGGTCGCCGCCGACGACGGCGATCCGGTCGGGGTGCTCGGCGGCGCGCTCGCGCAGCATCGAGCCGAAGGTGTCGCCCCGCCAGTAGCCGGCCGCCCGGTAGCGGGCGGCGAACTCCTCGGGCCAGGTGGGGCAGCCGGGCAGCGGTGCCGGTCCGGTCATTCTGGTGGTTCCTCCTCAGCGTGAGACGGCTTGGTCCAGGCCCATCGCGGACAGCGCGGTGCGGAACTTCGCGGAGGTCTCGGCCAGTTCGTCGGCCGGGTCGGAGCCGGCGACGATGCCCGCGCCGGCGAACAGCCGCAGGCCCTCCTCCTCGATCTCCGCGCAGCGGATGGCCACCACCCACTCGCCGTCGCCCGCCGCGTCGCACCAGCCGACCATCCCCGCGTAGTAGCCGCGGTCGAACGGTTCGGTCTCGCCGATCACCGAGCGGGCCGCGGCCACCGGGGTGCCGCACACCGCCGGGGTCGGGTGCAGGGCGTCGGCGAGTTCGAGCGAGGAGGTCCGCGGGTCGCGCAGCTCGCCGGTGATCTCGGTGGCCAGGTGCCACATCGCGGCGGTGCTGATCACCGAGGGCCTGCTGGGCACCCGCAGGTCGGTGCACAGCGGTTCCAGCGCCCGCACGACCGCCTCGACGACCGCGGCGTGCTCGCGGAGGTCCTTGTCGGAGTCGGCGAGCTCCTCGGCGCGGCGCCGGTCCTCGGCCGGGTCGCTGCTGCGCGGCCGGGAACCGGCCATCGGGTTGGAGCGCACCGCGGTGCCGCGCCGGGACACCAGCAGCTCGGGGCTGGCCCCGAGGAAGGTGCGGCCCAGCGGGGGCTGCGGACCGGCGGTGTCCCGGGTGCCGTCCTCCCCGCGCCGGGGCAGGTCCACCGCGAAGGTGAAGCCGCTCGGGTCGGCCAGCGCCAGGTTGCCCAGCACGTCGCGGACGTCGACCGGGGACTCCGGGGTGAGCTCCAGGGTCCGGGCGAGCACGACCTTGCTCAGGTCGCCGTCGTCGAACCGGCGCAGCACCCGCTCGACGCCGCGCTCGTACTCCGCGGCGCTGGGGACCTGCCGCACCGAGCACCGCGGGGCCTCGCCGCGCGCCGACCGCGGCACCGCCACCGCGGGCGGGTCGGCGCGGACCACCTCGGAGGGCAGCACCAGGTGCGCGGGCAGGTTCGGGCCGAACGGCACCGCGCCCACCACCACCGGGTTGTGCCGCCCGAACTCGGCGGCCCCGGCCAGGAACTCGCGGACCCGACCGGGCAGGTCGGCGCGCGCGCACGACGTCTTGGGCACCGTGGCGTCGACGCCGCGGGCCAGCATCATGCCGCGCGAGGAGGAGAAGAAGAACGACGAACCCGCCTCGTAGGCCGCCAGCAGGCGCGTCGCCTCCTCGGCGACGAGGCCGTCGATGTCGCTGTCGATCGTGGTCATGGGAACCTTCCTGCCGCCGGTTTCGCGGCGCTGTCAGGCGCGCAGGGTCGCGCCACCGTCGACGTACAGGTCGTGCATGGTGATGTGGCCGGCCTGGTCGGAGAGCAGGAACACCACGGACTCGGCGATGTCGGCCGGCGTCGCGAGCTTGCGCAGCGGGATGCCCGCCTTGTACTCGGCCGCCGAACCGGCGATGACGCTGGCGGGGTCGCCACCGGTCATGCCCCGCAGCATCCCGGTGTCGGTCGAGCCGGGGGCCACGACGTTGCACCGGATGCCGTGTTCGGCCAGCTCCAGCCCCAGGGACTTGGTGAACAGGCTCGCCGCCACCTTGGACGCACCGTAGGCGGACATGCCGTGCCGGGGCACGCCGGCGGAGTTCGAGCCCACCGTGACGATGGCTCCCCGCCCGCGCTCGACCATGTACCGGGACACCGCCCGGCACAGGTGGAAGACCCCGGTGGTGTTGACCGCGAAGGTGCGCGCCCAGTCCTCGTCGGTGAGGTCGCGCACCGTGCCGAACTGCAGCACCCCGGCGACGTTGGCGAGGAGGTCGATCGGCCCGAGCTCGGCTTCGACGCGCGCCGTGGCGTCGGCGACCTCGGCCGCGTCGGTGACGTCGACCCGGTGGGCGTGCACCGCGTGCCCCTGCTGCCGCAGCCCGTCGGCGACGGCCTCCACCGCGGCGGCATCGCGATCCAGCGCCGCGACCAGGGCGCCCCGTTCGGCCAGGGCGCCGACCACCGCGGCGCCGATGCCCCCGGCCGCGCCCGTCACCACCGCGACCTTGCCGCCGATCCCCGTCCGGTCCATCTCGCCCCTTCTAAAGTCAGGCTAGCCTAACCTTTGTCAGGCGAGCCTGAGTTTAGAACACGGAACGGGCACGATCTCCCGCCCAACGGGTGGCATTGATCACCGAGGGCGACCAGCGCAGGTGAGATGATCCACTCGTCCGGGGCTCGACGCCGTCCGGCGGACGTCTGCTCATCAGGTCACGGGGACGGTCCCACGCCGCACCGGCGACGCGCACCGCCCGCCGCCGGTGCGATGCCCCACAGCCGCCGCGGGCGGATCAGCGCGCCGCGACCCCCGCCGCGAAACCGAGTTCCAGCAGGTCCTGGGGGCGCAGCCGCATCCAGCCCGCGAGTTCGGCGGCGTCCTCGGTACCGCGCTTGAGGATCGCCGCGCTCAGCTCCGGGGCGATCACGGCGAAGTAGGCGTCCGGGGTGATCCAGGTCCGCTCCGGCGCGGCCAGCGCGAGCGCACCCCCGGAACCGCCCTCGCCGACGACCAGCGTGGTGATCGGCACCCGCGCCTCGGCGACGGCGGTGAACACCTCCGCGATCGCCGGGCCCACCCCCGCCCGCTCGGCCGCGCCGTCGTTGGCCGCCCCCGGGGTGTCCACCAGGGTCAGCACCGGGATGCCGAGCTGGTCGGCCAGCCGGATCAGCCGGGCCGCGGTGCGGAACCCGGCGGCGGTGTTGGCGGTGCCCGTCTGCGCCGCGAAGGCCACCGGCCGGCCCTCCCGCATGCCGAGCCCGCAGAGCATCCCCGGGTCCACCCCGCCGCAGCGGTCGCCGCTGAGCGCGAAGCGGGTCTCGAAGTAGCGGTCCAGGTACTCCGGCGCCCGCGGCCGGTCCGCGGCGCGGGCCCGCCGCACCGCCTCCCACCCGGTGCCGGGCTCGGGGTGGTCGGTCAGCGCGCGCGGCACCTCCGCCGGGCGCGGCGGCCGGACCAGCCGTTCCGGGTGCAGCAGGTCGACGGCGCGGGCCAGCGCGGCGGGCAGCTCGTCGGGTCCGACGACCTGGTCGATCTGCCCGGTGGCCAGCTTGCCCTCGGCGGTGAACGGTTCCTCGTCGTCGCCGGGGGCGCGGACCCGGCTGCCGCCGAAGGCGACGGCCGCCCCCGGCAGCGCCAGCACCACGTCCGCCGAGGCGCCCAGCGTCGCCCACATGCCCCCGGTGGTGGGATGGCGCAGCACCGCGATGTGCGGCAGGCGGGCCTGCCGGAGCAGCAGGCAGGCCCGGGCGATGGTCTGCAACTGCGCCAGCGCGCGGATGCCCTCCTGCATCCGGCTGCCGCCGGAGGCGATCAGCGACACCACGGGAAGCCGCAGGTCCCCGGCCCGCTCGAAGGCCGCCGCGATCCGCGCCCCGGCCGCTTCCCCGACCGACCCGCCGAGGAAGCCGAAGTCGAACGCGATCAGCACCGCCTCGCGCCCGCCTACGGTCCCGCGCCCGCACAGCACCGCCTCGTCGGCCCCGGCCGCGGCGGCGCGGGCGCGCTGCTCGTCGTAGCCGGGCCAGCCCAGCGGGCCGTCCGGGGCGGTGGCCGGCTCCGGCGCCGCGAACTCCTCGAATCCGCTGCTCAGCGACTCGACGAGGGTGCGGGCCGGGACGCGGTCAGCCATCCCGCCGCGCTCCCCCGGTGGGCAGCAACGCCTTCTTCTGGACCTTGCCCATCTCGTTGCGGGGCAGCGCCTCGACCAGCCGCACCTCCCGGGGGCGCTTGTGCGGGGTGAGCAGCCCCGCGACGTGGTCGGCCGCCTCCGCCCCGCTGATCGAGGTGCCCTCGGCGGGCACGATCCAGGCCACGATCCGCTCGCCGAGGTCGTCGTCGGGCTCGCCGGTGACCGCGACCTCGGCCACCGCCGGGTGCTCCAGCAGCGCGTTCTCGATCTCGCCGGCGCCGATCTTGTAGCCGCCGCTCTTGATGATGTCGGTCGCCTTGCGCCCCACGATGCGGACGTAGCCGTCGGGCGCGCGGGTGGCCATGTCCCCGGTGCGGAACCAGCCGTCGGTGAACGCGGCCTCGGTGGCGTCCGGGCGGTTGAGGTAGCCGCTGAACAGGTTGGACCCGCGCACCAGGATCTCGCCGACGGTGGCGTCGTCGCTGGCCTCGATCTCGGCGTCCCGCTCGTCGACCAGCTTCAGCTCCACCCCGGCGAAGGGCCGACCGACGTAGCCGGGCCTGCGGTCGCCGTCGGCGCGGACCCCGCAGTTCATGATCGTCTCGCTCATCCCGTAGCGCTCCACGACCCGCTGGCCGGTGAGCCGCTCGATGCGGGCGTGCTCCACGGCGGGCAGCGCGGCCGAGCCGGAGACCAGCAGCCGGGCGCCCCGGACGGCGGCGGCGATCGAGGGGTCGCCCTCGGCGTCGTCGGCGAGCCGGTGGTACATGGTCGGGACGCCGAACAGCATGGTCGCCGGTCCGGCGAGCGCGTCGGCGGCGGCCCGCGAGGAGAAGCGCCCGAGGTGCTGCACCGAGCCGCCGAGGCGCACCGGCCCCAGCGTGCCCAGGATCAGACCGTGCACGTGGAACAGCGGCAGCCCGTGCACCAGCACGTCCTCGGCGGTCCAGGCCCACGCCTCGGCGAGGGCGTCGAGGTTGGCGCTGAGCGCGCGCCGGGGCAGCACCACGCCCTTGGGCGGCCCGGTGGTCCCGGAGGTGTAGACGATGAGCGCCGGCGCCTCCGGAGCGGCTTCGGCGGGCAGCGCTCCGCCCCGGGCGGTGACGTCCACCTCGTGCACCGCCAGCCCGGCCAGCCCCGGCGGCGGCTGGAACCCCGGTTCGGCGAGCAGCACCTCGGGTTCGCTGTCGGCCACGATGTGCGCGAGCTCCCGCTCCCCCACCTTGGGGTTGATCGGCACCACCGCGACCCCCGCGGCCAGCCCGCCGAGCACCGCCGCGCAGGTCTCCAGGGTGTTGGTGGCCCACACCGCCGCCCGGCTGGTCCCGGCGAGGCGTTCGGCCAGCGCACCGGCCACCCCGGCCAGCTCCCGGTAGGTCAGCGCGCGGTCGCCGAAGCGCAGCGCCTCCTTCTCGTCGGGCTCCCGCAACTTGGGGAACAGCACCTGCGCGGCCATGACCACCTCCGGCGTGGGGACGACGATCCGGGCCGGGCCGCTGGTGCGGTCGGCGACCGGTGGGATCCACCTTTGCCGGGGTCGGCGCACCGCGTCAAGGCCGAATTGGCTCAGCCACTCGACCTCCCCGCCGGTGCTAGCCTGGCCTCCGCCGTCCGTCCGGAGGTACCCGTGCCCGAAGCGCTGCGCCCGCTGTCCCGATCGCGCCTGTACGAGCAGGTCGTGGCCCGGCTCCGCGAGCACGTGCGGGAACGCGGGCTCGACGTCGGGGACCGGTTGCCGCCGGAGCGCGAGCTCGCCGAACGGCTCGGGGTCAGCCGGGCGTCGGTGAAGCAGGCGCTGGTGGTGCTGGAGGTCCAAGGCCTCGTCGAGGTCCGCCACGGCGGCGGCAGCTACCTGCGCCGCGCCTCGCTGGACACCGAGCCGGTCGAGGAGCTGGTCGCCCGCCAGCGGCGCCTCCCCGAGGTGCTCGAGGCCCGGGAGGCGCTGGAGACCAAACTGGCCGACCTCGCGGCGCGGCGCCGCACCGACGAGGACCTCGCCGAGATCGACGCGGCACTGGCGGACATGCGCCGGGAGATCGCCGACGGCGGGCTGGGCGTGGACGGCGACCGCCGGTTCCACGCCGCGATCACCGCCGCGGGCCGCAGCGGGCTGCTCGCCGAGTTCATGCGCACCATCGCCGCCGAGATCGCCGAGAGCCGCCAGGAGTCGTTGCGCCAACCGCGCCGTCCCGCCCGGTCGCTGGCCCAGCACGAGCGGATCGCCGAGGCGATCCGGGCGGGCGACCCGAAGGCGGCGGTCAGCGCGATGCGCAGGCACCTGCGCACGGTCAGCCGGGTCCGGCTGCTGAGCTGGGACGCCGACGCCGACCAGCGATGAGCTACCCTCGGTCGGCCCCGTCCCCCGCCGACCTCCGGAGTTGCCCGCCGTGACCGCCCGACGCCGCCCGCAGCACCCGGAGGCGGCCCGGTGATCGAGTGGCTGCTGACCACCGCGGGCACCGCCGCGCTCGGCGCCGTGTTCCCGGTGGTCAACATCGAGCTGTACCTGCTCGGCGTGCTCTCCACCGTCGACGGGCTGAACTGGTGGGCGATGGGCCTGGCCGCGGCGGTCGGCCAGCTCGCGGGCAAGTCGGTGTTCTACCTCGCCGGGCGCGGCGGCCTCAGCCTCGGCAACCGGCTCTCCCGGATGGCCGAGAAGGAGCGGACCGGCCGCTGGGCGCGCTGGTTCGACACCTTCCAGCGGCGCACCCGGCAGCAGCCGTGGTGGGGCCTGGGCGTGCTGTTCCTCAGCGCGATCCCGGGGATCCCCCCGTTCACCCTGATGTGCCTGCTCTCCGGGGCCGCGGGCCTGCCGGTGCTCGGCTTCCTCGGCGCTGCCCTGGCCGGGCGCGCGCTGCACTTCCTGCTGGTCGCGGGCGCCCCGGGCCTGGTCGGCCAGCTCCCCTGGTTCGGCTGAGGGCGCCAGCGGCCGCGGTGCCGGGGCGGCCGGCGCGACCATCGGGCGGAAACGTCACCACGTCGGCATAGTCATCGACCACGGCGGGAACACCTGAGCTGACCCGCAGCCGATTCGAGGGGACAGCGGAGATGGCAGCCGACCGCAAGCAGGAACAGCTCGACGGCGTCCGCAAGGACTTGGACGAGAACTACCTCACCACCCAGCAGGGCGTCCGGGTGGACAGCACCGACGACTCGTTGTCGGTCGGCGAGCGGGGCCCCACGCTGCTGGAGGACTTCCACGCGCGGGAGAAGATCACCCACTTCGACCACGAGCGGATCCCGGAGCGGGTGGTGCACGCGCGGGGCGCCGGGGCCTACGGGCACTTCCAGCCCTACGACGGCTGGCTCGCCGAGCACACCGCCGCCCGCTTCCTGTCCGACCCGGACGTGCGGACCGAGGTCTTCGTGCGGTTCTCCACGGTGGCCGGTTCGCGGGGCTCGGCCGACACGGTGCGCGACGTGCGCGGCTTCGCCACCAAGTTCTACACCGAGCAGGGCAACTACGACCTGGTCGCCAACAACATGCCGGTGTTCTTCATCCACGACGGCATCAAGTTCCCCGACTTCGTGCACGCGGTCAAACCCGAGCCGCACAACGAGATCCCGCAGGCCCAGTCGGCGCACGACACGCTGTGGGACTTCGTCCAGCTCCAGCCCGAGACGATGCACATGATGATGTGGCTGATGTCGGACCGGGCGATCCCGCGCAGCTACCGCATGATGCAGGGCTTCGGGGTGCACACCTTCCGGCTGGTCAACCGCGAGGGCAAGGGCATCTTCGTGAAGTTCCACTGGAAGCCGATGCTGGGCACGCACTCGCTGGTCTGGGACGAGTGCCAGAAGATCGCGGGCAAGGACCCCGACTACAACCGGCGCGACCTGTGGGACGCGATCGAGGCCGGGCAGTACCCGGAGTGGGAGCTGGGCGTGCAGCTCGTCGAGGAGTCCCGCGAGCACGACTTCGACTTCGACCTGCTGGACCCGACGAAGATCATCCCGGAGGAGGAGGTGCCGGTGCGGCCGGTGGGCCGGATGGTGCTCGACCGCAACCCGGAGAACTTCTTCGCCGAGACCGAGCAGATCGCCTTCCACACCGCCAACGTGGTGCCGGGCATCGACTTCACCAACGACCCGCTGCTGCAGGCGCGCAACTTCTCCTACCTGGACACCCAGCTCATCCGGCTGGGCGGGCCGAACTTCGCGCAGCTGCCGATCAACCGGCCGATCGCGGCGGTGGCCAACAACCAGCGCGACGGCTTCGGCCAGCAGCAGATCCACCGGGGGCGCACCAGCTACTACAAGAACAGCATCTCCGGCGGGTGCCCGATGGTGGCCGGAGCCGATCAGGACGTCTTCCAGCACTACCAGGAGAAGGTCGCGGGCCACAAGATCCGCGAGCGCAGCGAGAGCTTCAAGGACTACTACAGCCAGGCGACCCTGTTCTGGAACAGCATGTCGTCCTGGGAGAAGGAGCACATCGTCGGCGCGTTCCGCTTCGAGCTCGGCAAGGTCGACCACACCCACGTCCGGGAAGGCGTGGTGCAGCAGCTCAACCGGGTCGACCACGAGCTCGCGGTGCGGGTGGCCGAGGGCCTGGGCCTGTCCGCCCCGCCGGAGGAGACGGCCAACCACGGGAAGAGCTCGCCGGCGCTGAGCCAGGCGAACTCGGTCACCGGCACCGCTGCCACCCGCAAGGTCGCCGTGCTCGTCGCCGACGGGGTCAACGGCGGTGAGGTCGAGCAGATCCGGCGCGGCCTGGCCGAGCGGGGCGCGACCGCCGAGGTGCTGGCGCCCACCGAGGGCGTGGTCCGCACCGGCAACGACGAGGTGTCCGTGGACGCCGCCATCAACACGATGGCCTCGGTGGTCTACGACGCGGTGATCGTGCCGGGCGGCACGGACAGCGCCGCGACGCTGCTCGCCGACGGTTACGCGGTGCACTTCGTCGCCGAGGCCTACAAGCACGCCAAGCCGGTGGCGGTGAGCAGCGCGGGCACCGAGCTGCTGCGCCGCTCCGGGGCGACGGAGCTGCCGCCCGCGGGTGACGCGCGGGGGGTGAACTCCCACCTCGGCGTCTTCGTCACCGCCGACAGCGGGGAGCTGCCGCAGAGCTTCCTCGACGAGTTCTGCGCGGCGGTCGGCGAGCACCGCATCTTCGACCGCCAGACCGATTCGGTCCCGGCGTGAGCGGCGCAGCGCCGCGCGGCCATCCCCCGCCCGAGCCGTCGGGGCGGGGCGTCGTCCCCTGCGGCGCGGCACCATGAGCGTGCTGCGGAAGCTGCCCGTCGACGAGGTGCTGGACCGGGGCCGGCGCGGGAACCTGGTGCGCCGGCTCACCGGGAAGGACCTCGTCGGCTTCGGCATCGGCATCATCATCGGGTCGGGCATCTTCACGCTGACCGGGATCGAGGCCAAGCAGCACGCCGGCCCGGCCGTGGTGCTGTCCTTCGTGATCGGCGGCGTGGTGGCCGCGCTCGCCGCGCTGTGCTACGCGGAACTGGCCTCGGCGGTGCCCACCGCGGGCAGCGCCTACACCTACGCCTACACCTCGCTCGGCGAGATCTTCGCCTGGATCATCGGCTGGGACCTGCTGCTGGAGTTCGCGCTCGGCGCCGCGGTGGTCTCGCGGAGCTGGTCCGGTTACGTCGCGAACCTGCTGGACCTGCCGCCGGAGTGGTTCGGCGAGGACGCCGCGGTCAACGTCGGCGCCATGGTCATCATCGCGCTGCTCACCGCGGTCGCGGTGGCGGGCATCCGGGAGTCCGCGTGGGTGACCAACGCGCTGGTGGTGATCAAGGTCGCGGTGTCGGTGCTCGTCGTGGTCGCCGGGCTGTTCTTCGTCCGGGGCGCCAACCTGGACCCGTTCGTCCCGCCCACCCAACCCGCCGCGCCCAGCGCCACCGCGCTCGAACAACCGCTGGTGCAGGCGCTGCTGGGCATGGAGCAGTCGGTCTACGGCTTCGGCGGCATCCTGACCGCCGCCGCCATCGTGTTCTTCGCCTACACCGGGTTCGAGGCGCTGGCCAACCTCGGGGAGGAGACCCGCAACCCCCGCCGCGACCTGCCCGTCGGGCTGCTGGGCAGCCTGGTGGTGTGCACGCTGCTGTACGTGGGCGTGTCCTTCGTGCTCACCGCGATGGTCGACTACCGGCAGATCGACGAGGGCGCCCCGCTGGCCGCGGCCTTCCAGTCGGTCGGCCAGCCGTGGGTGGCGGTGCTGGTGTCGCTGGGGGCGATCACCGGCCTGACCTCGGTGATGATGGTCGAGCTGGTGACCATCGGCCGGATCGGGTTCGCGATGAGCCGCGACGGGCTGCTGCCGCCCCGGCTCTCCCAGGTGCACCCGAAGTGGGGGACGCCGCACCGGATGACCATCGCCGGCGCGGTGCTGATCATGCTGCTCGCCGGTTTCGTCCCGATCTCCGAGCTGGCCGACATGGTCAGCATCGGCGCGCTGTCCGGGTTCTTCATCGTCGCGTTGGCGGTGCCGGTGCTGCGCCGCACCCAGCCCCAGGTGGAGCGCCCGTTCCGGATGCCGCTGTCCCCGGTGCTGCCGGTGCTCACGGCGGCGGCCTGCCTGTACCTGATGTCCAACCTGGACGTGATCACCTGGCTGCGGTTCGCCGCGTGGCTGCTGATCGGCTTCGCGCTGTACTTCGGCTACGGCCGCAGGCACGCCCTGCTCGCCCGGCGCGGCGGGTCCTGACTCACTCCTGGCGGCCCGGCACCGGGCCGGGCAGCAGCAGTTCGACGATCCCGATCACCAGCGCGATGGCGACGAAGCCGACCGAGACCACCAGGCCGAGCGTGATGGCGGCGTCGTAACCGCCCTCGGGCAGGGTGCCGAAGAACAGGCCGGAGGCCGCCGCGGTGCCGAGGGCCGTGCCGATCCGCTGCCCGGTCTGCTGCACCCCGGCCGCGGTGCTGCCGCCCGCCACGTCGACCTCGCTGAGGGTGACCGTCTGGTTCGGCGAGATGACCAGCCCGCTGCCCAGCCCCGCCACGAGCATCGCCGGGGCGATGACCAGGCCGGTCAGCGGCCCGGTGTGCACCACGAGCAGCAGGTCGGTGGCCACCAGCCCCAGCAGCGCGGTGACCAGCCCGCCGACCACCAGCTTCCGGCCGAACCGGTTGACCCACCGGCCGCTGAGCGCGGCGGAGACCGCCGAGCCGACGGCGAACGGGGTCAGCGCCAGGCCCGCTTGCAGGGCCGAGTAGTCCAGTCCGCGCTGGAAGTACACCGCCAGCACGAAGAAGATGCTGGTGAACCCGGCGAAGTAGAACAGCGCCAGCGAGGCGCCGAACGAGTAGCTGCGGATCCGCAGCAGGCGCAGGTCCACCAGCGGGGCGTGGCCGCGGCGGGCGTACCAGCGCTCCCAGCCGGCGAAGGCGGCCAGCAGCAGCGGCGAGAAGGGCAGCAGGTACCACTGGGCGTCCCCGCTCTCCTGCTGCACCAGCGGCAGGAGGAGGCACAGCAGTCCGGCGGCCAGCAGCGCGACGCCGGGCAGGTCCAGGCTGCGGGCGCGCCCGCTCGGCACGTCGGCGGGCAGCACCTTGATCCCGAACCCGAGCGCCAGCAGGCCGATGGGCACGTTGACGAAGAACACCCACCGCCACCCGTGCACGTCGCCGGCCAGCTCGATGATCGCCCCGCCGAGCAGCGGCCCGATCGCGGTGGAGACGCCGACCACGGTGCCGAACAGCCCGAACGCCCGGCCGCGTTCCCGGCCCCGGAACAGCTGCTGGATCAGGCCGAGCACCTGCGGGTTGAGCAGACCCGCCGCCATCCCCTGCACCAGGCGGGCCACCACCAGCCACACCGGGCCCTGGGCGAATCCGGCCAGCGCGCTGGCCGCGGTGAAGGCGACCAGCGCGAACAGGAACATCCGGGCCCGGCCGCGGTCGTCCCCGAGGCGCCCGGCGGGCACCAGGACCAGGCCGAACGCCAGGGCGTACCCGGACACCACCCAGGCCAGCGCGGCGCTGGGGGCCTCGAGCCCGTGCTGGATCGACGGCAGCGCCACGTTGACGATGCTCACGTCGAGCAGCGTCATGAACCCGGCGGCCAGGCAGAGCGCCAGCACCCGCCACCGGTGCGGTGCCTCGGTAGCCTCCGCCACGCCGCCACCTCCGTTCCGGTCCTGCGATCAGCTCAGCACGACGCCGGGCCGAATGCATCCCCCACCCCTTGCGATTGACCGACGCGACGGTCAGCAGCGCAGCGCACAAAACGGACCGCACCTGCGAGTACGGACACCCGTCGCCGCATCAACCCGGGCGATCATTGCGATTATCGCAACGCCCTGCTAGGGTTCCCGACGTGCACGACACCGACCTGTCCGGCCGCGTCCGCGCCCTGCTGCGCGAGCACCCGGGGAGCCAGCGCGAGTTCGCCGAGCTGATCGGGATGGAACAGACCAAGCTGTCCAAATCGCTGAGCGGCACCCGCCGCTTCACCGCTGCGGAGCTGACCCGGATCGCCGGGGCCACCGGCGTGACGGTGCAGTGGCTGCTCAGCGGGACCGAGGACGACCCCGGGACGGCGGTCGCGGTGCCGCAGCGCACCGCCCGCTCCGGCGATCGCGACAGCACCGGCCGCTACCAGCAGATCCTGGACGCGACCTGGCGGCTGGTCGCCGAGCGCGGGTACCACGCCGTCCGGGTGGCGGACGTGGCCCGCGCCTGCGGCACCAGCGCGGCCACCATCCACTACCACTTCCCCGCCCGCGGCGACCTGCTGACCGAGACCCTGCGGTACTCGGTCCGGTTGGCCTTCGACCGCCAGGTCGCCGAGCTGCACAGCATCGACGACGCGCACGAGCGGCTGCTGCGGTTGGTCGAGCTCCAGCTCCCCGCCCAGGGGCGGCTGCGCCAGGAGTGGTCGATCTGGTTGCAGGTCTGGAACGAGAGCGCTCTCGACCCGGACCTGCGGGTGCTGCACAGCGACTCCTACGCGCGCTGGCACGACACCATCGCCCGGACCCTCCGGGAAGGCCAGCGGCAGGGCGTGTTCACCGACCGCGACGCCGAGGAGCTCGCGGTGACGCTGACCGCGCTCATCGACGGGCTGGGCATCCAGGTGCTCGCCGGGCGACCCGGTCGCTCGGTGGAGCGGATGCGGCGGGTGCTGCACGAGTTCATCCAGCGCGAAGTCCTGCGCACGACCGAAGGGAATACCACGTGGCCAACGACGTGATCATCACCGCGGCGCTGACCGGCGCCGCGGACACCACCGGCAAGAGCGAGTTCGTCCCGGTCAGCCCCGAGCAGATCGCCCGGGACGCCGTCGCGGCGCACGAGGCCGGCGCGGCCGTGGTGCACATCCACGTCCGCAACGTGGAGACCGGGCAGGGTTCGCGCGAGGTCGCGCTGTACCGGGAGGTCGTCGAGCGGATCAAGGAAACCGGCATCGACGTGGTCATCAACCTCACCGCCGGGATGGGCGGTGACCTGGTGATCGACCAGGAGGACCCGCTCAAGCCGGTGGACGGCACCGACCTGGTCGGCGGGCTGGAGCGGCTGCCGCACGTGGAGGAGCTGCTGCCGGACATCTGCACGATCGACTGCGGCTCGCTGAACTTCGGCGACGGCAGCCAGCTCTACATCTCCACCCCGGACATGCTGCGCGCCGGGGCCAAGCGGATCCAGGAGCTCGGGGTGCGCCCGGAGCTGGAGATCTTCGACACCGGCAACCTGTGGTTCGCCAACAAGATGATCGAGGAGGGGCTGATCGACGCGCCGCCGCTGTTCCAGCTCTGCTCGGGCATCCCGTGGGGCGCGCCGCCGAACCCGGCGCTGCTGCAGGCGATGGTCGGGATGCTGCCCGCGGGGGCGAACTGGGCCAGCTTCGCGCTCGGCCGCGACCAGCTCCGCTGGGTCGGGCTGACCGCCGCGCTCGGCGGCAACGTCCGGGTCGGCCTGGAGGACAACCTCTACCTGCGCAAGGGCGTCAAGGCCAGCAACGCGCAGCTCGTCGAGCGCGCGGTGACCATCGTCGAAGGCATGGGCATGTCGGTGGCGTCGCCGGCGCAGGCCCGCGAGCAGCTCGGCCTGGCCGCGCGGTGAACGGAGTGGACACGATGCACGCAACCCCCGAACCCACCGCGGTCCGCCGCGTCGCCTGCATCGGCGCGGGCGTCATCGGCGGCGGCTGGGTCGCGCACTTCCTGGCGCGCGGCTACCAGGTCACGGCCTGGGACCCGGCGCCGGACTTCGAGCCCAAGCTGCGCCGGCTGGTCGACGCGGCGTGGCCCGCGCTGGTCGAGCTCGGCCTGGCCGACGGTGCCGACCGGGCGAACCTGACGATCGCCGCGACGCTGCCGGAGGCGGTCGCCGACGCCGAGTTCGTGCAGGAGAGCGCACCGGAGGACCTGGGCCTCAAGCAGGACCTGCTGGCCCGCCTCGACGCGGCCACCCCGCCCGGGGTGGTGATCTCCTCGTCGACCTCGGGCTACGGCATGACCGAGATGCAGTCCGGCTGCACCCGGCCGGAGCGGCTCGTGGTCGGGCACCCGTTCAACCCGCCGTACCTCATCCCGCTGGTGGAGGTCGTCGGCGGCGAGCGCACGGAGCGCTGGGCCGTGGACTGGGCCTCGGCGTTCTTCGAGGTGGCGGGCAAGTCGGTGATCACGATGGACCGCGAGGTGCCCGGCTTCATCGCCAACCGGCTGCAGGAGGCGATCTGGCGCGAGGCCCTGCACATGGTGGCCAACGGCGAGGCGACGGTGGAGCAGATCGACTCCTCCATCACCGAGGGCCCCGGACTGCGCTGGCCGCTGTTCGGCCCCTGCCTGACCTTCCACCTCGCCGGCGGCGAAGGCGGCATGGCGCACATGCTCGACCACTTCGGGCCGTCGCTGAAGTCCCCGTGGACCCGGCTGGAGGCCCCGGAGCTCACCGACGAGCTGCGCGACCGGATGGTCGAGGGCTGCGAGACGGCCTCCGACGGGCGGGACATCGCCGAGCTGGTGGCCGACCGGGACCGGGCGGTGATCGCGGTGCTGCGCGCGGTCGAGGCCGTCCGGGGCGCGCGGTGACCGGGTTCGAGCCGCTGCGGCGCCGGGTGCGACCGGAGTGGATCGACTACAACGGGCACCTCAGCGAGGCCTACTACGTGCTCGTCTTCGGCTTCGCCACCGACGCGGTGATGGACCGGATCGGCCTGGACCACGAGTACCGGTCCCGCACCGGCTGCTCGCTCTACACCGTCGAGGCGCACGTGCGGTACCTGCACGAGGTCGGCCCGGACGCCGAGCTGGTGGTCACCAGCGCGGTGATCGGCAGCGGGCCGAAGAAGCTGCGGCTGTGCCACGAGATGAGCGTGGACGGCACCCCGGTGGCCACCGAGGAGCTGATGGCCCTGCACGTCGACGGCGAGCGCGGCGGCACCACCCCGCTGCCCGCGGCGATCGCCGAGCGGGTCGCCGGGCTGGTCACCACCCCGCCGGACTACGCGGGCCGGTCCATCGGGTGAGTCGGGTGCGCCCCCGGAGCGGACCTCCGGGGGCGCACCGGTGCTCGTCACCCTGCGTGAGTTCCGGGGCGGGTGCTGAGAACGCCCGCGAGTGGGTACCCCGCGAAGGCGGTGGCGCCGGGAGCCCGCCCGGCCCCGCCCGCACCGGCGGGGTGCGGGTCCGCTCGCGAGGACACGGGAGGACGCATGAACCCTGAATCCGCCGAAGGCGACGCCGTCGAGCAGGCCCAGGACGAAGGCCCGGTCGAGGAGGAGCAGGGCCCGGCGCCGGAGGTGCCGCTGGACGTGGATCCGGCCGACCTCGCCGAACAGCAGCGGGTCGTGCCGGACGACGAGGAGTACGAGCACGACTGAGCCGCCGGGCGGGGGCGGCCACCCGCGCGGGTGGCCGCCCCCGCCCGCGTTCACCCCTCGGGCAGCACCCGTTCCGGGTTGAGGATGCCGCGCGGGTCCAGCGCCCGCTTGATCTCCCGCTGCGCCCACAGCGCCGCGGGGTCCAGCTCACGACCCAGCCAGTGCTTCTTCAGGTGGCCGACGCCGTGCTCACCGGTGATCGTGCCGCCCAGCTCCAGGCCCAGCGCCATGATCGCGTCGAAGGCCCGCTGCGCCCGCACGGCCTCCTCGGCGTCGGATTCGTCGAAGGCGACCACCGGGTGCATGTTGCCGTCGCCCGCGTGCCCGGCGCAGAGCACCTCGACGCCGTGCTCCCCCGCGATCCGGTGCAGTCCGTCGACGAGCTCCACCAGGTGCTTGCGCGGCACGCACACGTCGTCGATCAGCAGCGCCCGCCCCAGCTTCTCGTGGGCGTCCCCGACCAGTCGCCGCGCCCGCATCAGCAGCTCGCCCTCGGCGGGGTCGTCGGCGACCACGACGTCGGACGCGGCGAATCCGCGCGCCACCCGCTCGAACGCGGCCAGGTCCGCCGGTGCGGCCTCGCCCCGGTCGGACTGCACGATGAGCATCGCGGCCATCCCCTCGGGGAAGCCGAGGTCGGCGATCCGCTGCACGGCGGCGACGGTCGGGCTGTCCATGAACTCCAGCACCGAGGGGCGGTAGCCCTCGCCGAGGTAGCCGGCCACGGTGCGGCAGGCGTCGCCGACGGTCGGGAAGAACGCGACGGCCGTCAACGGCTGCGCGGCGGCGGGCCGCAGCGCCACGGTCACCTCGGTCACCACCCCGAGGGTGCCCTCCGAACCGACGACCAGGTGGGTGAGGTCGTAGCCCGCCACGCCCTTGGCGGTCCGCCGCCCGGTGCGCAGGATCCGGCCGTCGGCCAGCACGACCTCCAGCCCCCGCACGAAATCGCCGGTGACGCCGTACTTCACGCAGCACATGCCGCCCGCGTTGGTCGCGACGTTGCCGCCGATGGTGGAGATCGAGCGCGACCCCGGGTCGGGCGGGTAGAACAGCCCGTGCTCGGCCACCGCGGTGGCCAGCACGCCGTTGACCACCCCCGGCTGCACGACCGCGAGCTGCTCCTCGGCGTCGATCTCCAGGACGCGGTCCATCTTCTCCAGCGACAGCAGCACGCAGCCGTCGGTGGCGTTGGCCGCGCCGGACAGCCCGGAGCGGGCGCCCTGCGGGACCACCGGCACGCGGTGCTCGTGCGCCCACGCCAGCGCGGTCGCGACCTCCTCGGTGCTCCGCGGCCGGACCAGCACCGCCGGGGCACCGGCCGGGCAGAACGTGGCGCGGTCGCGGCGGTGCGCCTCCAGCACGTCGGCGTCGTCGATCACGCGCCCGTCCGGCAGCAGCGCCCGCAGCGGGTGCACATCCGTCGTGGTCATCGCCAGCACTTCCTACGGGAATCGAGCAAGCCGCCTCCGGCGGCACGGTCCGCCGCTGAACCTATCCGCCGGACGGCGCGTTGCCCACCGGCCCGACCTGTGGTCCCCGTCGCTCGGCGCTCAACCGAGCCCGGGCACGATCATCGCGCCCCACACCACCAGCGGCGTCACCACCACCATCGTCGCGCCGTAGACGAGCAACCGGCGGAAGACGTGGTCGCGGTCGTCCTCCTGGGAGTTGGCCAGCATGATCGCACCGCTGGTGGAGAACGGGCTGATGTCGACCACCGTCGAGGCGATGGCCAGCGCCGCCACCATGCTCGCCACCTCGACCTGCCCGGCGGCCATCAGCGGGACGGCCAGCGGGATCAGCGCCCCGAGCAGCCCGGTCGAGGAGGCGAAGGCCGAGACCACCGCGCCGATGTAGCACAGCAGCAGCGCCGAGAGCAGCGGCACGCCCAGGCTGCTGACCGCCTGGCTGACGTAGTCGATGGTGCCGATCTCCTGGAGCACGCTCACGTAGGTGAGCACACCGCAGATCAGCAGCACCGTCGGCCAGGTCACGTGCGCCACCGCGTCCTTGTGCGCGCGCGGGGAGATCAGGCCCAGCAGCACCGCCACGGTGATCGCGACCAGCCCGATGTCCAGCTCCAGGAACAAGGTGAGCACCACCATCGTGCCGATGCCCACCAGGGTCAGGATCCGGTCGCGGTCCAGCGCGACCGGGGCGACCGCGGCGCCCAGCGCGCGCTCCTCCTCGGCCACCCCGTCGGCCGCCGGGGACAACCGGAGACCGCCGAGGACCACGAAGGCGACGAAGGCGAACACCAGGTTCACCACCATGCTGCCGAAGAACAGGAACAGCGGTGAGCCGTCGAGATCGCTGCCGCGCACCACCCCGTTGACGATGACGCCGAACACCGAGATCGGCGAGAACCCGCCGACCATCGTGCCGTGCACGACCATCAACGACATCAGCAGCGGCGAGATGCCGTGCTTGACCGCCAGACCCATCGCCACCGGGGCGATGATCGCCACCGCGGCCGGGGGCACCGCGCCGATCGCGGTGAGCAGCCCGGAGACCGCCAGCATCACCCACGGGATCAGCGGGAGCCTGCCGCTGACCATGCGGACGGACTGGTAGACCAGCCAGTCGATGGTGCCGTTGGCGCGGGCGATGGCGAACAGGTACGTGACACCGACCAGCACCATGAAGATGTCGCCCGGGAACCCGGCGAGGATGTCGTCCGAGCTCATCCCGCCGGCCAGGGTGCCGACCAGGAACGCCGCGGCGAACGCCAGCGCACCCATGTTCACCGAGAACACCCCGGTGATGACGAAGATCGCCACCAGCGCGACGATCGAGATCAGCTCAGGCGACATGGGCGGCCCCCGCACCGTCCACATCGGCCAGCGCCGCGATCGCCGCCGTCGCACCGCCGGAGCGGTGCGGCACCCCGGCCGAGCGGAGCCCGGCTTCGACGCCGCCGAGCGCGCCGAGCAGCGAGAGGTCGTTGAAGGCGCCGAGGTGCCCGATCCGGAACACCCGGCCCGCCAACCGGGACAGGCCCGCGCCCAGCGACATGTCGAAGCGCGCCAGCACGATCTCGCGGAACCGGTCGGCGTCGTGCCCGTCGGGCATCAGCACCGCGGTGAGCGCGCTGCTGAAGCGGGTCGCCGGTGCCCCCTCGCGGCACAGCAGCTCCAGGCCCCACGCGCGGACGGCGGCGCGGGTGGCCTCGGCGTGCCGGTCGTGCCGGGCGACCACCGCATCGAGCCCTTCCTCGCGCAGCATGGCCAGCGCCTCGCGCAGCCCGAACAGCAGGTTCGTCGGCGGGGTGTACGGGGAGAAGCCCTTCCGCCCGGCCTCGAGCAGCGGTTCCCAGTCCCAGTAGCCGCGCGGTGCCCGGGCCCGCTCAGCGGCCCGGCGCGCCCGGGGCCCGACCGCGTTGAGCCCGATCCCGGGCGGCAGCATCAGCCCCTTCTGGGAGCAGCCGACGGTGACGTCGACGCCCCACTCGTCGTGCCGGTAGTCCAGCGAGCCGAGCGAGGAGATGGTGTCGACCAGCAGCAGCGCCGGATGACCGGCGCGGTCGAGGGCGGCCCGGATCTCGGGCACCGCGGTGGTCACGCCGGTCGACGTTTCGTTGTGCACCACCGCGACGGCCTTGATCTCGTGCTCCCGGTCGGCGAGGAGCCTGCGCTCGATCGCGCCCGGGTCGGCGCCGCTGCGCCAGTCCCCGGGCAGCACCTCGGGGACGAACCCGAGCCGTCCGGCCAGTTCGCTCCACAGCGCGGCGAAGTGCCCGGTCTCGTACATGAGCACGCGGTCGCCGGGCGACAGGGTGTTGACCAGGGCGGCTTCCCAGGCACCGGTGCCCGACGACGGGTAGACCACCACGTCGCCCTCGGTGCGCAGCACGTCCCGCAGGCCTTCCTGGACGTCCAGGAACAGCCGCGCGAATTCGGGGCCGCGGTGGTCGATCGTCGGGCGCGCGATGGCGTGCAGCACGCGATCGGGCACGTTCGTGGGTCCGGGGATCTGGAGGAAATGACGACTGCTGACAACGGACATCCGGCCCTCCAGCGGGTGTTCCGGGATGCGAAAACCTGAGCGTCGGCTGTTGAATTCTGTAGACCGTCACACGATCATGTCAAGTAGCTCACTCCAGCCTTGACACATCACCGCGTCGGTTCAAGCCCCCGCAGAGGAGCAACCGTGGTCCACGTCGCCCCCGCTCGCACCGATCACCTCGCCGACGTCCTGCGCCGCCGCCTCGACGGCAACGTCCGCTTCGACGACTACACCCGGCACCTGTACTCGACCGACGCGAGCATGTACCAGGTCCGGCCGCTCGGCGTCGTGTTCCCCCGGCACGCCGGGGACGTCGCGACCGCGGTGGAGCTGTGCCGGGACGCCGGGGTGGCGGTGCTGCCGCGCGGTGCCGGGACCAGCCACTGCGGACAAACGGTCGGCGAGGCGGTCGTGCTGGACACCAGCAAGCACCTCAACGAGCTCGTCGAGCTCGACGCCGACGCGCTGCGGGCGCGGGTGCAACCGGGGCTCGTGCAGGACGAGCTGAACCGCGCCGCCGCACCGCACGGGCTGTTCTTCGCCCCGGACACCTCCACCAGCAACCGCGCCACCCTCGGCGGCATGATCGGCAACAACTCCTGCGGCTCCCGCTCCGCCCGCTACGGCATGACCATCGACCACGTCGAGCAGCTCGACGTGGTGCTCGCCGACGGCAGCACCGCGACGCTGCGCGAACTCGGTCCGGACGAACGCGCCGCGCGGTCCGCTGTGGACGGTCTGGAGGGGCGGATCGTCCGCGAGCTGCCCGGGATCGTCGACTCGGTGCGCGGTCCGCTCGCCGCGCAGCAGGACACCTTCTGGCGCCGGGCGGGCGGGTACCGGCTGGACCGGCTGGCCGACGGGCCGTTCGACCTGGCCAGGTTCGCGGTCGGCTCGGAAGGCACCCTGGTGACCGTCACCGAAGCCGTGGTCCGGCTGACCCCGAAACCGGCGTCGGTGGTGATGGTCGTCGGGCACTTCGACTCCACCACCGCCGCCATCGCCGCCACCGACACCGCGATGCACCGCGGGGCGGCGGCGATCGAGATGGTGGACGCGTTCATCCTCGACCTGGCGCGCCGCTCCCCGCAGCACCGGCACCTGTTCGGCGCGCTGGAGGGCGAGCCGAAGGCGCTGCTGTTCGCCGAGTTCTACGGTGACACCCCGGAGCAGGCCCGCCACGACGCCGAGGAGCTGGTGTCGGCGTGGCGGGCCGAGCGGCACGGCTACGCGACCAAGCTGGCCACGGAGGAAGCCGAACTGGCCCCGCTGCGCGCGCTGCGCAAGGCCGGGCTCGGGCTGCTGATGGCCGCGGGCAAACCCGGGGAGCGCTCCATCGCCTTCGTCGAGGACACCGCCGTCCCGCCCGAGCACCTCGCGGAGTACACCTCGCGGTTCGCCGGGATCCTGGACCGGCACGGGTTGCGCGCGGGCTTCTACGGGCACGCCTCGGCGGGCTGCCTGCACGTGCGGCCGTTCATGGACCTCAGCCGCCCGGACCAGGTGCGCACCATGCGCCAGGTCGCCGAGGAGGTCTGCGCGCTCGCGCTGGAGTACGGCGGGGTGAACTCCAGCGAGCACGGCGACGGCTACGCCCGCAGCGAGTTCAACCGCACCATCTTCGGCGAGGAGGTCTACGAGGCGATGCGCCGGGTCAAGCGGCTGTTCGACCCGGACGGCATCATGAACCCGGGCAAGATCGTCGACGCCCCGCCGATGACCGACAACCTGCGCGAACCGACGCTGCCGGTAGCGCCGGCGCTGCGCACCCACTTCGACTTCGGGCACCGCGGCGGGATGCGCGGTGAGGCCGACCGCTGCATGCGCATCGGTGCCTGCCGCAAGCCCGAGACCTCCGGCGGCGCGATGTGCCCGTCGTTCATGGCCACCCGCGACGAGGAGCACTCCACCCGGGGCCGGGCCAACGCCCTGGTCAAGGCGCTGTCGGCACCGGATCCGCAGCACGAGCTCGGCGACGAGCGGCTCACCGAGGTGCTGGACCTGTGCCTGGAGTGCAAGGCGTGCAAGCACGAGTGCCCGATGTCGGTGGACATGGCCACCCTCAAGAGCGAGGCGCTCGCCCACCACCACGAGCGGCACGGCGTGGACCTGCGGTCGCGGCTGTTCGGCGCCACCCGGCTGCTGTACCGGCTCGGCGCGCTGACCGCGCCGCTGTCCACCGCGCTGACCCGGCCCGCCCCGGTGCGCCGGGCCGCGCACCGCCTCCTGGGCATCCACCGGCGCCGGCCGCTGCCGGAGTTCCGCCGCGACCACCTGCTGCGCTGGTGGCGACGCCGCCCCGCGGTGCCCGTCGCCGACGGCATCGCGCCCGGTTCGCGGGGCGAGGTGGTGTTCCTCGCCGACTCCTTCACCAGCCACACCGAACCGGAGATCGCCCGGGCCGCGATCCGGTTGCTCGAACACGCGGGGTGGCGGGTCCGCCTGGAATCGTCGGTCTGCTGCGCCCGCCCGCAGATCTCCAAGGGGCTGCTGCCCGCGGCGAAGAAGCAGGCCGCCCGGCTGGTGCGCGCGCTGGCCCCCGAGGCCGAGCGCGGCGTGCCGATCGTGGGCTGCGAGCCCTCCTGCATCAGCACGCTGCGCGACGAGCACCAGCAGCTCCTGCCGGACTCGCGCGCCGCCCTCGTCGGCGGGCAGGCCCGGCTGGTGGAGGAACTGCTGGTCGAGGCGCTCGAGGACGGCACCCTGCGGCCGACCGGGGACCCCGGCGCGGAGGTGCTGCTGCACCCCCACTGCCACCAGAAGGCGGTGCTGGGCACCTCGGCGACCGCTCAGCTGCTGCGCCACCTGCCCGGCGCCCGCGTCACCGAGCTCGACGCCGGGTGCTGCGGGATGGCGGGCTCGTTCGGCTTCGAGGCCGAGCACTACGAGCTGTCGATGCGCATCGGCGGGCAACGCCTGTTCCCCGCGGTGCAGGGCGCGGCGCCGGGCACCCGCGTCGCCGCCACCGGCGTCTCCTGCCGCCAGCAGATCGGGCACGGCACCGGCGCCGAGGCCGTGCACCCGGTCCTGCTGCTCCACGACGCCGTCTTCGGCTGAGCGCGCGCCCTCAGCCCGGCCAGTGGCCCAGCAGCTCGGCGAAACCCTCCCGCCAGCTGGGCCAGGCCGGGCGCCAGCCGACGGTCTCGCGGAGCCGGAAGTTCGTCGCGCCGCGCTGCTCGGTGAGGCGGTGCACGGTGAGCCAGTCCAACTGGGCCTCGGCCTGCTCCACGGTCAGCGACACCGGTGCCGGGCAGCCGATCATCCGGGCGTAGGCGGGCAGCCATTCCGCGCACTCGGCGGGCTCGTTGTCGACCACGTTGTAGGCGCCGGGATCGATGTCGTCGAGGACTTCCAGCACGGCGCCCGCCGCGTCGTCGAGGTGGGTGAACGAGGTGAGGCCGAACCCGTCGCCGACGACCGGGAGCGCGCTGCCGCGCACCTGCTCGTGCACCGTGCCGCCCGGGGCGAACTCGGTGGCCGGACCGTACAGCGCGCCGTAGCGCAGCGCGACGCCCTCGATGCCGGGGCAGGTCAGCACCGCCTCCTCGACCGAGGCGATGGAGCGCACCAGATCGCCCCAGCAGCCCGGGGCGTCGGTCCACAGCGGCGCGTCCTCGTCGAGGACCTCGTGCCCGTGCGGCCGGTAGGCCGCGGCGGTGCTCTGCGCGACGACCCTGCGGGCACCGGCCGCGACGGCGGCCACCACGAGGTTCCCGGCGGTGGCCGCGCGCCGGTCGGCGGCCCGCCGCGCGGCCTCGGCGTCGTGCGGACCGGCCGGGCCGAACCCCGCGATCTGGTCGACCACGACGTCCGGGGCGGCGGCGGTCAGCGCCTCGCGCAGGGCCGCCAGGTCCAGCACGTCGGCGGTGACGACCTCGTCGGCCTGCTCGGCGCAGGACCGGTCGGGACATCGGCGGACCAGCGCCGTCACGTGATGGCCGCGGGCGCGCAGCAGCGGGAGCAACGTCCGACCGACCACACCGGACGCACCGGCGACAACGACACGCAAGGGCACTTCCCACCTCGCACGGTGCTCGATGTGCAGCGGGCTGAAATCCTACCGGTGCAACGCGCACCCCGAAGAGTGAAAATCACCGTGACGTTCTGTTGAATACAGAAACGGACAAGTGCCGTGAATGCGAAAGTTCGGCGGTGGAACGCGCCGAGCCGAGCGCGTTCCACCGCCGAACGGTAAGTGCGGGGGTTTCAGAGGGCGCGGATCTGCGACGCCTGCGGCCCCTTCTGCCCCTGGGTGATCTCGAACTCCACCCGCTGGTCCTCATCCAGCGTGCGGAAACCGGTGGCGTCGATCGCCGAGTAGTGGGCGAAAACGTCGGAGCCGCCGTCGTCCGGCTTGATGAAGCCGTAGCCCTTCTCCGCGTTGAACCACTTGACGGTACCGGTAGTCATGCTCTGTAGCTCCTGTGTGTCGTAGCCAGGGGTCAACACTGCGCAGACCCCGAGTCGCGGTACTGATCACCCGGCCCGAGGAGGCCCCCGGCACGGAAAAAGCGCCTGCGGTTCGCCGCAGGCGCTTTCCATACTGCTGGCAACCAAAACTGCAACCAAGCGCCACGCTAGCACTGCGGTTGCGGGTTGTCACACCTCGATCGCCGCCGGTCACATCCCTGCCGGGAACGACTCGCGGGATCCGTTCAGGGAATGCTGAGCAGGACCCGGCCCTCCTGCTCGGCCACCCGGTTCTGCTCGGCCTGCCGGTCGGCCAGGCCCAGCGCCGCCCGTCGCGGCGTGGTGCGCTCGGCGTCCCAGGCCGCCAGCAGCGGCGGGATCTTGGCCAGCATCTCCTCCCGCAGCACCTGGAAGGACAGCACCGGGTCGGCGTCGACGCGGCCCAGCAGCAGCCACCACGCCCAGGCCGCCGCCCCGGCGTTGGCCACGAAATCCGGGATCACCGGGATGCCGCGCACCGCGAGCAGTTCCTCGGCCTCCTCGGTCACCGGGGTGTTGGCGGCCTCCACGACGACCCGGGCGGCCACCGCGGGCACCCGGTCCGGGGTGATGGCGTAGGAGATCGCCGCCGGGATGAGCACGTCCACCTCGATCTCCAGCACCGCCTCGCGCGGCAGCCGGAGCACGTCGGCGGGGACCTGCGAGCGGTCGATCTCGCCGTACCGGTCGCGGGCGTCGAGCAGCGCGGGCACGTCCAGGCCGTCCGGGTGGTACAGGGTGCCCGCCGCGTCGGCCACCGCCACCACGTTCAGCCCCGCCTCGTGCAGGTAGTAGGCCGCGCCGCCGCCCATCGTGCCCACGCCCTGCACCGCGACGGCGGTTCGGGCGTGGTTCCAGCCGCGGGCGTGCACGACGCCGAGGCAGCTCTGCGCCACGCCGTAGCCGCCGACGACGTCGCCGAGCAGCAGGCCGCCGGGCACCGGGGCGTTCAACCCGGCCCGCACCCGGCGGAGGGTGCGCTCCACGTCCGGCGAGCGCCGGATCGCCGCGTGGTACGACTGGTGCAGGCCGAGGTCGGCGAAGATGTCGTCGATCAGGTGCTGCGGCACCCCGAGGTCCTCGGCGGTCACCCAGTGGGTGTCGACCCACGGGCGCATCGCCGTGATGAAGCGGCGCAGCACGCCGGTGGCATCCGGGTCCTTGGGATCGCAGTCGATCCCGCCCTTGGCGCCGCCCACCGGGAGTCCGAAGACCGCGGTCTTGCGCGCCATGCCGCGCGCCAGGTCCGCCACTTCCGACAGCGTGCAGCCGGCCCGCATCCGGGTTCCGCCCGTGGCGAGACCGGAAACCAGGCTGTGCACCACCAGATAGCCGTTCTTGCCCGTGACCGGGTCGGTCCAGGTCACCTTCAGCAACGGGTCGTGGTCGACGAGTGCCACCGGCCCAACCTCCTTTCCGTGCGCGTAACAAGCCGACTCGGGCGAGTGCCCGCCGGCTCTGGGTTCGAGAGGGTCCGACCGCGACGCGCGGATTCGGTTCAGCGATGCCACCGGCTGGAATGCCGGCGGTGCGAGGGCGTACTGGCGAAGAGGATGCGCAGCATGGTCACCTCCGCGGTCCGTCGTGGGATGGCTCGAAGCTAAGGCCCGGCTCCGAGGATTGTCAACAATCATCGGCTCGGACATTTCACCGTCATCTCAACGGGTGGCCGCCGCCGCGAAATGGAGTCGAGGAATGCCCGCGCTCACACTTCCGAACGACATTCAAACTGCGGAGGGTAACCGCAGGCCGAAGCCACCGTGACGAGGATTCGGCGGGCACGTCGTTCTCGGGGAACCGTTCACCCGCCCGGCGCGCGGCTGGGAGGATGAGGGCATGAGCCAACCCCACGATTCGGGATCGCTGGACCAGGAAGCACAACAGCAGCTGATCCAGGAGATCGGCCGCACGATCGCGCTCGCGCTCCCCCCGGGATGGCAGGCGGCGAACGTGGAGTACCGCCAGGTGGGGTCGCACCGCGAGCTCGTCGCGTCGCTGCTGGCCCCCAACGGCACCGAGATCCCCATCGCCCCGCCCGGCGACGTCATGGCGTTGTTCACCCGATTGCGCGCCGGCATGTACGAACCGGAGCGGGGCACCTGGGTCAGCGCGCTCTACCGGTTGCAGCGCCCGGGCAGCTACACCGTCGACTTCAACGGGGACCACGAACCGGCGTGGCGCTCCGCCCCGCCCGCCGAGGCCTACGCCCAGGAGCTGCACCGCTTCCCGCGCACCGGTTCGGTCGTCCCGGAATGGCTGGCCCAGCGGGCGGGCGCCCCGCATCCCGGCGACCAGCAGCCGTCGCTGCGCACGGCGGCGGTCTTCGACCGCGACGGCCGCCCCATCACGCAGCGCCCCGCGGTGGAACCCGGGCTGCACGAGCAGCTCCTGGCCTACCTGGAGAGCGCCCCGATCGTGCTGGCCGCGCGCAGCTTCGACACCGACCGGCTGGACCCGGCCGGGGAGGCCGCGGTGCCGCTGACCTTCCACACCGACGGGAGCTGGATCTGGCCGGGCGCGGTCGGCTACTACCTGCGCAGGCACGGGGTCGCACCGGAGGACGAGCTGGTCGAGCACATCCGGCGCAGCGGCTTCCGGCTGCCGGAGGTCGACGAACCAACCCGCGAGCGGGTCGTCGCCGAGATCACCGGGGAACAGCGCTCGTGACCGGCCGATGACGCGCGCGGCGGAGCTGGTGCTCACCGGCGGCAGGGTGGCCACGATGGACCCCGCGCACCCGGTCACCGACGCGGTGGCCGTGCGCGGCGGGCGGATCGCCGCGCTGGGCTCCGCCGCCGCGGAGCTGCGCGGGCCGGCCACCGAGGTGGTCGACCTGCGCGGCAGGCTGCTGCTGCCGGGATTCCACGACGCGCACGCCCACCCCGTCTACGGCGGGCTGGAACGGCTGCGCTGCGACCTCACCGCGAGCACCAGCGCCGCCGACTGCCTGCGCCGGATCGGTGCGCACCGGGCCGCCCACCCGTCCGGCTGGCTGCTCGGCGGCGGCTGGGACATGGGCCTGTTCCCCGGCGGCACCCCGTCGCGGGAGGCGTTGGACGCGGTCACCGGAACGCAGCCCGCCTACCTCGTCAACCGCGACCACCACGGGGCGTGGGTGAACAGCGCCGCGCTGCGCGCCGCCGGGATCGACGCGGACACCCCCGACCCGCCCGACGGCCGGATCGAGCGCGCCGCCGACGGGTCGCCCGCCGGGATGCTGCACGAGGGCGCCACCGGCCTGGTGGCCCGGGTGCTGCCACCGGCGGGACGCGAGGAGTACCTGGCGGGACTGCTCGAAGGCCAGCGGCACCTGCTGGAGCGCGGGGTGACGATGTGGCACGACGCGATCGTCGGCCCCTACCTCGGCTACGCGGACACCCTGGAGGTCTACCGCGACGCCGACCGGCGCGGCCTGCTGACGGCCCGGGTGCGCGGCGCCCTGTGGTGGGACCGGGAGCGCGGCGTCGAGCAGCTCCCCGAGCTGCGCGAGCGCCGGGACCGGAGCCGGGGCGAGAAGTTCACCGCCGAGGCGGTCAAGATCATGCAGGACGGGGTCTGCGAGAGCCTCACCGCCGCGCTGCTGCAGCCCTACCTGGACACCGCCCCGGCGGGGCGGCACCGCGGCCTGTCCTTCCTGACCGCACCGGAACTGCGGGAGGCGGTGGTCGCCCTGGACGCCGCCGGGTTCGACGTGCACTTCCACGCGGTCGGCGACCGGGCGGTGCGCGACGCCCTGGACGCGGTGGCGGCCTCGGGTCGCCGGGGGCGGCACCAGATCGCGCACGTGCAGGTGGTGCACCCCGACGACGTCCCCCGGTTCGGCGCGCTCGGCGTCACCGCGACCATCCAGCCGCTGTGGGCGATCAACGACGCGGCGATGACCGAGCTGACCGTGCCCCGGCTCGGCCGTCCCCGCGCCGACGGCCAGTACCCGTTCCGCGCCCTGCGGGACGCGGGCGCGGACCTCGCGGTGGGCAGCGACTGGCCGGTGTCGGAGGCCGATCCGGTCCGGGCCGCGCACGTCGCGGTGCACCGCCGCGAACCCGGGTCCGAGGTCCCGGCGTTCCTGCCCGAGCAGCGGCTGGACCTGCCCGCGGCGCTCGCCGCGAGCACGGCGGGCAGCGCCCGGGTCAACCGGCTGGAGCACGAGAGCGGCACCCTCGCGGTGGGCATGGCCGCCGACCTGGTGGTGCTGGACCGCGACCCGTTCGCGCTGGCCGCCGACGAGATCGGCGACTGCGCGGTGGACCTGACCGTGGTCGGCGGCCGGATCGCGCACCAGCGCTGAGCGCTCCCGGTCCCGCCGGGGACCGGGAGCGGGACGCCGCGTCAGGCCACCGCGTCCCAGTGCACCAGGTACTTGGCCGACTCCGCCGCGATCAGCGCGTCGAGCTCGGCGCGGTTGGCGTTGCGGCGCAACCGCAGCGGGCGACCGCGCCGCACGTCGAGCACCATCGGGCGGGCACCGGGCAGCAGGTCCGGCATCGCCCGCTCCAGCACGCGCAGCGCCAGGTTCGCGGTGCCGCCGTCGAGCTCCGGTTCCTTGAGGTAGGGCAGCACCACCTCGGTCCCGCCGTCGGCGTACCGCAACGCCACCGCGCTGCGCCCGGAGACGGTGATCGCCAGCTCGCCGCACGGCCACACCGCCGAGCCCAGCGGCACGCCGACCGCCCTGGTGCGCGCCCACCACCGCTCGAAACCCGCGTGGAGCCGCCGGTAGTGCTCCTGCTGCACCGGCCGGGCGGCGTGCACGGCCGCCGCCACGACCGCCACCGGGTCGGTGGCGTGCACCGCCCGCCGCAACGCCGCCCGGAACGGTCCGTAGAACGCCCACGCCATGCTGTGCGGATCGAGGTAGATGCCGCGCTGGTCGCGCACGATGGCGGCGCAGCCGCGCGGTGTGCTGCGCGCGTAGTCGAGGAACGAACCGAGGCTGATCTGAACGCCGTCCACGAGTACCCCTCCGCGGTCGCGGGGGCACGGCCGCCACCGCGCCGGTCGGCAGCGGCCACCCCTGCCGCCCCGCGACCGTCCACAATGGCGCGAATGCCCCCGAAATCCCTGCCCGACAACACATTTTAGCACTTCAGAGGGCGTTTTGAACAGACATTCGAGTGACCGGCACGGGCCGCGGATCACCCGTTCGCGGGCTCCAGGGCGCGGTGCGCGGCGGCCCCGATGCGGGCGATGGCGGCGGTCGCGGGACCGCCGGAGGTGGTGGTCGCGGAGCGCTCGTCGGCGAGCTCGTCGACGAGGACCGCCACGACCGCGCGCGGCCGGTCGGCGGTGCCGATCAGGCCGACGTCGTGCCGCACCCCCAGCAGCTCCCCCGGCTTGTTCCAGCACCCGGCACCGGCGGGCAGCAGCGCGGGCAACCGGTCCCGGACCTGCTGGCGGGACAGCACGGCCAAGGCGTGCCGGGTCAGCTCCGGCGGCAGCGCCGCCCCGGTGACCAGCGCGTCGAGCACCCGGGCCAGGTCCAGCGCGCAGCTCTGCACCCGACCGGGCGCCCGCTCGTCCATCAGCCGGCGCTCCAGCCGGGTCGCCCGGCAGCCCAGCCGATCCGCGCAGTCGGCCACGGCGGCGAACCCGACGGCGTCGAGCACGGCGTTGGTCGCGGTGTTGTCGCTGACCACGACCATCAGGGCGAGCAGCTCCGCCAGCGGCAGCTCCCCGACGCTGGGCAGTTCGGGCAGCACCCCGGAACCGCCCGCCCGGCGCTCCGGCAGCGGGACCCGGGTGTCCAGGTCCAGGGCGCCGTCGCGGACCGCGCGCAGCGCGGCGACCAGCACCAGCACCTTGATCGTGCTGGCCGGGTGCACCGCCCGCTCGGCGCCGAGCAGCACCGGCTCCCGCTCGTCGAGGTCCCAGGCCGCCACCCCGACCCGCCCCGGGAGGTCGTCCCAGCACCCGCTCGCGCGCAGCCGTTCGGCGAACCCCACCCCGCACCTCCTCGTGACCGACCGTCCGACAGGCCATCGTGGCCCAGCGCCCGGCGCGCGAACACCCCCGATCACGCGGCGGCGCGACGAGAGCGCAGGAGATCCACCGCTCCCCGCGCCGAGCACCAGCGGAGCTGTCGCTCAGTTCGAGCAGAAATCACTCTTCTGATCCTCCGCCCGGCCCGCCCGGACGCTCTACGGTGATCAGGAGCCCGGCGTGACCTCCGGCGCACCGGGTCCGCGGCCAGTCCGAACCAGCAGGAAGAGGTGCATGTCGGTGCAGTCGACGTTGAGCTCGGTGATCGGTCCGGCGCCAGCCGGGAGCGCGGTCGACGGCGGTGCCGAATACCTGTCGCGCAACCCGGCCGACCTCGACGACGTGGTCGCCCGGGTGCGGCTCGGCGGCGCCGAGGCGCTGCCCGAGGCCGCCGCGCAGGCCCAGCGGGCGCAGCGGGAGTGGGCGCAGGTGCCCGCCCCGGTGCGCGGTCGCGTGGTCGCCGGGCTCGGCCGCCTGGTCGAGGCGAACAAGGAGTCGCTGGCCCGCCTGGTGACCCGGGAGATCGGCAAGCCCTACGGCGAGGCGCTCGGCGAGGTCCAGGAGATCATCGACACCTGCGACTTCTTCCTCGGCGAGGGACGCAGGCTCTACGGGCAGACGGTGCCCTCCGAGATGCCCGACAAGCAGTTGTTCACCTTCCGGGTCCCGGTCGGGGTGGCGGTGGTGATCACCGCGGGCAACTTCCCGGTCGCCGTGCCGTCCTGGTACCTGGTGCCCGCGCTGCTGTGCGGCAACGCCGTGGTGTGGAAGCCCGCGGAGTACGCCGCGGGGGCCGCCCGGGCGCTGGCCGAGCTGGCCTGGCGGGCCGGGGTGCCGCGCGGGGTGCTCAACCTGGTCTACGCCGACGGGGAGGCGACCTCCGCGGGGTTGGAGACCGCGCTGGCGGCGGGCACCGTGCAGAAGGTCGGCTTCACCGGATCCAGCGCCGTCGGGGCGCGGGTCGGCGAGCTGTGCGGCAGGCACCTGCAGAGCCCGTGCCTCGAACTCGGCGGCAAGAACCCGATGGTGGTCGCCCCGGACGCCGACCTGGACCTGGCGGTGCAGGGCGCGCTGTTCTCCGGCTGGGGGACCGCCGGGCAGCGCTGCACCTCCCTGGGCAACCTGATCGTGCACCGCGACGTGCACGCCGAGTTCGTCGGCAGGCTGGACGCGGCGCTGCGGGCGGCGACGCTCGGCGATCCGACCGGCGACGTGCTCTACGGCCCGCTGCTGGACCGCAAGTTCGCCGAAGGGTTCGAGGCGGTGCTGGACACCATCGCCGAGCACCACACCCCGCTCGGCTCCGACCACGTCGGCCGGATCACCGAGGCCGCGCCGCGCGCCGGGTTCGCCGGTGACCCGGCCACCGGCCTGTACTACCACCCGGTGCTGCTGGACGGGATGCGGCCCGACGACCACGTCTTCCGGGAGGAGACCTTCGGCCCCGTCGTCGGCGTGACCACCTACGGGACGCTCGACGAGGCCATCGAGCTCGGCAACGCCCCCGGCTACGGGCTGTCGGCCGCCGTCTACACCACCGATCCCGCCACCGCGTTCCGGTTCCGGCAGGGCACCAGCGCGGGGATGGTCAGCGTGAACAACTCGACCTCCGGCGCCGAGGCGCACCTGCCCTTCGGCGGCAACGGCAGGTCCGGCAACGGCAGCCGCCAGTCCGGCATCTGGGTGCTCGACCAGTTCACCCGCTGGCAGTCGCTGAACTGGGACTTCTCCGGTGCGCTGCAGAAGGCCCAGATGGACGTCGGCACCGTGGAACCGGAGCTCGACTACCGGCTGCCGCCCGAACTCGGCGGCCCGGCGTGAACCCGCTGCCGCAACGCGCCGAGGTGGTGAGCGGCACCGGCGCCGCCCGCCACCTCGCCGAAGCCGGGGTCGAGGCGCGGCCGGGCGCACCTGGTGCCGGGCCGCGTCCCCGCGGTCGACGTCAGCGGCTGCGACGCCCGGCGCTTCGCCGGGAGCACCGCGCGGGAGCCCGCCGAGCACGACCTCGTCCGAACCCCTAGCGAACGGAGCGACCGAGCGTGCGTGATCTGCTGCAGGACATCGACGAGTGGGGCCCGGAGAAGGTCGTCTGCGTCTCCGACGCCCGGACCGGGATGCGCGGTGTGCTGGTCATCGACAACACCGCCCGCGGCACCGGCAAGGGCGGCACCCGGATGGGCCCGGACGTGTCGGTGGGCGAGATCGCCCGGCTGGCCCGGGTGATGACGTGGAAGTGGGCGGCGGTCGACCTGTTCCACGGCGGCGCCAAGGCCGGCATCAACGCCGATCCGTCGGCACCGGACAAGGAGCGGATCGTGCGCGCCTTCGCCCGGCGGCTGGCCGACCAGATCCCCGCGTCCTACGTCGCCGGGCTGGACATGGGCATGACCGAGCAGGACGCGGCGATCATCCAGGACGAGCTCGGGGACCGGGGCGCGGCGGTCGGCGTCCCGGAGGCGCTGGGCGGGGTGCCCTACGACGAGCTCGGCGTCACCGGGCACGGCGTGGCCGAGGCGGTCGAGGCGGCGCTGGCGCACCGGGGGCGTTCGGTGGCCGGGGCGCGGGTCGCGGTGCAGGGCTTCGGCGCGGTCGGCGCGGCCGCCGCGCGGCGGCTGCACGCGCTGGGCGCGGTGCTCGTCGCGCTGTCCACGGTGGAGGGCGCGGTGCACGCCGCCGACGGCCTGGACGTCCCGGCGTGGCTGGCCGCCCGCGAGGAGTTCGGGGACGCCTGCGTGGCCAAGGCACCGGCGCACCAGCGGATCCGGCGCGGCGAGGAACTGCTCGTCGACTGCGACGTGCTGGTGCCCGCCGCCGGGCAGGACGTGCTCGACGCCGAGCGGGCCGCGCGGGTCCGCGCCGGGCTGGTGGTGGAGGGGGCGAACCTGCCGACCACCCCTCCCGGCCGGGCGGTGCTCGCCGAACGCGGCGTCACCGTGGTGCCGGACTTCATCGCCAACGCCGGGGGCGCCATCGCCGCCGGATTCGCGATGGACGCGCGGCGGTCGGCGTTCCGCCCGGAACCGGCGGCGATCCTGCGCGCGGTCGCCGAGCGCACCCGCGCCAACACGGTGCGGGTGCTCGACGCGGTGCTCCAGCGCGGCGTACCGCCGCACGACGCCGCGCTGGAGCTGGCCCAGGAGCGGGTGCGCACCGCGATGCGGCTGCGCGGACGGCTCCCCGCGGCGTAGCGGACCCGCGCGGTGGTGCGCCGCCGCGGCACCCCGAGCGGTCGGCGCCGCTCGTCGAACCGGAGGACCCCGTGCTCAACCCGATCCACCTCAGGACCTTGCAGGAATGCGTGCGCACCGGCTCGTTCGCCGAAGCGGGCCGGGTCCTGGGCTACACGTCCTCGGCGGTGTCGCAGCAGATGGTGCTGCTCGAACGGGCGGTGGGGGCGCCGCTGTTCGAGCGTTCCGCGCGCAGCGCCCGCAGCACCGCGCTGGCCTCCCGGCTCGCCCTCCGCAGCCGGGACGCGCTGGGCGCCCTCGACGCGCTGGAACGCGAGATCCGGGCGATGGTCGCCGGTGACGAGGGCAGCCTGCGGCTGGCCAGCTTCGCCACCGCCAACGCCCGGCTGCTGCCGGAGGTGCTGGCCACCGTGGTGGCCCAGCGGCCGAACGCGGAGGTGCAGCTCGACGAGGCCGAGCCGGACGAGGTGCTCGACCCGGTGCTCGACGGCGTGGTGGACGCCGCGGTGGTCTTCGAGTACGACCTCGACCCGCGGCAGTGGCCGCTGGAGCTGTGCGCGGAGGAGCTGCTGGCCGAGCCGCTGCGGATCGCGCTGCCCCGGCAGCACCGGCTCGCCGGGGCGAGCGAGGTCGATCTGCGCGACCTCACCGGCGACCCGTGGATCTGCACCCGCGCCGACACCGCGGGCGCCCGGTCGCTGGTGCGGCTGGCGGCCGAGGCCGGGTTCGTGCCGCGGATCATCTTCCGCAGCAACGACTACTCGGTCATCCGCACCCTGGTCGCCCGCGGCCTGGGCGTCGCCGTGCTGCCCGGGCTCGCGCTGCCCGACGAGCGGGTGCGGATCGCGCGCATCGCGGGACGGCGACCGCACCGCCGGGTCAAGACGCTCCACCGCAAGCAGAACACCAATCCGCTGCTGCCGATCGCGCTGGACTGCCTGGCCGAATCCTGCGCCTCGGTGGCCGACGACTGGGACGACCCGCGCTGAGGACGGGCGCGGTGGCTCCGCGCCTCCCGAAAGGAGCCCGATGACCGACAACCCGGTGGACGAGCACTTCCTGACCGCGGCCGCCGCGCTGGCACCCGGCCGAGCGGCCCCCGACGACGGCGAGCTGATCGCGCTGTTCGACGCGCAGGCCGGCAGCAGGCACCTCGACCTCGCGGCCCGCGAGCTCGGCGCCCGCGGCGAGGGCTACTACAGCATCGGTTCCTCCGGCCACGAGTCCAACGCGGCGGTGGCCGCCGCGCTGCGCCCCACCGACCCGGCGCTGCTGCACTACCGCTCCGGCGGCTTCTACCTGCGCCGCGCCCAGCAGGTGCCCGGCCAGGACCCGCTGCGCGACGTGCTGCTGGGCGTCGTGGCCTCGGCCGAGGACCCCATCTCGGCGGGGCGGCACAAGGTGTTCGGCAACGCCGGGCTGCACGTCATCCCGCAGACCTCCACCATCGCCTCCCACCTGCCCCGCGCGGTGGGCCTGGCGTTCGCCTTGGGGCGCGCCGCCAAGCTCGGCCGCACCACGCCGTGGCCGCAGGACGCGGTCGTGGTGTGCGGGTTCGGCGACGCCTCGGCGAACCACTCGACGGCCACCGGCGCGATCAACTCGGCGCTGCACTGCGCCTACCAGGGGTTGCCGATGCCGCTGCTGCTGGTCTGCGAGGACAACGGGATCGGGATCAGCGTGCGCACCCCGAAGGGCTGGATCGAGACCGCCTTCGGGGGCCGGGCCGGGCTGGCGCACCACACCGCCGACGGCGCGGACCCGGAGGAGTGCCTGGCGGTCGCCCGGCGCGCGGTGCGGGAGGTGCGCCGCACCCGGCGACCGGCGCTGCTGCACCTGCGCACCGTCCGGCTGATGGGCCACGCCGGCTCCGACGTCGAATCCGGGTACCGCTCGCGCACCGAGATCACCGCCGACTACGCCCGCGACCCGCTGCTGGGCACCGCGCGGGCGCTGGTGGCGCGCCGCGCGATGACCCCGGCGGCGGTGGTCGAGCGCTACGAGCGGATCCGCGCCGAGGTCGCCCGGACCACCGCCGAGGTGCTGACCCGCCCCAAGCTGACCGGCCCGGAGCAGGTGATGGCCGCGATCCACCAGGACCGCCCGGAGTCGGTCCGGGTCCGCGCCGGGGCCCCGCGCGGCGACCTCGGCGACCGGCTGCCGGAGGACGAGGGGCCGCTGACGCTGGCGCAGGCGCTCAACCGGTCGCTGGCCGAGGAACTCGCCCGCGACCCCCGGGTGCTGGTGTTCGGCGAGGACGTCGCGCGCAAGGGCGGGGTCTACGGGGTCACCCGCGGGCTGCGCGCCCGCTTCGGCGGCACCCGCGTGTTCGACACCCTGCTGGACGAGCAGAGCATCCTCGGCACCGCGCTGGGCACCGGGCTCGCCGGGTTCGTCCCGGTCCCGGAGATCCAGTACCTCGCCTACCTGCACAACGCCGCGGACCAGCTGCGCGGCGAGGCCAGCACGCTGGGCTTCTTCTCCGACGGCCGGTACCGCAACCCGATGGTGGTGCGGATCGCCGGGTACGGCTACCAGAAGGGTTTCGGCGGGCACTTCCACAACGACAACAGCGTGGCCGCGCTGCGCGACCTGCCCGGCGTGGTCGTCGCCTCGCCGTCGCGGCCGGACGACGCCGCCGCGATGCTGCGCACCTGCGTCTCGGCCGCCGCCGAGGACGGCCGGGTCTGCGCGTTCCTGGAACCCATCGCGCTCTACCACACCCGGGACCTGCACGAGCCCGGCGACGGCGGCTGGCTGGCGTCCTACCCGGCGCCGGGCACCGGCCACGTGCCGATCGGCCGGGCCCGGGAGCACGGGACCGGCACCGACCTGACGCTGGTCAGCTTCGGCAACGGCGTGCCGATGAGCCTGCGGGTGGCGCGGCGGCTGCGGGACCGCGGCATCGGTGCCCGGGTGCTGGACCTGCGCTGGCTGGCGCCGCTGCCGGTGGCCGACCTTCTGGCCGCGGCGGAGGCGACCGGCGCGGTGCTGGTGGTGGACGAGACGCGGCGCAGCGGCGGTGTGTCCGAACCCGTGGTCACCGCACTGGTCGACGGGGGCTTCCGCGGCCGGATCGCCCGGGTCACCAGCGAGGACAGCTTCATCCCGCTGGGCGGCGCCGCCCAGCACGTGCTGCTGTCCGAGGAGGCGGTGGAGAAGGCGGCGCTGGAGCTGACCGGCGGCTGAGCGCGGCGGACCCCAGCCGACCGGCCGTCAGCTCGCCGGGTCGCCGAAGACCTTGCCCGGGTTGAAGATCCCGCGCGGATCCAGCGCGTCCTTCACCGCGTGGTGCATCCCGACCACGGCCGGCCCCAGCTCGGCGTGCAGCCCCGCGCGCTTGAGCAGGCCGACGCCGTGCTCGCCGGTGACGGTGCCGCCGAGGGCGAGGGCGTCGGCGACGATGTCGTCGAACGCGCGCTGGGCCCGCTCCCGGGCCGCGTCGTCACCGGGCTCGGTGATGATCAGCGGGTGCAGGTTGCCGTCCCCGGCGTGCGCGATGTTGGCGATCAGGGTGTCGTGGCGCCGTGCCGCCGCCTCGATCCGGGAGAGCATTTCAGGGACCGCGGCCCGGGGCACGCAGACGTCCTCGGTGAGCACCGGGCCGAGCCGCTCCAGCGCCGGGTAGGCCAGCCGCCGCGCGGCGAACAGCGCGTCGGCCTCGTGCTCGTCGGTGGAGCGGGCGCTCCAGGTGGCCCCGGCCTGGTCGAAGCACCGCAGCAGCGCGTCGACCTCCTGCTCCCCGGCCGCTCCCGGGGTGTCGCACCGGCCGAGCAGCAGCACGTTCGCCTCCGCGCTCAGGCCCATGTTCTTCCAGGCGTCCACCGCCTCGAGGCAGTGCCGGTCGAGCAGTTCCAGGGCCGAGGGCACGATCCCCGCGGCGGCGACGGCGGCGACCGCTTCCCCGGCCTCGACCAGCGAGTCGAAGTAGCCGACCACCGTGCGCTCCGGGGCGCGCTGGCCGGGCAGCAGCTTGACGGTGATCTCGGTGATCACCCCGAGGGTGCCCTCGGAGCCCACGAACAGCCCGCACAGGTCGTAGCCCGCGACGCCCTTGGCGGTGCGCCGGCCCAGCCGCACCACCTCGCCGTCGCCGACCACCGCCTCCAGGCCCAGCACGTAGTCGCGGGTGACGCCGTACTTCACGCAGCACACCCCGCCCGCGTTGGTGCCGACGTTGCCGCCGATCGTCGACCACGGGGAGCTCGCCGGGTCGGGCGGGTACCAGGCACCGTGCTCGCGGCAGGCGGCGCGCAGGTCGTCGTTGACCACGCCGGGCTGCACCACCGCCAACTGCTCCCTGGGGTTGATCTCCAGCACGGAGTTCATCGCCTCGAAGGACAGCACGACGCAGCCGTCCACGGCGTTGGCCCCGCCGGACAGCCCGGTGCCCGCCCCGCGGGGCACCACCGGGACGCCGTGCTCGGCGCAGACCCGCACCACGGCGGCGACCTGCTCGGTGCCGTCCGGGCGGACCACGGCCAGCGGTTTGCCGAACGGCGCCCACTCCGCCTCGTCGTGGGCGTAGCGGCCGGTGGAATCCGGGTCGGTGAGCAGCGCCCCGGCCGGAACCCGCTCGCGCAGCGCCGCCAGTACCTCGTCCGTGCCACCCGCCATGTCGTCCTCCTCGACCGATCGTCACCCCCACGTTAACCACGCGAACGGAGCCGCGGACGCGCGGACCCGGTGCCGCTCAGCCGCGGCCGTGCCAGATCCGCCGGGAGGCCGCGACGGGGTCCGCCACCACGGTCGGCGGGGAGTCCCAGAACCGGGCCAGGCGGCGCTCGGGGTCGTAGCGGGGCCAGCCCGGGTCGCCGGTGGCGGCGAACGACGTCCAGGCGCCCCGGATCCGCCCGGACAGCGCCGCCACCTCGTCCGGATCGGAGCCTTCGAGCAGCGCTGCCGCCATCGGGCCGCCGGTGGCGCCGAAGGTGAACGGGACGTCCAGCGAGTGGCAGGCACCGAGCACGCCGCCCCGGGCCGGGGTCCGCCAGCCGAACTCGTAGAGGTGGGTCCGGCCGCCGGCGGCGGCGTGCGCGTCGGCGCACCACACCGACGGCATCCGGAACAGCCCGTCGCTGAGCAGCAGCGTGGTGAGCGCGCGGTCGTCGGCGCCGGGGTGCGCGGCCCGGTAGCGCTCGACCGCGCCGGGCGGCAGCCGCAGCCCCGCGGCGGTGGCCTCCGGGTCGGCGCCGCCGGGCGGGACGTCGGCGGTGAACAAGGCCGCCTCGTCGGTGTTGAAGCCGCTGATGAGGTCGATCGACCGGCCCGCCCCGGAGCGCATCGCCCGCCACGGCAGGTCGGTGAGCAGCTCGCCGTCGACGACCGCGGCGTAGGGGGTGTTGTTGGTCCAGCTCGCCCGGTCGGCGTCGATCGCGGCGAACGCGGGGCCGTGCGCGGCGTGCACCGCCTCCGGCGGGAGCCCGGCGAGCGCGGCGGCGGTCGGCTCGACGCCGAGGCCACCGGTGATCAGCTCGGCGAGCCGGCGCGCCTCGGCCTCGTCGACGAACAGCCCCGAGGCGCTCTGCGCGATGGCCCGCCCGAACAGCCCCTCCGCCGCCGGGCCGGCCACCAGGGCGGCCACCGAGGTCCCGCCCGCGGACTCGCCCATGATGGTCACGGAGCCCGGGTCGCCGCCGAAGCCCGCGATCTCCTCCTGGACCCAGCGCAGCGCGGCGAGCTGGTCGCGCAACCCCCGGTTGGCGGGCGCGTCCGGGAGCCAGCCGAACCCCTCGTACCCGACCCGGTAGTTGAGCGTCACCACGACGACCCCGCCGCGGGCCAGCGCGGCGCCGTCGTAGGTCGGATCCGCCGAGGTGCCCGCCAGGTAGGCACCGCCGTGGATCCACACCAGCACCGGCAGGCCCGCCGCGCCCGGCTCCGGCGTCCACACGTTCACCGAGAGGGCGTCGGTGCCGTCCGACGGGTTCCAGGCGGACGGCAGGCCGGGCAGCGCCGCGGGTTGGGGCACCGAAGGCGAGTGGGCCACCGCCTCGCGGACCCCGTCCCACCGGTCGGGCGGGTGCGGGGCCTGGAAGCGGCGCGGCCCGTCCAGCGGCGCGGCGTAGGGGATGCCCGGGTACGCGGTCACCCCGTCGGCGGTGCGGCCGCGCAGCGCGCCGGAGCGGGTGCGCACGATCGGTTCCATCACCCGATCACAGCACGGCGGGCCGCCCGGGCACACCGGATCGGCGGGATCGCCGGAGCCCCGGGCGGGTGGGCGTCGCGGAGCAGCGCTGCTCCGCGACGCCCACCCGCCCGGTGGATCAGTTCGGCGACCAGTGGTCGAGCATCGCGGCGAAGGTCTCGAACGCCGGCTCGTTGTAGCCGTACGGGGCCTCCAGGTGGACCCCGATCGGGAAGCCCAGGTCGAGGACGCCGTCGACGACCCGCTTGTAGAGGTCGACCACGTGGCGCTTGCGCTGCTCGAAGTCCAGCTCGGCGACCTCGGCCACGAACTGCTGCTCGGCGGCGACCGCCGCGTTGCCCGGGTCCTGGATCAGCCACTGGATGAGCTTCTTCTTGCTCTCCACGCCCGGGATGAACCCGAAGGACAGCAGGATCTCCGGGCGGTGCGGCGTGGTGCGGGCGAACTCCTCCAGGAAGCCCACGATCGCGTCGGAGTGCAGGAGCTGGGTCATGCCGTAGGTGGCGCCGCGCTCGCACTTGAACCCGAACCGGCCCTGCTCGCCCTCCCGCGTGGGGATCAGGATCGAGCCCCGGTGCGGGATCAGGTCCTGGAACTTCGTCAGCGCGTCGGTGGGCGCGACCCCGGGGCCGTCCCCGTCGCTCATCGTGCGCGGGACCCCGACGAACGCGATGCCGTCCATGCCCTCGTCGCGCAGGTTCCGCAGCCGCTCGGCCAACCGCTGCTCGTCGTGGAAGGCGGTGACCTGCGTGCACAGGCCGCGCATCCCGCCCAGCTCCGGCCGGATCGCCCGCCAGTAGTCGATGGTGTCCAGCTTCTCGCGGTAATCGACCGGCCGGTCGCCGTCCTCCTGGATGATGCCGGGGATCATGGCGTGCGTGATGCGGCCGGTCAGCCCGGTCGCCCGGCTGAGTTCGACGATCTTGCGACCTTCCGCCATTGCGCTCTGCACGCCACCGTCGACGTCGGGCGGTACCAGTTCGAGTGCGATGGTGTTCATGTCGGCCTCAGGTTTTCCTTCTGTCGACTTCGGTCACCGCAGAGCTCGACCAGGCGTGCCTGCGAACCCGTTCCGGGGAACGGGGACCATACGGATGAGGAATCTACTCGCCGCGAGGTGCGAGGTGAGGAACGCGGGCGCGACGCGGGGCGCGCGGGGCGCGTGGGGCGGTTCGACGTCGCGCCGCGGTGCGGCGGGCGGGCGGTGGCGGGGCGTCCGCGGCACCGCCCGGTCCCTTCCGGGGGTGTCCCGCGGGCGGGGAGCCCGCCCGCGGGACACCTCGGCCGGAGCCGATCAGTAGCGGTAGTGCTCGGGCTTGTACGGGCCGTTGACGTCGACGCCGATGTACTCGGCCTGCTCCTTGGTCAGCTTGGTGAGCTTGACGCCCAGGGCGTCCAGGTGCAGCCGGGCGACCTTCTCGTCGAGGTGCTTGGGCAGCACGTAGACCTGCTTGTCGTACTCACCGGGCTTGGTGAACAGCTCGATCTGGGCGATCGTCTGGTTGGTGAAGGAGTTCGACATCACGAAGCTCGGGTGCCCGGTGGCGTTGCCCAGGTTGAGCAGCCGGCCCTCGGACAGCACGATGATCGAGTGCCCGTCCGCGAAGGTGAACTCGTGGACCTGCGGCTTGATCTCCTGCTTCTTGATGCCGGGGGTCTTCTCCAGGCCGGCCATGTCGATCTCGTTGTCGAAGTGGCCGATGTTGCCCACGATGGCCTGGTGCTTCATCCGCGCCATGTGGTCGGCGGTGATGATGTTGAAGTTGCCGGTCGTGGTGATGAAGATGTCGGCCTGGTCGATGACGTCCTCGATGGTGGCCACCTGGTAGCCGTCCATCGCCGCCTGCAGCGCGCAGATCGGGTCGACCTCGGTGACGATGACCCGCGCGCCCTGGCCGCGCAGCGACTCCGCCGAGCCCTTGCCGACGTCGCCGTAACCGGCGATCACGGCGACCTTGCCGCCGATGAGCACGTCGGTGGCCCGGTTGATGCCGTCCACCAGCGAGTGCCGGCAGCCGTACTTGTTGTCGAACTTCGACTTGGTCACCGAGTCGTTGACGTTGATCGCCGGGAACAGCAGGTCACCGGTCTTGGCCAGCTCGTAGAGCCGGTGCACGCCGGTGGTGGTCTCCTCGGTGACGCCCTTGATCTCCCCGGCGATCCGGGTGAACCGCTGCCCGTCGACCGACAGGCTCTTGCGCAGGGTCTCCAGGATGACCTTGTACTCGTCGGGGTCCTCGTCGGTCGGCTGCGGCACCGCACCGGCGGCCTCGAACTCCACGCCCTTGTGCACCAGCAGCGTGGCGTCGCCGCCGTCGTCGAGGATCATGTTCGGGGCCTGGTCGCCGAACTGGAAGAGCTGCTCGGTGCACCACCAGTAGTCCTCCAGGGTCTCGCCCTTCCAGGCGAACACCGAGACGCCCGCGGGCTTGTCCGGGGTGCCCTTCGGGCCGACCACGACGGCGGCCGCGGCCTCGTCCTGGGTGGAGAAGATGTTGCAGGACACCCAGCGCACCTCGGCGCCGAGGTCGACCAGCGTCTCGATCAGCACGGCGGTCTGCACCGTCATGTGCAGCGAGCCCGCGATCCGCGCGCCCTTCAACGGCTTGGCGGCCGCGTACTCCTCGCGGGTCGCCATCAACCCCGGCATCTCGTGCTCGGCGAGCCGGATCTGGTGCCGCCCGGCCTCGGCCAGCGCCAAGTCCTTGACGGCGAACTCCAGGCCGTTGACCTTCTGCAGCTTCGCGCTCATGATTTCCTTTCTCGTTCCCGGTCTCGTTTCCGGACTTCGCCCGCTCGCGTCGGTGCGTCGCGGGTGGTGGGCGCCGCCCACCGCCTCACGTGTTGAAGTACTTGGCCTCGGGGTGGTGGGCCACGAGGGCGTCGGTGGACTGCTCCGGGTGGAGCTGGAACTCCTCGGAGAGCTCCACCCCGATCCGCTCGGACTCCAGCAGTTCCACGATCTTGGCGCGGTCCTCGATCTCCGGGCAGGCCCCGTACCCGAACGAGTACCGGGCGCCCCGGTAGCCGAGCTTGAAGAACTCCCGGACGTCGGCGGGGTCCTCCTCGGCGACCGAGCCACCGCTGGACCAGGCCAGCTCGCGCCGCACCCTGCGGTGCCAGTACTCGGCCAGCGCCTCGGTGAGCTGCACGCCCATGCCGTGCACCTCCAGGTAGTCCCGGTAGGCGTTCTTGGCGAACAGCTCGTTGGCGTAGTCGGCGATCGGCTGGCCCATCGTGACCAGCTGCATCGGCAGCACGTCGACCTGGCCGGTCTGCTCGGCCTTCTCCCGGGTGCGGAAGAAGTCCGCCAGGCACAGCCTGCGGTCGCGCTTCTGCCTGGGGAAGAAGAAGCGGCAGCGCTCCTGCGCGTCCGGTTCCTCCTTGTCCAGCACGATCAGGTGGTTGCCCTCGGTGACGCACGGGAAGTAGCCGTAGACCACCGCCGCGTGCTGCAGGATGCCCGCGGTGGACAGCTCGTCGATCCAGTGCCGCAGCCGCGGGCGGCCCTCGCTCTCGACCAGGTCCTCGTAGGACGGCCCCTCGCCCTTCTTCGCCCCGCGCAGGCCCCACTGGCCGAAGAACGTGGCGCGCTCGTCGAGCAGGGCCAGGTAGTCGGCGACCGCGACGCCCTTGACCACCTTGGAGCCCCAGAACGGCGGCGTCGGCACCGGGGCGTCGGCGTCGACGTCGGAGCGGGTGGTGTCGTCGTAGCCCGGCTCCGGGCCCTGCTCGGCCTTGCGCTTCTCGGCGATGCGCGCCGAACGCTCGTGCCGGGCCTTGCGCTCGGCCTTCTTGGCCTCCTCGGCGGCGTCCACCTCGGGGGCCTCTCCGCGCTTGATCGACATCAGGCGGTCCATCAAGGTGAGGCCCTCGAAGGCGTCCTTGGCGTAGCGAACGTCGCCCTGGTACACCTCGTCGAGGTCGTTCTCCACGAACGAGCGGGTCAGCGCCGCGCCGCCCAGCATCACCGGGTACTGGTCGGCCACCCCCCGGGAGTTCATCTCCTGGAGGTTCTCCTTCATGATCACCGTGGACTTCACCAGCAGGCCCGACATCCCGATCGCGTCGACCTGGTGCTCCTGCGCGGCGTCCAGGATCGCGCCGATCGGCTGCTTGATGCCGATGTTGACCACGTCGTAGCCGTTGTTCGACACGATGATGTCGACGAGGTTCTTGCCGATGTCGTGGACGTCGCCCTTGACCGTGGCCAGCAGCAGCTTGCCCTTGCCGCCGGAGTCGTCGGCCTCCATGTGCGGTTCCAGGTGGGCCACCGCGGCCTTCATCACCTCGGCGGACTGGAGCACGAACGGCAGCTGCATCTGCCCGGAGCCGAACAGGTCGCCGACGATCTTCATCCCGGCGAGCAGGTTCTCGTTGACGATGGCCAGCGGGTCCTTCTCGCCCATCGCCGCGTCGAGGTCGGCCTCCAGGCCGTTGCGCTCACCGTCGACGATCCGCCGCTCCAGCCGCTCGAACAGCGGCAGCTGGGCCAGCTCCTCGGCCCGCGAGGCGCTGGAGGACTTCGCCGTCTGGCCCTCGAACAGGGCCATCAGCTTCTGCAGCGGGTCGTAGCCCTCGGAGCGCCGGTCGTAGACCAGGTCCAGCGCCACGTCCCGCTGCTCGTCCGGGATCTTGCTCATCGGCAGGATCTTCGAGGCGTTGAGGATCGCCGTGTCCAGCCCGGCCTCGCGGCACTCGTTGAGGAACACCGAGTTGAGCACCTGGCGCGCCGCCGGGTTCAGCCCGAACGACACGTTCGAGAGGCCGAGGGTGGTCTGCACCTCCGGGTGGAGCCGCTTGAGCTCCCGGATCGCCTCGATCGTCTCGATGGCGTCCTTGCGGACCTCCTCCTGACCGGTGGAGATCGGGAACACCAGGCAGTCGATGATGATGTCGGACTCGGCGAGGCCCCAGTTGCCGGTGATGTCGGCGATCAGCCGCTCGGCGACCCGGACCTTCCAGTCCTTGGTCCGGGCCTGGCCCTCCTCGTCGATGCACAGGCCGACCACGGAGGCGCCGTGCTCGGAGACCAGCCGCATCACCTTCTGGAACCGCGAGTCCGGGCCGGCGCCGTCCTCGTAGTTCACCGAGTTCACCGCGCACCGGCCACCCAGGTGCTCCAGCCCGGCCTGGATCACGTCGGCCTCGGTGGAGTCCACCATCACCGGCAGCGTGGAGGCGGTGGCGAGCCGGCCCGCCAGCTCCCGCATGTCCTGCACGCCGTCGCGGCCCACGTAGTCCACGCACAGGTCGAGCATGTGCGCGCCCTCGCGGGTCTGGCCCTTGGCGATCTCGATGCAGTCCTCGTAGCGGCCGTCGAGCATCGCCTCGCGGAACGCCTTCGAACCGTTGGTGTTGGTCCGCTCCCCGACGTTGAGGATCGAGGCGTCCTGCTCGAAGGGCACCGACTGGTACATCGAGGAGACCGCCGGGATGACCTCCGGGGTGCGCGCCGCCGGGGTCAGCCCGGAGACCGCCTCGGCCACCGCGCGCACGTGGTCGTTGGTCGTCCCGCAGCAGCCGCCGACCAGCCGGGCGCCGAAGTCGTGGACGAACCCGACGAGCGCCTCGGCCAGCTCGGCGGGCTGCAACGGGTACACCGCGCCGTTCGGGCCGAGCTCGGGGAGCCCGGCGTTGGGCATCACCGAGATCGGGATCGTGGAGTGCTGGGCCAGCACCCGGAGGTGCTCGCTCATCTCCGCGGGCCCGGTCGCGCAGTTCATCCCGATCAGGTCGATGCCCAGGGGCTCCAGGGCGGTCAGCGCGGCACCGATCTCCGAGCCGACCAGCATCGTGCCGGTGGTCTCGACGGTGACCTGGGCGATGATCGGGAGCCGCCGGCCAGCCTGCTCCATCGCCCGCTTGGCCGCCACGATCGCGGCCTTGGTCTGGAGCAGGTCCTGCGAGGTCTCCACCAGGACCACGTCGATGCCGCCGTCGAGCATCCCCAGGACCTGATCGACGTAGGCGTCGCGCAGGTCGGTGTAGGGGGCGTGGCCGAGCGTCGGCAGCTTGGTGCCCGGCCCCATCGATCCCAGCACGAAGCGCGGCTTGTCCGGCGTGGAGAACTCGTCGGCCGCCTGCCGCGCGAGCACCGTCCCCTTCTCGGCCAGGTCCCGGATCCGGTCGACGATGTCGTACTCGGCGAGGTTGGCCAGGTTGGTCCCGAACGTGTTGGTCTCGATGGCGTCCGAGCCGGCCTCCAGGTAGCCCCGGTACACGCCGGAGACCACGTCGGGCCGGGTCTCGTTGAGGATCTCGTTGCAGCCCTCCAGGTTGGCGAAGTCGTCCAACGTGAGGTCGTAGGCCTGCAACGCGGTCCCCATCCCGCCGTCCGCGACGAGCACCCGCTCGTCGATCGCGGCGAGGAAACCGCTGGGGTCGTTCTGCCGATCTGCCATGACGCTGTCTGCCTCTCCCCCGTCTCAGCGAAGCTTCGGGCCGACCTCAGCCACCGCGGCGTCGCCGTAGGCCTCGGCGAAGCGGGCGAGGAACGGTTCCCGGTCCACCTCGTACTCCTGCGGACCGTCGGTCTCCAGGGATACCGTCGCGAGCGTGCAGCCGAGCTGCAGCGACCGCTCGATTCCCAGATCGTGGGAGAGCCCGGCCAGGAAGCCGGCGCGCAGCGCGTCACCGACACCCGTCGGGTCGCCTTTCTGCTTCTCCTTCGGCGGCTCCACGACCAGTGTGGGCTCTCCGGCCGCCTCGACCCGCACGCCCTTCGGGCCGAGTGAGGTGAACCACTTCCCGACGCGCTGGAGGACCTCCTCGTGGGTCCACCCGGTGCTCTTGAGCAGCAGGCCGTGCTCGTACTCGTTGGTGAACAGGAACTCGGCGCCGCCAACGAGGGACTTGATCGACTCGCCGTCCATCCGGGCGAGCTGCTGGCCCGGGTCGGCGAGGAAGCGGTAGCCGCGGTCCCGGCACTCCTGGGTGTGGCGGACCATCGCCTCGGGGTCGTTGGCCGAGATGACCACCACGTCCAGCCCGCCGAGGCGCTCGGCGATCGGCTGCAGCTCGATCTCCCGGGACTCCGACATCGCCCCGGCGTAGAACGAGGCGATCTGGTTCTGGTCGGCGTCGGTGGTGCACACGAACCGCGAGGTCTGCTTGGTGCCGGAGACGTGCACCGACCCGGTGTCGACTCCGTGGCGGTCCAGCCACGCCCGGTACTCGTCGAAGTCGCTACCGACCGAACCGACCAGCGTCGAGGTCACCCCGAGCTGGCCGAGGCCGAAGGTGATGTTGGCCGCGATCCCGCCCCGGCGCACCTCCAGCTCGTCGACCAGGAACGACAGCGAGACCTGGTCGAGGCGGTCGGCGACGAACTGCTCCGCGAACCTGCCGGGGTAGGACATCAGATGGTCGGTGGCGATCGAGCCGGTCACCGCAATCCGCACTGCTCTCTCCTTCACACGGGGCGCTCCGCACCGGAGCCGCCCTCGGGGCTTCATCTTGGCGTCGGGATGTCCGACATCGGACCGCGGGGCGCGGCGCGCCACGCCCCGCGGTCCGATGGATGGCCGTGCGGACCGTCAGATGCCCGCCGCGCTCTTGAGCGCGTCGGCGCGGTCGGTGCGCTCCCACGGCAGGTCCACGTCGGCGCGGCCGAAGTGGCCGTAGGCCGCCGTCTGCGCGTAGATCGGCCGCAGCAGGTCCAGGTCCCGCACGATCGCGGCCGGGCGCAGGTCGAAGACCTCGTTGATCGCCGCCTGGATCTTCACCGGGTCCACGTTCTCGGTCCCGAAGGTCTCCACGAACAGGCCCACCGGAGCCGCCTTGCCGATCGCGTACGCGACCTGCACCTCGATCCGGCCCGCCAGCCCCGCGGCCACCGCGTTCTTGGCCACCCAGCGCATCGCGTACGCCGCCGACCGGTCCACCTTCGACGGGTCCTTGCCGGAGAACGCGCCACCACCGTGCCGCGCCATCCCGCCGTAGGTGTCCACGATGATCTTCCGCCCCGTCAGACCCGCGTCACCCATCGGGCCCCCGACCACGAACCGGCCCGTCGGGTTCACCAGGATGCGGGTGTCGGAGGTCTCCAGGCCGACCCGCTGGATCTCCGGGTCGATGACCTTCTCCCGGATGTCCTTGGTCAGCGTCGCGTCGAGGTCGATCTCCTCGGCGTGCTGGGTGGACAGCACGGCCGTGTCCAGCCGCACCGGCTGGTCACCGGCGTACTCGATGGTCACCTGGGTCTTGCCGTCGGCGCGCAGGTACGGCAGCGTGCCGTCCTTGCGCACCCGGGTCAGCCGCCGCGACAGGCGGTGCGCCAGCGCGATCGGCAGCGGCATCAGCTCGTCGGTGTCGGTGCAGGCGTAGCCGAACATGAGGCCCTGGTCACCGGCGCCCTGCTTGGCGATCTCGTCGATCACGCCCTCGACCCGCGACTCGTGCGCGGTGTCCACGCCCTGCGCGATGTCCGGGGACTGCGACCCGATCGCGATGTTGACGCCGCAGGACGCCCCGTCGAAGCCCTTCGCCGAGGAGTCGTAGCCGATCTCCAGGATCTTGTCCCGGACGATCGTCGGGATGTCGGCGTAGGCGTCGGTGGTCACCTCACCGGCCACGTGCACCTGACCGGTGGTCACCATGGTCTCCACCGCCACGCGGGACCGCGGGTCCTGGGCCAACAGCGCGTCCAGCACCGCGTCGCTGATCGCGTCGCAGATCTTGTCCGGGTGGCCTTCGGTCACCGATTCACTGGTGAACAACCTGCGGTTGATCTCACTCACGACTGCTCCTCACTCACCTGCTGCAGGTTCGATCCTTGCTCATCACGCCGACGGCTTCACGCACGGGCGTGGATGATGCCCCACGCCAGGCTCCCGGCCTGCCCGGCCTCGACCCAGTTGCGCAGCCCGACCTTCATCCTGGCCCGGTAGTCCTCGCTGATCTTGCTCGCCAGTTCGCCCTCCTTGGCCTCCAGGACCTCCAGAACCCGCCCGTAGTGCACGGGCAAGTACTCGCTGAGGTCGTCGAAGTCCACCGACTGGAGGCCCAGCCGGGCCAGCTCGCGCCGGTAGAAGCCGGGCGACCCCATGCTGTCGAGGTGCAACCGGTCCAGGATCGGCCCCAGGTCCTTCTTCCGCGCGTGGTCGGCGGCCATCGGGTCGGTGAACAGGAACGACCCGCCCGGCCTGAGCACCCGGGTGACCTCCTCCAGGACGCGCTCCCGGTCACCGCTGTGCAGGATCGCGTCCTGCGACCAGACGATGTCGAAGGCGTTGTCCTGGAATGGGATGTCCTCGAAGGAACCGTCCTTGACCTCGATCAGTTCGTCGAGCCCGGCTTCGCGGTTGAACTCGACGTTGCGGGCGTTCTCCACCTCGCTGAGGTTCAGGCAGGAAACCTTGCAGCCGTAGGTGGCCGCCAGGTAGCGGGCGGCGCCGCCGTATCCGGAACCGATGTCCAGAATTCGGGTTTCCGGCGTGATCTCCACCTTGCCCGCCATCCGCTCCACGGTGCGGCGGGAGGCGGCGTCGATCTCCTCGCCCTCGCCCCGGTAGAGGCCGACGTGGATGTCGTTGCCGCCCCAGACGTGGTAGTAGAAGTTGTCCGCGTCCTCAGAATTGTAGTAATCCCGCGCGGTGTGCACGGCGTTCGAGTAGACGTCCGCCAATTCTTCGTCCGGCCGGTACCGCTTCTCGGCGACGTGGATGAAGAAGTCCGGTTCGGCGTCGTGGTAGGTCTCCTGGAAATCACCGTAGGTGTCGATCCGCTGGAAACCGACCTCGCGCATCAGCCGCCGCACGTAATTCTTCCGCAGCGGATACATGTTGAGGTAGAACTCGGACTTGTCCGGGAAGGTGTACTTGAACCGGGCCAGCCCTTCGTCGACGTAATCCGGCTCGGCGGAAACGTCCTCACCCGCGTAGTAGTAGGTGTGCTTGGAGCTGAATCCGCTGTCCAGGATCGAGTCGTAGTTGCGCTGGTCGACGATCAGGACACCGTCGTGCTTGAGCATCGCGTAGAACTCGGCCAGGGCCTTGCGCCGGTCGCGCTCGGAGAACAGATGGGTGAAGGAGTTCCCGAGGCAGACGATCGCGTCGTACTCGCCGTGCACGTCGCGGTTGAGCCAGCGCCAGTCGGCGTTGACGACCCGGAGGATGTGCCCGCCGTAGGTCAGCCCGTTGCTGAACGCCTTGGCCAGCATCTGCGGGCTGCCGTCCGCGCTGACCGTCTCGAAGCCCTCCTCCAGCAGCCGGACCGAGTGGAACCCGGTGCCGGTGGCCGCGTCGAGCACGGAGCGCACCCCGCGGGCCTTGAGCTGATCGATGAAGAAGGTGCCCTCGCTCTCGTAGCGCTTCTTCCAGTCGATCAGGTCATCCCATTTTTCCACGAATCCGCCGACGTACTCGTGCGTGTAGTGATCAGATTCGCGCACTTCCAACGGATTGTCGCCGAACACCTGCTCTTCGCGACGCACCAGATCGGCGGTATCCGGAGATCCAGGGCTGTCGCTCGAGGCTAGGTCGTCCACGCTCTTGGCCATACTTCACTCCCACCACTCACGTTGGTCATGCGCCACCGCCGGCCCGGGGTCGCGCTAATCCGTGCCCCGAGTTGGTCCCGTGGCCGTGCCGGGTCGCCATGCACAAAAAGGCAACGCCCATGACAGGCGAGGGCGGCCGAGAAATGCTCAGGCCACACACCAGCACCCGTCACGAACCAGGTCGGCACCTTTGCCATCCCGGTTCGACGCGAATTCCTGCGTCGCTTAACCAACCTAGGCGAAGAAGATCCTGAAGCAAGCGTACGAACGTGTGACAACCATCACCGGAATACGATGATTGCGTGATTCCCCCGATCACCCTGGGTGAATAAATGCGCTGCTACCTGCGCAAATTCTAGGGCATTTGAATGCGCGTAACGATCGTGAGAGTGCAGAAAATCGTCGAGTTGTGTACACTCGCGCGCAAGCGTTTACCACATCAACCGCACTCGGGGCAACAGCGGGAACCTGAGAATTCGATGATTTCGGGGGGAGCGCGGGGAGCGGGGCTTCTCCGCCCCCAGTCGTTGCATCGACGAGCGGAGATCGGATGTTACGATCCACCTCCGCCCGGCGCCAGGATTTTCGGCGAGTTCTTCGCCCCGGATCGCGGTACCGCCGCCGTGCGCCACCCGATCGGGGGGCCCGGGCCATCGCGAGGGAGCACCGTCCGGCGGTACCGGCGGCCCCGCTTCGCCCGTCGCCCGCATCAGCGCCCCGTTCCTCGCGCGGCGGTCCAGTCCGCCCGCCGGGTACCCGGCCGCGGCGCGCTGAACCGATCACGCACCAGTGTGGCACGTGACACCGGTGGTGTCGCGCACCGCCCCCTGAGGACGGCGGCCCCGGAGGACGGCGGCCCCGCCGCCCTCGGGGGAGCGGTCAGCTCCGGAGCTCCGGGAAGTCCTCCTCGCGGAACTCGCCGCCGAACCCGGCCGCGTGCGGGCCCTGCTCCTGCTCCCGAGCGCGCAGCTCGACGCGCCGGATCTTGCCCGAGATCGTCTTGGGCAGGTCCGCGAACTCCAGCCGCCGCACCCGCTTGTACGGCGCGAGGTGCTCGCGGGCGAAGCGCAGGATGGACAGCGCCGTGCTCCGGCTCGGCTCGTACCCGGCCACCAGCACCACGTAGGCCTTGGGCACGGCGAGCCGGATCGCGTCCGGCGCGGGCACCACGGCGGCCTCCGCGACCGCCTCGTGCTCCAGCAGCGCGCTCTCCAGCTCGAACGGGGAGATCCGGTAGTCCGAGGCCTTGAACACGTCGTCGGTGCGGCCGACGTAGGTGAGGCAGCCCGCCGCGTCCCGCGATCCCACGTCACCGGTGTGGTAGTAGCCGCCCCGGGTCACCTCGGCGGTGCGCTCGTCGTCGTCGGCGTAGCCGGTCATCAGCCCGACCGGGCGAGGTTCCAGGGACAGGCAGATCTCGCCCTCGTCGGCCGGTTCGCCGGTGACCGGGTCGAGCAGCACGACGTCGAAGCCGGGCAGCGGGCGGCCCATGGACCCGGGCTGGACCGGCTGGCCCGGGGTGTTGGCGACCTGGACGCTGGTCTCGGTCTGGCCGAAGCCGTCCCGGATGGTCACGCCCCAGGCGCGCCGGACCTGCTCGATGATCTCCGGGTTGAGCGGCTCCCCCGCGCCGACCACCTTGGCCGGCGGCCGGGACAGCCCGCTGAGGTCGGCCTGGATGAGCATCCGCCACACCGTCGGCGGGGCGCAGAAGCTGGTGACCCCGCAGCGCTCCACCTGCTCGAGCAGCGCGGCGGCGTCGAACCGGGTGTAGTTGTGGATGAACACCGTCGCCTCGGCGTTCCACGGCGCGAACAGGTTGCTCCAGGCGTGCTTGGCCCAGCCCGGCGAGGAGATGTTGAGGTGCACGTCCCCGGGTTCCAGCCCGATCCAGTACATCGTGGACAGGTGCCCGATCGGGTAGGAGGCGTGGGTGTGCTCGACGAGCTTGGGCTGCGCCGTGGTCCCCGAGGTGAAGTAGAGCAGCATCGCCTCGTCCGCCCGGGTCGGCCCGTCCGGGCTGAAATCGGTCGCCGCGGCGGCGTTGTCGGCGTAGTGCCGCCAGCCGGGCACCGGCCCGCCGACCGCGATCCGGGTGTAGTCGCCCGGCACGTCGTCGAACTTCGGGGCGTCGGCGGCGGTGGTCACCACGTGCCGCACCCGGCCGCGGTCCACCCGGTCGCGCAGGTCGATCGGCCCGAGCAGCGTGGTCGCCGGGATGATCACCGCCCCGAGCTTGATCGCGGCCAGCACGGTCTCCCACAGCTCGACCTGGTTGCCCAGCATGAGGATCATCCGGTCGCCGCGGCCGACGCCGAGCTCCCGCAACCAGTTGGCGACCTGGTTCGAGCGCCGGGTCAGGTCGCGGAACGACAGCCGCTGCTCCGATCCGTCCTCGTCGACGATCCACAGCGCCGTGCGGTCGTGGCGCTCGCCGATGGTGTCGAACCAGTCCAGGGCCCAGTTGAACCGTTCCGGCGCGGGCCACCGGAACTCGCGGCGGGCGGTGTCGTAGTCCTCGCGGTGGCGCAGCAGGAAGTCGCGGGCCGAGCGGAACGCCTCGCCCGGTGTCGCGGCGTCGTGGGCTCCCGGAACAGCGGTCACGTCCCCATCCTCCTGGTGTCGGCGGCGATGCCCGCCACAACGTAGCCGGACGCCCCCGTCCGGTTCCATCAGACTGCTCCGAATTGCGGGCGTTGATCCACCGGCGTTGACTGTGCGTGCGTTTCTGGTCACTGTTGTTGTCCTGTGGTGATTTCGCGCCGCTCCACCGCTCTCGTCCCGGGAGGCCGCCGTTGCGCCGTCGCACCTCGCCGCCGGCCCTGCCCGCCACCGCCCTGCTCGCCACGGCCCTGGCCGCCACCGCCCGGGGCGCCGCGGCGACCGGGGCTCCGGCCGCAGGCGCCGCCGAGCCGTGGCGCCCCGCAGCACCGCCGCTGTCGACCCCCTGGACCGACCAGGTCGGTCCGGACAACGCCCTGCCGGAGTACCCGCGCCCGCAGCTGACCCGGCCGCGGTGGCGCAACCTCAACGGGCTGTGGGACTACGCGGGCGGCGCGCAGCGCCCGACCCGCACCGACGAACGGATCCTCGTCCCCTACCCGCCGGAATCGGCGCTGTCCGGGATCCGGCGCCACGACGACCACATGCTCTACCGCCGGGAGTTCGCCGTGCCCCGGGACTGGTCCGGCGACCGGGTGCTGCTGCACTTCGGCGCGGTGGACCAGCGCGCCGAGGTCTCGGTCAACGGCCGCGAGGTCGCGGTCCACGAAGGCGGTTGCACCGCCTTCAGCGCCGACATCACCGACGCGCTGCGCCCCGGTCGGCGGCAGGAGCTGGTGGTGGCCGTCGAGGACCGCAACGAGCGCGGCCCCCACCCGGTCGGCAAGCAGCGCGACGACCCCGGCGGCATCCTCTACACCGGCGCGTCCGGCATCTGGCAGACGGTGTGGCTGGAACCGGTGCCGGAGCAGCACATCACCTCGCTGGCGATCGTCCCGGACGTGCCCGGCGGCGGCTTCGAGCTCACCGCGCGCACCGCCGGTCCGGGCGCGCTCCGGGTGCAGGCCGTGGTCACCGACGCCGACGGCCGCGAGGTCGCCCGCGCCACCGGACCGGCCGACCGGCCGCTGCGGCTGCCCGTGGGCCCGCCCCGGCTGTGGAGCCCGGACGACCCGCACCTCTACGACTTCACCGTGCGGCTGCTGGACGACGCCGCCCCGGTGGACGAGGTCGGCAGCTACGCCGGACTGCGCTCGGTCCAGCTCGTCGCGGACGCGCGGGGCCGGCCGCGGCTGGGGCTCAACGGCCGGATCCTGTTCCAGCACGGGCCGCTGGACCAGGGCTACTGGCCGGACGGCATCCACACCGCGCCGACCGACGAGGCGCTGCGGTCCGACCTGGAGCAGACCAAGCGCCTCGGGTTCAACACCGTTCGCAAGCACGTCAAGGTGGAACCGGCGCGCTGGTACCACTGGGCCGACCGGCTCGGCCTGCTGGTGTGGCAGGACATGCCGTCGCTGCCCATCGACCTGGCCGACGAGCCGGGCAGCAACCCGCCGCCCGGTCCGGAGGCGCGGGCGCACTTCCGCGCCGAACAGCTCGACCTCGTCGACCAGCTCCGCAACTCCCCCTCGGTGGTCGTCTGGGTGCCGTTCAACGAGGGCTGGGGCGAGTTCGGGACGGCCGCGATCGCCGAACTGGTCCGCGCCGCGGACCCGACCCGGCTGATCGACATCAGCAGCGGGGTGAACTGCTGCTACTCCCTGCCCGACACCGGCGCCGGGGACATCTACGACGACCACACCTACGTCGGTCCCGGCCGCCCCGAGGTGACCGGTGGACGCGCCTCGGTCGACGGGGAGTACGGCGGTCTCGGCCTCGCCGAAGAAGGGCACCTGTGGCCCGGGGAGACCAACGCCTACGAGATGACCACCAGCCGCGCCGAGCTGACCCGCCGCTACGGCGAGGTCAGCCGGGAACTCCTCGACGCGGTCCGCGACCGCGGGATCAGCGCCGCGATCTACACCCAGCTCACCGACGTGGAGAACGAGGTGAACGGATTGCTCACCTACGACCGCCGGGTGCTCAAACCCGACCCGGCCACCACCCGGGCGCACAACCGCGCCGTGATCGAGGAGGGCACCCCATGAGCCCCATCAGCAGGCGCACCGCGCTGACCACGGCGCTGACCGCGGCCGGTGTCGCGACCGCGGCACCCGCCCAGGCCGCACCGGAGCCGCCGCCGTCCGGGACCGCCGTCGGACGGCTCCACGAGCTGCGCGCCGGCCGGCACCGCGTGGTGGTCGCCGGGGTGGCGGCGACCCTGCTGTCGTGGCAGGTGGACGGCGAGGAGGTGCTGCTGACCCACGGGCCGGACGATCCCGGCGAGGGCTACCGGGGCAAGACGATCCTGCCGTGGCCCAACCGGATCGACCGGGGCCGCTACTCCTTCGGCGGGCGGACCTGGCAGGTGCCGATCACGGAGCCGTCCCGGGACACCGCGCTGCACGGGCTGATGAACTTCGTCGAGTGGGAACCGGTGCACCACCGGCGCGACCGCGTGGTGCTGCGCTACGCGCTGCCGCCGCACTACGGGTACCCGTTCCCGATGGTGTTCGAGGCCGAGTACGCGGTGGACGACGACGGGGTGCGGGCCACCGTGACGGCCCGCAACACCGGCCGGACCCCGGCGCCCTACGGCACCGCCAACCACACCTACGTCGCGGCCGCGACCGACCGCATCGACGACGTGGTGCTGGAGCTGCCCGCCCGCACCTACTACCGCACCGACGACCGGCTGATCCCGGTCGGCACCGCACCGGTCGCGGGCACCGGGTACGACTTCCGCACCGCCCGGCGGATCGGGGCGACCACGATGGACACCGCGTTCACCGATCTGGACCGGGAGCGGGACGGCGAGGCGGTGGTGCGGATGCGGCGGCCGGGCGGCGTCGACGTCGAGCTGCGGGTGGACCGGGCGCACGGCTACCTGCAGGTCTACACCGACGACAGCCCGGAGGGCGAGCGCCCGGCGCGGCAGGGCATCACCGTCGAGCCGATGACCTGCGCGCCGAACGCGTTCGTCACCGGCGACGGGCTGGTGGTGCTGCGACCCGGCGAGCGGCACCGGGCCCGCTGGCGCTACCGCGCGCTGGGCTGAGCGGCTCGCCGGCGTCGGCCCGGCGGCCCGGCGCGCACTACAGTGGCCGGGTGGCCGAACACATCCAGATCCCCACGCCCGCAGGCACCTTCGACGCGCTGAGCGCCGGGCCGCAGGACGGGCGCCCGGTGCTGCTGCTGCACGGCTTCCCGGAGGCCGCGCAGCAGTGGACCGAGCAGCTCGCCGTGCTCGGCGGCGCCGAATGCCACGCCGTCGCACCGGACCAGCGCGGCTACTCCCCCGGCGTGCGGCCGGAGCAGGTGCTCGACTACCGGATGGAGGAGCTCGTCGGCGACGTGCTGAGCATCGCCGGGCACCTCGGCTGGGACCGCTTCGACCTGGTGGGCCACGACTGGGGCGCCGCGGTGGCGTGGGCGACCGCCGCCGCGCACCCGGACCGGGTCCGGACGCTGACGGCGGTGTCCGTGCCGCACCCGGACCCGTTCGGCGACGCCGTCCGCGGCGACGAGGACCAGCAGCAGCGCTCGGCCTACATGCGGGTGTTCCGCACCGCCGGTGCCGAGCGGACCCTGCTCGACGACGGCGCCCGCGCGCTGCGCGGCATCTACGGCGGCGCCGTCCCGCAGCACCACGTCGACGACTACGTCCAGCGGCTCTCCGAGCCCGGTGCGCTGACCGCCGCGCTGAACTGGTACCGCGCGATGCGCTACGGCGGCGGGCGGATCGGCCCGATCGCGGTGCCCACGCTCTACGTCTGGAGCACCGAGGACGTGGCCATCGGCTCCACCGCGGCGCTGGCCACCGCCGACCACGTCACCGGGCCGTACCGGTTCGAGATGCTGGAGGACGTCACGCACTGGATCCCGGAGCAGGCACCGGAAGCGCTGTCCCGGATGCTGCTGGAACACCTGCTGGCGCACCAGGGCTGACACCGGCCGAAACGAACCGGCCCGGGGCACCGGGGACGCGAACCGGCCCGGGGCGCCGGTCAGTGGTCCACCGGCAGGCCCGCGGCGAGGAAGCGGATCATGTCCTCGCCGACGACCTCGAAGACGCTCCCGTCGTGGCCGCCCGGCAGCACCGAGAACACCGGGGTGTGCTCGTACCGCGCGGCGAGTTCCTCGGCGCCCGGCAGGAACGGGTCGGCGTCGCCGACCCACAGCCCGACCGGCACGTCGCCGAGGTCCGCGAGCCGCTGCAGCGGATCGGTCCGCACCCACTCCTGCTCGGTGCTGAAGGCCTGCTTCTCCCGCATGTGCTCCCAGGTGATGGGGAGCGCGGGCGCGAGACCGGCCACCGCGGAGACGGGCCGACCCGCCAGGTTGCGGTCCGCGGCGTAGTTCAGCGCGCCGAAACCACCGGTCGATATCCCGGCCACCGCGTAGGGCAAGCCCTCCGGTCCGCCGAGACCGCGGTCGGACAGCCACCCCGGGAGCTCCTCGTGCAGCACCCGGGACAGGTCGCCGTGCCAGTACGGGTTGTACCCGCCGTCGACCACGGCGAGCGCGAACGGCGGGACGGCACCGTCGCGGTGCAGGCGCTCCAGCGACGCCAGCGTGTCGTACGGGATCGGCGTCGGGTTCACCCCGTCGCGGCCGTGCAGGTAGAGCACGACCGGCAGGTCCTCGACGTCCTCGGTCCCGGTCGGGCGCGCGACGTAGAGCTCCACCTCGCGGTCCTGGATGTCGGAGTGCACCAGTTCGCGGGTGATCACCGGGGAATCCTGCTCGGACAGCGCGGGTTCGGCCTCGGCCGCGGGGGGCGGCGGGGGCGGAGCGGGCGCCGGCGGAGGTGGCGGCGCAGCGCACCCGGCCAACGCGACGGCGGACAGCACCGCGGCGGTCACCAGGGCACGTCGGCCGGGAACACGGCGTCCGGACTTCAGAGCTCGCACCCCTTCCACGGTACCGGGCCCCGGATCCTTGCCTCGCGGGCAGGCGGCGGAGAGCATGGGCGAGCACAGATCCCGCCCGATCGGCGGGTTCCGCGACGCACGACAGGAGTAGCGCGTGAAGGGTTCCGAGAGCGTGCTGAGCACCGCGGCGGCGGCCGGGATGCGGGTCTGCTTCGCCAATCCCGGCACCACCGAGATGGCCCTGGTCGAAGCCTTCGACGCGACGACCGGCATCCGGCCGGTCCTGGCCCTGGCCGAGGGCGTGGTGACCGGCGCGGCCGACGGCTACACCCGGATGGCGGGCGTGCCCGCGCTCACCCTGCTGCACCTCGGTCCCGGGTTCGCCAACGGGATCGCGAACCTGCACAACGCCCGGCGCGGGCGCACCCCGCTGGTCAACCTCATCGGCGAGCACGCGAGCTGGCACCAGGCCGCGGACGCCCCGCTGGCCAGCGACATCGACTCGCTCGCCGCCCCGGTCTCGGGCTGGGTGGGCCGCACCACCTCCGCGGCGCGGGCCGCCGAGGAGTTCGCGGCGGCCCGGCAGGCCGCGCTGCGGGACCGGATGCCCGCCACCCTGATCTGCGCCGCCGACCACATGTGGAGCGACGGCGGTGTCGAGGCCGCGGTGCCCGAGCCGCCCGCCCCGCCCGCGGTGGCGCCCGAGCGGATCGAGGAGGTCGCCAAGCTGCTCGCCGGCGCGGCCCGGCCCGCGCTGCTGCTCGGCGGTGACGCGCTGGACGGCGAGGGGCTGCGCACCGCCGCGCGGATCGCCGCCGCGGTCGGTGCGGAGGTCTTCGCCGAGCGCTCCCCCGCCCGGTTGGAGCGCGGACCGGACATCCCGGCGGTGCGCTCGGTGCCGTACTTCCCGGAGGACGTGCTCGACGCGCTGGACGGCTTCAGCGACCTGGTGCTCGTGGGCACCGGCACCCCGGTGGCCTTCTTCGGCTACCAGGGCCTGCCCAGCTTCCCGGTGCCGGACGGCACCGCGGTGCACCCGCTGGCGGACAAGGGCGACGACGTGCGCGGGGCGCTGCGCGCGCTGGCCGAGGCCGCAGGCGCCGCCGCGACCGCGCCGACCGCTCCCCCGCGCCCGGGACCGACCGCGCCGAGCGGCGCGCTCAACGCCTCCGCCGTGGCCGCGGCGATCGCGCTCACCCAGCCCGACGGGGCCATCGTGGTCAACGAGGGCGTCTCCTCCGGGGGCGCCTACCCGGCCGCGGCCACCGGCGCCCCGGCGCACACCGAGCTGACGCTGACCGGCGGCGCGATCGGTTCCGGGATGCCGATGGCCACCGGCGCCGCGATCGCCTGCCCGGACCGCGCGGTGATCGGCTTCCAGGCCGACGGCAGCGCCGCCTACACCGCGCAGGCGCTGTGGACGCAGGCCCGCGAGGAGCTCGACGTCACCACGGTGATCTGCGCGAACCAGCGGTACCGGATCCTGGAGGCCGAGCTCCGGCGCGCCGGGGTCGACGAACCCGGGCCGGGCGCGACGAGCATGACCAGGCTCGCCGGCCCCGTCCTGGACTGGACGGCGATCGCGCGCGGATTCGGGGTGCCCGGGGTGCGCGTCAGCACCGGCGAGGAACTGCTCGACGCGCTGCGCCGCGCGCACGCCGACCCCGGGCCGCACCTGATCGAAGCCGTGCTGTGACCTGGTGAGCGGCGCCCACCGGGCGGTGGGCGCCGCTCACCAGGGGAACGCGGTCGGCCTCAGATCCGCCAGGTGTCGTTGCCGTTGAGCAGCGACTGCAGGTCCGGCGGCGAGATCCGCTCCTCCTCGGCGACCTGATCGCGGGCCAGGTCGTCGTAGGTGGGCCGCTGCGCGGCGCGGAAGATCCCGGTGACGGTCGGGTTCAGGTCCTGCCCGCCGAGCCGGGACAGGGCGAAGGCGTAGGACGGGTCGGCGCGGGTCGCGTCGTGCACCACCACGTCGGCCTCGTCCACTTCGGACAGCTTGGCGATCCGCAACGCGCCGGCCCGGTCGGACACGACCGCGTAGCGGGACTCCTCCGGCCCGAAGGTGATCGGCTCACCGTGCCGCAGCGGGATGATCCGCCGCGCCTTCTCGTCGGCGTCCTTGAGCACGTCGAAGGCGCCGTCGTTGAAGATCGGGCAGTTCTGGTAGATCTCGACCAGCGCGCTGCCCCGGTGCTCGGCGGCGGCGCGCAGCGTCTCGGTCACCCCGGCGCGGTCCGAGTCGATCACCCGGCCGACGAACGAGGCCTCCGCGCCCAACGCCAGCGACACCGGGTTGAACGGGTGGTCCAGCGACCCCACCGGCGTCGACTTGGTGACCTTGCCGACCTCGCTGGTGGGCGAGTACTGGCCCTTGGTCAAGCCGTAGATCCGGTTGTTGAACAGCAGGATCTTCAGGTTGACGTTGCGCCGCAGCGCGTGGATCAGGTGGTTGCCGCCGATCGACAGCGCGTCGCCGTCACCGGTGACCACCCACACCGACAGGTCCGGCCTGCTGGTGGCCAGCCCGGTCGCGATGGCCGGGGCCCGACCGTGGATCGAGTGCATCCCGTAGGTGTTCATGTAGTACGGGAAGCGCGACGAGCAGCCGATGCCCGAGATGAACACGATGTTCTCGCGCTTGAGCCCGAGCGAGGGCAGGAAGCTCTGCACCGCGTTGAGCACGACGTAGTCGCCGCACCCCGGGCACCAGCGGACCTCCTGGTCGGACTTGAACTCCTTCGCGGACTGCTTGGCATCGGTGGTCGGCACACCGGCCAACCCGCCGGTCCCGGGCATGCCCAGGTCTGCGGTCGTCACGCGGACACCCCCTGCACGACGTCGGTGAGCACGTTCTCCAGCTCCTCCGCCCGGAACGGGAGCCCGGCGACCTTGGTGTAGGACTGCGCGTCCACCAGGTACCGGGCGCGGAGCAGCATCGCCAGTTGGCCGAGGTTCATCTCCGGCACGATCACCTTGTCGTAACGCCGGAGCACCTCGCCGAGATTCCCCGGCATCGGGTTGAGGTACCGCAGGTGGGCCTGCGCGACGGAGCGGCCCCCGGCGCGGACCCGGCGGCAGGCGGCGCCGATCGGCCCGAACGAGGACCCCCAGCCCACCACCAGCACCCGGGCGTCGCCGTCCGGGTCGTCGACCTCGATGTCGGGCACGTCGATCCCGTCGACCTTCGACTGCCGCAACCGGACCATCCGGTCGTGGTTGTCCGGGTCGTAGGAGATGTTGCCCTTGCCGTCGGCCTTCTCCAGACCGCCGACCCGGTGCTCCAGGCCGGGGGTGCCGGGCACCGCCCACTGCCGGGCCAGCGTCTCCTCGTCGCGCACGTAGGGCCAGAACTCCCCTGAGCCGTCGGTCGCGTTGGGCTCGGCGGCGAAGTCCACCCGCAGGTCCGGCAGGTCGTCCACGTCCGGGACCAGCCAGGGCTCCGAGCCGTTGGCGATCGCGCCGTCCGAGAGCAGCAGCACCGGGGTCCGGTAGGTCAGCGCGATCCGCGCCGCCTCCAGGGCGATGGCGAAGCAGTCCGCGGGCGAGCTCGGCGCGATCACCGGCACCGGCGATTCGCCGTTGCGCCCGTAGAGGGCCTGCAGCAGGTCGGCCTGCTCGGTCTTGGTGGGCAGCCCGGTCGACGGACCGCCGCGCTGGATGTCGCAGATGATCAGCGGCAGTTCCAGGCTGACCGCGAGCCCCACCGTTTCGGCCTTGAGGGCCAGGCCGGGACCGGAGGTCGTGGTGACGCCCAGCGAACCGCCGAACGACGCGCCCAGCGCCGCACCGATGCCCGCGATCTCGTCCTCGGCCTGGAAGGTCGTGACGCCGAAGTTCTTGAGCCCGGCCAGTTCGTGCAGCACGTCCGAGGCCGGGGTGATCGGGTAGCTGCCCAGGAACACCGGCAGCCCGCTGCGCTGCCCGGCGCCGACGATGCCGTAGGCCAGGGCGGTGTTGCCGGTGATCTGCCGGTAGGTGCCGGTGGGCAGCTTGGCCGGGGCGACCTCGTAGGTGACCGCGAACGCCTCGGTGGTCTCGCCGTAGTTCCAGCCGGTGCGGAAGGCCAGCACGTTGGCCTCGGCGATCTGCGGCTTCTTGGCGAACTTCTCCCGCAGGAACCGCTCGGTGCCCTCGGTCGGCCGGTGGTACATCCACGACAGCAGGCCGAGCGCGAACATGTTCTTGCACCGCTCGGCGTCCTTCTTGCCCAGCCCGGTGCTCTCCAGCGCGCCCTGCGTCAGGCTGGTCATCGGCACCCGGTGCACCGCGTAGGGCTCCAGCTCACCGCTGTCCAGCGGGTCGTGGTCGTAACCGACCTTGGACAGGTTGCGCTTGGTGAACTCGTCGGTGTTGACGATCAGGATCCCGCCGTGCGGCAGGTCGCCGATGTTGGACTTCAGCGCCGCCGGGTTCATCGCCACCAGCACGTCCGGGCGGTCCCCCGGGGTGAGGATGTCGTAGTCGGCGAAGTGGAGCTGGAAGCTGGACACCCCGGGCAGCGTCCCGGCGGGCGCCCGGATCTCGGCCGGGAAGTTGGGCAGCGTCGCGAGGTCGTTGCCGAAGGCGGCGGCTTCCGAGGTGAAGCGATCACCGGTGAGCTGCATCCCGTCACCGGAGTCCCCGGCGAACCGGATCACCACCCGGTTCAGCTTGCGGGATGCGGCCCCACCCGCTCCAGCCGTCGCGGTACCTGAGCCCGGCACCGGCGCGGACCGATGCCCATTCGTCGTGCTCAATTGACCGTTCCCTTTCACCTGCGGGCAACGTCGGTTCTGTGGCGAACGATACAGCCCGGACCCGTTGTCCCTACCCAGAGTAGGGGCGCGGGCACGTCCGCTCCCACCCGCGGTCGCCCCCGGGCGCGGGGACCCCACCACCGCGGTACGACCCGGTCCGCCCGGCGTCCGCGCCGGTCATGGCCCCTGGATCGAGCCGGTGCGGCGGACGGCCGAGCGCGCGGCCCGCCGACCGCGGTGATGCGCGTCACGCGCGGTCTGCTCCCAGGATTCGGGAGCACATCGCCGGTTCGGCCTATTCCGCCGCACGTTCGGGTCTAGTTGCATCGCTCGCACACGCCACGCGCAGGAGGACACCATGCCGCTGCACCCGGATGCCGAGCCCATCGCCGCGCTGCTGCGCGAAGCCCTGCCCAAACCGGGCGCCGCGACGCTGGAACCCGAGGAGGTGCGGGCGGCCCTGCGCGCCGGGGCGGCCGACCGGCCCCGCCAGGAGGTCAAGCGCGTCGAGGACCTGCGCATCCCTGGCCCGGCGGGCAACGAGATCCCGGTCCGGATCTACTGGCCGGACGTCCCGGGGGCCGCGCTGCCGGTGGTGGTCTACTTCCACGGCGGCGGCTGGGTGCTCGGCGACCTCGAGACCCACGACGGCGCGGCCCGCGCCCTGGCCAACGCCGCGGCGGCGATCGTGCTCTCGGTGGACTACCGGCTGGCCCCGGAGCACCGGTTCCCGGCCGCCGTCGAGGACGCCTACGCCGCGACCCAGTGGGCCGCCGAGCACGCCGCCGAACTGGACGGCGACCCGTCCCGGCTCGCGGTGGCCGGGGACAGCGCGGGCGGCAACCTGGCGGCCGTGGTCGCCCAGCTCGCCGCCCGGGACAGCGGCCCGGACCTGGCATTCCAGCTCCTCATCTACCCGGTGACCGACCACGACTTCGGCACCGAGTCGTACCTGGACAGCGCCGACGACTGCGTGCTGACCGCCGAGCACATGGTGTGGTTCTGGGACCACTACGCGCCGGACGTGGCCGACCGCGACGACCCGGTGGCCTCCCCGCTGCGGGCGCCGGACCTCGCCGGGCTGCCCCCGGCGCACGTGGTCGTCGCCGAGCGCGACCCGCTGTGCAGCGAAGGGCTGCGCTACGCCCAGCGGCTCCGGCAGGCCGGGGTGCCGACCACCGTGCAGCACTGCCCCGGCCTGTTCCACGGCTTCCTCGGTGCGGTCGACGCGCTGGAGCCCGCCGCGGCGGCCGTCGACGCGGCGCACCGGGCGCTCGCCGACGCGCTGGCCGAGCGGGGCTGACGGCCGCGGCGCGAGCGCGCCGCGGGCGGAAGCCCTCGTCCGGGCGCGTCCGGATGCGGGTGGGCCCGCCCCCGTGGTGGGCTGGACCGGTCCACCGGACGCGGACAGCGGGAGGCTGCTCATGGACGCGGAAGTCGACGTCGTGGTCCTCGGGCTCGGACCGGGCGGCGAGGACGTCGCCGGGCGCCTGGCCACGGCGGGGCTCGACGTGGTCGGCGTGGAGTCGCGGCTGGTCGGCGGCGAGTGCCCGTACTACGCCTGCGTGCCGACGAAGATGATGGTGCGCGCCACCGACGCGCTCGCCGAGGCGCGCCGCGTGCCCGACCTCGGCGGGAGCACCGAGGTGACGCCGGACTGGTCCCCCGTGCACCGGCGCATCCGGGACGAGGCCACGACCGACTGGGACGACACCGCCGCCGCCGAACGGCTCACCGGCAACGGCGCCCGGCTGGTGCGCGGCGTCGGCCGGATCACCGCGCCCGGCGAGGTCGCGGTCCGCACCGCCGACGGCGAGCAGGTGCTGCGGGCGCGGCGCGGCATCGTGCTCAACCCCGGCACGGAGCCGACGGCGCCGCCGGTCGACGGGCTCGCGGACACGCCGTACTGGACCAACCGGGAAGCCGTCCGCACCGACCGGGCGCCGGAATCGCTGCTGGTCCTCGGCGCGGGTCCGGTCGGGCTGGAGTTCGCGCAGGTGTTCGCCCGCTTCGGCAGCCGGGTCGCCCTGGTCGAGCGCGGGGAGCACATTCTGGGCTCCGGCGAGCCGGAGGCCGCCGAGGTGCTGGCCGCGGCGCTGCGCGCGGACGGCATCGACGTCCGCGAGGGGGCCTCGGCCGAGCGGGTCGACCACGACGGCGAGGGGTTCCGGATGCAGCTGGACGACGGCACCGAGCTCACCGCGCAGCACCTGCTGGTCGCCACCGGCCGGCGGACCGATCTCGCCGCGCTGGGCGTCGGCGCGGTGGGCATCGACGAGAGCGGCGCGACCATCCCGGTCGACGAACACCTGCGCGCCGCCGACGGGGTGTGGGCGATCGGGGACGTCACGGGCCACGGCGCGTTCACCCACGTCTCGGTCTACCAGTCGGCGATCGCCGCGGCCGACATCCTCGGGCGCGGGACCGAACCGGCCGACTACCGCGCGATGCCCGCGGTGACCTTCACCGACCCGGAGGTGGCCACGGTGGGGCTCACCGAGTCGCTGGCCGCGGCGCGCGGGCTGCCGGTGCGCACCGGGACGACGCGCCTGGAGGATTCCCCGCGCGGGTGGATCCACCAGGTCGGCGGCGAGGGCGTCATCAAGCTCGTGGCCGACGCCGACCGGGGCGTGCTGGTCGGCGCCACGGTGGCCGGCCCGCGCGGCGGTGAGATCGTCGGCGCGCTGGCCGTGGCGGTGCACGCCGAGGTGCCCCTCGCCCGGTTGCGCGGCATGATCCTGGCCTACCCGACGTTCCACCGGGCGATCAGCTCCGCCCTGGCCGACCTGGACGCCTGAGCCCTCCGCCGGCGGCGCCAGGGTGGGCGCTCAGCGCTCGTCGGGGCGCCGCTGCCGCTTGCGCCGGTACATGTCGCGGTCGGCGGCGTGCAGCAGTTCCTCCGGCGAGGCCCGCGGGTCGGAGGTGGTGGCGTACCCGACGCTGCCGGAGAGGTCGACCGGGTCGCCCGCCTGCGTGGTGGACCGGGCGTTGAGCCGCTGCACCACCCGGTCCTGCAGCGCCTCGGCCGCCGCCAGGTCCGGCAGCAGGCTGAGCACCACGAACTCGTCGCCGCCGTAGCGCGCCACGGTGTCCCCGGCCCGCACCGCGCCCTCCAGCCCGCGGGCGGCGGCGATCAGGAGCTCATCGCCCACGGCGTGCCCGTAGCGGTCGTTGACCGGTTTGAGGCCGTCGAGATCGGCCAGCAGCACCACCAGCACGCCGTGCCCGGAGGCGAGCTGCTGGAGGCTGTGGTCCAGCCGGTCGGCCAGCAGCGCCCGGTTGGCCAGGCCGGTCAGCGGGTCGTGCAGCGCGAGGTGGGCGAGGTGGGCGTCGACCAGCCGCTGCTCGCCGATGTCCTCGTACTGGCTGACCACGAAGGCGGGGCGGCCGTCGGCACCGGGGACCGCGGTGGCGCGGATCAGGACCCAGATCGGGTGGCCGTCCTTGTGCCGGTAGCGCTTCTCCACGGTGGCGCTGTCCAGGCCCTCGGTCATCAGGGCGGACAGCGCCGCGAGGCCCTGGGACTCGTCGTCCTCGTAGGTGACCTCGTCGAAGCCCATCCCCACCATTTCCTCGCGGGTGTACCCGAGCATCGAGCAGAGCGCGTCGTTGACCTCGATCCAGTTGCCCTTGACGTCGAGCACCGCCATCCCGATCGGGGCGTTGGCGAAGCTGCGCGCCCACAGCAGTTCGGTCTCCCGACGCGCGGTGATGTCCTGGATCTGGGAGAGGAAGTAGATCGGCTCGCCGTCCTCGTCGCGGACGAACGTGCGCGACACCAGGGCCCACAGGACGGTGCCGTCGGCGCGGAGGTAGCGCTTCTCCAGCAGTCCGCGCGACTCGGTGGGGCCCTCGGGGTCGATGTCGTCCGGGTAGGTGACGTCGCGGTAGTCCCGACCGCAGAGCTCGTCGCATGTGTAGCCGAGCATCCGGCACATGGCTTCGTTGACGTACAGGTACACGCCCTGCAAGTCGAGGATCGCCATCGCGGCAGCAGCCTGGTCGAACACGCTCTGCCACGGCACCCGGTCGGCGAAGTCCGGCTCCGAGGCTGCCATGAGAACCGCACCATAGCGCTCCGGCGCGGAGGGCGCAGCGCAGCCGGGCGCGCGTCGCCCGGAAGGCCAGGTACCGGGCTTTCCGTCCACTGTGCTCCCCGACGCCGCCGGTGCACTACGCTCGCGACGGTGCGCGACGGGCGGTGGCGGAAGTGACGGCGGGCGGGGCGGGGCGCCCGGCGGACTCGGTGGGCCGCGCCGTCGAGCAGATCCGCCGGATGATGCGCTCCCACGAGCTGCTGCCCGGGCAGCCGCTGCGCCAGGAGGCCCTCGCCGAACGGCTGGGCGTGAGCCGGGTACCGGTGCGCGAGGCGCTCAAGGCGCTGGAGGCCGAAGGCGTGGTCCGGCACCGCCCCAACGTCGGCTACGCGGTGACCCGGTTCTCCGCCGAGGAGCTGCGGCAGGCCTACCTGATGCGGACGGCGCTGGAAGCGGCCGTGCTGCGCGAGCTGCCCCGGCCGGGCGCCGACGCGCTCGCCGAGCTCAGCGCGCTCAACGACCGGATCGCCGAGGCCGCGCAGGCGGTGGACGTGCAGCGGATGATCGCGCTCAACCACGACTTCCACTTCGCGATCTTCCGCAGCTCGGGCCTGCACCTGATCGTCGACGAGATCGAGCGGATCTGGAAGATGACCGAGGTGTACCGGGTGGTGTACCTCTACGACGAGGCGGCCCGCAAGCGCGTGGTGCGCGAACACCGCCAGCTCATCGGCGCGCTGCGGCGCGGCCGGACCGAACGCGCGATCGAGATCATGGACGCCCACCGCGACGCCACCCGCGCCGATCTCGGTGCCGCACCGGGATTCCCCGCCGCGCCGGCGGACTGACCCCGGCTCCCGCACGCCGCCCCGGGTCTTGACTCGGATTGCATGCACTTTTGCATGGACTTCCGCCGCGGTGACGTGCTTCACTCCCGGCGAGGACGTCCGCGGAAGGGATGCCGGGAGATGGCCGATCTGGAGTACACCGCGGCGGACGGCGTGGGCACCATCCTGCTCAACCGACCCGCCCGCAAGAACGCCTTCACGCTGGAGATGATCGACGACTGGGCCGCGGCGATCCGGTCGGCGCGGTTCGACCCCGAGGTCCGGGTGCTGGTCCTCACCGGGGCTCCGGGCGCCTTCTGCTCGGGGGTGGACCTGGCCGACTTCACCTCCGGCGACAAGACCGTGCTGGACCACAAGCAGGTGCTCACCGAACGCATCCACCAGGTCCCGCTGGCGTTGGAGGACTTCGACAAGCCGGTGCTCGCCGCGGTCGGCGGGGTGGCCGTCGGCGCGGGCATGGACATGGCGCTGATGTGCGACATCCGCTTCGCCGGGGAATCGGCCCGGTTCTCCGAGGGCTACATCAAGGTCGGCTTGGTGCCCGGCGACGGCGGCTGCTACTACCTGCCCCGGCTGGTCGGCACCGCCAAGGCCCTCGAACTGCTGTGGACGGGCGACTTCATCGACGCCCGGACCGCGGTGGAGCTCGGCATCGCCAGCTACCGCTACCCCGACGACGAGCTGCTGGAGCGGACCTACGCGTTCGCCCGCAGGCTCGCCGACGCACCACCGGTGGCGGTCCGGGCCATCAAGCGCACCGTCATGCAGTCCGCGCGCACCGACCTGCGCACCTCCCTGGACCTGATCTCCTCGCACATGGCCGTGGTGCAGTCCACCGACGACTCCGCGGAGGCGATGGCGGCGTTCCGGGACAAGCGCACGCCCACCTTCCGGGGGCGGTGAGGCGGTCGTGGACACCGCGCTCGACAGCGTGCTGCGTCCCCGCTCGGTCGCCGTCGTCGGCGCCTCGCCGCGCTCGGCGATGGCCGCCCGGCTCACCGATCACCTGCGCGGCTTCAGCGGCCCGGTCTACCCGATCAACCCGCGCCACCGGGAGATCGGGGGCCTGCCCTGCTACCCGTCGCTGGCCGCGCTGCCCGGACCGGTGGACCTGGTGCTGGTGCTGGTGCCCGCCGCGGGCGTGCCCGCCGTCGTCGAGGCGGCGGGCCGGGCCGGGGCCGGGGCCGTGGTGGTGCTGTCCTCCGGGTTCGCCGAGACCGGGGAGTCGGGGCGGTCGGCCCAGGAGGAGCTGGTGGCGCTGGCCCGCCAGCACGGCGTGCGCGTGCTGGGCCCGAACTGCCAGGGGCTGATCCACCGCCCCACCGGGCTGACGGCGACCTTCACCGCGGCGGCCTCGGCGGCGAGCCCGGCCGACTCCGGCATCGCCTACGTCGGGCAGAGCGGTGCGCTGGGCGGCAGCTTCCTCGGCCTGGCCCGGGACCGGGGCGTCGGGCTCACCGCGTGGCTCAGCGTCGGCAACCAGGCCGACGTCACCGCCACCGAGGCGGCCGGGGCGCTGCTGGCCGATCCGCACGTGCGGGTGCTGGCGTGCTACCTGGAGGAACTTCCCGACGGCGCGGAGTGGGCGGCGCTGCTCGACCGCGCGGCCGGGACGGGCACGCGGGTCGCGGTGCTGCGCTCCGGCCGCTCGGCCACCGGCCGACGCGCGGTCGCCTCGCACACCGGGGCGATGGTGCGCGCGGGCACCGCCTTCGACCTGCTCACCGCGCGATCCGGGGCGGTGCGGGCCGACGACCTCGACGAGCTGCTGGACGCCTCGGTGGCGCTGACCGCCGCCGCGCGCCCCGCCGGCGGCCGGATCGGCGTCGTCACCAGCTCCGGCGGCGCGGGCGGGCTCGCCGCCGACCACGCCGAGTCGGCCGGGCTCGCGCTGCCCGCCTTGGCCGCGCCGACGCGGGACCGGCTGCGACCGCTCATCCCGGACTTCGGCAGCACGGCCAACCCGGTCGACGTCACCGCGCAGGTGATCAACGACGCCGGGCAGCTCGGCGCGGTCTGCGAAGCGGTCGCCGACGACGCCGACGTCGACGCGGTGCTGGTCGTGCTCACCACCCTCGGCGGTCGCGCCGCGGTGGAGATCGCGGAATCGGTGCGCGCCGCCGCCGCGCGCACCGGCAAGCCCTACGCGGTCGCCTGGCTGTACTCGCACGAGGAGATCGCGCCCGCCGCCGCGGCGCTGCGGCAGGTCGGCATCCCGGTCGTCGGGACCACCGCGGCGGCGCTGCGGCTGCTCGCCCGGCTGCTGCCCGCCCGGCTGCTGCCCACCGACAGCGGACGTCCCGCGGCCACCGGGGCGCCGCGCGGGACGGCTCCCCTGCTGGCCGCCGCGCGCACCGAGGCGGCGGGCGGGGCGCTGCTGGACGCGCTCGGGATCGCCCGGCCGCGCGGCGCGCTGGTCACCGACCCGGCGACGGCCGCCGACGCGGCCCGGGAGCTCGGCGAGCACGTCGTGCTCAAGGTCCAGTCCGCGGACCTCGCGCACAAGAGCGAGGTCGGCGGGGTGCGGGTCGGGGTGCCCGCGGGCGAGGCCGCCGCGACGGCCCGGGCGATGCTCGCCGCCGTCACCGACGCCGCGCCCGCCGCCGCCCTCGACGGCGTGCTGGTCCAGGAGCTGCTGCCCCGCGGGGTGGAACTGCTGGTGTCCGTGCGCGGCGCGGAGCACGGCTACCCGCCGCTGGTCACCGTGGGGTGGGGCGGCACCGCCACCGAACTGCACCGCGACGTGGTCTCCGCGCTCGGCCCGGTGGACCCGGCGGGGGCCACCGCGCTGCTTCGGCGGCTGCGCTGCTGGCCGCTGCTGGCCGGGCACCGGGGGCGGCCCGGCCACGACGTCGCCGCCGCCGCGGCGGCGGTCGCCGCGCTCTCCAGCGCCGGGCAGGCGCTCGGACCCGGCGCCGAGGTCGAGATCAACCCGCTCGTCGTGCACCGCGGCGGCGCGGTCGCCGCCGACCTCGTCGCCTCCGACTCCCCGGGAGCGACCACGAGCGGAACGGTGCGGAGGCGGGACCGCGACGAACGAGAGGAGGCGGTGTCGTGACGGCACCGGAGGAGCTCCGCGACCAGGTCCGGGAACTGTGCCGGACCTGGCGGGACGCGGGGCGCTACCGGCCGCGCCCGGACGCCTGGTTGCGGTCCTTCGACCCCGAGTTCAGCCGGGAACTGGCCGCGCGCGGCTGGATCGGGATGACCTGGCCGCGCGAGGTGGGCGGGGCCGGGCGGTCCCACCTCGCCCGCCTGGTGGTCACCGAGGAGCTGCTGCGGGCCGGCGCACCGGTCGCCGCGCACTGGATCGGCGACCGGCAGATCGGGCCGTCCATCCTCCGGCACGGCACACCCCGGCTGCGCGCCGAGATCCTGCCCGGCATCGTCGCCGCCGACCACGTCTTCTGCCTGGGCATGTCCGAACCGGACGCGGGATCGGACCTGGCCGCCGTGCGCACCACCGCCGCTCCCGTCGACGGCGGCTGGTCGGTGACCGGGCGCAAGATCTGGACCAGCCACGCCCACCGGGCCACGCACGCCTACCTGCTGGCCCGCACCGGGCGCGAGGCGGACAAGCACGCCGGGCTCACCGAATTCGTGGTCGACATGTCCGCGCCCGGGGTCGCGGTCTCGCCGATCGTCGACATGGCCGGATCGCACCACTTCAACGAGGTGGTCCTCGACGAGGTCTTCGTCCCCGGGCACCGGGTCATCGGCGAGGTCGGCCAGGGCTGGCGGCAGGTCACCGAGCAGCTCGCGCACGAGCGCGGCGGGCCGGAACGGGTGCTGTCCACCTACCCGGTGCTGGCCGGGCTCCTGGAGACCGCCGACGACACGGCGGCCGCCGAGATCGGCGAGCTGATCGCCCGGCTGGCCGGGCTCCGCGCGCTGTGCGTGCGGGTGGCCGAGGAGCTCGACGCGGGCCGCGCCCCGGTGCGGGCCGCCGCCACGCTGAAGTACCTCGGCACCGCCTTCGAGCGCGACGTGCTGGACGTCGCCCGCCGCGCCGCGGGCGGTGATCCGGTGGCCCCGGACAGCCCGCTGGGCGAGGCGCTGCTGGCCTCGCCCGGCTTCGGCATCCGGGGCGGTGCCTCCGAAGTGCTGCTGTCCCTGCTCGCCAAGGAGGAGGCCCGCCGATGAGCGAGCGCGATTCCCTGATCGCCGACGTCGCCGCCGACGTGCTGGGCGGCATCACCGAGCAGGCACCGGAAGGCGCGGTGCACCCGGTGTGGCCCACCCTGGTGGAGCTGGGCTGGCCGCAGGTGGGCGTGCCGGAGGACGCGGGCGGGGCCGGCGGCTCGCTGGGCGACCTGGTGGAGCTGATCAGCGCCACCGCCGCCAGCGGCGTCTCGGTCCCGCTGGTGGAGGCGGCGCTGTCCCACTGGCTGCTGGGCGAGCGCTGCTCGGGACTGGTCGTCGCGGTGGAATCGCTGCGGGCGGTGCCCTGGGGGCGGCACGCCGACCGCGTCCTGCTCCGGCCCGCCGACGGCCCGGCGCGGTTCGTGGACCCGGCAGCCGCCGAGGTGGTGCCGGGACTGGACCTGGCGGGCGCCCCGCGCGACGAGATCCGCCCGGGGCCGGACGCCTGCTCCCCCGCACCGGAGGTCGCACCGCACCGGGCGGTGCGCGCCCGCGCGGGGGTGCTCAACGCGGCCGCGCTGCTGGGCGCCGCGCGCGGTGCCCACGAGCTCACCCGGCGGCACGTCACCGAACGCGAGCAGTTCGGCCGTCCGCTGGTGGCGATCAAGGCGGTGGCGAGCGGGCTGGCCGAGATGCAGGTCCGGTTGGTGGCGGTGGCGGCGGTCGTCGACCGCGCCGTGGCGGCGCACGAGCGGGGCACCGCCGAGGAGGCGTTCGCGGCGACCGCGGCGGCCCGGATCACCGCCGCGGGCGCGGCCACCGACGTCGCCGCGGCGGCGCACCAGCTGCACGGCGCGATGGGCGTGACCCGCGAGCATCCGCTGCACCACCGGACGCGCAAGCTGTGGGCGTGGCGCGACGACGCGGGCAGCGAGCGGGAGTGGTCGCTGCGGCTGGGCCGGGAAGCGCTGGCGGCGGGCGAGATCGGGGTGTGGGAGCGGTTGACCGGTCCCGGGTGAGCACCGCGGTGCCCGCATCGGGGAGCGACGGTCGTTGCCTCCCGGCCCAGCCCGTATCCTGGGATCGTGGCAACGGAATCCGCGGCCCCCACCGCCATCCCGCGCGGCCGAGGCGGGGATGCGCTGACGGTCGCCGCGCGGGAGATCTTCGCCGAACGCGGGTACCACGGCACGTCCATCCGGGACATCGCCAAGCGCGCCGGGTTGAGCCTGTCGGCGCTGTACTACTGGCACTCCAGCAAGCAGGAGCTGTTCGCCGGGCTCATCGAGGACAGCGTCAACGACTACTTCCAGACCTGCGACACCGCGCTGCGCTCCTGCGGCGACGATCCGGCGGAGCGGTTGGCCGCGATCGTCCGGGCCACGGTGGACTACCGGGTGCGACGCCGGGTGGAGAGCACCATCGCCGCGCGCGAGATCCGCAACCTGGAACAGCCGCACGCGCAACGGCTCGCCGACCTGCGGGAGTCGGCCACCCGGTTGTTCCAGGAGATCATCGACGAGGGCATCGCGCGGGGCGTGTTCGGCTGCGCCCACGCCACCGACGCGCGGCGGGCCATCCAGGCCTCCTGCAACGCGATCTCGCAGTGGTACGACCCGGACGGTGACGTGAACCCCGCCGAGCTGGCCGATCGCTACGTCGCCATCGCCGAGCGGATCGTCGGGCTCACCCGCTGAGGTCCCGCCGCGCGCGACGGGTTCACCGCGGGAGCGCAGCCGCCAGGTCCACCGGGACGTCGACGTGGCGCGCCCGCAGGAACTCCCCGACCGCCTTGCCGATCGGGTCGACCCGCAGGTTGCTCGACCCGCCGGTGCCCAGCAGCCCGCGCAGCACGAAGTGCACGGCGCGCAGCTCGGGGAACTCGTGGCGGACCACCTCGACATCGGCGGCCTCGGGCATCAGGCGGCGCAACCCCGCGGTGCTGAGCAGGTCGCGCAACCACGGCCAGGCGCGCGGATCCGGCACCCACAGCCCGACGTTGCTGTTGCCGCCCTTGTCACCGCTGCGGGCGTGCGCGAGCGCGCCCAGCGGCAGCCGGCGGGTCGGCCCCGGCGAGGGCGGGCCGGGTTCCGGGTGCACCGGCTGGGCCTGCTCGGCGGTGGCCGCCGGCGGCGGGACGTCCAGCCGCTCGCCGCCGTCGAGCACCACCCGGTGCGGCACGGCCTCGACCGCGAGCAGCGCGGGCCAGTAGTCGATCCGCGGCCGGGCGGCGCTCGCCTGCCGGGCGGCGGTGTCGGTGTAGAAGCCGGGGATGCTGGACAGGAAGAGCCCGCCGAGCCCCTGGACGAGGTCGTCGAGCGGTTCGGGATCGGGCCCGGCCGCCATCACCCGGATCTGCGCGGTGGCCTCCCACTGCGTCCGGGGGTCCACCGCGGGAACGCCCAACGCGGTGACGTCGACCTCGACGTCGGGCCGCTCGCCGAGCAGCGCCGCCACCTGCGCCCGGACCAGGGCGACCTTCTCCTCGACCGCCAGCCCGGTCGCGTAGAGGGTGTGCACGACCTGGTGGCCGATCGGAGCGAACGCGGCGACCTTCGTGGTCGGCGGCGGCGGTGACCCGGTGACCCCGGACAGCTCCACCCGGTCGGGTCCGGTCGTGCGCAGCCGCACCGAGTCGAGGTGCGCGGTGACGTCGGGGTTGAGGTACCTCGGTCCCTGGATCTCGTAGACGAGCTGGGCGGTCACCGTGTCGGCGGTGACCATCCCGCCGTGCCCGGCGTGCTTGGTGATGACCGCGGTGCCGTCCGCGGCGATCTCGGCGATCGGGAACCCCGGTTCGACCGCGCCCGGGACCGCCGCGAAGCCGGAGAAGTTGCCCCCGGTGGCGTGCGGCCCGCATTCGACGACGTGCCCGGCGACGACCGCGGCGGCCAGCCGGTCCCAGTCCGCCGGGTCCCACCCGTGCCACCACGCCGCCGGGCCCGCGGTGAGCGAGGCGTCGGTGACCCGGCCGCAGACCACGACGTCGGCGCCCGCGCGCAGCGCCGCGGCGATCCCCCACCCGCCAAGGTAGGCGTTGGCCGCGATCGGCCGCACGCCCCAGTCCGACAGCGGCGCACCGGTGTCGAGGTGGGCCAGCGCGTGCCCGTCGGCCCGCAGCCGGTCGAGCTCGGACAGCACGTCGTCACCTTCCACGTGCGCCACCCGCAGCCGCACGCCCCGCGCCGCGGCCAGCGCGCGGAGGGCCTCGGCCAGCCCCGCGGGGTGGAAGCCGCCCGCGTTGGCCACCACCCGGCAGCCCCGCTCGGCCACCGCGCCGAGCTGCGGCCCGAGCTGGTCGAGGAAGTACTCCACGTACCCCTTCGACGGGTCGGCGCGGTGGCGGGAGGCCAGCATCGCGAGGGTGAACTCGGCGAGGTAGTCGCCGACCAGCACGTCGACCGGATCACCGGCCAGCACGTCGGCGAGGGCGCTGCGCCGGTCGCCCAGGTAGCCGGAGAAGTTGCCGATGCGCACCGGCCGCCGCGTCACCGCGCACCGCCGGTGAGGCCGAGCTCCTCGACGGCCCGCCACGCGGCCTCGGCCTGCCGCCGCTCCCGGGCGTCCTCGCCCCGCGCGGTGTAGCCGTCGTCGCCCATCACCCCGGCCTGGTAGCGGGCCCGGACCCCCGCGGTGATGCACGCCGAGCGCCAGCGCTGGAACGCCACGTAGTAGGGCAGGTCGGCGACGTCGCGACCGGTCAGCTCGACGTAGCGGTCCACCAGCTCCCGCCTGCGGGGGAAGCCCGGTTCGACGGTCGGTCCCGGGGTGGTCGGCGGGGCGGCGTCGTCCGGTTCGGCCCACGTGGAGATCAGCCAGCCCAGGTCGGCGAGCGGTTCGCCGAGGGTGGCCAGTTCCCAGTCGAAGACCGCCAGCACCGCGCCGTCGGCGGCGAAGGACAGGTTCCCGGGCCGGAAGTCGCCGTGCACGATGCCGGTGGTCTGCTCCGGCACGCCGGAGGCCAGCGCGTCGTGCACCGCGTCGAGCAGCGCGAGGTCCGGCGCCCCGGACTGGTGCACCTGGCGCCGCCACCGCCGGAGCTGCCGGTGCAGGTAGCCGTCCCGGCGGGCGGCGTCCCCGAGCCCCACCTCGTCCGGCTCGACCCGGTGCAGCGCCGCGAGGCAGTCCACCACCGCGAACCCCGCGGCGCGGCGGGCCTCCGGCGGGAAGGGCCGGGCGGCCTCGGCGTCGACGAGCACGGTGCCGTCGACGTAGCCCATCACGTAGAACTCCGCGCCGGTGACCGCGGCGTCGGCGCAGTAGGCCAGCGGTTCCGGGACGGGGACCGGGGTGCCGGCCAGCGCCGAGATGAACCGCCACTCGCGGCCCATGTCGTGCGCGGTGCTGAGCACTCCCCCGGTGGGCGGGCGGCGCAGCGCCCGCACCGAGCCCGCCGCGTCGGTGAGCCGGTAGGTGAGGTTGGACCGGCCGCCGGAGATCAGCGCGAACTCCACCGGGGGCACCAGGTCCGGCACGTGCTCGGCCAGCCAGCGGGTCACCGCCACCGGCTCGATCCCGCGCAGTTCCATCTCAACTCCTCGCGACGGCATCGGTGATCTGCTCGCGCAACCGGCGCTTGAGCACCTTGCCGGTGGTGGTCCGGGGCAGCTCCCCGGCGTGGAAGACGACGTGCGCGGGCACCTTGAACGCGGCCAGCCGCTGCCCGACGTGCGCGCGCAGCGCCGCGGCGTCGACGCCGGACCCGGAGCGCGCGGTCACCACCGCCACCACCTCCTCGCCGAGCTCGCGGTGCGGCACGCCCACGACGGCGGCGTCCACCACGTCGGGGTGCTCGAACAGCGCGGCCTCCACCTCGGCGCAGTAGACGTTCTCCCCGCCGCGGATCACCACGTCCTTCATCCGGTCGACCACGTGCACCCAGCCGTCCTGGACGTGGCCGAGGTCGCCGGTGCGGAACCAGCCGTCGACGAACGCCGCCGCGGTCGCCTCGGGGTTGTTCCAGTAGCCGCGGACCACGTTGGGCCCCCGGAACCACAGCTCGCCGATCTCCCCGTCGGTGACGTCGGCACCGGTGGCGGGGTCGACGACCCGCAGGTCCGCACCGGGGGCGCAGCGCCCGACGCTGTCCGGCCGCTCCTGGTAGGCCTGCCCCGCGTTGCTCACCACGGCCGAGGTGGTCTCGGTGAGCCCGTAGCCGTTGGCCGCCGAGGTCACCGGGCCCAGCGCGCCCACCCGCCGCACCAGGTCCGGCGGGATCGGCGCGCCGCCCATGTTGACGCCCTCCAGCCGGGACAGGTCGGCGCCGTGCTCCACGAGGTCGCGCACCACCGTCGGCACGCCCGCCACCGTGGTCAGCGCTTCCCGCTCGATCAGCTCGGCCGCCTCCGCCCGGTCCCAGCGGTACATCGTCGCGACCTTGACCCCGGCGAGGGTGGCGAAGCACAGCGTGGTGAGCCCGGCGATGTGGAAGATCGGGAAGGTCAGCAGCGCGCCCGCCGGGGGATCGTCCGGACCGGCCGGGGGCGGGAACTCCCCGCCGTTGGCCAGCGCGGCCCCGACCCGGCGGGCCACCACCGTGTTGAGCACGTTGGTGCAGTGGTTGCGGTGCGTGCCGACGGCGCCCTTGGGGCGTCCGGTGGTGCCCGAGGTGTAGAGGATGGTGGCGTCGTCGTCGGGACCGATGGCCACCTCCGGCAGCGCGGCGTCGCCGGGCAGCGACGCCAGCAACTCGTCCCAGGCGCGCACGCCGCGCCGCGACCCGCCGCCGCGCACCTCCACCACCGGCACGTCGGTGTCCAGCAGCGCGGTCCGCTCGGCGTCGGCGAAGATCAGCCGGGCGCCGCAGTCCTCGATGCCGAAGCGCAGTTCGGCGGCGCTCCACCAGGCGTTGAGCGGCACCGCGATCAACCCGGCGGCCTGCACCGCCCAGAAGATCGGCGCCCACTCCGGGTAGTTGCGCATCGCGATGGCCACCCGGTCCCCGGCGCCGAGGCCGTAATCCTCGCGCAGGCACCGGGCCAGTCCCGCCACCCGGCGGAAGTGCTCGGCGAAGGTGCACCGGTCGGATTCGCCGTAGACCAGGAAGTCCCGGTCCCCGTACCCCGCGCTGAAGGCGACCACGTCGCGCAGGGTTTCGAGCGGTCCGCCGTACACCCGCATCGGGATGCCCCGGATCTCGCGTTCGACGATCGCGAACTCCCCGCCCGGACCGGTGAGCTCGTCGACCAGCCGTTGCCGCTGTTCCTCCGACACCGCGCTTCCTCCCCTCCGGTTCATGCCTGGTGCTGGAGCGCCAGCCCCGGCCTCGGCCACCGCACCGCGTAGAGCAGCCCGCGGCCCGACGAGGTGACGTAGGCCGTGCGCAGGTCGGGGCCGCCGAAGCAGATGTTGGTGACGTGGAAGTCGTGCTCGGGCACCGCGACCACCTCCAGCAGCTCCCCCTCCGGGGACAGCACGCTGATCGCACCGGTGCCCAGCGTGGCCACGCAGACGTTGCCCGCGCCGTCCACCGCGAGCGAGTCCAGCAGCTGGTAGCCGTCGAAGCCGTGCAGCAGCGCCGCGCCCGCCGGTCCGCGGCCGGTCCGGCGCAGCAGGCCCGGCCCCGCCACGTCCCAGTACCAGACCCGGCCGGTGGAGGTCTCGGCGACGTAGACGCGGGAGCCGTCCGGCGCGAGCCCGACGCCGTTGGGCTCGGTCAGCGGATGGGCGATCTCGGCGATCCGGGACCCGTCCGGCAGCGCGTAGTACAGCCCGCCCCGGTCGGTCTCGCGCTCCCGGCGCTTGCCGAGGTCGGTGAAGTAGAAGCCGCCGTGGGCGTCGAAGACGAGGTCGTTGGGGCCGCGCAGGCCGCGGCCGTCGACCTCGGTGTAGAGGTCGGTGACCGCGCCGTCGGCGGTGACCCGCTGGATCCGGCCGCCGATGTAGTCGGCGGGCTGGTGCCCCGGCACCATCCGGCCCCCGATGTCGAGCCACTCGAAGCCGCCGTTGTTGCACACGTAGACCGCGCCGTCGGGGCCGATGGCCGCACCGTTGGGACCGCCGCCGCACTCGGCGACCACCGACACCGTCCCGTCGGGCGCCACCCGCGACAACGTGCCGCGCTTGATCTCCAACAGCAGGACGGACCCGTCGGACATCGCGATCGGTCCTTCGGGGAACAGCAGGCCGGATGCGATCAGGCGGACCTCGGTCATGACGTTCCTCCCTGCCGTGGGTCGGTCCCGTGCCGCGGGTTGGCCACCGCGAGGCGGTCGAGCACCGACCGCCACACCGCCTCGGCCACCCGCGGGTCCTCGCCGCGCACCTCGCCGCGCCGGATCGCCCCGGCCAGCGCCGCGGTGCCCGGGAAACCCAGCGCGGCCAACCGGTCCCGGTGCGCGGCGTCCGGTCCGGCGCCGTGCCGCAGCTCCCGCTCGACGACGGCGAGCGCGTTGGCCGCGACCCGGCTCTGGAACCGGAGGTGGCCGCGCTGGCCGGGAAGCACCTCGTCGCGGAGGAACCCGGCCACCGCCGCGACGAGGTCGGCCGCCGCAGGACTGCCGTGCAGCTCGGAGATCACTTCCGGTACCGCCTCCGGGACCGGGGCGGGCCGGGGGATGGCGAGCTCCTCCAGCAGGTCGTGCTCCTGCTCGCACACCCGGCGGCCGATCGCCGCGAGCTCCACCGAGGGTTGCGCCCCGCTGAGGTGGCGCTCGGCCTGCGCCCGGCAGATCACGCCCCACCGGGCGGTGCCGAACACCTCCCACCAGCGCAGCGCCGCCGGGTCCGGGCGTCGCCCGGCGACCTCGGCGTAGCCGTCGAGCAGCTCGTCGCGGGTACCGAAACCGCCTGCCGGCGAAGCGGATCCGAACCGCCACGCCTTGACGCACAACCAGCCCAGGTCCTCCACCGGATCGCCGAGGTGCACCAGTTCCCAGTCCAGCACGGCGCGCAGCCCGGTGCGGTCGACCAGGAGGTTGCCGGTGCGGAAGTCGCCGTGCACCACCGCGGGTTCCGGTGCGGGCGGGCGGTGCTCGCGCAGCCAGCGGAAGGCGATCTCCACGGCGGGCAGCGGTTCGCCCAGCGCGTCGTAGTCGGCGATCAGCCGTTCCAGCGGGTCCTCGGTGGACAGACCGGGCACCGACTCCGGCGGGATGCGGTGCACCCGCGCGGCCTGCCTGCCGAGCTCGCGCGCCAGCCCGCGCCGGGCGTCGGCGTACTCCTCGTCGCGCAGCAGGCGGCGCGCGATGCTCTCCCCGCCGACCTTCCCGGTGATCAGGTACGGCGCCCCGAGCACGCCCGGATCGGTGCCGTGGTCGACCAGCTCGGGGACGGCGACCCCGGACCGGGCCGCCGCGGCCAGCGCCGCGGCCTCCCGGGCCATGCCCTCGGGCCGGGGTGCGCGCACCGGATCGCGGCGCAGCACCAGCTCCCGGGCACCGCCCGCGCCCTCGGGGCGCGCGGCGAACAGCCAGGTCTCCCGGCTGGCCCCGCCGCTGGCCCGCTCCAGCCCGGTGACCCGCACCGGGGCGCCGAGCACCCGGTGCAGCCGCGCCCCCAGCGACCGCGCCAGCTCGTCCGGGTCGTCGGCGTTCATCGGCCACCGGTGCGGTGGGGCCCCGCGAAACCGAACAGGTACCCGGCCACCTTGCGCATCTGGATCTCCTCGGAACCCTCCGTGATCCGGTAGCGGCGGTGGTGGCGGTAGATGTGCTCGAACGGCGTGTGCCGGGTGTAGCCGAGTCCACCGTGGACCTGCATCGCGCGGTCCGCCGCCTCGCAGGCCAGCCGGTTGGCCCGGTAGTTGCACATGGACACCCGGTCGCTGATCTCCGCGTGCGGGGTGCGGTCGAGTTCCCACGCGGTCTTGCGCACCAGACCGCCCACCAGCTCGACGTCGGTCCGCAGTTCCACCAGCGGCCACTGCACCGCCTGCCTGCGGGCCAGCGGCTGCCCGAAGGTGACCCGCTCGCGGGCGTAGGCGACGCTGCGGTCGATGCAGTGCCGGGCCACGCCGACGCCGGAGGCCGCCTGGCGGATCCGGTTCTCGTGCACGAAGTGCTGCGCCAGCTCCAGCCCGCCGCCGATCTCGCCGAACACCGCCTCGGCGGGCACCCGGACGTCGCGCAGGGTCACCTCGGCGTGGTCGGTGGGCATGTTGAAGGTCCACCAGTGGAAGTCCACCGAGAACCCCGCGGTGTCGGTCGGCACCAGGAACGCGGTGATGCCGCGCGCGTCGCCGGGCCGGCCGGAGGTCCGGGCGAACACGATGTCGTGCGTGGCCGAGTGCATCCCGGAGTTGAACCGCTTGACGCCGTTGAGGACCCAGTCGGTGCCGCGGCGCTGCGCGGTGGTCTCCAGCCAGGTCGCGTCGCTGCCGTGGTCGGGCTCGGTGAGGCCGAAGGCGATCCGCCGGGTGCGCGAGAGCACGCCCTCGACGAACTCCGCGCGCTGGGCGTCGGTGCCGAAGGCCAGCAGCATGTGCACCACCGGGAAGTTGCCCACCACGGAGGATTCGTTCTGCAGGTCGTTGTGCAGCCCGAGGCCCCGGGCCGCGAGGTGATCGCGGATCACCGCCATGTCGAGGTTCCCGCCACCGCAGCCCCCGACCGATTCGGGGAGCCCGTAGCGCAGCCAGCCCGCCGCGTCGGCGCGCCGGAACATCTCGCCGAGCAGTTCCTCCCACTCCCGGCTGGGCGTGCCGCCCGCCTCGACGTCGGTGCGGGCGAATTCCCTGCGGTGGTCGAAGAACCGTTGGTTGTCGTCCTGCTCCTGCAAGGGACGGATCTCGGCTTCGATGAAGGCGTCGAGCCGTTCCAGCCGGTGCACGAGTGCGGTCGGAAGCTCGAAGTCCACGTGGACCTCCCCTAAACGCTCGTTCAGTGACCTTAGACACGTCGGCTCGGCGAGCACAAGGGTGCGGACGGTGCCCGGGTGCGGCTTGACGCACCGGGCGCCTCGCCTTAGCGTGCGCGAAATCCCCGCCGTCGCACCGGATTCCGCCCTCGCGGGCGGATCGTCGGCGGCCGTCCCGCAGGAGGAGCCGTGAGCGCTGCCGAAGCCCGCGTGTCGTGCACCGTCACCGACGGTGTCGCCGACGTCCGGCTGGACCGCCCGGACAAGCTCAACGCGCTGGACCAGCCGATGTTCGAAGCGCTGGTCGACACCGGACTGCGCCTGGCCGAGGAACCGGCGGTCCGCGCGGTGGTGCTCTCCGGCAACGGCCGGGCGTTCTGCGCCGGCCTGGACTTCGGGGCCTTCCGGGCGATGGCCGACGGCACCCGGTCGGCCGAGCGCATCCCGGCGACCGACCGGCCGATCGGACCGGCGCGGGCGCGCGGGCAGCAAGCGGCGCACGTGTGGACCGCGCTGCCGGTGCCGGTGATCGCCGCGATGCACGGCGTCGCCTACGGCGGCGGCCTGCAGATCGCCCTGGGCGCCGACATCCGGCTGGTCGCCCCGGACGCCCGGCTGTCGGTGATGGAGGTCCGCTGGGGACTGGTGCCGGACATGACCGGCAGCCAGCTGCTGCCGGAGCTCGTCGGCCGCGACGTCGCCAAGGAGCTGACCTACACCGCCCGGGTGGTCAGCGGCGAGGAGGCCGCCGCGCTCGGCCTGGCCACCCGCACCGAATCCGACCCCCGGGCCGCGGCCCTGGCGCTGGCCACCGAGATCGCCGAGCGGAGCCCGGAGGCGGTGCGCGCCGCCAAGCGGCTCCTGGAGACCGCGGGCCGGGTCGACCTGGCGACCGGCTACGAGGCCGAGCAGCGCGAGATCACCGCGCTGATCGGAAGCCCGAACCAGGTCGAGGCGGTCGAGTCCGGGATGGCCGGGCGGCCGCCGCGGTTCACCGACCCGGCCTGAGCGCACGTCGTCGGCTCCGTCCCCGGCGGCGGCTCACGTCCCGCCGGGGCGCGACGGCCACCGCGGCACGAACTCCGGGAAGTCCGCGCTGGGGCTCAGCGGGAACCGCGCCGGGCGCTTCTCCAGGAACGCCGAGACCCCTTCGGCTGCGTCGGCCATCGCACCGAGCCGGTTCATGCCGAGCGAATCGAGCCGGTGCGCCTCCCAGGGGTCGTCGGCGCCGAGCATCCCCCACAGCAGTTGCCGGGCCACCGCCACCGAGACGCCGGAGGTGTTGTCCGCGATCTCCCGGGCCAGCGTGCGCGCCGCGGGGAGCAGCTCCTCGTCGGGCACCACCCGGGAGACGAGCCGACCCGACAACGCCTCCTCGGCGCTGAAGATCCGGCCGGTGGCGACCCACTCCATCGCCTGCGAGATGCCCACCACCCGGGGCAGGAACCAGGTGGACGCCGCCTCCGGGATGATCCCGCGCCGGGCGAAGACGAAACCGAACCGGGCCGAGCTCGCCGCGATGCGGACGTCCATCGGCAGCGTCATGGTCACCCCGACGCCCACCGCCGCGCCGTTGATCGCGCCGATCACCGGCTTGCGGGAGGCCGCGATGCGCAGCGCCACGGTGCCGCCGCCGTCGCGGGGCACCCCGTCCACCTCCCCGGACTCCCACCGCGCCCGCGCGCGTTCGTCGCCGGCGGCGTGGTCGAAGGTGCCCGCGCCGTGGCTGAGATCGGCGCCCGCGCAGAACCCGCGCCCGGCGCCGGTCACGATGACCACCCGGACCTCGTCGTCGGCGTCGGCGGCGTCGAACGCCTCGATCAGCTCACCCCGCATCACGTGGGTGAAGGCGTTGAGCTTGTCCGGCCGGTGCAGCGTGATCGTCGCGATCCCGTCGGCCACCTCGTACTGGATCTCGTTCACGGCGCGCTCCATCGTCCGGTGAAGGTCGGTTCGGTCTTGTTCACGAACGCCTCGCGGGCGGCCGGGGCGTCGGCGGTGGCGAAGTTGACGGTCTGGGCGCGCGCCTCGTTCTCCAGCGCCTCGCGGTAGCTCTGGTGCACCCCGGCGTGCAGCAGCGCCTTGTTCTGGGCCACCGCGATGGGCGGGGCCTGCGCGAGCCGGGCGGCCAGCTCGTCGACGAACCCGTCGAGCTCGTCGGCCGGCTTCACCCAGGTGACCAGGCCGAGCTCGCGCGCCTCCTCGGCACCCACGAAGTCGCCGAGCAGCGCGAGCCGCTTGGCCTGCTGCATCCCGACGATCCGGGGCAGCAGCCAGGAACCGCCGAAGTCCAGCGACAGCCCGCGCTTGGCGAAGATCTGGGAGAACCGGGCGTCCGGCGCGGCGACGACCAGGTCGCAGCCCAGCGCCAGGTTCCAGCCGGCGCCCACCGCGACCCCGCGCACCTTGGCCACGACCGGCTTGGCCAGTTCGTGCAGGGCCAGCGCGATGTCGTTGATGTGGTGCATCCGGTGCAGCGGGTGCCGCTCGCCCCGGTCGGAGCCGAGGTCGGCCCCGGCGCAGAAGTCCCCGCCCGCGCCGGTGAGCACCAGCGCGCGCACCTCGTCGTCGGCGCCGGCGTCGCGCAACGTCGCCAGCAACCGCTGCCAGGTCGGCCCGTCGATCGCGTTCTTGCGCCGGGGCCGGTTGATCGTCACCGCCAGCACCGGACCGGAGCGCTCCAGCAGGACCGACTCCGCCTCGTCACCGTCCACCGCACTCGCCACGTCGCGCCTGTCCCATCGTCGGGGCACCGGTCGCGCCGGTGCTCGGCCGGACCTGATCAGTCGTTAAGTTATCACCCGGCGCCGTCCGGGCCCAAGTGCCGGATGCTTGAAAACCCGCTGCCACGCTGGAAAAGTGCGCTGCGCGATCCGCGAACGGAGGCGACCATGTCCGCAGTGGAGTACCGGCAGCACCGCTTCAGCGCACCGCCCGGCTCGACCGAGGTGCTGCTGATCCGCCACGGCGAGTCCGCCCCGGCCCGGCCGGACCGGCCGTTCTCGCTGGTCGACGGCCAGGGCGATCCCGAACTCGCGCCCACCGGCGTCGCGCACGCCCGGGCGGTCGCCGACCGGCTGGCCGGCGAAGGGCTCGACGCGCTGTACGTGACCACGCTGCGCCGCACCGCCGAGACGGCCGCACCGCTGGCCGCCCGCCTCGGCGTGGAGCCCCGGGTGGAGGCCGGTCTCCGGGAGGTGCACCTGGGCAGTTGGGAAGGCGGCCTGCTGCGGCGCAAGACCGCCGAAGGCGATCCGGTCGCGGTGCGGCTGCGCGCCGAGCAGCGGTGGGACGTCATCCCGGGCGCGGAGACCAACGAGGCGTTCGACGCCCGGGTGGCCGCCGCGCTCGACCGGCTGCACGGGGACCACCCGGACCAGCGGATCGCGGTGTTCACCCACGGCGGCGTCATCGCCGCCGCGCTGGCCCGCGCCACCGGCTCCCGCCCGTTCGCCTTCCTCGGCTCCGACAACGGTTCGCTGTCCCAGCTCGTGCTCGCCGGCCCGCAGTGGATCCTCCGGCGCTTCAACGACACCACCCACCTCGGCGGCGGGTTGAGCCAGGCCCCGCAGGGCCTGACCTGAGCACCCGGCCGCGGCCTCCTACCGCAGGCCGAGCGCGCGGATCGCCTCCGCCGGGTCCCCCGGGGCGGACAGGGCGAGCACCGGCGTGGTGACGCCGTTGTCGACGTACTGCTGCACCCGCTCCCGGCAGTAGCCGGCGGGGCCGTGCACCACGAGCTCGTCGACGACCTCGTCCGGGATGGCGGCCAGCGCCTCCTTGCGCTCCCCGCGCTCCCACGCCGCCCACATCGGCTCCAGCCGCTCGCGACCCAGCCACTCGTGGAACGCCCGGTAGACCGGGACGTTGAGGTAGGCGGTGATCATCCGGCGAGCGATGCCGCGCGCGGTGTCCGGCTCGACGTCGGGCATCACGAAGATCCGGGCCGCGATCTCCTTGCCGGTCCCGCCCTGCTGGACGTGCGGCACCACGGTGCGCACGTCCTCGGCGGAGAGCCAGTTGATGATCGCCCCGTCGCCCTCCCGGCCGGCCAGCCGGAGCATCCCCGGGCGCAGCGCGGCGATCAGGATCGGCGGCGGCTGGTCCGGGACCAGTCCGGCGGTGAAGCCGCGGACCTCGAAGGTGTCGTAGCGCTCGGTGACCTTCTGCCCGGTCCACGCGGCGCGCAGGAAGCGCACCGTGTCGCGGACCCGCTTGTAGGGTTCCTCGAACGGGATGCCGTTCCACTTGCCGACGATCACGTCCGAGGAGGTGCCGACGCCCAGCGCGAAGCGGCCGGGTGCCGCCGCGGCCAGCGTCGCCGCGCTCATCGCCAAGGTCGCCGGACCCCGGGTGTAGACCGGCACGATCGCGGTGCCCAGCCGCAGTTCCGGCGCCCAGGTGGCGGCCAGGGCCAGCGGGGTGAAGGCGTCCGCCGCACCGCCCTCGGCCGACCACACGTCGGTGTAGCCCAGGTCCGGCAGTGCGGCGATGAGCTCCCGCTGCTCGGCCAGCGGCCGTTCCGGCAGCGGGATGGTGATGCCCCAACGTTGCGCCACGGGTGGTCCTCTCGATCAGCTCGCGTACCGCTTCTTCAGCTCGCCCTTGACGAGCTTGCCCGTAGGGGTGCGGGGCAGCGCGTCGACGAAGTCCACGCTGCGCGGCGTCTTGTAGTGCGCCAGCCGGTCCCGCACGTGCCGCAGGATGCGCTCGGCCAGTTCCGGCCCCGGCTCGGCGCCCGGCGCCGGGCGCACCACGGCCTTGACCGCTTCGCCCATCTCCTCGTCGGGCACCCCGATCACCGCGACGTCGGCCACCTCGGGGTGCAGCGCCAAGGCGTTCTCGACCTCCTGGGGGTAGATGTTCACCCCGCCGGAGATGATCATGAACGCCTTGCGGTCGGTGAGGAACAGGTAGCCGTCCTCGTCCAGGTAGCCCAGGTCGCCGACGGTGGCCCAGCCCGGGTGCTCGGGGTGCCGCGCCGACCGGGTCTTCTCCGGGTCGCCGAGGTATTCGAAGGTGAGCTCGTCGCGGGCGAAGTAGACGGTGCCCACCTCGCCCGCGGGCAGCTCCGCGCCGTCGTCGTCGCAGATCCGCAGCTCGCCGAGCAGGCCGGTGCCGACCGAACCGGGCTTGTCCAGCCAGCGCGCCGAATCGATCAGCGTCATCCCGATGCCCTCGGTGGCCGCGTAGTACTCCCACAGCACCGGGCCCCACCAGTCGATCATCGCCCGCTTGACGTCCACCGGGCACGGCGCGGCGGCGTGCACCGCGACCCGCATGCTGGACAGGTCGTGGCGGGCGCGGACCTCGGGATCGAGCTTGAGCATCCGGACGAACATGGTCGGCACCCACTGGCTGTGCGTGACCCGGTAGCGCTCGACGGCGCGCAGCGCCTCCGCCGGGTCGAAGCGCTCCATCATCACCACGGTGCCGCCCACCGCCTGCACGGAACCGCAGTAGCGCAGCGGTGCGCTGTGGTAGGCCGGAGCCGGGGACAGGTACACCATGCCGGGGCCGAACCCGAACGCCTGCTGCAGCAGCGAGGACAGGCCGCCCTCGTCGGGCTCGTCGACCTCGCGGTCCGGCAGCGCCGGTTTGATCCCCTTGGGACGACCGGTGGTCCCCGACGAGTACAGCAGGTCCGCACCGGCCGGCTGGTGCGCCGGTCGCTCCGCGGAGGCCGCCGCCAACGCCCGCTCGTAGTCCCCGTGGCCGGGGACCGCACCGCCGTGCGCGAGCAGCAGCTCCACCCGGGGCAGCCGTTCGGGCAGCGCCGCGGCGACCTCCGCCAGCGCCGCCGAGCTGATCAGCGCCCGCGCGCCGGAATCGTCGATGATGTAGGCGGCTTCGTCGGCGCCGAGGTGGCTGTTCACGGCGCACACGTAGAGCCCGGAGCGCAACGCCGCCCAGTACACCTCGGACACCTCGGGGCAGTTGTCGCTGAACAGCGCGACCACGTCACCGCGGCGCAGGCCGCGCCGCCGGAGCACGTCGGCCAGCCGCAGCGAACGGTCGTCGAGCTCCCGGTAGGTCAGCGTCCGGCCGGAACCGGACATGATCACGGCCGGACGATCGGGGGCGGTGGCTGCATGAACACCTGGATACATGCGGTTTCCTCCTCGAACCCGCGTGCTGTGTGCCGGTGACCCGCACCCGTCCGTCCACAGCGGCCGGAGGCGGTGCCGCACCGCGGATTGTCGCGCGCCGCGGCACTGCGGGGCATCGGCCGAATCGGGCATCCGCCCGCTCCCGCCGCACCGTCCATCCACTCGGGACGGACGCGCTCCGGCGGCGGCCCGCGGTGCCGGTGCTCCCGGACCGCCCGGGTCCGCCGCGCGGACCGCGCCTAGAACGCCTCGCCGACCAGTTGCTCCTCCTCCATCGCGCCGAACAGGCGCCGGGCCTGCTCGGCGGTGGGCAGCACGAAGTTGCCCTCCGCCTCGACCAGCACCACGTCCGGCTCGGCGGCGGTGGCGATGGTGCCCACCGAGGACGTCCACCGCTGCCCCGGGTCGCCGTCGAGCACCCGGCCCACGATCCGCAGCGGGGTGGCCAGCGGAACCGGCGCGCGGTAGCGCATCGCGAGCTTGGCGGTCATCGCGGGCCGCCCGAACCAGGCGGCGTGGGCGTGCCCGAGGATCTGGTCCAGCAGCGTCGCGCTCACCCCGCCGTGGACGTAGCTCGGCGGCCCCTCGTAGGCGAGTCCGAGCTCGACGGTGCCGATCGCCGCGCCGTCGACGAGCTCGACGGTCATCGGCGGGGACATCGGGTTGCCCTGCCCCACCACCAGGTTGTAGACGCGCTGCGGCGGCCCGTCCCGGTCCACCGCGGCGGCCTCGCCCGGTTTCCGGCGGACCGCGGTCAGTTCCGGCAGCACCTCCCGGAGCCGGGCGGTGACGTCGTGCAGCGCCGCGGTGGGGACCTCGGTGGACACCGCGGCGTCGGTGAGCCGCCGCAGCACCTCGCCCAGCTCGGCGGCCGCCTCGCGGCGGGCGCTCATTCGCCCCGCCAGACCGGCGCGCGCTTCTCGGCGAAGGCCCGCGCGCCCTCCTGGGCGTCGGCGGAGGTCATCACCGGCGCCATGATCTCCTGCTGCCACCGGAACGCCTCGGCGTCGGTCCAGGACACCGCACCGGCGACGATCTGCTTGGTGGCGCGCACCGCCAGCGGGCCGTTCACCGCGATCCGCGCCGCGAGCGCGCGCGCCCCCTGCAACGCCTCGCCCGGCTCGGTGAGCGAGTTGACCAGGCCGTGCTCGTGGGCGGCTTCGGCGGACAGCGGGTCGCCGGTCAGCGCCAGTTCCATCGCCAGCTGGTAGGGCAGCGTCTTGGGCAGCCGCAGCAGGCCGCCCGCGCCCGCCACCAGGCCGCGCTTGACCTCGGGGATGCCGAACTTGGCCTCCCGCGAGGCGACGACGAGATCGCAGGCCAGGGCGAGTTCGCAGCCGCCCGCCAGCGCCCAGCCCTCGACCGCGGCGATCAGCGGCTTCGACGGCGGGCGTTCGGTGATGCCGCCGAACCCGCGACCGGGGACCGATGGCCGCTCCCCCCGCGTGAAGGCCTTGAGGTCCATGCCCGCGCAGAAGGTGCCGCCCGCGCCGGTGATGACGCCGATGACCGCGTCGGAACGGCTCTCGAGCTCGTCGACCGCCGCCGCCAACCCCTCGGCCACCGACAGGTCCACCGCGTTGCGGGCCTCGGGGCGGTTGATCGTGATGACGGCGACGCCGTCCCCGATCTCGGTCAGGACGCTCCCACCCACGCTGCTTCCTCCGTCCATCGACGCCGATGCGGACTTCCCAGTCTGACCGGCGGTCGCTCCCCAGTCCAGACCGACCGTCCGGTTCGCCGCAGAGCGACGGCCGCACGCGCCGTGAGCCCGGACCAATGCGAACCCTGTCCGCCGTCCGGAGGCGGGGCTATGCTGCGCGGATGGACCTGCGGCTGGTGGAGTACTTCATCGCCGTGATCGACCACGGCAGCGTCACCAAGGCCGCCAAGGCGCTCTACATCGCCCAGCCCTCGCTGTCCCAGGCGATCCGCACCCTGGAGCGGCAGCTCGGCGTCCAGCTCTTCCACCGCACCGGCAGGCAGCTCGTGCTCACCGCCGACGGGCACGCCTTCGCCGGTCCCGCGCGGCGCATCCTGCACGACGTCGGGCGGGCCCGCAGCGCCGTGGACGCGGTGCGCGGGAGGAGCAGCGGGCAGCTCGACATCTCCACCCTGGCGACGCTGGCCGCCGACCCGCTGCCGGAGCTGGCCGGCCGGTTCCGGCAGCAGCACCCCGGGGTGCTGCTCAACGTGGCCGACCCCGGCGGCTCGGCCGGGGTGGTCAGCGACGTGCGGCGCGGCCACGCCGAGCTCGGCCTCACCGACATGCGCGCCCGGGTCGATTCGCTGCGGGTCCGGCCGCTGTGCAGCCAGGAGATCGCCCTGGTGCTGCCGCCGGAGCTGGCCGAGGGCCTGCCCGATCCGGTACCGCTGTCCGCGCTCGCCGGGACACCGCTGGTCATGGAGTTCACCGACACCACCACCCGGACGCTGGTCGACGACGCCCTGGAACCGGCCGTGCAGGCCGTGGCGGTGGAGTGCGCGCACCGGCAGGCCATCTGGCAGCTCGTCGAGCACGGCGCCGGCGCGACGTTCCTGCCCCGGGGGCTGGCCGAGCGCGAGCTGTCCGGCGTCGAGGTGCGCGCCACCGTGCCGGAGATCCGGCGCGAGGTCGGGATCGTGTTCCGCGCCGGTGCGCTGTCCCCGGCCGCCACGGCGTTCCTGGAGGTCGCCGGGGTCAGCCCGGCGGAGACGGCATCGCCAGGTTCAGGAACGCCCGACCGGCCGGGGACAGCCGCACCGGGTCGTAGACCACCCCGTACGCCTGCTTGATCGGCGGCCGCACCGAGCGCACCACGGCGCCGCGGCGGGCGGCGCGCTCGGCCATCGGCCGGTACACCACGGTCGCGCCGACCCCGGTCAGGACGAACGGCACCATCACCTCGCGGTGCTGCACGATCGCCGAGGGCCGGGTCCGCTTGTGCGCGGCGCTGAGCGCCCGCTCCACCTGGGTCCGCCCGGAGGCGCCCTTGGGCACGATCACCAGCGGCAGGTCCGGCAGCTCGGCCAGCGGCAGCGGATCGCGGTCGGGGACCTCGGTCCCGGGCGGGAAGACCAGCCAGTACTCGTGCTCGCCGAGCTCGCGCACCTCCAGGTCACCGGAGGTGGTGACCGGCAGGTGGCAGATCACCATCTCGCAGTGGCCCTCGCGGATCAGCGCGGCGCACGCCTCCTCGTCGCGCAGGTCCCCGATCCGCAGCGAGACGTTCGGGTAGCGCTTGCGGAACCGGCCGACCAGGTGCGCCATCGGATCGAACGCCAGCGAGGCGGACACGTGCACGTCCAGCCGTCCGCGCGGCAGCCCGGCCGAGTCCACCAGCGCGCCCTCCGCGGCCACCACGTCGCGCAGCACCTGGCGGGCCGGACCGACGAAGGCGCGGCCCGCCGAGGTCAGCACCATGCCGCGGCCGATCCGGTGGAACAGCTCCACCCCCAGCTCGCGCTCCAGGCCGCGCACCGCCTGCGACACGGTGGGTTGCGCCAACTGGAGCGCACCCGCCGCGGCGTTGATGCCCTTGTGATCGACGACCGCCAGGAAGTACTCGACCTGGTGCAGCTCCACACGGGCACTGTAGTGCTCCGCACGACCCGCACCGCTGTGTCACGCACCACTCCCGCGCCCCCACGCACGCGCCGAACGGAACCCCCGCCAGGCAAGCGGCGAAAGCCGCTTCCGCACTACCCCACCCTCGCAACTTGCACCGCCGCGGGTTCTCAGCGGTCTTCTCGCGAGGACAGCCGCGACGCTGTGTACGCGCTTGCACATGAGAAGCGGCTCCCGGAGCGAGAAGGCCGCTGAGGTTCCGCCACCCGCACCGCATCGCAAAAAGACCACGGACACCGAAAGATCACAGACCAAGCGATTTGGCTACTATTGTCTTGAGCACCTCGGTGGTCCCGCCGAAAATGCGGGTGACCCGCGCGTCGGCGTACATCCGGGCGATCGGGTACTCCAGCATGAAGCCGTAGCCGCCGTGCAGTTGCAGGCAGCGGTCGATCACCCGGGACTGCAGTTCGGTGCAGTACACCTTCACCTTGGCGGCGTCGGCGCCGCTGAGCGTTCCGGCGTCGTGCTCGTCGAGCGCCTTGTCCAGCACCGCCCGGCCCGCCTCGATCTCGATCTCGCAGCCCGCCAGTTCGAACTTGGTGTTCTGGAAGGACGACACCGGGTTGCCGAAGACGGTGCGTTCGCGCACGTAGTCGAGGGTCTGGCGCAGCGCGGATTCCGCCGCCGCCTGCGCGGCCACCGCGATGCCCAGCCGTTCCTGCGGGAGGTTCCCGGTCAGGTACCGGAACGCCGCGCCCTCCTCGCCGAGCAGGTTGGCCGCCGGGACCCGCACCGAGTCGAAGAACAGCTCGGCGGTGTCCTGCGCCTTGAGCCCGAGCTTGTCCAGGTTGCGGCCCCGCGTGAACCCGTCCATGCCGCGCTCGACGACCAGCAGCGACAGCCCGTCGCGGCGGTCCTGCCCGGCACCGGTGCGGGCCACCACGACCACCAGGTCGGCGTTGATCCCGCCGGTGATGAAGGTCTTGGCGCCGTCGAGCACGTAGTGGTCGCCGTCGCGGGTGGCGGTGGTGGCCATGCCCGCGAGGTCGGAGCCGGTGCCGGGTTCGGTCATCGCGATCGCGCTCATCAGCTCGCCGCCGGCCAGGCCGGGCAGCCACCGGCGGCGCTGGTCCGCGTCGCACAGCGAGGTGAAGTACGGGACCACGACGTTCATGTGCACCGACAGCCCGCCGATGCCGACGCCCGCGCGGGCCGCTTCCTCGGCGACCACCGCGTTGAACTTGAAGCTGGTCGAGCCACCGCCGCCGTACTCCTCCGGCACCTGCAGGCCCGGGATGCCGAGCGCGCCCGCCTTGATGAACAGCTCGCGCGGGACCACGCCCCGGCGCTCCCACTCCGGGAACTGCGGCACGACCTCCTTGGCCAGGAAGTCCCGGACCACCTCCCGGAAGGCGTCGTGTTCGGTGGTGTAGGCGGTGCTGCGCATCGGTCCTCCCGGTTCGTGGTCTGCCTACAGCAGTTCGAGGACGGTGGCGTTGGCCAGCCCGCCCGCTTCGCACATCGTCTGCAACCCGTAGCGGAGGCCCCGGTCGCGCATGTGGTGCGCCAGCCTGGTCATCAGCACCGCGCCGGAGGCGCCGAGCGGGTGGCCCACGGCGATCGCCCCGCCCAGCGGGTTGAGCCGGTCGGGCGCCGCGCCGGTCTCGGCCGCCCAGGCCAGCGGGACCGGGGCGAACGCCTCGTTGACCTCGTAGGCGCCGATGTCGTCGAGGCCCAGCCCGGACTTGCGCAGCGCCTTCCTGGTCGCGGGCAGCGGCGCGGTCAGCATGATCACCGGGTCGTCGCCGGCCAGCACCGAGGTGTGCACCCGGGCGATCGGCGACCAGCCGCGCCGCGCGGCGATCTCGCCGGTGGTGAGCAGCAGCGCGGCGGTGCCGTCGGAGATCTGCGAGGAGTTGCCCGCCGTGATCACCCCGTCCGCGCGGAACGCGGGGCGGAGCCCGGCGAGCTGGTCCGGGGTGGTGGTCCGGCGAACGCCCTCGTCGGCGTCGAGCGCGCCGGGTACCGGCACGAGCTGCCCGTCCAGCGCACCGGAGTCGCCGGCCGCCGCGGCCCGGCGGTGGGATTCGAGGGAGTAGTCGTCGAGCCGCCGGCGGGACAGGCCCCAGCGCTCGGCGACCAGTTCCGCCCCGACGCCCTGGTTGAAGCCCCCGACGCCGAACCGCTCCAGCACCGACTCGGGCATCGGCCGGCCGTCCTGGTTCGCCGCGCCCATCGGCACCCGGGACATCGATTCGACCCCGCCCGCGACGACGATGTCGTGCTGACCGGCGATGATCCCGGCCGCGGCGGCGTGCACCGCCTGCTGGCCCGATCCGCACCGGCGGTCCACCGAGGTGCCGGGCACCGAGGTCGGCCAGCCCGCGGCGAGCACCGCGGTCCGAGCGATGTTGCCCGCCTGGTCACCGACCTGGCCGACGCAGCCCCACACCACGTCGTCGATGTCGGCGGGGTCCAGCCCGAGGCGGCCGACGAGCGCGTTGAGCGCCTGCGCGGACAGGTCCGCGGGGTGGATGCCGGACAGCGCGCCGCCGCGCTTGCCGACCGGGGTGCGCACCGCGTCGACGATGACCGCGTCCCGCATGACGACTCCTTCCCACGACCTCGGTCGAATCAACCACCGCGCCCGGCCCGCCGCAAAGACCGGGCCCGGAACAGCGCGATAGGCCGCACCTATGCGCTCCAGTACGGGGCCCGCAGCGAGCGGCGGGACAGCTTGCCGGTGTCGGTGCGCGGCAATTCCCGGTCGAACCGGTAGCGGCGCGGGACCTTGAACCCGGCGAGCCCGGCGCGGCAGTGCGCGTCGAGCCGGTCGGCGAGTCCGTCGGCCGCTTCCGGAGCGGGTTGCACGACGGCCAGCACCGACTGGCCCCACTCCTCGTCCGGCACGCCGATCACCGCGGCGTCGACCACCTCGGGGTGGGACAGCAGCACGCCTTCGACTTCGGCCGGGTAGATGTTCACGCCGCCGGACAGGATCAGGTCGGTGCGCCGGTCGCACAGGAACAACCAGCCGCGCTCGTCGAGGTAGCCGACGTCCCCGGCGGTGATGAAGCCGCCGTGCCGGGCCGCGGCGGTCTTGGCCGGGTCCTTGAAGTACTCGATGCCGGAGATGCCGGAGCGGAAGTACACCGCGCCGATCTCCCCCGGCGGCAGCGGGTCGCCCTGCTCGTCGAGGATGCGGACCTCCGCGCCGGGCAGCGGGTGGCCGACCGAACCCGGTGCGGACAGCCATTCGGCCGCGGTCAGCGCGGTGGCCGAGCCCTCGGTGGCACCGTAGAACTCGGCGACCACCGGCCCCAGCCACTCGATCGCCCGCCGCTTGACCTCCACCGGGCACGGCGCCCCGGCGTGCACCACGCTGCGCAGCGAGGAGGTGTCGTAGCGGGCGCGGACCGCAGCGGGCAGCCGGAGCATCCGGTGCAGCACGGTCGGCACCGTGAAGGTGGTCGTGACCCGGTGCCGCTCGACCAGCGCCAGCACCGGTTCCGGATCGCGGCTGCCCGCCAGCACCACGGTGTGCCCGAAGTGCAGCGCCGCGGTGGCGAAGGTGCCGGGCGCGGCGTGGTGCAGCGGGGAGAGCACCAGGTGCGTCCCGGTACCGGGGTGGATGCCCAGCCGCGCCATGAAGTCGAGGTGGTACCGGCCGAGGCGGGGCGGCCCGCCGGTCAGGGAGCGGCGCACGCCCTTGGGACGACCGGTGGTGCCGGAGGTGTAGAGCATCACCTCCCCGGCGGTGCGGTCCTCCGGCGGGCTCGCGGGCATCCCGGCGAAGAGCTCCTCGTAGTCCCGCCAGCCCGGGACCGCGCCGACGGTGAACCGGCGTCGCGGCGGGACGTCGGTGGTGTCCAGCGCGGGCCCGCACCGCGGCGCCAGGTCGGCGTCGACGACGACCAGCGCCGCTTCGCTGTTCTCGACGGTGTAGCCGATCTCCGGTTCGGCGAGGTGGTGGTTGATCGGGGTGAAGTACAGCCCGGTCTGCCAGGTGGCCAACCGCAGCTCGAAGTAGGCCGGGCCGTTGCCGATCACCGCGGCGACGCAGTCGCCCCGCCGCAGACCGGCGGCGCGCAGTCCGCGGGCGAGGCGGTCGGCCCGCGCGGCGAGCCGCTCGTAGCTGGTCGCCCGGCCGTGCTCGTCGATCAGCGCGGTGCGGCGGGGGTGCTCGCGGGCTTCGGCGAAGAAGTCGAGCCGGGGCTGCTGGGACGTGTCGGGCATGCGGACCTCCTGGTCGTCAGCCGAGGATCCGGCGAGCGTCGCGCTCGGGGTTGACCAGCAGGCCCATCACGATCCCGCCGACGACCACGGTGAGCCCGAAGACCTGGAACGCCTGGGCGTAGCCGACGGCGGGCTCCGCGGCGGCGTCCACCAGCGCCCCGGTCAACGCCGGGGCGAACAACCCGGACAGCGTTTGCACCGCCAGGAACAGGCCCAGCGCACCGGGCTGCTGGCGCACCGGGCTGATCTGCGAGACGACCGCGTTCATCACCGGCAGGGCCACGACCATGAACCCGTAGGCGACCACCACGATCGTCACCGCCGCCCACGCCGGTCCGATGTAGGGCAGCGTGGCCAGCAGCGCACCGCCGACCAGCAGCGCCCCCGCCGGGACCAGCCCGCGCTGCACCCGGCTGCTGGCCCCGCGCGAGACCATCCGGTCGGTGAGCCAGCCGACGCCGATCATGCCGATCATGCCGGTGATGCTGGGCAGGCCGAACATGCTGCCCGCTTCCAGCCGGCTGAAGCCCAAGCCCACCTCGAAGTAGGACGGGAGCCAGGTCAGGATCACCGACACCATGCCGTAGACGCTGAAGGTGCCGAGGGCGCCGCCGATGAAGCTGCGGCTCAACGCGATCCGGTGGAACGGGACCGTGCGGGTGTCGTCGGCGGGCGCGGCGGCCAGCGCGCTCTTGCCGCGCGGGGTGGCGTACGGGCCTTCGCGGCCGATCAGCAGCCAGGCCAGGCACCACACCACGCCGACCAGCGCGAGCGTGAGGAACGCGGCCCGCCAGCCGAAGGCCACCACGATCACCGTCAGCAGCGGCGCCACCGCGATCTTGGCGATGGAGGCGCCGGAGTTCAGCCACGCGGCCGGCAGGCTGCGCTTCTCCTTCGGGAACCACTCGAAGGCACCGGCGCTGGCCATCGCGGTCGCGGGCCCCTCGGCCGCGCCCAGCGCGATCCGGCTGATCAGCAGGGCCGTGCCGGTCGCCGAGACCAGCACCGGGACCTGGGTGACCGACCACAGCACGGCCAGCGCGAGCAGCACCCACTTGGTCTTGACCCGGTTGGCCAGGAACCCGACGGCCACGCCGCTGATGCTGTAGAGGAAGAAGAAGGCGCTGCCGATGAAGCCGATCTCCGCGGCGCTGAGGCCGAGGTCGTCCTGCAGCGGCTGGGCCACGATGCCGAGGACGGCCTTGTCCGCCCAGTTGACGATCATGAAGATCACCAGCATCCCGGTGATCGTCCAGGCCATCACCGGCCGGTACCCGGACGGCCCCTCCCCGGTTCGCGCGGTGCGCTCGGTATCGGCGGTCATCGCGGGTTCCTCCGCTCGTCGGAAACGACTGGTGCGCGGCCCCTCCCGGGCGGCCCGGCGGTGCGGCACGGTCATTCAACGAGACGCCCATCACACGGTCAAAGATGCGCGGTCGAACGTTCGGATAGGCGACCACTATGGACGCCCCGGGCCCAGCGCGGTCCGCAGAGCCCGCGCCGAACACCGCGATAGGCCGCCTCGATGGCGCGCGGACTCGACCGGTGACGGCGGATCTGGTTCCGTGGGCGGTCGGATCGACGAGAGGAGCCGGTGATGAGCGCGATCGAGACGTGGTGGGACGCGGGCACGCGGTGGATCCGCTTCGACCGGCCGGACAAGCTCAACGCCCTCACCGTCGACGAGCTCCGCGCCGTGACCGACCTGCTGTCGGGCGGCGCCGAGGAGCCGGAGGCCGTGGTGTTCACCGGCACCGGCGAGCGCGCCTTCTCCGCCGGGATGCACGTGGATTCCTTCGTGGACCTCGACCCGGACGGCGCGCGGGCGCTGATCACCGCGGTGCGCGACTGCGTGGCGGCGGCCCGGACGGCACCGTGCCCCACCGTCGCCGAGGTGGGCGGCTACTGCCTGGGCGCGGCGTTCGAGCTGGCGCTGGCCTGCGACGTCCGGGTGGTCGCCGAGCACGCGGCGTTCGGCCTGCCCGAGATCCGGGTCGGGGTCCCCTCGGTGGTCGACGCCGCGCTGCTCCAGCAGCACGTGGGGCTGGGCAAGGCCAAGGAGATGATCCTGACCGGCGAGGTGTACCCGGTCGCCGCGCTGCCGGGCCTGGCCGGCGAGCTCGTGCCCGCCGCCGAGCTGCGCGCGGCGACCCGGCGGATGCTGGCCCGGCTCACCGGGCACAGCAAGGCGGCCGTGGCCGCGCAGAAGCGCTTGTTCGAGACCTGGCAGAACACTTCCCTGGCCGAGGGGATCGAGGCCAGCGTCGAGGAGTTCGCCGCCGTGTTCGCCGACCCCGGCACCGCCCGGGCCGTCCAGGCCCGCCGCGCCCACCTCACCCGTTCGGGAGAGGAGTGAGGGGCACCCTTGCCCGAGTTACTTGGACAAGGGTGCCCCTCACCTGGTCACCTCGGGGCGGGGGCTCGACGTTGAGCCTTACCGCCCCGAGGCGGTTCGGGGACCGGCTCAGCTCAGCGGCCGGTCGGTGGGCTCGATCGGCGCGGGCAGCACGTCCCGCCCGGTGAGGTAGCGGTCCACGCCCGCCGCCGCGGCGCGGCCCTCCGAGATCGCCCACACGATGAGCGACTGACCGCGCCCCATGTCGCCCGCGCTGAACACGCCGTCGACCGAGGACATGAAGTCGCCGTCGCGGGCCACGTTGCCGCGCTCGTCGAGGTCCACGCCCAGCGAGTCCAGCAGGCCCTCGCGTTCCGGCCCGGTGAACCCCATCGCCAGCAGCACGAGCTGGGCGGGCAATTCCCGCGAACTGCCCTCCACGGGGACGAAACCGCCGTCCTCGCGGCGGACGTCGACGAGCTCCAGCGCGCGCACCCGGCCGGCGCCGTCGTCGAGGAACCGCTCGGTGTTGACCGAGAACAGCCGTTCCCCGCCCTCCTCGTGCGCCGAGGACACCCGGTAGATCATCGGGTAGGTCGGCCACGGGTGGGCGTCGGACCGCGTGGCGGGCGGCATCGGCATGATCTCGAGCTGGGTCACCGACTTCGCGCCCTGCCGCAGCGCGGTGCCCAGGCAGTCCGCCCCGGTGTCACCGCCGCCGATGATCACCACGTCCTTGCCCTCGGCGTGGATCGGCGCGCGGGCCAGGTCGCCCTCCTGCACCCGGTTGGACAGCGGCAGGTACTCCATCGCCTGGTGGACGCCGTCCAGCTCGCGGCCCGGCGCGGGCAGGTCGCGGGTCCTGGTCGCGCCACCGGCCAGCACCACGGCGTCGTAGTCGGCGCGGAGCCGCTCCACGGTGACGTCCACCCCGACGTTGACGCCGGTGCGGAACTCGGTGCCCTCGGCGCGCATCTGCCCGATCCGGCGGTCCAGCCGCCGCTTCTCCATCTTGAACTCGGGGATGCCGTAGCGCAGCAGCCCGCCGACGCGGTCCGCCCGCTCGTAGACCACCACGCCGTGCCCGACCCGGGTCAGCTGCTGCGCCGCGGCCAGCCCCGCCGGACCGGACCCGACCACCGCGACCTTCTTGCCGGTGCGGGTGCGCGGCAGCATCGGCCGCACCCAGCCCTCGTCCCACGCCCGGTCGATGATCTCGATCTCGACCTGCTTGATGGCCACCGGATCGGCGTTGATCCCGACCACGCACGCCGCCTCGCACGGGGCGGGGCACAACGTCCCGGTGAACTCCGGGAAGTTGTTCGTGGCGTGCAGGCGTTCGGCGGCATCGCGCCAGTCGTCCCGCCACACCAGGTCGTTCCACTCCGGGATCAGGTTGCCGAGCGGACAGCCCTGGTGGCAGAAGGGGATCCCGCAGTCCATGCACCGGCCGGCCTGCCCGCGCAGCCGGTCCTGCTCGAACTCCTGGTAGACCTCGCGCCAGTCCTTCAGCCGGAGGTCCACCGGACGGCGGCTCGGCGTCTCCCGGGGAGTCGTGATGAAGCCCTTGGGGTCAGCCATGTGCGGCCTCCATGATCGCCTCGTTGACGTCGCGCCCGTCGCGCTCGGCGGCCGACTGCGCGGCCAGCACCCGCTTGAAGTCCTTCGGCATCACCTTGCCGAAGCGCTCCACCTGGCCGTCCCAGTCCGCCAGCAGCGCGCGGGCCACCTGCGATTCGGTCTGCTCGTAGTGGCGCCGCACCCGGTCGTGCAGGAACTCGCGGTCGGAGTCGGCCAGCGGGTCCAGGTCGACCATCTCGGCGTTGACCCGCAGCGGGTCGAGGTCCAGCAGGTAGGCGACGCCGCCGGACATCCCGGCCGCGAAGTTGCGGCCGGTGCCGCCGAGCACGACGACGCGGCCGCCGGTCATGTACTCGCAGCCGTGGTCGCCGATGCCCTCGACGACGGCGATCGCGCCGGAGTTGCGCACCCCGAAGCGCTCCCCGACCACACCGCGCACGAACAGCTCACCACCGGTCGCGCCGTAGAGCAGCACGTTGCCCGCGATGATGTTCTGCTCGGCGGCGAACGGCGCGGACTGGTCCGGCCGCACCACGATCCGGCCGCCGGACAAGCCCTTGCCGACGTAGTCGTTGGCGTCCCCGAGCAACCGCAGGGTGACCCCGCGCGGCAGGAACGCGCCGAAGGACTGGCCCGCCGAACCGGTGAAGGTCACGTCGATGGTGTCGTCGGGCAGCCCTTCCGAACCCCACCGCCGGGTCACCTCGGACCCGAGCATGGTGCCGACGGTCCGGTTCACGTTGCGCACCGGGATGTCCAGCCGGACCGGGGTGCCGTCCTTGATCGCGCCCTCGCAGAGCTGGATCAGCGTGTTGTCCAGCGCCTTGTCGAGCCCGTGGTCCTGCTCGGTGGTGCGGTGCCGCGCCGCCCCGGCGGGCAGCTCGGGCACGTGCGTGACCGGCGCGAGGTCGAGGTCGCGGGTCTTCCAGTGCCGCTGGGCTTCGGAGGTGTCGAGCAGCTCGGCGTGCCCGACCGCCTCGGCCACGGAGCGGAACCCGAGCTGCGCCAGGTACTCCCGCACCTCCTGGGCGACGAACTCGAAGAAGTTCACCACGTACTCGGCCTTGCCGGAGAACTTCTCGCGGAGCTGGGGGTTCTGCGTCGCCACGCCCACCGGGCAGGTGTCGAGGTGGCAGACCCGCATCATGATGCAGCCCGAGACGACCAGCGGCGCGGTGGCGAAGCCGAATTCCTCGGCGCCCAGCAGCGCCGCCACCACCACGTCGCGGCCGGTCTTGAGCTGACCGTCGGTCTGCACCACGATCCGGTCCCGCAGCCCGTTGCTCAGCAGCGTCTGCTGCGTCTCGGCCAAGCCGAGCTCCCAGGGACCGCCGGCGTGCTTGATCGACGACAGCGGTGAGGCGCCGGTGCCGCCGTCGTGCCCGGAGATGAGCACCACGTCGGCGTGCGCCTTGGACACCCCCGCCGCCACGGTGCCCACGCCGACCTCGGAGACCAGCTTGACGTGGATCCGCGCCCGGGGGTTGGCGTTCTTCAGGTCGTGGATGAGCTGCGCGAGGTCCTCGATCGAGTAGATGTCGTGGTGCGGCGGCGGCGAGATCAGCCCGACGCCCGGCGTGGAGTGCCGGGTCTTGCCGATCCACGGGTACACCTTGTGCCCCGGGAGCTGGCCGCCCTCGCCGGGCTTGGCGCCCTGCGCCATCTTGATCTGGATGTCGTCGGCGTTGACCAGGTACTCGCTGGTCACCCCGAAGCGCCCCGACGCGACCTGCTTGATGGCCGAGCGGCGGGAATCCCCGTCCGGGTCCGGGGTGAAGCGGTCGGCGTCCTCCCCGCCCTCACCGGTGTTGGACTTGCCGCCCAGCCGGTTCATCGCGATCGCCAGCACCTCGTGCATCTCCTGGGAGATGGAGCCGTAGGAGATCGCGCCGGTGGCGAACCGCTTGACGATCTCCGAGACCGGCTCGACCTCCTCGATCGGCACCGGTTTGCGCGCGCCGTCGCGGAACCGGAACAGCCCGCGCAGCGTCAGCAGGTCCCGGGACTGGTCGTCGACCGCGCGGGTGTACTCCTTGAAGACCTCGTAGCGCCCGGTGCGGGTGGAGTGCTGGAGCTTGAACACCGTCCTGGGGTTGAACAGGTGCGGCTCGCCGTCCCGCCGCCACTGGTACTCCCCGCCGACGTGCAGGTCGCGGTGCGGCGTCCGCACCTCATCGCCCGGGTAGGCGCGGCGGTGCCGGTGCGCGACCTCCTCCGCGAGCACGTCGAACCCGACGCCGCCCAGCCGCGAGGTGGTGCCCGTGAAGCACCGCTCGACGACCTCCGCACCGAGCCCGATCGCCTCGAAGATCTGCGCGCCGGTGTAGGAGGACACCGTGGACACACCCATCTTGGACATGGTCTTGCGCACGCCCTTGCCCAGCGCCTTGATCAGGTTCGCGGTGGCCTGCTGCTCGGTGACGCCGTGCACGACCCCGCCGCGGACGAGGTCGGCCACCGTGGCCATCGCGACGTACGGGTTCACCGCGGCGGCGCCGTAGCCGATCAGCAGCGCGACGTGGTGCACCTCCCGCACGTCCCCGGCCTCGACGACCAGGCCGACCTGGGTGCGCTTCTTCTCCCGCACCAGGTGGTGGTGCACCGCTCCGGTCACCAGCAGCGACGGGATCGGCGCGCGCGCCGAGTCGGCGTCCCGGTCGGAGAGCACCAGCACGTGCGCGCCCGCGTCGACCGCCGCCGACACCTCGTCGCAGATCTCCTCCAGCCGGGCGCGCAGCGCGGCGCCCCCGCCGCCGACCCGGAACGTCGCGTCGACCACGGCGGGCCGCAGCCCGGGCCGGTCCCCGTCGTCGTCGAGGTGCACGATCTTGGCGAGCTGCTCGTTGTCCAGCACCGGGAACGGCAGCACGAGCTGGCGGCAGGCGTCCGGGTCGTGGGCGAGCAGGTTGTGCTCCGGCCCGACGTGGGTGGCCAGCGAGGTCACCAGCTCTTCCCGGATCGCGTCCAGCGGCGGGTTGGTGACCTGGGCGAACAGCTGGGTGAAGTAGTCGGAGAGCTGCCGCGGCCGCTCGGAGAACGCCGCGTGCGGCGCGTCGTTGCCCATCGACCCGATGGGCTCGGCGCCGGTGGTGGCCATGGGCGTGAGCAGGACGCCCAGCTCCTCCTGGGTGTAGCCGAAGACCTGCTGGTCGCGGGTCAGGCCCTCCGGGGTGGGCAGCTCGCGCTCCCGGTCGGGCAGGTCGGCCAGCCGGACCACGCCCTCGTCCAGCCACTGCTGGTACGGGTGCTCGGCGGCCAGCTCGGACTTGATCTCGTCGTCGTCGACGATCTTGCCCGCCTCGGTGTCGACCAGGAACATCCGGCCGGGCTGCAGGCGGCCCTTGCGCACCACCTTGTCGGCGTCGACGTCGAGCACCCCGACCTCGCTGGCCAGCACGACCAAGCCGTCCTCGGTGACCCAGTAGCGACCCGGCCGCAGGCCGTTGCGGTCCAGCACCGCGCCGATCCGGGTGCCGTCGGTGAAGGCCACCAGCGCGGGCCCGTCCCACGGCTCCATCAGGTAGTTGTGGAACTCGTAGAACGCCCGCCGCGCCGGGTCCATCTCGGCGTGGTTCTCCCACGCCTCGGGGATCATCATCAGCACCGCGTGCGGCAGCGACCGGCCGCCGAGGTGCAGCAGCTCCAGGACCTCGTCGAAGGTCGCCGAGTCGCTGGCCCCGGGCGTGGCGATCGGGTAGAGACGTCGCAGGTCACCGGGGATCAGGTCGGTGTCGAGCATGCTCTCCCGGGTCCGCATCCAGTTGCGGTTGCCCTTGAGCGTGTTGATCTCGCCGTTGTGCGCGATGAAGCGGTACGGGTGCGCCAGCGGCCACGACGGGAACGTGTTGGTGGAGAACCGCGAGTGCACCAGGCCGATCGCGCTGGCGAAGCGCTCGTCGCGCAGGTCGGGGAAGAACGCGGGCAGCTGGGCCTCGGTGAGCATCCCCTTGTAGACGATGGTGCGGGCCGACAGGCTCGGGAAGTAGACGTCGGCCTCGTGCTCGGCGCGCTTGCGCACGCAGAACGCGCGGCGCTCGAACTCCAGCGCCGATTCGCGGTGCGCGCCGTCGGCGCCGTGGCCGAGGAAGAGCTGCCGGAACGCCGGCATCACCGAGCGCGCGGTGCTGCCCGCGGCGTCGGGGTCGACCGGCACCACGCGCCAGCCCAGCAGCGACAGGCCCTCTTCGGCCACGATCCGCTCGATCGCGGCGACCGCCTCCTCGGCGGCGGCCTCGTCCGCGGGCAGGAACGCCGTCCCCGCCGCGTAGCCGCCCGCCTCGGGCAGCTCGAAGGGCACCACCGCGCGGAAGAACTCGTCCGGGACCTGGGTCAGCAGCCCGACGCCGTCACCGGTGTCGGGGTCGGCGCCCTTGGCACCGCGGTGTTCCAGGTTCCGCAAGGCGGTCAGGGCTTTGCCCACCAGGTCGTGGCTGCGCCTGCCGCGCAGGTCGGCCACGAACGCGACACCGCAGGCGTCGCGCTCCTGGGAGGGATCGTTCAGACCTCGGGGCTCGGCGCCACGCTGCGCCTGATTTCTCAACACATGAGACTGGGGCATCGGACCTCCCGTCGTCAGGCCGCCGGGCGTTTCCGCGCACGAAGCAGCGACGAACTACCCGCTAGGGGCCTTTTTGGGGGTGCTGACAAAAGGATGCGCCGTTGCACTCTCGGTCAGTTTGAGGCACTCTACATACCCAGCGACCGGAAGGCTACCGTTAAGTAGCGCGACGTTACGATCACGTGACGCGATCCCGAAGCCGCCTGATCAGGCCGTCGAAAACAGCGTGACCTCGATCGATCCGCATCCGCACGTCCGTCCACATTCGACTGCCGAAGTCCGCCGAGTGGGATGGTTCACGCAAGCTCGAACCCTTCGGGTTCGGTTCAGAGACCGCCGATCCCGTGACGCACCGCCGCGATGCGGGCACCAGCGGTGAGAAATGCACCGGAAACGAATTGCACCCGAATGCCGAATCCTGATTCGCGGCGAGGTGGGCGGAATGCCGGTTTCAGCGGGCGGCGCTCATCGGCGGGTACCGCCGCGACCGCCGCCGGGCCTCGCGCGCGGCGAAGCGGGACAGCAGCACGACCAGCAGCAGCCCGAACAGGAGGTAGGGATTGCCGATCAGGTGCTGCGCGGCGGTCCACGGCGGCCCGGCGGGCTGGTCGCGGAACGTCGCGGTGACCGCCGCGACGACGCCGAGCACGAACAGGGCCAGCCAGCCCGGACTGCGCAGCCGCAGGGCGCAGCCCAGCAGCACCAGCAGCCCCGGCACGCACCACACCCAGTGGTCCGACCACGAGGTCGGCGAGATGAGCAGCCCGAGCAGCGCGTTGGCGGTCACCGCCAGCACCGGCTCCACCCGCCGCATCGCCATCAGCACCAGCACCGCGCACACCAGGCAGCCGACCACCCACAGCGCGGTCTGCACCCCGGAGGGCAGGTCGGTGCGCGCCAGCGCCCCGGCGATGGACTGGTTGGTGTGGAACGCCGACCCGCTCACCCCGTGCGCCGGTCCGGTGCCGAACCAGTAGGAGAACGCGGCGCGGTAGTCGAGCACGAATCCCACCAGGGTCGCCCCGACGCCGGTGAGCACCGCGACCAGCATCGCCCGGAAGTCCTTGCGGACCAGGAAGAACAGCACGAAGATGGCCGGGGTCAGCTTGATCGCCGCCGCGATGCCGATCAGGGTTCCGCGCGGCCAGCGCGGGTGCCGCACCAGCGTGTCGAGCACGACCAGGCCCAGCAGCGCGATGTTGACCTGGCCGAGGCCGAAGGACGAGTGGACGGGCTCCAGGAACAGCGTCAGCGGCAGCAGGGCCATCGCCACGGCGAGGGCGCCGTGGCGCCCGACCGAGGGCCACAGATGCCGGGTGACCAGGTACAAGGCCGCGCCCAGCGCCGCCAGGTCGACCGCGTACAGCGCGAACAGGCCGACCGAGAACGGCAGCAGCGCGAACGGCAGCAGCGGCAGCAGCGCGAACGGCGGGTACACCCACGGCAGGACCCGGCCGATGCTCACGGTGGGCGCGGAGTTGACGATGTCCCCGCCGTCCAGCCAGGTGTGCACCGCCCAGCGGTAGACCTGGTAGTCGATCCCGCTGCCGCTGTGCAGGCCGGCCCTGCCCAGCAGCACCATGACGGCCAGCGACGCCAGCAGGGCGGGCACCGAGACCGCGATGATGGTCCGGGACCGCCCCACGACCACCGCGCGGAGCCGCTCCGGCAGGTCGCCGAGGTTCAGGACGGCCCGACCGCCTTCGAACTGCACCGGAGCCAACTGAATCCCTTCGTCCGCGCGGCCCGGAGGTACGGTTCACCCGTGCGTGGTCGTCCGATCACGCGGGGCCAGGGCGGGGCCGCGGTACCCGTCCCTGGAGAACCGCAAGACCTTAACGCACCGGCCGCAACGCCCTCCGGCAGCGACGCGGCCGGGTCACCGCACCGTTATCCGAGCGCCCGCTCGGCCCCGGCCAGCGCCTTGGCGAGCAGGGCGCCGAGCCGCGCCAGCTCGTCCTCGGTCAGCGCGTCGAGCACGCCGCGCTCGCGGACGACCTGCTCCGGGAACAGCCGGTCGATCAGCTCGTAGCCCTCCTCGGTGAGCCGGACGTCGACCTCCCTGCGGTCCCGGGCCGAGGTCGCCCGGCTGATCAGGCCGAGCGATTCGAGCCGGGTCAGCCGCTTGGTGGTGGCCGCGCCCGAGGACAGCGTCTCCCGGGTCAGCTCGCTGGGGCGCAACCCTCCCCCGGCCCGGCGCAGCGCGCTGAGCACCTCGAACTCCGCCCCGGAGACCCCGTCCTCGGCCAGCGCGGTCTCGTTCACCTGTTTGAGCAGCGCCGTGAGGCGCAACACCCGGCCGACCACGCCGACCGAGGAAACGTCCAGGTCGGGGCGCTGCCGCCGCCACTGGTCCTGGATCCGTCCGACCGCATCGTCCAACGGGACTCCTTTTACCGGTAAAACACCTGATAATATTTTACTCGTGAACCAACAGTCGAGCCGCTGGAGCACCGCCCTGCACCATCTCAAGCACGTGCTGCGCGCCCGCGACGCGCTGCGCGTCACCACGCCGATCGGCGGCGTCCTGGTACCCGCGTTGCGCGTCGGCGTGTCGATGGCGATCCCGATCCTGCTGCTGGTCTCGCTCGACCGGATCGACCTGGTGCCCTTCGCCGCGCTGGGCTCGTTCACCTCGCTGTACTGCCGGGTCGACACCTACTCCCGCCGGGCCTGGCTGCAACTGCTCATCGCCGTCGGCATCGTGGCCGGGGTGGCGGTCGGCGCGGTCACCTCCGCCGCCTCCGGCGGGGACATCGCCAAGGTCCTCGCGGTGGCGGCCGTGGCCACCGCCGCCAAGCTGTTCTCCGACTCGCTGGCGCTGGGCGCCCCCGGCGGGCTGATGTTCGCCTTCGCCGCCGGCGCCGCCGCGTACGTGCCGCAGCAGTGGTCCGACGTCGCCCTGCACGTCGGGGTGGCGGCCGGGTCGGCCGCCCTCTCCTACGCGCTGAGCATGGCAGGCGGGATGCTGCACCCCAGCGGGCCGCAGCGGGTCGCCACCGCCCGCGCCGCGTCCGCGGTCGCCGACCACCTGGAGCGGGGCACCCCGGCGACCCGCCACCTCGCCCACGCCGCCGTGCAGCGCGCGATGGGCACGCTCAGCAGCGGCCGCGCCACCCACGACCAGCTCCGCGGGCACCTGCTGCACGCCCGGCGGGTGCTGCACCGCCCGGAACCGGGTGCCGCCGCGGCCCTGCGCGCTCTGGCGGCGCGGGTGCGGCGCGGCCGGGTGCCGGAATCGGGGGGCCCGGCGGCGGAGACCGAGGTCCGGTCGCCGCGCCGCACCCCGTGGCAGGCCGTCCAACCGCACCTGCCCAACGCCGCCCGAATGGCGGTCGCCGCGCTGGTGTCCGGTCTGCTGGTCGCCGCGGTGCACCCCGACCACGCCTACTGGGCGGTGGTGTCGGCCAGTTCGGTGCTGCAGGCCACCAACGCCACCGGGACCTGGCACCGGGCGTTGCAGCGCATGTGCGGCACGGTGGTCGGCGGCCTGATCACCCTCGTGGTGTTCAGCTTCGACCCGGGCCCGCTGGTGATCATCGCGGTCGTGGTCCTCGCGCAGGTCGCCGCCGAGCTGGTGGTGATGTCCAACTACGCGCTGGGCCTCACCTTCGCCACCCCGATCGCGCTGTCGCTGGTCGCGCTGCGCCAGCCCGGCGAGTCCTTCGCGCTGGTGACCGAGCGGGTGGGCACCACGCTGGTGGGCGCGGCCATCGGTACCGCGGTCAGCCTGCTGCTGATCAACCGGCACATCGCGCACCGCCTGGAGCACGCCCTGCTGCGCTGCGAGCGGGCCCAGGCCGAACTCCGGTCCTGCGCTCCGGAGCGGCTCGCCCCGGCCCGGGCCGGCCTGCTGAGCTCGGTGTTCGCGCTGCGCGACGCGCACTCGCTGGCCGACGGGGAGCTGTGGCCGCGGCAGAAGCGCACCCAGGAGGTGCTGGACACCGAGCACCGCGCCTACGCGCTGCTGGCCGAATCGGTCCCGGTGCGCTGACGCGACGCGGCTCCCCGAGCGGGATGCCCGGGGAGCCGCGCGGAGGGCGGGTGGTCAGCGGTCCTTCTTGCCCGTGACCGCGTCCTTGATCTTCTCGCCGGCCTGCTTCAGGCTGCTCTTCGCCTGTTCGGCCTTGCCCTCGGCCTGCCACTGCTCGTTGCCGGTGGCGTCGCCGATCCTCTCCTTGGCCTGGCCCTTGAGCTCGTCGGCCTTGTTCTGGGCCTTGTCGTCGGTCGCCATGCGTGGACCTCCTCCACGACGTCGCGCACTGGCCGTGCGCCGGACAGGGCCGGACGGGGCCGCTGCGCGGTCCCGCTCACCCGGGGACCTACCCGAGGGCCCCCGGGGGCCAAACCCGCCGTCCGCTGTGGACGCTCACCACACGTCGGCGATCGGGTGCGCCGCCGGGTTGGTCCACCCGGAGCGCGGCACCGGTGGCAGGGCGCGCAGCAACAGCTCCCGGGTGTCGGCGGGGTCGATCACGTCGTCGATCTCCAGGTGCATCGCGGTGTTGAGCGCGCTGCCGTTCTCGTACATCGCCGCGACGAGCTCGTCGTAGCGCCGCTGGCGCCGCTCCGGGTCCTCGATGGCCGCCAGCTCCTTGCGGAACCCGAGCCGCACCGCGCCTTCCAGCCCCATCCCGCCGACCTCGCCGCTGGGCCAGGCCACGGTCAGCGCGGGCTTGACCATGCTCCCGCCCGCCATCGCCATCGCGCCCAGCCCGTAGCTCTTGCGCAGCACGACGGTGGCCATCGGCACGGTGAGGTGCGCGCCGTGCACGAACAACCGGCCGAAATGGCGCACCGCTGCGGTCTTCTCCGACTCCGGGCCGACCATGAACCCCGGCGTGTCGCACAACGAGACCACCGGCAGCCCGAACACCTCGCACGACCGCAGCAACCGCGCCACCTTGTCGGCGCCGTCGGCGTCGATCGCCCCGCCGAGCACCACCGGGTTGTTGGCGATCAGACCCATCGGCCGACCGCCGATCCGGACCAGCGCGGTGACCGCGCACCGGCCGAACCCGGGCCGCAGCTCCAGCACCGACCCGGGGTCGCAGAGCAGGTCGATCGCGGCGTGCACGTCGTAGGCGCGCTTGCGGTCCTCGGGCACCACGTGGCGCAGCAGGCGCTGGTCGGCGACCTCGGCACCGGGCAGGTCGCCCTGGAAGTAGCCGAGGTAGCGCCGGGCCACCGACACCGCCTCCGCCTCGTCGGCGACGGCCACGTCCACCACGCCGTTGGCGGTCTGCACGTCGATCGGGCCGATGTCCTCCGGGCGGTGCACGCCGAGCCCACCGCCCTCGATCATCGCCGGACCGCCCATGCCGATGGTGGCGTCCCGCGTGGCGATCACCACGTCGCAGGTGCCCAGCAGCGCGGCGTTGCCCGCGAAGCAGCGGCCCGCGGCGATGCCGACGGTGGGCACCCGTCCGCTGAGCTCGCCCAGCGCGAGGAACGACGGGGTGTTCAGGCCGCCGCCCTTGGGGACGTCCACATCACCGGGCCGACCCCCACCGCCCTCGGCGAACAGCACGACCGGATAATCGCGCTGCCGGGCGACCTCCAGCACGCGGTCGGTCTTGCGGTGGTTGTAGTAGCCCTGGGTCCCGGCCAGCACCGCGTAGTCGTAGGCGAGCACCGCGCAGGTGCTGCGCTCGGGCCCGAAGTGCTCCCCGTTGACCCGGCCGACACCGGTGACCATGCCGTCGGCGGGGGTGTTGCGGAGCAGGTCGTCGAGCTCGCGCCGGGAGCGCTGCGCCGCGACGGCGAACCGGCCGTACTCGGTGAAGCTGCCCGCATCGACGAGGTCGGCGACGTTCTCCCGGGCCGTGCGCAACCCCAGCGCGTGCCGCTTGCGCACCGCCTCGGGTCTGCTGCCGTCGGCGAGCAGCTCCGCGCGGGCCCGCAACCGGGCGAGGTCGGGCCGGACGTGGTCCGGATCGGGGGTGTCGTCGACCCGCTCGGCCACCGCCGGATCGTCGCTGCCCAGCACCAGCGCGACCGGCTGGCCGGCCTCGACGAGCTCGCCCTCCCGGTGCTCGATCCGCGCCACCCGGCCACCGCGGTCGGCCCGGACCGCGTGCTGCATCTTCATCGCCTCCAGGACCAGCAGCACCTGGCCGGGCGCCACCAGGTCGCCCTCGGCGACCTCGACGGCGACCACCGATCCGCTCAACGGGGCGGCCACCGCACCCGGTTCCCCGCTCGGCACCGGTCCCGGTGCGGCGGGCACCAGCGCGGCGAGGCGCTCGTCGGCGGTCCCGGTGCGCCAACGCCCGTCCGCGAACTCGTCGGAGCCGAGGATCGCCCGCTGCACCGCGAGATTGGTGTCCACGCCCTCGATCCGGGTTTCGCCGAGGGCCCGCAGCGCCGACCGGCGGGCGGCGGCGAACCCGGTCGGCTCGTGCACCACGACCTTGGCCAGCAGCGAGTCGAACCCGGGGTGCGTGCGGTGCCCCGCGCGGGCGGCCGCCTCGACCCGGATGCCGCGCCCGGTCGGCAGGTCGAACCGGGTGAGCGCACCGGAACGCGGCAGGACCTCGCCGTCGGCGGTCATGGTCTCGGCGTTGACCCGGACCTGCACCGCGCTGCCCCGGGGTTCCGGCACCCGCTCCTGGGCCAGTCCGACCGCCGCGAGGTCGGCGCCCGCGGCCAGTTCGAGCTGGGTGCGCACCAGGTCCAGCCCGAGCACCTCCTCGGTGACGGTGTGCTCGACCTGCAACCGCGGGTTGACCTCCAGGAAGAAGAACTCCTCGGCGGTGACGAGGAATTCCGCGGTGGCCAGGCCCCGGTAGCCGGACCCGCCGAGCAGCCGGGTCGCCGCCGCCAGCACCCGCCGCCGCACCTCGGGGTCCAGCCCCTCGGCGGGGGCCACCTCGATCAGCTTCTGGTGCCTGCGCTGGACGCTGCAATCCCGGTCCCACAGGTGCGCCACCTCGCGGCCGTCGCCGACGAGCTGCACCTCGACGTGCCTGGCGCCGGTGAGCAGCCGCTCGACGTAGAGCTCCCCGGAACCGAAGGCGGCCCGCGCCTCGGCGCCGCAGGCGCGGAACGCCGCGGCCAGCTCGTCGGCGTCGTCGACCACCCGCATCCCGCGACCGCCGCCACCCGCCACCGCCTTGATCAGCACCGCGGCCGGTGCGACGGCGTCGAGGAAGGCGCGCGCGTCCCGCTCGGTGGCCGCGGCGGTGCCGGGCAGCACCGGCACGTCGAGCTCGGCGGCCAAGGCGCGCGCCTTCGCCTTGTCGCCGAACAGCTCCAGCAGGTCCGGTGCCGGTCCGACGAAGGTCAGCCCGGCGCGCGCGCAGGCGTCGGCGAGCGCGGCGCTCTCGGAGAGGAACCCGTAGCCCGGGTGGACCGCGTCCGCACCGGCCCGGCGGGCGGCGTCGACGACCGCCGCCACGTCGAGGTAGCCGGCCGCACCGGTGCCGGGCAGCGCCACCACCTCGTCGCAGCCGTCCAGGTGCGGGGCGTCGGCGTCGTCGGCGGTGTGCACGCCGATCGAGCGGATCTCCAGGAGCTCGGCGGCCCGGCACACCCGGCGGGCGATCTCGCCCCGGTTGGCGACCAGCAGTCGACGCGGCGGCCTCACGCGTCCTCCTCGACGAGTCGGCGGGCGCGGTCGAGCAGGTCGCCCTTCTTGACCTTCCCGGTGGCGGTCATCGGCAGTTCGGCGACGATCTCGAACCTCGGCACCTTGTAGCGGGCCATGTTCGATTCCGCCCAACCGCGCAGCGCCGCCGCGTCCGGCTCCGCTCCCGGGACCGGCACGACGAAGGCGAGCGGCCGCTGCCCCGTCGCCGGATCGGGCACCGGCACCACCGCCGCGCCGAGCACGTCGGGGTGCCGGGCGAGCAGCGCCTCCACCTCCGCGGGGAACACGCTCATCCCGTTCACCTTGATCATCTCCTTGTCCCGGCCCAGGTAGTGCAGGCAGCCGTCCTCGTCGACCAGCCCGATGTCGCCGGTGCGCAGCCAGCCGTCGCGCAGCACTTCGGCGTCGGCGTCCGGGCGGCGCCAGTAGCCGGTCAGCAGCGACGGGGTGCGGATGACGATCGCGCCGCGCTCGCCCAGCGGCAGCGGTGCGCCGTCCTCCGGGTCGACCACCGCGAATTCCGTGCCCGGCACCGGAAGACCGCAGAACACCGGCTCCGAGCGCAGATCCCGATCGTCGTCGGCGAACCCGTAGGTGAAGGTGTCGGCGGTGTGCGTCTCGGTCATCCCGTAGGAGGCCTCGCGCAGCACGCTGTGCGCCCCGACCCGGTCCGACCACCGCCGACGCAGCTGCGGGGTCAGCTTGCGCACGAACGACATCGAGCGCGGGTTGTCCACGCTGGACAGATCCCGGGTGGCGAACTCCGGGTGCTCCATCAGCTCGACGTAGTTGTCCACCGTGCCCACGACGTCGGTCACCCGGTAGCGCTCGACGGCGCGCAGCACCGCGGTGGCGTCCCAGCGGTTGAGCAGCACCACCGTGGCGCCGTGCACGATCGGCACCAGGATGCCGAAGTCCTCCCCGGCGATCCAGAACACCGGCACGTAGCCGAGGTAGACGTCGGGGCCGTCACCGCGCCGCGGCGGACGCGCGGCGCGCGCGGTCACGGCGGTGTAGAGCATGTGCCGCTGGGTGTGCTCGCAGCCCTTGGGCATCCCGGTGGTGCCGCCGGTGTAGTTCAGCGCGGCCAGGGCGTCGAGGTCGGCGTCGCGGTGCGGTGCCCGCGGCGAGGCGGACACCCGGGACCACTGCCCGCCGGGCGGAGCCCGGTCCAGCGCGGGCGGGACCGGGATCGCCGGATCGGCCGGGACCAGGTCGGCCGGGGAGGTGGCCAGCACCTCGCGCAGCGGGGTGTCGGCGCGGACCTGCTCCACGAGCGGGAGCAGCTCGGTCGCCGCGACCAGCACCTCGACCCCGGCGTCGCGGAGTTCGTGGCGCAGTTCGTGCTGCTGGAACATCGGGTTGACCGGCACGTGCACCGCGCCCGCGCGCAGGATGCCGAGCATCGCGACGGTGAACTGGGGGCAGTTCGGCAGCAGCACGCCCACCCGGTCGCCGGGGCGGACCCCGACGCCGAGCAGCCAGCCGGCGAACCGGTCGACCGCCTCGTCGAGCTCCGCGTAGGTGATCTCGGTGCCGTAGAAGACGATCGCCGGGTGCGCCGGGCGCTCCCGGGCCCAGTGCTGCAGGTGGTCGGTCACCGCGATCTCGCCGAGGGGGTGGACCACCTCCCGCGCGATGCCCTCCGGCCAGCTCCGGCGTTGCCGTTCTCGCAGGTCGTCGAGGTAGCGCTCCACGTCCATGCCGGTCTCCTCCCGCCCGCGCCGCTGCGGCATACCGACCAGTCGGTCGCACGGCACCAGCGTTGTTCCGCCGGGGCGGCGTGTCAACACACGGATGGCCCAGTCCGCGTCGATCGGCCCAGTCCGCGGCGATCGGGGGGCTCAGGGCTCCAGCGGGTAGAGCCCGGGCAGGTTCACCACGATGGCCTCCTGGGTGCTGCGGGCGATCACCACCACGGCCTGCTCGTCCGGATCCGGGTTCTCCTCCCGGTGCGGGACGAACGGCGGCACGAAGACGTAGTCGCCGGGCCCGGTGCGGAGCCGGACCTCCTCGGTGCCGTCGTGGAAGACGAACTCGGGACGGCCGCTGACCACGTGGATCGCCGTCTCCGACTCGCCGTGGTGGTGGTCGTCCGAGGCGGTCGCGGGCGCCACCCGGGTCTCGCCCATCCAGATCCGCTCCGCCCCGACGAGGTCACCGCTGATCGCGGCCAGCCGCCGCATCCCCCCGGTCTGCGCGGTGCCGGTGTCCAGGTCGGCGGCGCGCACGTGGTGCAGCCGGGAGCGCAGCGGTGCCGCTCCCGCCGCCGGGAAGTCCGGGTGGAACGCGTCGGCCATGGCATCCTCCTCGTGTGGTCCGCACCGCACCGGTAGCACACCGGCGGGGCGCACCGGAAGTCCCGGCGAACCCGGCGCTCGTGCGGAACGGCCCTCCGGGGTGGTGCGCCGCGCTCGCGGGCTACCGTGGGGCCGTGCTCCTCCCCGACCGCCGCGCGGGTGCCGCGTGATCGAACGGATCCTGCCGCCCGAGGTCCGGGTCGCCGAGGCGCGCGAGGACCCGCCGGACGTGGCGCTGTTCCCGGCCGAGGAAGCGCTGATCCGCCGCGCCGTGGACAAGCGCAGGCGGGAGTTCGGCACCGGGCGGTGGTGCGCCCGCCGCGCGCTGCGCGAGCTCGGCGTCGCCGACGCGCCGCTGCTGCGCGACGAGCGCGGGGCACCGCGCTGGCCGGACGGCGTGCTGGGCAGCATCACGCACTGCGACGGGTACCGCGCCGCGGCGGTGGTCCGCGCCGGGCGCTGGCGGGCGCTGGGGATCGACGCCGAGCCGGACTCCCCGCTGCCCGGGGGCGTCGGCGAGGTGATCGCACTGCCGGAGGAGCGCCGCGCGCTCGCCGCGCTGGGCACCGACCTGCCGTGGGACCGGATCCTGTTCAGCGCCAAGGAATCGGTCTACAAGGCGTGGTACCCGCTGACCCGCGCCTGGCTGGAGTTCGAGCAGGCGCGGGTCGAGCTCGACCCGGCGGGCACCTTCCGGGCCGAGCTGCTCGTCCCGCCCCCGCTGGTCGACGGCGAGCCGCTGACCGGGTTCAGCGGCCGCTGGCACCGCGAAGGCGGCGTCGTGGTCACCGCGGTGGTGCGCTGATCCACCGCTTCGCCAGGTCGATGGCCTCGAAGGTGATCTGGTGGCCGCCCTCGTGCCAGTGCTCGGTGACCTCGGCGCCGCGACCGCGCAGCACCGCGACCAGGTCGCGGGCCGCCACCATCGGGGCCATCGGATCGCGCTGGCCGCCGGAGAGCAGCACCCGGCTGCCGGACAGGTCCCGCTGCGGGGACTCCGGCAGCGGCAGCATCGCGGAGAACAGCACCGCCTCGTCGAGCACTTCGGGCCGCAGCAGGGCCAGGGCCGCCGCGATGTTGGCGCCGTTGGAGAAGCCGACCGCCACCACGCGGCGGTCGGCGACGCCGTGCTCCTCCCGCGCGGCGGTGACGAACTCCGCGAGCTGACCGGTGCGGGCGACCACGTCCTCGTGGTCGAAGACGCCCTCGGCGAGCCGGCGGAACCAGCGCGCGGCGCCGTTCTCCGACACCGGCCCCAGCGGGGCCAGCAGCGGCGAACCGGGGCTGATCTCGCGCGCGAGGCGGACCAGGTCGCCGGGGCCGCCGCCGGTGCCGTGCAGCAGGAGCAGCAGCGGGGCGTCCGGGACGCCGTCGTGGAATTCGTGGGTGAGCCCGCTCATCCTCGCTCCAGGTCGTTCTCGCTCGGCAGGTCCAGCGTGGGCAGCAGGTTTTCGATCTGCTCCCGGTTCGGCTCCAGCCACGGCGGGAGCTTGAGCGCGCGGCCCAGCTCCAGCAGCGGCTCGTCGGCGGTGAACCCGGGCTCGTCGGTGGCGATCTCCAGCAGCGTGCCGCCCGGCTCCCGGAAGTAGATCGACCGGAAGTACTGGCGGTCCAGCACGGAGGTGACCTCCACGCCGTCGTCGACGAGCTCGGCGCGCCAGCGCCGCTGGGTCTCCTCGTCCGGTGCCCGCCAGGCGACGTGGTGCACGGTCCCCGCGGCGACCAGTCCGCGCGGCGCGTCCGGGGACACCTGGACGTCGACGAACGCACCGGGCCCGCCGTCCCCGGCGGCGAAGCGCAGCCGGTCGCCCTCCTCGGCGACCAGCCGCAGCCCGAGGTCGCCGAGCATCCCCGCGGTGGCCTCGTCCCGGTGCACCGAGAGGGTCACCGAGTGCAGGCCGCGGATCGCGTGCTCGGCCGGGACGTGCCCGTTGTCCCACGGCGCCCGCGGGTCGCCCTGCGGGTGCGCGACCAGCGCTAGCGCGAGGCCGTCGGGATCGCGGAAGCCCAGCGCCTCTTCGCCGTCGCGAGCGGCGACCTCGCCCACCTCGACGCCCAGCCCGGTCAGGTGCTGCTTCCACCAGCCCAGCGAGTTCGCCGGCACCGACAGCGACGTGGTGGTCGCCTGCCCCGCGCCGCGGCGTCCGCTCGGCGCGTCCCGCCACGGGAAGAAGGTGATCAGCGAACCGGGCGCGCCCGCCTCGTCGCCGTAGTACAGGTGGTAGGTGCCGGGGTCGTCGAAGTTGACGGTCGTCTTCACCAGCCGCAGGCCCAGCGCCCGCAGGTAGAAGTCGACGTTGCGCTGCGGGTCGCCCGCGATCGCGGTGACGTGGTGCAGCCCGCTCGTGGCGATGGTCATGGTGGACTCCTGCGATCGGTCGTCGCGGGCGCGCGGCCGGCCCCTCGTCGGTCGCGCACCCGGATCGGGTCGCGGCGCGGTCGGCGTTCAGTGTCGCCGCGATGACGACGAGCCGCTCGGCCCGCACCGCGGGCGAGGTGGGTCCCACCCGCCGCGCCCAATCACTTTCTAGAAAGAGATTACCCAGAATTTATCTTCCATGCAAGAGTTTCGCGCGGGAGCTGTTAGACTCCGGGGACGCACGAGACGCGGCGGAGGGAGCAACCGTGGGTGAGCCGGACGCGCGGACCGATGACGACGAGATCGTCACCTGGTGGGGTCTGGTGATCGAGGGTTACCACGTCACCCAGGACCGGCTGATGCGGGAGATCGACGCGCAGTTCGGGCTGGCCCCGGCCTCCTTCGACATCCTGATCCGACTCGTGCGCACCCCCGAGCAGCGGATGCCGATGACCCGGCTGGCCCGCGAAGCGGCGTTGAGCAGCGGCGGCTTCACCAAGGTCGCCGACCGGTTGGCCACCGCCGGGCTGATCCGCCGCGAACCCTGCGAGACCGACCGCCGCGTCACCTACGCGGTGCTCACCGAGCGCGGCCGGGAGCGGGCCGAGGACGCGCGGCGGCTCTGCGCCCGGGTGCTGCGCGAGAGCGTGCTGGACCCGCTCGGCGAGGACCGGGCGGCGGCGCTGGCCGACGCCATGCGCACCCTGCGCGGCGCCAACGGCTGATCGGTGTCCCGACTGGACGTTGCGACCCACCGGTGATCGGATGGTGCCCGGTCGGCGCGCGCCACTCCGCCGACCGGAGAGGACGACGATGGCGACCGAACGGATCCTGATCACCGGTGCCTCGGGCACCATCGGCCGGATGCTGCGCGAGAGGTTGCGCGCGCCCGGCCGGACGCTGCGGCTGCTGGACCAGGTCGCGCCGCCGGAGGGCGGGCCCGGCGAGGACGTCGAGCCGATGGCCGGCTCGGTGACCGACACCGCGCTGCTGGCCGAGGCCTGCCGGGACGTCGACGCGGTGCTGCACCTGGCCGCGCTGCCGGTGGAGAACACGTGGGAACGGATCCTCGCGGTCAACGTGGACGGCACCCGCGCCCTGCTGGAGGCCGCGCGCGGCGCGGGCGTGCCGCGGGTGGTGCTGGCCTCCAGCAACCACGCCGCCGGGTTCCACCCCGCGACCGGGACCGACCTGCCCGCCGAGGCCGCGCCGCGCCCGGACACCTACTACGGGTTCAGCAAGGCGGCCACCGAGGCGCTGGGCAGCCTCTACCACTCCCGGTACGGGATGGACGTGCTCTGCCTGCGCATCGGGGCCTACGGCGACCGGCCGGACGACGAGCGCGGCCTGTCGATCTGGCTGTCCCCCGAGGACGGCGGGCGGCTGTTCGAGGCGTGCCTGAGCACGCCCTCCCCCGGGTTCCGGGTCGTCTGGGGCGTCTCGGCGAACACCCGGCGCCTGGTCTCCCGGGCCGAGGGCGAGGCGATCGGCTACCACCCGCGCGACGACGCCGAGGTCTTCGCCGACCAGGTGCGGTCCTTCCCGCCCGGCACCGAGCGGGACTTCCTCGGCGGGACGTTCACGACCGCACCCCTGGGCGAACCGATGTGATCGGCGAACCGATGTGATCCGGCTGGCTCCGGGGTTCCCGCCCGAGCCGCCGGGCACGATCATCAGGTCCCGCGCCGACAGCGCCGCGCTGCCGACGAGGCCCACGCACGAAGCTGGAGGAACGACATGCGCGAAGCGGTCATCTGCGAACCGCTGCGGACCCCGATCGGCCGGTTCGGCGGGGTGTTCACGACGGTGCCCGCCGCCGAACTGGCCACCACCGCGATCCGGGCGCTGCTGGAGCGCACCGGGCTGCCCGGCGACGCGATCGATGAGGTGATCCTCGGGCACTGCTACCCCACCAGCGACGCCCCCGCGATCGGCCGGGTGGCGGCGCTGGACGCCGGGCTGCCCGTCGAGGTCGGCGGAACCCAGGTGGACCGGCGGTGCGGCTCCGGGTTGCAGGCGGTGCTCGACGCCGCGATGCAGGTGCAGACCGGGGTCGGCGACGTGCTGCTGGCAGGCGGCGTGGAGAGCATGAGCACCGCGCCGCTCTACACCACCGAGGCGCGGTGGGGCGTGCGCGGCGGCGGTCTGGAGCTGCACGACTCGCTGGGGCGCGGCCGGGTGACCGCGGGCGGCGAGAACCACCCGGTGCCGGGCGGCATGATCGAGACCGCCGAGAACCTGCGGCGCGAGTACGGCATCCCCCGCGCTGAGCAGGACGAGCTCGCCGCGCGTTCCCAGCAGCGGGCGGCGGCGGCCATCGCCGACGGCCGCTTCGACGACGAGATCGTGCCGGTGGCGGTGCGCTCGCGCAAGGGCGAGACCGTGATCGACGCCGACGAGCACCCGCGCCCGGACACCACCGCGGAGTCGCTGGCGGCGCTGCGGCCGATCATGGGCGGGCAGGACCCGGAGGCCACCGTCACGGCGGGCAACGCCAGCGGGCAGAACGACGCCGCCGCGGTCTGCGTGGTGACCACGCCGGAGCGGGCCGCGGAGCTGGGCCTGCGCCCGCTGGTCCGGCTGGTGTCCTGGGCCCGGGCCGGGGTCGCGCCGCGCACGATGGGCATCGGCCCGGTGCCCGCCACCGCGACCGCGTTGCGGCGCGCCGGACTCGAACTGTCCGATGTGGACCTGATCGAGCTGAACGAGGCGTTCGCCGCGCAGGTGCTCGCCTGCACCCGGGAATGGCGGCTCGCCGAAGCCGACTTCGACCGGCTCAACGTCAACGGCTCCGGCATCTCGTTGGGGCACCCGCTGGGCGCCACCGGCGGCCGCATCCTGGCCACCCTCGCGCGCGAGATGCACCGCCGCGACGCGCGGTACGGCCTGGAGACGATGTGCATCGGCGGCGGGCAGGGCCTGGCGGCGGTGTTCGAGCGGGTCTGAGCCGCCGGTCGCGCTCCGGGTCCGCGGTGCGGGTGCGCCGCGGACCCGGAGCGCCCGGTCAGTCGAAGAGCACGATCTGCCGGGCGACCTCACCGAGCTTGAGCTCGTCGTAGGCCTCGTTGATGCCCTCGAGCCCGATCGTACCGCTCACCATCGAATCCAGGTCCAGCTTGCCCGCCAGGTACATGTCGACGTAGCGCGGCATGTCCACCCGGAACCGGTTCGAGCCCATCGTCGAACCCTGGATCCGCTTCTCCTGCAACAACGACGGCCCGTCGATCTCCACCTTCTCCCCCACCGGGATCATCCCGATGATGGTGGCGGTACCGCCCGGCCGCAGCATGTCGAAGCACTGCTGCGCGGCGCTGGCCACGCCGACCGCCTCGAAGGAGTGCTCCACGCCGCCCGCGGTGAGTTCGCGCACCGCCGCCACGGCGTCCACCTCGGCGGCGTTGATCACGTCGGTGGCGCCGAACCGCCGCGCCAGGTCGAGCTTGCTCGCCACCCGGTCGATCGCGATCACCCGGCCGGCACCCGCGATCACCGCGCCCTGCAGCGCGGAGAGCCCGATGCCGCCGCACCCGACCACGGCCACCGTCTCGCCCGGCCGCACCCCGGCGGTGTTGATCACCGCACCGGCACCGGTGGTGACCCCGCACCCGATGAGCGCGGCCTTGTCCAGCGGCATGTCCTCCCGGATCTTCACCGCGCCGTGCTGGTGGACCAGCATGTACTCGGCGAAGCTGGAGGTGAAGAGGAACTGGTGCACCGGCTGCCCGTCCCGGCTCAGCCGCGGCGGCGCGGACGCGGGACGCAGCACGCCTTCCTTCGAGCAGAGCTGCGGACGTCCGCTCAGGCAGTAGTCGCACCGCCCGCAGAACACCGACAGGCAGGTGATGACGTGGTCGCCGGGGGCGAACCCGGTGACCCGGTCGCCGACCGCCTCCACCACCCCGGCCGATTCGTGCCCGAGCACGACGGGCAGCGGGTACGGGTACTTGCCCTCCATGAAGTGCAGGTCGGAGTGGCACACCCCGGCCGCCACCGTGCGGACGAGGATTTCATCGGGAGCCGGGGAATCGACGTCGATCTCGCCGATCACGAGCGGTCCGGGGGCGGATTCCAACACTGCGGCCTTGCACTGCATGGCGGTCACTCCTGGTGCGGGAGGGCGGTGGACCGGGGTCGGCGCGAAGATGATCTCGTTTCCCCCTTCTAGCCCGGTTCGACCCGCCCTGTCAACACGCTGCCCGCCCGCCGGATCCGTTGCGGGAGCGGGGATCCGCGGCGTTACCGGAGCACCGCCCGCGCGGCGATCCCGCCGCCGACGACGAGCAGCAGCGCGGCCAGCGCCCAGCGCCGCCCGTCCCGGACGTCGTCCTGCGCCGCGCCCGCGTCGTCCTCGGCCAGCAGCGGGACCGGCGGCGGTGGGGACCGCCGCACCGGTGGTTCCGGCGGGGGCGGCGGAGCGGTCGGCACGGCGGGTTCCGGCCGGACCGGGGGCGCGGGCCGCGGCGGCACGGGTGACGCGCTCTCCGGCGGCGGTTCCGGCGCGGGCGGCCCCGGCGTCGGCGGAGGTCCGGGAGGCGAAGGTTCAGGCGTCGGCGGTGGTTCCGGCGGCGGGGGCGGTGGACCGGGCGCGCTCGGCAGGCAGCCCGCGGCGTCGGAGTGCAGCACCCCCGCGCGGGCGGCCAGCCGCGTCGTCGTGCCGTCCGGGGCGATCCGGTGCAGCGCGGCGCGTCCCGCGCGGTGCACCACCACGTACAGCGAGCGGTCCGGGCCGATCACCAGCGCGCCGTAGTCGCCGCGGGCGAGCTCGTCGAGCCGGGCGCGGACCGACACCGCGCCGTCGTCGGCCAAGCGCACCAACGCGGTCCCCGAACCGGTGCGGGCGACGCCGAGCAGGGCCCCGTCGACCGGGTCCACGGCCAGGTCGTGCAGCCCGCCGACGGCGGGCCGGAGCCGGTGCGAGGCGACCACGTGCAGGTACCGCGGCGATGCGGGATCGACGTCCACCACGTGCAGCGCGCCGCGCCCCACCAGGTACCAGCGGTCGCCGCGGATCGCGCCCCCGGTGGGCACGAACGGCGGAGCCGACCGCAGCACACCGAGTTCCTCGGCGGAGCCGTCCGGCCGCCAGGCGACCACCCGGCGGCCCGGCGCGAGGGCGTACACCCGGTCCTGCGCCGCGGCGTGCCCGAGCGCGGTCCAGCGCCGCGGGGACACCCGCACTACCGCGCCGTCCCCCGCGGGCAGCTCCACCCGGGCCAGCACCGTGGCGGTCGGCGTGCCGATCGCGAACACCGCGGTGCACGGCGGTTGCGCCCGCGCGGCACCCGGCAGGGCGCAGGTGGGCACGAGCACGGCGACGACCAGCGCGGCGCGGCCCAGCCGCCGGGGCATCAGGAGCGCCCGAGCCGGTCCAGCGCCCAGCGGAAGGCGTCCGGGTCGATGCTCGACCCCCCGCTGAACGGGTTCTGGAGCTGGTGGATGGCGAACAGCATCAACGCCAGCGCACCGGCCAACGTGGACACCAGGAGCACGTGCGGCCCCAGCCGGGTACCGCCGAAGAGGTTGGGCAGCACGACGCACACCACGCTGCCGAGGATGAGCACGAACCACACCACGGCCACCACGCCTTCGTCGAAGGCGCGGGTCAGCCGCTCCTGCCGCTCCTGGTAGACCTGCCCGAGCTGGTCGGCCGCCTCGGTCTTGCGGCCGTCCTGCCAGTCGCCCTGCGAGCCGGCCGCCAGGACGGTGGCGCGGATCCGGTCGAGCTGCGCCCAACCCGGGCCGGTCACCTCCCCGCCGATCCGCATCACCGGCCACTCCTGGTCGATCACGGTGCGGGCGTACCGGGCGCTGAGGTCCCGCACCTGCTGCCCGGCGCCCGGTTCCAGGGCGTCCACCGCCCACGCGACCGAGACCAGCGCCTGCGCCTCCCGGTACGTCCCGTCGCGGGCGTCGGAGACCGCGTCGAACAACTTCACCAGCACGAAGGCCAGCACCACCGCGTGCAGGCCGTTGACGATGGTGAACACCTGGCCGGCCGCGTCGTTGTTGCTGCTGCGCCCCTCGTCCTGCCCGATCCGGCGCACCAGGTAGCCGACCGCCCCGGCGATCAGGGCCGCGCCGAACACCCACAGGGCGCCGACGAGGTAGGTGCTCATCCCGACCCTCCCGCGCCGCCTTCCTCGAACGCGGGCACCGCGCCGCCCGGCGGCTCCGGGATGAGCAGCTCGCCGATCTCGCAGCCGAGCACGGCGCAGATCACGTCGAGGTCGTCGAGCTTGATGCTGGCCGGGGTCTTGGCCCACAACCCGGACATCTTGCCCGCCGAGATCACCAGCCCGCCGCGGGCGAGCCGGTGCTGCAGATCGGTCGCCTTCCAGATGCCCCGCTGCGCGGCCGCCAGCCGGAGGTTCCACCTCACCGCGGCCACCCCCCGCCGGCCGCCGGACCGCTCCGTTCGCGGCCCGCGCACCGCACTCCCCTGCGGACAGACAACTCGACCACCTCGTTGCGCCCCCGACAATTCACCGGCAGACCGGTAAATAGCAGTTGAATCGTTTTGCACGACACTACTGCGAAGGCGCCGCCGAGTGGATAACCCAATTCGTCGATTTCCGCGGGTCGACCAATACGCTCGAATGGAGCAGCGGAGCGCGGAATATGCCGGTCCGACCCGGAAAACCGCAGGAGGAGGCACCGCAGGCGGACACATGGCGTATCGTCCGCGCCGCACAAGAGGTTGTTCAGGTGAAATCCGGAGCCGTCCGGACAACCGGCTTAGGCCGGCGGGGCGAGCCACCACTTTCGAGTGACTGTACGACCCCGATCACGGGTGCTAGCGTCGCTTCCGACGAACGGGAAAAGCACCCGCCGAACAATTGGCGAACAGCAGATTCCGACCATTCCCCTTTTCACTAATTGACGCGGTAGTAGCACCGCGCGTCCTCCCCTGCCTGACGACACATGATTGGTGGTATCGGCGTGACCTCGATCGACCCGCTCAACAGCACCGAAGCGGAGCAGCAGCAGTCGAGCCTGAGCACGGCGGCAGCCCGGAACCTGGCCACCACGACCAAGTCCGCACCGCAGATGCAGGGCATCACCTCGCGCTGGCTGCTGCGGATGCTGCCCTGGGTGCAGGCGGCGGGCGGCACCTACCGGGTCAACCGGCGGCTGAGCTACACCCTCGGCGACGGCCGGGTGACCTTCACCAACACCGGTGCCGACGTGCGGGTCATCCCGCAGGAGCTGGGCGAACTGCCTCTGCTGCGCGGTTTCGACGACGACGCGGCGCTGACCGCGCTGGCCGACCGGTTCGAGCAGCGGGAGTTCGAGCCGGGCGAGGTGATCGCCGAGGAGGGCCGGCCCGCCGAGCAGGTGGTCCTCATCGCGCACGGCAAGGTCAACCGGATCGGCCGCGGCGAGTACGGCGACCGCACGGTGCTCAGCGTCCTCGCCGACGGCGAGTACTTCGGCGCCGACGTGCTCACCGGCGCCGAAACCACCTGGGACCACACCTTCAAGGCCGTCACCCGGTGCACCGTGCTGACCCTGCGGTACCAGTCCTTCCAGGAGCTCAACGGGCACTCCGAGGCGCTGCGCGAGCACATCCGGCAGGCCCTCGACAGCCCGCGCCGCGCGCACAACGACCACGGTGAAGCCTCGATCGACATCTCCTCCGGGCACAGCGGCGAACCCGCGCTCAGCGCCACCTTCGTCGACTACGAGCTGGCCCCCCGGGAGTACGAGCTCAGCGTGGCCCAGACGGTGCTGCGGGTGCACAGCCGGGTCGCCGACCTCTACAACCAGCCGATGAACCAGGTCGAGCAGCAGCTGCGGCTCACCATCGAGGCGCTGCGGGAGCGCCAGGAGGACGAGCTGGTCAACAACCGGGACTTCGGGTTGCTGCACAACGCCGACCTGCGGCAGCGGGTGCACACCCGCAGCGGCCCGCCCACCCCGGACGACATGGACGAGCTGCTCGCCCTGGTGTGGAAGGAACCGGGCTTCTTCCTGGCGCACCCCAAGGTGATCGCCGCCTTCGGCCGGGAGTGCAGCAAGCGCGGCCTCTACCCGCACGCCGTCGACCTCGCCGGCCACCAGGTGCCGTCCTGGCGCGGCGTGCCGATCCTGCCGTGCAACAAGCTGCACGTCAGCGACTCGCGCACCAGCTCGGTCCTGCTGGTCCGCCCCGGCGAGGAGAACCAGGGCGTCGTCGGCCTGCACCAGACCGGCATCCCGGACGAGTACCGGCCCGGCCTCTCGGTGCGGTTCATGGGCATCAACGACCAGGCGCTCATCTCCTACCTGGTCAGCGCGTACTACTCGGCCGCCATCCTGGTGCCGGACGCGGTCGGGGTGCTGGACCACGTCGAGATCGGGTTGGAGGGCTGATCGGGCCGCGAGCGACGAGCAACCAGCGCGAACGAGCCCAGTGAGGAGTCCAGTCCAGTGACCTCGACAGAGATCGACGAGGCCGAGCAGCACGCATCCAGCCTGAGCACCGCCGCGGCGCGAAAGCTGTCCTCCACCACCAAGACGACACCGCAGATGCAGGGCGTGACCCCGCGCTGGTTGTCGGCGATGCTGCCGTGGGTGGAGGTGGAGGCGGGCACCTACCGCGTCAACCGGCGCCTGACCTACGCCGTGGGCGACGGCCGGGTGACCTTCGCCGGCGGCGACGCCGACCTGCGGGTGATCCCGCAGGAACTCCGGGAACTCCCGCTGCTGCGCGGCTACGACGACGACTCGGCGCTGTCGGCGCTGGCCGACCGGTTCGTGCGGCGGGAGTTCGAGCCGGGCCAGGTGATCGTCGCCGAGGGACAACCGGTGGAGCAGGTGTTCCTCGTCGTGCACGGCAAGGTCAGCCGGCTCGGGCACGGCGAGTACGGCGACCGCGCGGTGCTCGGCGTGCACGCCGACGGCGAGTACTTCGGCGCCCAGCTGCTGGCCGGCGAATCCGAGTGGGCGCACTCGTACCAAGCGGTCACGCACTGCACCGTGCTGGCGCTGGGGCGCACCGGCCTCGCCGAGGTCACCGACCAGTTCGCCGACCTGCGCGCGCACGTCGAGCGGGTCCGCGACGCCCCGCCCGCTGCCCGCAACAAGCACGGCGAAGCGGCGATCGAGATCAGCTCCGGCCACTCCGGGGAACCGGCGCTGCCGAGCACCTTCGTCGACTACGAGCTGGCACCCCGGGAGTACGAGCTCAGCGTGGCCCAGGCCGTGCTGCGGGTGCACAGCCGGGTCGCCGACCTCTACAACCAGCCGATGAACCAGATCGAGCAGCAGCTGCGGCTGACCGTCCAGGCGTTGCGGGAGCGCCAGGAGCAGGAACTGCTCACCAACCGCGACTTCGGGCTGCTGCACAACGCCGACCTGCGGCAGCGGATCCCGACCCGCACGGGTCCGCCGACGCCCGACGACATGGACGAACTGCTGTCCCGCCGACGCGGCTCGCGGTTCTTCCTCGCCCACCCCAAGGCGATCGCCGCCTTCGGGCGGGAATGCAGCAAGCGCGGGATCTACCCGGACACCACCGAGGTCGGCGGCAAGCGGATCGCGGCGTGGCGCGGTATCCCGCTGCTGCCCAGCGACAAGATCCCGATCAGCGAGCGGGGCACCAGCTCGATCCTGTGCATGCGCACCGGGGAGGACGACGAAGGCGTCGTGGCCCTGCACCAGACCGGCATCCCCGACGAGCACGAACCGGGGCTCAACGTCCGGTTCATGGGGATCGACGAACAGGCGGTCATCTCCTACCTGGTCAGCACGTACCACTCCGCCGCCGTGCTGGTCCCGGACGCGCTCGGCGTGCTCGAACGCGTCGAGATCGCCCGCTGAGGTCGCGGTGCCCGCGGTGGGCCACCGCGGGCACCGCACCCGATCCGGCACGCAACCCCATCGGCGAACGCAGTCCGAAAGAAGGAAGTCATGGCCACCACGCAGCAGGAAACGAACAGCGGTTCGGACGCCCACGAGGCCCTCTCCCGCAGCCGCGCGATGGTCGACCCGGCGCTGCGCTCCGCCGTGGACCGGTTGCCGACCAGGATGCAGACCATCGTCGGCTTCCACCTCGGCTGGTGGGACGAGCACGGCAATCCCATCCGGGCGGACCGGGGCAAGACGGTCCGCCCCGCGATGGTGCTGCTCTCCGCCGCCGCCGTCGGCGGTGATCCGGCGGCCGCGGTACCGGCCGCGGTGGCCGTCGAGCTGGTGCACAACTTCTCGCTCCTGCACGACGACGTGATGGACGGCGACGTCACCCGCAGGCACCGGCCGACCGCGTGGACCATGTTCGGCAGCGGACCGGCGATCCTGGCCGGGGACGCGTTGCTGAGCCTGGCCACCGACGTCCTGGCCGCCAGCGGGCACCCGGAGGCCACCAGCGCGGTGCGGGTGCTCAACACCGCCGTGCTGAGCCTGATCAACGGGCAGAGCCAGGACCTGGCGTTCGAGGACCGGCGGGACGTCGAGGTCACCGAGTGCCAGCGGATGGCGCGGGACAAGACCGGCGCGCTGCTGGGCTGCGCGTGCGCCCTCGGCGCGCTGTTCGGCGGCGCCCGCAACGGGCAGGTCGCCCGGCTGCGCAGCTTCGGCGAGCGGCTCGGGCTGGCCTTCCAGCACGTCGACGACCTGCTGGGCATCTGGGGCGACCCGGCGCTGACCGGCAAGCCGGTCTTCTCCGACCTGCGGACCCGGAAGAAGACCCTGCCCGTGGTCTCGGCGCTGAACTCCGGGTCGCCCGCCGGGCAGCGGCTCGCGGCGCTGTACTTCAGCGATCAGCCGCTCTCCGGCAGCGACCTGGCGCGGGCGGCGGAACTGGTCAGCGTCGCGGGTGGTCGGCTCTGGAGCCAGAAGCAGGCCGACGAGCTGCTCACCCGGGCGCTGGGCGACCTGCGGGCGGCGGAACCGGTGGCACGTCCCGCCGAGGAGCTCAGCGCGCTGGCCCACCTGCTCACCCACCGGGACCACTGACCCCGACGCCGTCCGGGCGCACGGCGCGACGCGGCGACGATCACCGGATGGGGTGAGCTTGCCAGCGGACGATCATCCGCTGCCCCAGACTTCCGGCGGAGCACCCCCGCCGGAAGGAAGTTCCCGTGCGCCTGCGACCCGCCCACGCATTGCCGTTGACCGGGGCGTTCACCGCTCTGGTGCTGGCCGTCGGAGCCCACCCCGGCGGCGGCGCCCCGGAACGGCCGACGACGCCCACCCCGGTCCGCCCGGTCGCCGCCGCGGTGGCCCCCGTCGACGCCGCCGCCCTCCGCTCGCACGAACCCGATGGCACCGCCGCGATCGGCGTCGTCCGGCTCCCCGGGCCGGACGTCCCCGGGCCGAACGTCGCCGGGCCGGTCGACGTCCGGGGCGGAGAGACCTCCGCGGTGCCGCCAGGCAGCGCACCGGGGCCGACCGGCACGCCGCCCGCCGGGGAGGGCGACCCGAGCACGCCGCTGGCGCGGACGGGCAGCGCGACGGGCGGCTGGCTGCCGCTGGGCATCGCGCTGCTCGGGCTCGGCGGCGCGATCGTGGCCGTGCTGCGCCCGCCCCGGGACCGGGACGTCGACCACCGCTGATCCGCTCCCCCCGCCCGACGGCCCGCCGCCGGAATCCTCGCCGAGGACGACCTTGGTCCGGCGTGGCCGAAGGGCTAAGGTTCGGTCAGACCATTTGACGGCCGAACCGGTGAGGACGAACATGCGGTCGCAGAACGACGCCGACGCCGGACCGCGCCCGGTGCGCGGCGCGGCACCGAGCTCCGCGGCGGACGGCGGTCGTCGGGATGGCTGAACCGGTTCCGGTGCGACTGGCGTACGGCGAGACCGGGCTGGACGTCGAGTTCCCCGCCGACCGCACCACGGTCGTGCGCCCCGAGTACCACCCGGGGCTCGCCGACGAGGCCGCCGCGCTGCGGGCCGCGCTGCGCGAGCCGGTGGCCGGTCCGCCGCTGCGGGACCGGGTCCGCCCGGGGCAGACCGTGGCCGTGTCGGTGTGCGACAGCACCCGGCCGCAGCCCCGGCACCTGATGATCCCGGCGCTGCTGGCCGAACTGGACGGCATCGTGGACCTCGCCGACGTCGTGCTGCTGGTGGCCACCGGCACGCACCGGGCGAACACCGACGCCGAACTGCGCGCGATGTTCGGCGACGAGGTGGTGGACGCCGTGCGGATCGTCAACCACGACTCCCGGGACCGGGAGTCGCTGGTGTGGTGCGGCCGCCACGGCAAGGACGTGCCGGTGTGGCTGCACCGCGAGTGGGTCGAGGCCGACGTGCGGATCACCACCGGGTTCGTCGAGCCGCACTTCTTCGCCGGGTTCAGCGGTGGCCCGAAGCTCGTCGCGCCGGGGCTGGCCGCCTTGGAGACGGTGCTGACCCTGCACGACGCGGCGCGCATCGCCCACCCCTCCGCGACCTGGGGCGTCACCGAGGGCAACCCGGTGCACGACGACGTCCGCGCCATCGCCGAGGGCACCGGGGTGGACCTCGCCTTCGACGTCCTGCTCAACCGGGAGCACCGGATCGTCGAGGCGTTAGCCGGGGACCTGCTGCCGATGCACCGGGCGGCCTGCCGGGCCGCGCAACGGCTGGCGATGCGCCCGGTCCCGGCCGCGTTCGACGTCGTGGTGACCACCAACTCCGGCTACCCGCTGGACCAGAACCTCTACCAGGCGGTGAAGGGGATGTCGGCGGCGGCCGAGGTGGTGCGCCCCGGCGGGCTCATCGTCTGCGCCGCGGAATGCCGCGACGGGTTCCCGGACCACGGCTCGTTCCGGGAGGTGCTGGCTTCGGCGGCCTCACCGGAAGAGCTGCTCGCCGACATCGAGGCGCGCGAGCGCACCGTGCCGGACCAGTGGCAGGTGCAGATCCAGGCCAAGATCCAGAGCCGGGCCCGCGTCGCCGTGCACAGCGCGCACCTGGGCCCGGCGGAGCTGCGCTCGGCGCACCTGGAGCACTGCGCGGACGTGGGGGCCACCGTGCGCGACGCGCTCGCCGCCGATCCCGCCGCCCGGGTCTGCGTGCTGCCGGAAGGACCGCAGACGATCCCCTACCTCGCGACGGAAAGGAAGTGACCGTGGCACAGCAGCAGCCGCTGGAGCGCCTCAGGTCCCGGCTCGGCCGGGAGGACGCGCTCGTCGTCGCCTTCTCCGGCGGTGTGGATTCGGCGCTGGTCGCCGCCACCGCGCACGCGGTGCTCGGGGAGCGGATGCTCGCCGTCACCGCCGTCTCACCGAGCCTGGCCGCCGCCGAGCGCGCGGAGGCCAAGCGATTCGCCCGCGAGCGCGGCATCCCGCACGTGGAGGTGTGCACCGACGAAGCCGAGCGCCCGGAGTACGCGGCCAACGACGCGAACCGCTGCTACCACTGCAAATCGGCCCTGTTCGACGCGATCGAACCGCTGGCCGGGATGCTCGGCGCCCGGGTCGCGCTGGGCACCAACCTCGACGACCTCGGCGATCACCGGCCCGGTCAGCGGGCGGCGGCCCAGCGCGGCGCGATCGCCCCGATGGTCGACGCCGAGCTGACCAAGCAGGACGTCCGGGCCGCGAGCCGGGAGCTGGGGCTGGTCACCGCGGACAAGCCCGCGGCCGCCTGCCTGGCCTCCCGCGTCGCCTACGGCGAGCAGGTCACCCCGGAGGTGCTCGGCCGGATCGAGCGCGCCGAGGAGCGGGTCAAGGCGCTGGGCTTCGCGGTCTGCCGGGTCCGCTCCCACGGCGACGGCACCGTGGCCCGGTTGGAGGTGCCCGCCGAGGACTGGGACCGGGCGGCCGCGCTGCGCGAGGAGCTGGACCGGGCCGCGCGCGAGGCCGGGTTCGAGTTCTGCGCCCTGGACCTGGCGGGGTTCCGCAGCGGCCGGATGAACGCGCTGCTGCCGCTGCTGCCCGCCCGGAGCGCGTCATGACCGGCTTCGCCGACCTCGGCTACGCGCGGGTGGACACCGATCGCGAGGACCGGCAGGGCTTGCCCGAGATCGTCTACGGGCCGGGCAAGCAGCCCGACGAGATCGTCGGCATCGTTTCCGAGCTGCTGCGCCGCAGCACCGGTCCGGTGCTGGTCACCCGGGTCGATCCGGAGGTGGCCGAGCACGTCGCCGAGCGGGTCGACGGGGCCGTGCACCACCCGGCGGCGCGCCTGCTGACCTGGCGACCGGCTCCCGCGGGCACCTTCGAGGTCTGCGTGGTCACCGCGGGCACCGCCGACGGGCCGGTGGCCGCCGAGGCCGAGGCCGTCGCGGCGGCGATCGGGTTGTCGACCCGGCTGGTGCGCGACGTCGGGGTGGCCGGCATCCACCGGCTGCTCGCGGTGCGCGAGGACCTGGCGCGGGCGGACGCGGTGATCGTGGTCGCGGGCATGGAGGCGGCGCTGGCCAGCGCGGTCGGCGGCCTGGTCGGTTCTCCGGTGGTCGCGGTGCCGACCTCCACCGGCTACGGCGCCGCGCTGGACGGGGTGACCGCGCTGCTGTCCATGATGACCTCCTGCGCGGCCGGGCTCACCGTGGTCAACATCGATTCCGGGTTCTCCGCGGCGATGGCCGTGCACCGGCTCGCCCGCACCGCCGCGAGGCCGCGGTGATCCTCTGGCTCAACCCGGTGACCGGCGCTTCCGGGGACATGCTGCTCGGCGCGCTGCTCGGTCTCGGCGCACCGCTGGAGCGGGTCCGCGATGCCGTCGCCGGGACCGGCCTGACCGGCTGGCGGCTGGCGGCCGAACCGGTGCAGGTGGCGGGTGTCGCGGCGACGAAGGCGGTCGTGGAGGTCGACGACCGCGCGCCGGAGCGCCGCGCCGCCGAGCTGCTGGAGCGGGTCGGGCGCGCCGCGCCGGAACCGGTCGCGGCGCTGGCCTCGGCGGCGGTGCGGGCGATCGCCGAGGCGGAGGCGGCGCTGCACGACCGGCATCCCGACGACGTGCACCTGCACGAGATCGGCGGGCTGGACACGGTGGTCGACACCGTGGGGGTGGCCGCCGCGCTGCACGCCCTGGACATCACCGCCGTGCACTCGGCCCCGCTGGCGCTGGGCAGCGGCACGGTCCGCTGCGCGCACGGCGTGCTGCCCGCCCCGGCCCCGGCGACCCTGGCCCTGCTGCGCGGCGCGGCGGTCGTCGGCACCGACCTCGACGGCGAGACGGTCACCCCCACCGGCGCGGCGCTGCTGGGCGCGGTGGGCACCAGCTACACCCCGCCGCCCGCGATGACGGTGCGGGCCACCGCGTTCGGCGCGGGCACCAAGCGGTTCGCGCAGCGGCCCAACGTGCTGTCGGCGACGCTGGGCGAGCCGCGCGACGCCGCCGCCACCGAACCGATGGTCGTGCTGGAGTCCAATGTGGATGACGTGTCGGCCGAGGTGCTCGGGCACGTCGTCGACCGCGCGCTGCGCGCCGGGGCCGCCGACGCCTGGACCTCACCGGCGACCATGAAGAAGTCCCGGCCCGGCAACACCGTGCACGTGCTGTGCGCGCCGGACCGGGAGGCCGAGCTGACGAGGCTGCTGCTCGCCGAGACCGGCAGCCTGGGCCTGCGCCGCCACCAGGTCGACCGCCGCGCCGTGCCGCGCAGCACCACCACGGTCGAGGTCGAGGGCCACCCGGTGCGGATCAAGCAGGGTCCGTGGCACGCCAAGCCCGAACACGACGACGTCGCCGCGGCGGCCGAGGCCCTCGACCGGCCGCTGCGCACCGTCGCCGCCCAGGCCCTCGCCGCCCACCAGGAGCACCGGCTCACCCGCACGAGCCACGAGTGAGGGGCCCCTTCATCCGGCATGGTCGGATGAAGGGGCCCCTCACCTGGTCCTGACCACCCGGTCGGGTCAGAGGAACTTGTCCAGCGTGATCGGGAGATCGCGCACCCGGACTCCGGTGGCGTGCCAGGCGGCGTTGACCACGGCCGCCGCCGTGCCCACGATCCCGATCTCGCCGATCCCCTTGGCCCCCAACGCGTTGACGTACGGGTCGTCCTCGTCGATCCAGTCCGCGTCCACCGATCCCACGTCGGCGTTGGCGGCGATGTGGTACTCGGCGAGGTCGTGGTTGACCACGTGCCCCTGGACCGGGTCGAGGTAGCTGTGCTCGTGCAGCGCCATCGACATGCCCATCGTCATGCCGCCGATGAGCTGCGAGCGCCCGGTCTTGGCGTTCATCATGCGCCCGACGGCGAACATGCCGAACAGCCGCGGCACCCGGATCTCGCCGGTCATGGCGTGCACCCGGACCTCGGCGAACTGGGCGCCGAAGGCGTGCATGGCGTACTGGTCGCGGTACGGGTTGTCCGGCACCTGCCCGACGACCTCGATCCCCTCGTCGGGAACCGGGCCCCCGGCGGGGAGTTCGTCGCGCAGCCGGCGCGCGGCGTCGACGATCGCCGAACCCCAGGACATCGTCCCGGTGGAGCCGCCCGCGCCGCTGGCGTAGGGCAGGTCGGTGTCGCCGATGCTGAGCACCACGTCGTCCAGCCCCACCCCGAGCGCGTCGGCGGCGATCTGGGTCAGCGCGGTCCACGCCCCGGTGCCGATGTCGGCGGCGCCGACGCGCACCCGGTACCGGCCGTCGGGCCCCACCCGGATGGCCGCCTGGGAACCGCCGTGCGGCAGCACCGGGTAGCTGGAGGCGGCGACCCCGGTGCCGACGAGCCACTCCCCGTCGCGCCGCGCCCCCGGCGTGGGATCGCGGTCGTCCCAGCCGAAGCGGCGGGCGCCTTCGCGCAGGCAGGCCTCCAGGTTGCGGCTGGAGAACGGCAGCCCGGTCTCCGGGTCGGTCCGCGGGTCGTTGCGGACGCGGAACTCGATCGGGTCCATCCCGCACGCCAGCGCCATCTCGTCCATCGCGACTTCCAGCGCGTGGGTGCCGGGGCACTCACCGGGCGCCCGCATCCACGACGGCACCGGGACGTCGAGCGCGGCGATCCGGTGCGTCGACCGCCGGTTCGGCGCGGCGTAGAACATCCGGCTGGGCACCGCGGTCTGCTCGGCGAACTCCTTGATCCGGGAGGTCTGCTCCACCACGTCGTGCCCGATCGCGGTGAGCGAACCGGCGGGGTCGGCGCCGAGCTGGATCCGCTGGATGGTGCCGGTGCGGTAGCCGGCGAGGCTGAACATCTGCTGGCGGGTGAGGGCCAGCTTCACCGGCCGCGGCGTCACCAGCCGGGCCGCCATCGCGGCCAGCACCGTCGGCGCGTGCGGCTGGCCCTTGGAGCCGAAACCGCCGCCCACGTGCGGGCACACCACGTGCACGTGCTCGGGGTCCATCCCGAACACCGCGCAGATCGCGTCCCGCACCCAGTGCACGCCCTGCGTGGAGTCGTACAGGGTGAGGTCGTCGCCCTCCCAGCACGCGATGGTGGTGTGCGGTTCCAGCGGGTTGTTGTGCTCCAGCGGCGTGGTGTAGACGGCCTCGTGGGTGACCGCCGCGTCGGTCATCGCCCGGTCGAGGTCGCCCTGCGCGGTGTCGGTGGTGAACCCGCCGTTGACCGCGTCGGGCTTGTAGAGGTCCGTGCGGTCGGCCGAGAGCCGCGTGTCGTGCTCCCGCCGCTGGTACTCGACGTGGACGAGCCCGGCGGCGTAGCGGGCCACCTCGGGCGTCTCGGCGAGCACGCCGCCGATGAACTGGCCCCGGAAGGCGACCTCGCCGGACTGCAGGATCGCCAGCTCCTGGTCGTCCGCCGAAGCCACGCCGGGTGCGTTGTGGTGGGTGAGCACGCCCACCACGCCCGGTTCGGCCAGCGCCGCGCTGGAATCGATGGCCACGACCCGCCCGGCCGCGACGTCGGCCTGCAGCGGGTGCAGGTACACCGGCCGGTCGACCGGGTGCTCGAAGGAGTAGCGGGCGAGCCCGCGGACCTTGTCGGCGCCTTCGACCCGGTCGACCGGCGCGCCCAGAGGTGTCGTGGTGGTGGCCGTCATCGCTGATCACCCGCCAGTTCGAGGAGTGCGCCGAGGATCATGTTGCGGGCCAGCGGCACCTTGAACTCGTTCTCGGGCAGGGTGCGCGCCTCCGCGAGTTCGGCGTCCGCGGCGGCCCGGAAGTTCTCGGCGTCCGCGGCTGCCCCGCGCAGCCGGTCCTCGGCGAGGCTCGCCCGCCACGGCTTGTGCGCGACGCCGCCCAGCGCCAGCCGGACGTCGCGCACCACGCCGTCCTGGACGTCGAGGGCCGCCGCCACCGACACGAGCGCGAACGCGAACGAGGCGCGGTCCCGGGCCTTGCGGTACCGGGAGCGCACCGCCCAGTCGGCGGGCGGCAGGTCCACCGCGGTGATCAGCTCGCCGTGCTCCAGCACCGTGTCGTCCTGCGGCACGTCGCCGGGCAGCCGGTGCAGCTCGGCCAGCGGGATCCGCCGCTGGCCGCCGGGTCCGCGCACGTGCACCACGGCGTCCAGCGCGGCCAGCGCCACCGCCATGTCCGACGGGTGGGTGGCGATGCACGACCGGGACGCGCCGAAGATGGCGTGCTCCCGGTGGAACCCCTCCAGCGCGGCGCAACCGCTGCCGGGCTCGCGCTTGTTGCACGGCGTGGTGACGTCCTGGAAGTAGACGCAGCGGGTCCGCTGCAGCAGGTTCCCGCCGGTGGTCGCGAGGTTGCGGAGCTGACCGGACGCCCCGGCCAGCAGGGCCTGGGACAGCACCGGGTAGCGCTCGCGGACCAGCGGGTGCCCGGCGAGCGCGCTGTTGGTCACCGCGGCGCCGATCCGCAGGCCGCCATCGGGCAGCTCCTCGACGCGGTCGGAGGTCAGCGTGCGGACGTCGACCAGCAGGTCCGGTTCGGTGACCTCCAGCTTCATCAGGTCGACCAGGTTGGTGCCCCCGGCCAGGTAGGCCCCGGCCGGGTGCTCGGCCACCGTGGCCACCGCCCCCTCGACGTCCGCCGCGGATTCGAATCGGAAGGGCCTCATCGACGCGCCACCTCCTCGATGGCCGGGACGATGTTGGCGTAGGCACCGCAGCGGCACAGGTTGCCGCTCATCCGTTCCCGCACCTCGTCGCCGAGGTCGGCGCCGTCGTCGGTCACCTTGCTGGGCCAGCCGTCGGCGAGCTCGTCGAGCATCCCGACCGCCGAGACGACCTGTCCGGGCGTGCAGTAGCCGCACTGGAACGCGTCGTGCTCGACGAACGACTCCTGGACCGGGTGCAGTTCCCCGGCCTCCTCGGCCAGCCCGGCGGCGGTGGTCACGGTCGCCCCGTCGAACGCCACGGCGAGCATCAGGCAGCTGTTGACCCGGCGGCCGTCGCACAGCACGGTGCACGCGCCGCACTGCCCGTGGTCGCAGCCCTTCTTGGGGCTGGTGATGCCCAGCCGGTCGCGCAGCGCGTCCAGCACGGTGGTCCGGGTGTCGATCGTGACCCGGTGCGTGGTCCCGTCCACCACGAGGGAGATATCGGCGTCCACATTCGCCTCCATTCACAGGCGGTCGCCTTCCGGGCTTACCCCGCCGCACCCCGCCTCACGCCCCGGCGGCCGACTATTGTCGGGCAGCGCAGGCCACGACGAAGGAGCTCAGGTGAGCAACCACGGCTACGGTCCCCGCGAACTCGATCTGGACGCACCGAGCGCCGCCCGCGCCTACGACTACTTCCTCGGCGGGGCGCACAACTTCGAACCCGACCGCCGCTTCGCCGACGAGGTGCGCGCGATGGTCCCGTGGGTGGCCAACGTGGCGAAGCTGAACCGGTCGTTCCTGCAGCGGGTGGTGCGCTTCTACCTGGACCGGGGCATCACCCAGTTCATCGATCTCGGGTCGGGCATCCCGACCGTGGGCAACGTGCACGAGGTCGCCCAGGCGCGGGACCCGGAGGCCGCGGTGGTCTACGTCGACTTCGAACCGGTGGCCTGGCACTCGGCCCAGACGTTGCTCGCGGACAACCCGCGCGCGACGATCATCCAGGCCGACGTCCGCGACCCGGCGGCGATCCTGGGCCACCCGGACACCCGGCGGCTCATCGACTTCAGCCGCCCGGTCGGCCTGCTGGTGGTCGGCGTGCTGCTGTTCGTCGGCCCGGAGGACCGGCCGGCCGAGCTGGTGGCGGCCTACCGGCGGGAACTGCCGCCGGGCAGCTACCTGGCCCTGTCGCACCTGACCGACGAGGACGCCGACCCGGCCCTGCGCGCCGACGTGGAACGGCTGATCGCGCTGTACTGGTCGGCCAACGAGCACGTCCACTCCCGCACCCGGGAGGAGTTCGCCTCCTGGTTCGAGGGCACCGAACTGGTCTCCCCCGGGGTGACGTTCCTGCCCGACTGGCGGCCCGACTCGGCGGAGGAGCGCGACGACGTCGCGCGTCCGCTCGGGTACGGCGGCGTCGGCCGCGTCTAGGGCCCGAACGGGCTACCGCCGGACGACGGAGCACCGCCCGAACGGACCAGCGGGACGCGTCCGGTCGAGCGACACGCCCAACCTGATCGTGTGCAAACGCCTCCGGTGCGTTGGCCGTCGACGAGCGGCCTGGTTTCGTGCAGGGCGTCGGCGATCACCCGAGCGGAAGGACCGGTGCGCACCATGCAGAGCTTTCAACCGCCGGAGTACTACATGCCCTACCCGGCGCGGTTGAACCCGAACCTGGAGCGGGCGCGGGAGCACACGAAGGCGTGGGCGTACCGGATGGACATGATCGACGTGCCGCAGGAGGGCGTGCCGATCTGGGACGAGCACGACCTGGACTCCCACGACTACGCCCTGCTGTGCGCCTACACCCACCCCGACGCCGACGGGCCGGAACTCGACCTGATCACCGACTGGTACGTGTGGGTGTTCTACTTCGACGACCACTTCGTCGAGCTCTACAAGCGGCGCCCCGACCTCACCGCCGCCCGCGCCCACCTGGACCGGCTGCGGGCGTTCATGCCGGTCGAGGGCGACATCACCGAGACCCCCACCAATCCCGTGGAGCGCGGGCTGGCCGACCTGTGGGCGCGCACGGTGCCGGGGACCGGGCTGGACTGGCGGCAGCGCTTCGCCGAGAACACCAAGCACCTGCTCGACGAATCCCTGTGGGAGCTGCTCAACATCAGCGAGGACCGGGTGTCCAACCCGATCGAGTACGTCGAGATGCGCCGGAAGGTCGGCGGCGCGCCCTGGTCGGCGAACCTGGTGGAACACGCGGTGGGCGCCGAACTGCCCGCCGCCATCGCCGAATCCCGGCCGATCGGGGTGCTGCGGGACACCTTCGCCGACGGGGTGCACCTGCGCAACGACCTGTTCTCCTACGACCGCGAGGTGCTCGACGAGGGCGAGCTGAGCAACGGCGTGCTGGTCTTCGAGCGATTCCTGGGGTGCTCCACGCAGGAGGCCGCCGACACCGTCAACGACCTGCTCACCTCCCGGCTGCACCAGTTCGAGCACACCGCGCTGACCGAGGTCCCGGCGCTGCTCGACGAGCACGGCATCGACCCGGCGGGGCGGCTGGCCGTGCTCGGCTACGTCAAGGGCCTGCAGGACTGGCAGGCGGGCGGGCACGAGTGGCACATGCGCTCCAGCCGGTACGTGCACGAGGGCGGCAGCACCGAGACCCCGTTCCTGGACGGCCCGCAGGGCCTGGGCACCTCCGCGGCGCGCATCGCGTCCTCGCTGCTGGCCACCGCACCGCAGCGGTTGCGCTCGTTCAGCCACCGGCCGTTCGAGCCGGTCGGCCCCCGGGCGGTGCCCGAGGTGCACGTGCCCTTCCAGGTCAGCCTCAGCCCGCACCTGGACAGCGCCCGGGAGCACCACGTCGAGTGGGCGCACCGGATGGGCATCCTCGACGACGTCCCCCGGGTGTGGAACGAGGAGCAGCTCCGCGGGATGGACCTGCCGCTGTGCTCGGCCGGGCTGGACCCCGACGCCACCGAGGAGCAGCTGCACCTCTCCGCGGACTGGCTGGCGTTCGGCACCTACGGCGACGACTACTACCCGATCGTCTTCGGCCGCTCCGCCGACCTGGTGGGCGCCAAGGTCTGCACCGAGCGGCTCAAGGAGCTGATGCCGGTCGACGGACCGGCCGCGGTGGTGCCGGTGTCCCCGCTGGAGCGGAGCCTGGCCGACCTCTGGGAGCGCACGGCCGGGCCGATGCCGGTGGAGTACCGCCGCGAGTTCCGCCGCTCCGTCGAGGCGATGGTCGACGCGTGGTTGTGGGAGCTGCACAACCAGCTGCTCAACCACGTCCCGGACCCCATCGACTACGTGGAGATGCGGCGCGGCACCTTCGGCTCGGAGATGACGATGAGCCTGTGCCGCCTCAACCACGGCAGCGCGGTGCCGCCGGAGATCTACCGGACCCGCACCATCCGGAACATGGAGAACTCCGCGATGGACTGCGCCTGGATGATCAACGACCTGTTCTCGTACCGCAAGGAGATCGAGTTCGAGGGCGAGGTGCACAACCTCGTGCTGGTGGCGCAGAACTTCCTGGACTGCGACCTGGCCACCGGCTACCGGCTGGTCCACGACCTGCTGGACGCGCGGATGCAGCAGTTCCAGCACGTCGTCGACACCGAGCTGCCCGCCCTGTGCGAGGAGGAGGAGCTCGGCGCCGAGACCCGCGCGGCGCTCGCGCAGTACGCCACCGAACTGCAGGACTGGCTGGCCGGAATCCTGCTCTGGCACCAGCGCACCGACCGCTACCAGGACGAGAACCTGCGGTACAACCTGCCGCACGCCCCGGCAGCGGCCGAGGAGCCCGCGTTCGTGCAGCGCCCGACCGGCCTGGGCACCTCCGCGGCCCGGCTGAGCCTGGGCTGAAGACCCCCGGGGGCGGTGCCGACCGCCGCCCCCGGGCTCCGGCTAGCGCTCGTCGCCGGCCTGCTGCTCGGCGTCCTGGTCCACGCTCTCGTCGAGCTCGTGCTCCCGCCGCTCGGCGATGGGCCGGTCCTCGACCGGTTCGTTCGCGGTGTCCGGGCGCTCCTGGGCCAAGTACTCGTCGACCGAACCGCGTTCGCGCTGCTCGCGTTCGGTCGGCGGGTCCGCCGCGACCGGGGACCAGCCCTCGGCGGGCTCGATGCCCCCTTCCAACGGGTCGGTGCCCAGCTCCTCCTCGTCCGTGCCCTCGGACTGGTCCAGGGTGGTGCCCGGTTCCTCGGGGGCGTCCGGGTTCGGCTCGGTCATCGTCACTCCTCCCTCTGGTCGGGTCAGCGCGCTCCGAAATCGCTGCCGCGGGCCTCGTCGATCCCGGCCCACGGATCGGCCTTGCGCGCCAGCCGCCTGGCCAGGTTCGCCAGCCCGTAGGACCGCGGCTCGACCCGGGACAGCTCCCCCGGATCGATCGGGGTCGCCGCCGGTGCTCCCGGGCGGGCCCGCAGCGAGTACGGCGCGATCATCGTCTGCCCGTAGGCGTTGCGGTTGATGTCCAGGAAGATCCGGTCACCCCGCTTGTCCTTGCGCTGCTCGGTGGTCAGCCGGTCCGGTTCGGCCTCGGCGGCGGCCTCGACGAGCTCGCGCACCGCGGCCCGCACCTGCTCGAAGTCGCGCCGCGCGCGCAGCGGGGCGACCACGTGGAACCCCTTGCCGCCGGTGGTCTGCACGTGCGGGTCGAGCCCGGCGTCGCGGAACCGCCGCGCGATGGTCCGCACCGCGCGGCGCACCTCCGGGGTCCCCGTCCCCTCCGGCGGGTCCAGGTCCACCACCACCAGCCGCGGCCGCTCCAGGTCGTCCACCCGGGATAGTCCGATGTGGAATTCCAGGCAGGCCTGGTTGGCCAGGTACAGCAGCACGGCGGGATCGTCGACGACGACGTGGTGCACGCTGTCCTGCTTGCCCCGCTGCGGCACCTCCGCCACCGGCACCCAGTCCGGGAAGTGCCGCGACGCCTCCTTCTGGAAGAAGCCCCCGGCGTCGATGCCGTCCGGGTAGCGACGCAGCGTGAGCGGCTTGCCCCGCAGGTGCGGCACCATCACCTCGGCCACCGCGCGGTAGTGCTCCACCACGTCGGCCTTGGTGATGCCCTCCGCCGGGTACATCGCCTTGTCGCCCCGGGAGACCTCGATCCGCCGTCCCGCGACCTCCAGCACGCCCGTCACCGCACACCTCCCGGTCGGCCCGGCCGCACCGGGCGCACGACGTCCTTCGGCCCCGACGTACCCGATCGCCCCGCCCGGCAATCCCCCGCCCGGCGGCCCGCTCGCTCGCCTGTTCGCCCCCGGTACCGGCGTCGCGGGACCGCCGGACGGGTGGTCGCGCACCCCCGTCAGCGCTGTGACCAGCGGCGGACCCGAACAGGCGATGCGTGCGCCGACGTCGGTGCCGGGGTGGGTGATGGTGCCGGTTCCGGGGCCGGGGAATCCTCGCTGGTACCGGCCCGACGCGGCCGCTGGGACGAACGGGTGACCAGCGGAACCAACGGGCCCCGAAAAGGGTCGATCATCGTGGAGGAGCACTCGGAGCCGAACCAGGAGCGACATGGAACAGCACGTGTACGCCGAACTCGTCGGAGGCCCGGAGGACGGCCGGAGCTTCATCATCCCCACCGCCGACGCCGCGCTGCCCCTCGGGCAGTTCACCTTCCCCGCGCCGTGCGACGGCGAGGACGACGACAGCCGCTACGACCGCAGCGACCAGCGGGCGGACGGCGTCTGGCGCTACCAGTACGCCGGGCTGGCGCGCAGCCTGGGCTGATCCCGCGCCGACCGCCTGCGCGTCGAGGCGCTCCCCGCGGGGCACGACTGCGCACCGGACCGGCCGCGGTGCCCGGCGGCGGACCGCAGGGGTGCGGATGGGCACCGTTGACCAACCGCACCGCGGCCATCATCGCCGATGCCGCCCGCGCCGCACCAGGCTCCCGTCACCCGCGATCCGTCGCGGTGGCGTGGTCGTAGTAGGCGAGCACGCCCGCCGCGGCGTGCAGGGCGAATCCGGCGTCCGCGTCGGCGGGTCCGGCCGCCAGCGCGAGGACCCGGCGCAGCGACCCGTCGACCAGTTCGTCCAGCGCGAGCCAGCGCGCCGCCGGGTCGTCCCCTTCCGCCGCGTCCGGCGCGAAGTCCCGGGTGCAGCGGGCGAGACCGGCGCGCAGCGCCGCCACCGCGTCGTCGAACCCGGCGCTGTCGGCCGGACGCGCACGCGGCGCGCGCTCGGCGACCAGGCCGGCGACGTGGCGGATGTCGTCCACGTGGTCGGCCAACCACTTGCGCTTGCGGTGCACGTGCCCGAGCTGCGGCCAGCGCTTGCGCGCGGCCTGGCGGGAACGTCCGGTCACCGCGCTGAGATCGGCCAGGCTCGCGCCCAGCCAGATCGCCCGTCGCGCCGCGTCGGCGGTGACCTCCGCCGCCGCGACACCGATCAGCTCCTCCGCCTCCAGGGCGGCGCCGAACCCGCGCAGGGCCTCCGACCGGCGCCGCCGCTCCTCTCCGATGTCGTTCTGCTTGCTGCCGGGATCGACGGGCTCGACCTCGACCCCGGCGACCACCTCGTCGACCGCCTGCCGCGCGCTGCGCACGCCCACCACCTCCTGTGAACCTGAGGTTCACACTCTAGCGCGTAAACCCTCGGTTCACAACCGGCCCCCGAAGGCCGGGAGGCGCATAGCCGCGGCCTCACGGACCGTTCGGCCCGAGGCACTTGCCCCCGCCGCACCGACTGGAGTTCGATCGGAGGTGCCGTCGACCTCGACCGTCCGCTGTGGACGGCCGCTTCCGGCCGGAGGAGGCCCGCGTGCCCGCAGACGACCACCGCGCAGAACCACCGGGAACCCCGTTCGCCGTCCGCTGGGCCGAACTCGCGGACGCCGACCCGGAGCGTCCCGCGTTGACCTGCGAGGGCACCACCCTGACCCGGCGCGAGCTGGAGCACCGGAGCAACCGGCTGGCCCGGGAGCTGGCCGGGCGCGGGGTCGGACGCGGGGATTTCGCCAGCATCGTGCTGCCCAACGGGATCGGTTTCGCGCTCGCCGAACTGGCCGCCTGGAAGGTGGGGGCGATCCCGCAGCCGCTGAGCCCGAAACTACCTCCGGGCGAGCTGGCCGAGATCGTGGCGCTGACCGACCCGGCCGCGCTGATCGGCGACGTGGAACCGGTCGTCTCCGGTCACCGCCCGGTGCTGCCCGCGCGGTTCACCCCGCCCGAGGAGCAGGACCCGGGCCCGCTGCCGCCCGCGGTCTCGCCGTCGTGGAAGGCGCCGGTCTCCGGTGGCAGCACCGGGCGGCCGAAGGTCATCGTGGCGGGACGACCGGCGCTGGTGGAGGAGGTCGAGGCTTCCGCCGACGCGTTCGGCATCGAACCGGACGGGGTCGCCCTGGTGCCGTCGCCGCTCTCGCACAACGGGCCGAACATGGCGGTGGCGCTGGGCCTGCTGCGCGGCAACCACGTGGTGCTGATGCGCCGCTGGGACGCCGCCGAGGCGCTGCGACTGATCGACGAGCACCGGGTGAGCTGGCTGTACGCGGTGTCGACCATCCTGCACCGGATCGCCAAGCTGCCCGAGGAGACCCGGGCGGCGGCCGAGCTGTCGTCGCTGCGCACCGTCTTCCACACCGCCGCGCCGGTGCCGGTGTGGCTGAAGCGGACGTGGATCGACTGGGTCGGGCCCGTGCTGCGCGAGCTCTACGCCGGGACGGAGGCGCAGGCCTCGACGCTCATCACCGCCGAGGAGTGGCTGGCGCACCCCGGATCGGTGGGCCGGGTGCAGCGCGGGCAGATGCAGGTCCGCGACGAGGCCGGGCACGTCCTGCCGCCCGGGCGGGAGGGCAAGGTCTGGATGCGCCCCGATCCGGGCGTCGAGCCGACCTACCACTTGCTCGGCGCCGAACCGGAGTCCGATGCGGCCGGGTGGGAGACCCTCGGCGACATCGGCTGGTTCGACGAGGACGGCTACCTCTACCTCGGTGACCGGGAGGCGGACATGATCCTGGTCGGCGGCGCCAACGTCTACCCGGCCGAGATCGAGGCCGCGCTCGGCCTGCACGAGTCGGTGCTGGACAGCTGCGTGATCGGGCTGCCCGACGAGGACCTCGGCAACGCACCGCACGCGATCGTGCACCCGCGCGGACCGGTGACCGAGGAAGCGCTGCTGTCCCACCTGCGCGGCCACGTCGCGGCCTACCGGATGCCGCGCAGCGTCGAATTCGTCGGCACCCCGCTGCGCGACGAGGCGGGCAAGGTCCGCCGCTCCCGGCTCCGCGCCGAACGCCTGCCCTGACCGGCGAGTGGGCCGGCAACGGCTCAGGACAACGACCGCAGCACGTGCTCGCAGTCGTCGATGATCTCCCGCGCGATGTCCTCGGCCGGTCGCAGCCGCCGGAAGCCGCCGACGACCTGGCCGATGTAGAACGACTCCAGCTCGCGGGCCCCGGCGTGCCCGGCTCCGGCGGCGGCGTCGATCCGCCGCCACGCCTCGTTGACCAGCACCGGTTGCAGCGGCATCGGCAGCGCGGCCGGCCCGGCGGCCCACTCGTCGTGCCAGGCGCTGCGCAACTGCCGCGCGGGCTTGCCGGTGCGGGTCGGCGAGCGCAGGGTGTCGCCGCTGCCCGCCGCGAGGAACTTCTCCTTGACCACCGGCGAGGTGATGTCCTCGTGGCTGGACAGCCACACCGAGCCGCACCACACCCCGGCGGCGCCCAGCGCCAGCGAGGCCGCCATCTGCCGCCCGGAGGCGATCCCGCCCGCGGCCAGCACCGGAACGTCCCCGGCGAGATCGACGACCTCGGGCACCAGCACCATGGTGGCGATCGTGCCGGTGTGCCCGCCGGCCTCGGTGCCCTGCGCCACCAGCAGATCGACGCCGAGGTCGAGCTGCCTGCGGGCGTGCTCCGGTGCGCCGACCAGCGAGGCGACCACGACGCCTGCGGACTTGCCCCGCTCGACCAGCCCCGGCGGCGGCGTGCCCAGCGCGTTGGCGACCAGCGAGATGCGGTGGGAGAAGGCGACGTCGAGCAGCGGCTGCACGATCTCGGCCCCCACGCTGGCCGCGAAGCGGTCCCCGCCCAGCGCCGAGCGGTCGATCGGTTCGAGGTCGTAGCGCTCCAGCAGCCCGTTGAGGAACGCGTAGTGCTCGTCGGGGATCCGGGCGCGCAGGCTCGCGACGTCCTCGTGCGGATCGGATCCGGCGATGCGTCCCGGGACCAGCACGTCGATGCCGTACGGCTTGCCCCCGACCTGCTCCTCGATCCAGGTGAGCTGGACGTCGAGCTCCTCGGGCGTGTAGCCGGTGGCGGCCAGCACGCCGAACCCGCCGGCGTTGGTGACGGCGGCGACCACGCCCGGGGACCGGTTGAACCCGACCAGCGGGTGCCGCACGCCCAGCATGTCGGTGACAGCGGTGCGCATCGCGCGCTCCTCCCCCTCCGCGGCCCCGTCGCCGTCCCGGGGCCTCCGGGCATGATGGCCGATCGACGAGCCGCCGCACCACCACGCACGCACCGCCCGGCCGCGCAAGCCGCCACCCGGGTGGCATCTACCCGGGGTTCACTGTGGACGGACGATCGCGCGGATTTCCGTCCACTGGGCGGGATCAACGCAGGTGGCGTATTGCTACGCGGGGTGAACAAGTGTTTACTCCAAGTCCGGAACACATCCGCAGCCCAGCCCGAGGAGCTCGAGTGCGCACCGCGCTGCACGTTTCCGGCCCACCCCTGCGGCATTCGCGCACCGTCATCGGCGTGCTCGCGTCGTGCGGTATCGCGGTGTCGCTGATGCAGACCCTGGTCGTCCCGCTGCTCCCGGAGTTCCCCCGGCTGCTGGACACGACGCCGGGCAACGCGGCCTGGCTGGTGACCGCGGCGCTGATCTCCGGCGCGGTGTTCAGCCCGGTGCTCGGGCGGCTCGGCGACATGTACGGCAAGCGCCGGATGCTGCTGGTGGCGCTGGGGCTCATGGCGCTGGGCAGCGCGATCGGCGCGGTCACCGACGACTTCGCCGCCGTGCTCGTCGGCCGGGTGCTGCAGGGCACCGCCGTCGGGGTCGTGCCGCTGGGCATCAGCATCATGCGGGACCTGCTGCCCGAGGACAAGGTGGCCTCCGGCGTCGCGCTGATGAGCGCCACCCTCGGAATCGGCGGGGCGATCGGGCTCCCGATCACCGGGGTGGTCGCCCAGCACCTGAGCTGGCACTGGCTGTTCGCCGGGGCGGTGGCGTTCGCGCTGCTGGAGATGCTGCTGGTGCGGCGGATCGTGCCGGAGTCCGCGCTGCGCACCGGCGGACGGTTCGACCTGCTCGGCGCCGTGGGCCTCAGCGCCGCGCTGACCTGCCTGCTGCTGGCGATCTCGAAGGGCAACGACTGGGGCTGGTCCAGCGCGCTGGTGCTGGGCCTGTTCGGCGGCGCGGCCGTGCTCTTCGCCGGGTGGGGCTGGTACGAGCTGCGCACGCCCGCCCCGCTGGTGAACCTGCGGGTGTCGGCCCGGCCCGTGGTGCTGCTGACCAACATCAACTCGGTGCTGGTCGGGATGGCGATGTTCGCCGGTTTCCTGGTCGGCGCCCAGCTCATGCAAGCACCGGAGGCCACCGGCTACGGCTTCGGCATGTCGCTGGTGCTCTCCGGGGTCGTGCTGCTGCCGATCGGTTCGGCGATGGGGGTGTTCTCCCCGCTGTCGGCCCGGATCACCCGCCGGTGGGGACCGCGCACCACGCTGATCACCGGCAGCCTGGTGCTGGTGGCGGGCCACCTGGCGAGTTCGGCGCTGCACGGCCCGCTGCCGGTGGTGGTGGGCGGGCTGACGGTGGTCGCCATCGGCGGCGCGCTGGTCTACGGGGCGCTGCCCACCACGATCATGCGGGCGGTGCCCTCGACCGAGACCGCCGCGGCCAACAGCCTGAACACCCTCGCCCGCTCGATCGGCACCTCCGGGTGCAGCGCCGTCGTGGCCGCGCTGACGACCGGATCGGTGGTCCACGTCGCCGGGGTCGAATACCCCTCCGGTGCCGCCTACTCCGCCGTCTTCCTGGTCGCGGGCGGGGCCGCGGCGCTGGCCGTGCTGCTCGCCGCGCTCACCCCGGCACTGCCCGCGCCCGGCAGCACGACCGCGTCCGATACCTCCTACGAACCGGTCCGGTCGCGCTAGCCTGGTGCCCATGCCCACGGTCGGCGATCAGCGGCGCGCCACCTGCGCCACCCGCGACGCACTGCTCCGGGCCGCCCGCAGGCGCTTCTCGCTGCACGGCTACGCCGACGTGACCCTGCGCGACATCGCGGCCGATGCCGAGGTCAGCGCCGCGCTGGTGGTCAAGTACTTCGGCAGCAAGGAGAACCTGTTCGCCGAAGCGTCCGGCTTCGAGCAGGACGCGGCCCGGCTGCTGGACTGCCCGCTGCCGGAGCTCGGCGAACACCTGGTCCGGACGCTGCTGGACTACCACGACCGCACCCAGGGCGATCCGCTGCTGCGCGCCCTGTTCACCTCCGCCCGCCCCGCGGGCGCCCAGTTCCGCACCAACTTCGAGCACCAGCTCGTCGAACGCCTGGCCCAGCGGCTGACCGGCCCGGACGCCCGGCTGCGCGCCGAGCTGGTCTGCTCGCACCTGCTCGGCCTGAGCGCCGCGCGGCTCGTGCTGCGCACCGGGGCGATCAGCGCCGAGCCGCGCGATCGCCTCGTCGCCTTCACCGCACCGCTGCTGCAGCGCTGGCTCGACGGCCGCTGACCGGTCGCGCCCGGGTCGTCCGCCCGGTCCGGGTCCCGTCAGTCGGCGAGGACGTCCGGCAGCGGGCGCTTCCCGCTGCGCGGCACGCCGTCCGCGGCCGGATACCCCAGCCGCAGCACCAGGTGCGGTTCGCCGGACATCCCCAGCGCCGCGCGCACCCCGGAGCGGACCTCCGGCAACCGCAGCGGTTGGGTCATCACCGACCCGACCAGGCCGAGCCGGGTGGCCTCCACCCAGGCGCGTTCGGCCGACTCCCCGACCTGGAGCTGCTCGCGCGGACCGTCTCCCCCGGCGCCGAAGACCAGGACCAGTTCCGCGGACAGCCGCTCGGCCAGGCGGTGCTCGTCGGGCACCCGGGCCGCGGGCCCGGCGAGCCCCGCGGCGGGCGCCCCGGAGGCGGCCAGCGCCCCCGGAGCCAGTCCCGCGTCCCGGGAGCGCCCGGTCCACTCCGCCAGCTCCCGCTGGTAGCCCGCGTCGTCGCGGTGCACCCGGGCGGCGTAGCCGAGCAGCTCCGCCACCTCCCGGGCGGTCTCCCGGCCCTCCAGCCAGGCCACCGGGGCGGTCGCCGCGGCCAGCACGGCGGTGCGGGTCAGCGCGGGCACCGGCCGCGCGGCGAACGCCCGCCGGTGGCTGGACCGGCGGGCCAGGGCGCGCAGCCGCTCCCGGTCCAGCGGGGTGACGGGCTGGCGCCCCCGGGCGGTGACCGTCGCGGTGGTCGCCGCCGACGGGCGCCACCGGATCTCCGGCGACCGGCCCAGCGCCCGGACCGCGATCGCGAGGTTGGCCACCGCCGCCCCGCAGGAGATCCGGGCGTCGCGGCCGTGCGGATCGTGCTCCCGCAGCGGCGCCTCGTCGCGCTGCTCCAGGACCGCGCGGCGGCCCTCGACCCGCAGCGACCACGGCTGGGTGTTGTGCACCGAGGGAGCCCGGCTCACCGCATCGGCGAGGACCGCCGTCTCCTCGGCCGACCAGCTCGCGTCCTCGCCCGGCCCCGGAACCCGGTGCCGGGCAGCGGTGTGCCACGCCATCGTTCGTCGACCTCCCGTGCGGCGGATGTCCCAGCGCCACGGTGCCGGGCGGCCACCGCGCGGGCCAGGGGCGGAAGACCCGGCCGGAATCGCCGAGCGGCCGCGGCGGCGGCACCCTTCCAGTAGCGGTCGGACCGATGACGGCCGGGCCGATGGACGCGGTCCGGCCGGCGAAGACCGGACCGGCACTGGCGGGGTGATCGCCTCAGCGGCGAAGCTGGACCACCGAGACCGCAGAGGAGGACCGAACGAATGACGACAGCACCGCACGGCACCGCGCTGTGGCACCCGTTCGCGGACATGTCCGAGGTCAAGGCCGAGCAGTTCTGCGTGACGAGGGCGGAGGGCGTCTGGATCTACGACGACCGGGGGCGGCGCTACCTCGACGGCACCGCGAGCCTCTGGTACGCCAACGCCGGGCACGGGCGCACCGAGATCATCGAGGCCGCCGCCGCGCAGATGCGCGAGCTGGCGGCGTACTCGGTGTTCAACGACTTCACCAACCCCCGCGCCGAGGAGCTCGCCACCCGGCTGGCCGGGCTCGCCCCGGTGGACGACGCGAAGATCTTCCTCACCACCGGTGGCGGTGAGGCGATCGACACCGCGGCCAAGCTCGCCCGGCTGTACTGGGCGCGGCGCGGGCACCCCGAGCGCACCCACATCCTCAGCCGCGGGTCGGCCTACCACGGCACCAACGGCCTGGGCACCGGCATCGGCGGCATCGAGGCCAACCGCACCGGCTTCGGCGCACTGCTGCCCGACGCGGTGCGGGTGGCCCGCGACGACGCCGACGCCCTGCGCGAGACCGTCGAGCGGCTCGGCGCCGAGCGGGTCGCCGCCTTCTTCGCCGAACCCGTGCTGGGCGCGGGCGGCCTGCACCCGCCGGAACCGGGTTACCTGGAAGCGGTGGCCAAGATCTGCGCCGAGCACGACATCCTGTTCGTCGCCGATTCGGTGATCTGCGGCTTCGGTCGGGTGGGTACCTGGTTCGGCGTGGAGCGGTGGGGCCTGCGCCCCGACATGATCACCTTCGCCAAGGGCGTCACCAGCGGTTATCTCCCGCTCGGCGGGGTGGTCGTCGGCGATCGGGTGGCCGAACCGTTCTGGCGCGGCACCGGCGGCGCGTTCCGGCACGGCGCGACCTACTCCGGGCACCCGACGGTCGCCGCCGCCGCGCTGGCCAACCTCGACGTCCTGGAGCGGGAGTCGCTGCTGCGGCGGGCCGACGAGCTGGAAGGACCGCTGCACGAGGCGCTGCGCTCGCTGGCCGGGCACCCGGCCGTCGGCGAGGTCCGCGGCGGCACCGGGCTGCTGGGGGCCGTCGAACTGGCCCCCGACCTGCTGGCCGAGGACCCGGGCGCGGTGCCGCGCGCGCAGCGCGCCGTCCGGGACCGCGGGGTGGTGGTGCGCCCGCTGGGCACGGCGCTGGCCGTCTCCCCGCCGCTGACCATCACCGAGTCCGAGATCGGCCTGATCACCGACGCCCTCCGGGAGGGCCTGGACGCGATGCTGCGCTGACCGCGGCCGCAGGCGGCATCCGAGCCCGCGCGGCCCGGATGCCGCTCGGCGCGGAACGGCGCCCCTGTTGAGGTGGACGGCGGACCACTTGGCAAGATACGACTTCCGGGTGATCCACACGCGCGGGCGGACGGAGGACAGAGCCAGGTGAACACCCCAACCGCACAGGTCGACGACCTACGGCTGATCGCACTCCCGAGCGCGGTGAACTGCACCGAGCTGTTCGTGCGGTTCTCGCTCACGGAATGGTCCCTGCGGTCGATGATCGACGAGGCGTGCACGCTCGCCGCCCAGTTCGTCACCGCCGCCGTCGACAGCGCCGACCAGGAATCGCCCGGTTTCATCACGGTCCGGCTGCGGCTGTCCGGCGAATCGCTGGTCGTCGAGGTCGAGGACGAGAGCGCCACCGAGGCCCCCGCCGTCTCGCCGAACCTGGCCAACGGCCGCTGCGACTCCACCGCGCTCAGCGGCGGCGGCTCCCTGGTGTGGTGCGAGCTGCCGCTGCCCGGTGGGGTGTCGGCCGATTCGGTGCCGCTGCCGCGCCGCTCGCCCAAGCGCTCCGCGCCCGCCGAAGGAGCCGCCGAGGTCACCGCCGAGATCGACCCCGAGGTGATCAAGCGGCTGCTGACCGGGCTCAACCGCGGCGTCGGGGACTGATCGCCGGACGTTTCAACCAGCGCCGCACCGGGCATGTCCGGTGCATGGACGACTTGAGCTTCCGCACCGATCTGGCCCAGCAACTCCGCGTGGACTCCGTGCGGGCCAGCGACGCCGCCGGCTCCGGTCACCCGACGTCGTCGATGTCGGCGGCCGACCTGCTGGCCGCGCTGCTCGACGGCCACCTCCGGCTGGACTTCGGCAAGCCGGACGACCCGCGCAACGATCACCTGATCTTCTCCAAGGGGCACGCCTCGCCCCTGTACTACTCGGTGCTCAAGGCGGCAGGCGCCATCGATGACGAGGAGCTGCTGACCTTCCGCAAGTTCGGCAGCAGGCTCGAAGGCCATCCCACCCCCCGGGTGCCGTGGACGGACGTGGCCACCGGCTCGCTCGGGCAGGGGCTGCCCATCGGCGTGGGCGTCGCGCTCGCCGCCCGCGACCTCGACCGGCTGCGCAACCGGGTCTGGGTGCTCTGCGGCGACAGCGAGATGACCGAGGGATCGGTCTGGGAGGCCCTGGAGCACGCCGGGCACGCCGGGCTGGACAACCTGGTGGCGCTGGTCGACGTCAACCGCCTCGGCCAGACCGGCGAGACCATGCACGGCTGGGATCTGGAGGTCTACTCCGCCCGGTTCCACGCCGCGGGCTGGCGGACGCTGCTCGTCGACGGCCACGAGCCGGAGCAGATCGAGACGGCGATGCAGGAGGCCACCACCCCGGACGGGCGGCCGGTGGTGATCCTGGCGGCCACCAAGAAGGGCAAGGGCGTGGCCGCGGTCGAGGACGAGCCGGGCAAGCACGGCAAACCGCTGCCCGACGCCGCCGAGGCCATCGAGGAGCTCGGCGGGGCCCGCGATCTGCGCGTCGAGGTCGCCAAGCCCACCGAGGACGCCGTGCCGCACACCTTCTCGGCCACCGGGGGCGCCGCGCCGGAGTTCGAGCTCGGCAGCGAGGTCGCCACCCGCAAGGCCTACGGCCAGGCGCTGACCGCGCTGGGCGGTCGGCGCGGCGACGTGGTGGCGCTGGACGGCGAGGTGTCCAACTCGACGTTCTCCGAGGTGTTCCGCGAGGCGCACCCGGAGCGCTACTTCGAGATGTACATCGCCGAGCAGCAGATGTTGGCCACCGCGGTGGGCATGCAGGTCCGCGGGTGGACGCCGTTCGCCTCGACCTTCGCGGCGTTCCTCAGCCGCGCCTACGACTTCGTCCGGATGGCCGCCGTCAGCCGGGCGACCCTGAACCTGATGGGCTCGCACGCGGGCGTCGCCATCGGTGAGGACGGCCCGTCGCAGATGGGTCTGGAGGACCTCGCCGAGTTCCGCGCCGTGCACGGCAGCACGGTGCTCTACCCCAGCGACGCCAACCAGACGGTGCGGCTGGTCGAGCTGATGGCCGAGCAGGAGGGGATCAGCTACCTGCGCACCAGCCGGGGCGCCCTGCCGGTGCTCTACGCCCCGGACGACGCCGACTTCCGCATCGGCGGCTCCCGGACGCTGCGCGAGGGCGACGACATCACGCTGATCGGGGCCGGGGTGACGCTGCACGAGGCGCTGCGCGCCGCCGAGCAGCTCTCGGTCGCCGGCATCCAGGCCCGGGTCATCGACCTGTACTCGATCAAACCGGTGGACGTGGACGCGGTGCGCGGTGCGGCCGTCGAGACGCAGGCCATCATCACCGCCGAGGACCACTGGCCCGAGGGCGGTCTCGGCGAGGCGGTGCTCAGCGCGCTGGCCGGCTCCGGCATCGCCACCCCGGTGCGCCAGCTCGCGGTGCGCGAGATGCCGGGATCCGGCTCCCCCGCCCAGCTCCTGCACCAGGCGGGGATCGACGCCGAGGCCATCGCCGGCGCGGCCCGCAAGGTGCTGGGCCGATGAGCCGCCCAGCACCTTGCGGGCCCGCAGCAGCAGGCCCGGCGCACGGCTCGTGCGCCGGGCCCGAGCACGGAGGAGGATGCGATGTCGTCGGGACCCGAGCACGGTGAACTGCTGCCCTACCTCGCGCACGTCCGGTTCCCCGCCGACGCGCAGGAGATCCGCAGGCTCTGCGAAGAGCAGGGCGCGCCCGCGGCATGCCTCCGGCGGCTGGAGGACCTGCCGGCGGGCGTCTACGTGGAACCGGACACGGTGCTGCAGGCGCTGCGCTGAGCGCGGCACCTGCCCGCCGTCGTGGCCGCGCTAGGGCACTGCCCGAGCGCGCTGGCCAAGTTCGGGCCGCGGGTGGCCGTGACAACACCGCCGGACCCGACCTCGCCGGGCGGCGCGCATCGCCTTCAGCCTGCTGTCGGCGGCCTCCCCCGACGACGATGTCGTTCGGGGGAGGCCGCCAGTTTGTAACATATCGATGAATTGTTACACAAAGTGCCAATAGTCACAAAATGTATACTTCACCCGAATGGTCCACTTGGTCCGAGCTATGTTGATCGACGGACATTACCTCGTGTTGATCATTCAGGGGTGAAGGAATCGTTGACGTGACGCACTTGAGGCCCCGCATGAGTACCCACGGACCCGTTCGGGCCGGAATTGACATAGCAATCAATCTCGCATGTTGACCCAAGAGGGAGAGCTGTCCGCAAATGGCCAACCCCAAGCTTCCGCCACGAAATACAAAGTACCCGCCAGGCTGGTGGATCTGCAGGGTGATCGGATTTGCCATCATCCCGCCGGGAATTCTGCTCAACCTCTTCGACGTGCCGAAATCGATCATATTCCTGGTGATATTTTGCACCGGGCTGATCGGGGTCGGGCTAATTGTCTTCACCGACCGATGGGCCAAGCGAATTCACGAAGCCGGAGAGCATCGACAAGGCGATAGTCACCCGGCAGCGTCGGCAGTAAGCAGTGAAGACGAGCCGCGGTAACGCACCATGATTCACCCCAAGCCCCCACTGCGCGATGTCAAATATCCGCCAAGTTGGTGGACATGCCGAGTGATCGGATTTTCCATCGCGCCACAAGGAGTTCTGCTCAACCTCTTCGACGTGCCGAAATCGATCATATTTCTAGTGATATTTTGCACCGGGCTGATCGGGTTCAGAATAATTGTCTTCACCGACCGATGGGCAAAGCGCATCCGCGAAGCCGCAGAGAACCAAGGCACCGATGGCAACCTGGACGCTGATTGGAAGCGCTGATGCGGCGGGGGCGGCGACCTGCGAAGCGCGCCGATCCCACCCTCCCTGGAACAAAAAACCGCAGAACTCGACCCGCAGTACCACCGGGGGCTGCCGCGGGAGGAGCTATCGGTGCAGTTGTCGTCGACCGATTGATTCAAGGGAGCCGGGCGAGATGAATCGACAAAAAAGGGCGATCACCCTTCCTTTCTTGGCCATAGCGCTCGCGACGTCTTTCATTGCATCCTTTGCTGCCGCACTTTTATGGCCAAGAGGATCAGGGGGGAGCTATATTGCTGGCGGCGTTGGCGTTGGCCTTGCCCTGGCGGCTGTTTTTGTTGCCCTCTACGTCCGTTCGACGAAAAGGTAGGTGCCGGCGGCCACTCCACCTGAATTGCTGGCAGCATAAGAGTTCTGGGCGGCGAACCAGGAACCTCATCGCTTGGGATCCCGCCGGCACGGACGCAAACGTCCAGCGGATTCGCCCGCGAGGCGCTCAGCCGCACGGGCGGCATCCCAAGCAGGCGAGCACACCAGCGACGCGAACCAAACGCATCACAAGCCGTTGCCGCCCTCGAACCTGCCGGGCCCGCCGACCCCCACGTCCCGCACCGTCTACGTCCGCGAACGCCGTACCCGGACTGCTCGGCCAGCGAGGCTGGAAAGCCCTAGCCGGGAGCCGAGCCGCGGCGGTTCCGCCTGGCCTGCACGCAGCACAGCGCGCCGCCCAGCAGGGTGGCCACCGCCAGCACCACGGCGCTCACCATCAGGCCGCTCAGCAGGCACATCACCGCGAGCACCGCGAGCAGCGCCAGGGCGAGACCGGCCAGCGCGTGGCGCAGGCCGCGCCAGCGCGGTCCGGGATCGAACCGTTCGAACTGCTCCGCGAGTCGCGGATCGGCTCCGACGAGACCGGCTTCGATCTCCGCCAACCTGTCCCGCTCGTGTCTGCTCAACATGGCGAGCTCCTAGCGACGTGTGGTCCGACACCAAGGAAGTACCCGCTCCCCGTCGCCCCCAATACCGGGAGTTTTTCCCAGCGTGCCATGGGAAGGCCGGTCACCGCGTGCGGCGAGCCGGGTGAATTCCCGTCACTCCGGGCGACGACCCGGCGCCCGGCGAACACGGTGCGTCGTCACGGGCTCCGGACGGCCGCGCGAGGCGGGACGGGCGTCAGGCCGACGCGTAGTGCCGCACCCCGTCGATCTCCTCGGCGCGCAACCGCCCCTGGAGCACCAGCACGTCGAGGTGCGCCTTGGTTTCGAGCACCGCGAGCATCTGGTTGTAGGGGTCCAGGTCGTCGAGGGCGCGTTCGCGGCGGGTCCAGGTCAGGCCCCGGGCCGCCGCATAGGCGGTGTCGGCGCCGCGCTCGACGACGTCGGCGCTGGCGGCCAGCCGGCCGTCGTGGTGGTCGAGCAGCTCGTCGACCCGGGCGTGCACGCTGCCGGTCACCGGCCCGTGCGCGGGCAGCAGCCGCATGTCCGGCAGTGCCCGGACCAGCCGCAGCGAGTCCAGGTAGTCGCGCAGCGGCAGCGGGCCGGGCGCCTGCTCGAAGCCGATGGACGGGGTGATGTGCGGTAGCACGTGGTCCCCGGCGAACATCAGCCCGTGGGCCTCGTCGAGGAAGACCAGGTGTCCCCTGGTGTGGCCCGGGGTGGCCAGGGCCCGCAACGGCCGGTCGGGCAAGCCCACGTCGGTGGTCTCCCCGATCCACTCGTCGGGTTCCTCCCAGAAGTGCCCGGCGCGAGGGCTCCGGCTCGCGGCCCGCACCGCCTCCAGCACCGGTTTGGCACCGCATTCGGCGAGCAGGGCGAGCTGGGCGCGGTTGGACCGGTGCTCGGGGTCCCGCAACGCGCGGAGGGTGGCCCGTTCGCCCTCGCCGAGGCGCACCGTCGAGCCGTACTCGCGGCGCACCGCGATGGCCTGCGTGTAGTGGTCGCGGTGGGCGTGGGTGACCAGGAACTGCCGGATGTCGCCGAGCCCGGCGCCGAGGGTGCGCAGGGCGCGGTCGAGCCGGTCGCGCGATTCCTCCAGCGCCCATCCGCCGTCGACCAGGGTGAGCGCGTCGCCGTCGGCGATCGCGTAGACGTTCACCGCGCGCAAGCCGTCGTTGGGCAGCGGCAGCGGGATCCGGTGCACCCCGGCAGCGACCTCGAACGCGCCGGGCTCCATCCACTCGTGCCGCGAGCCGCCCATCGAACTCCACCTCCACGTGCGCCGTTCATCAGGACCGCTTCCAGAATGAGCTGCGCAGCGGTGCGGGTAGCGGAACCTCGGCGGCCTTCGCGCTCCGGATCCGCTCCTGATGCACCCACTTCGTACCCGGCGTCGCGCCTGTCCTCGCGAGAAGACCGCCGAGAACCCGCGGCGGTGCAAGCTGCGTGCCCACCGCATGCGGCTCCGCCGCATTCTGAAAGGACACATCAGGAGTACCACACGCATACCGACCGGTCCGCACGTGATCGATGAAGTCCGCCGCCGCAGTGGCGCGTATCACCCCACACCTCTCCGCATTCGTCCACAGTGGACCAAAGGGGGTGTTGACCTCCGTTCGGCGACCGCTCTAAGGTCACCGCGCCGGACATCAGACGTCTGATGGGAGGGGCGATGTCGCTGCCCGACGAGCTGGCCGAGCGCCTGCTCGCCTCGATCATCGACGGGAGCTGCCCGCCGGGTTCGGCGCTGCCCGCCGAAGCCGAGCTGGCCGAGCGGTTCGCGGTGAGCAGGCTGACGGTGCGCGAAGCGGTCACCGCGCTGCGGGTGCAGGGCGTGGTCCGCATCGAGCGCGGGCGCGGCACCTACGTCAACCCGCCGGACCGGTGGACCGCGCTGGACCCGATGATCCGCGCGGCCACCGCCGCCCGGCCCAGCGGGATCGTCTCGGAGAGCCTCATCGACGCCCGGCGGCTGCTGGAGACCGGCGCCGCCGAACTCGCCGCCGCGCACCGGACCGAACACCACCTGCGGCGGTTGCGCGAGTCGCTGCGCCGGATGCGCGAGGCCGACGCGACCGCCGACGTCGCGGCGTTCGTGGCCGCCGACATCGACTTCCACGGCACCATCATGCTGGCCACCGGCAACGCCTTCATCCCGCTGATGTTCGAGCCGTTCGAGCGGCTGCTCGTCGACGGCCGCCGGGAGACCTCCGCGGTGCCGGAGATCCGCGCGCACGCCCTCGCCGAGCACGGCAAGGTCCTGCGCGCGCTGGAGGACGCCGACCCCGGCGCCGCGCGCAGCGCGATGCACGACCACCTCGACCAGACCGCGACCGACCTGCGCACCCACGTCCTCGGGGTGCGCGGCGCGACACCGGAGGCGCCGATGCCGCACGGACCGATGCCGCTGGAGGAGCTGCTGGCGGGGCTCCCGCCGGTCCGCGAGACCGATCCCGCCGCGATCGCCGAGCAGCTCGCCGGCGGCCCCCGCCTGGTGCTGCTGGACGACGACCCGACCGGAACCCAGGCGGTGTCCGGCATCCCGGTGCTCACCAGCTGGGCCGCCGAGGACCTGCGGTGGGCGCTGCGGCAACCGGGTGGCGCGTTCTTCGTGCTCACCAACACCCGCAGCCTGTCCGCCGCCGACGCGGTGGCCCGCAACCGCGACGTGGTCGACGCGCTGGCGGCCGCCGCGGCGGCCGAGGACGTCGACTTCGTGCTGGCCAGCCGCAGCGATTCCACGCTGCGCGGGCACTACCCGGCCGAGACCGACGGGCTCGCCGCCGCGCTGGCCGAGCACGGCCGCCCGGTGGACGCCGCGGTGATCGTGCCCGCCTTCCCGGACGCCGGCCGGGTCACGCTCGGCTCGGTGCACTGGACCCGGACCGCGGCGGGGATGCTCCCGGCCGGGCGCACCGAGTTCGCCGCCGACGCCTCGTTCGGCTACCGCAGCTCGGACCTGCGCGCCTGGGTCGAGGAGAAGACCGGCGGCCGGATCGCCGCCGCCGACGTGCGGGCGATCGACGTGCACGACCTGCGCACCGGCGGGCCGGAACGGGTCGCCGAGGTGCTGCGCGGGTCGCGCGACCAGCAGCCGGTGGTGGTCGACGCCGCCTGCGACGACGACCTGCGGGTGCTGGCCCTCGGCGCCCTGGCGGCGGAATCGGCGGGCACCCGGCTGCTGTACCGGTGCGGGCCCGGGTTCGTCCGCGCCCGCACCGGGCAAGCACCCAGCGCCCCGCTGGACGCGGCGACCCTGGCGCGCTACCCCGCCGGGCGCGGTCTGATCGCGGTGGGCTCGCACGTCGGCCTGACCACCCGCCAGCTCGACGAACTCCGCGCGGCGCACCACCCCGCCGAGTTCGAGCTGGACGTGCCGACGTTGCTCGACCCGGCCGCGGGTGCCGAGCACCTCTCCGACGTCGCCGCCCGCGCCGCCGCCGCACTGGCGGACTCCGACGTGGTGCTGCGGACCAGCCGCACCCTGGTGACCGGTGGGGACGCCGACGACAGCCTCGCCATCGCCCGCACCGTCTCGGCCGCCCTGGTGCGCGCCGTCGGCGAAGCGGTGCGCGCGCGCCGCCCCGCGTTCGTCGTGGCCAAGGGCGGCATCACCTCGAGCGACATCGCCACGGGCGGCCTCGACGTCCGCCGCGCCATCGCCCGGGGCACCCTGCTGCCCGGCATGGTGTCGCTCTGGGAACCGGTCGCCGGGGAGTTCGCGGGCGTGCCGTACGTGGTGTTCCCCGGCAACGTCGGCGACGAACGCGCGCTCGCCGACGTGGTCACCGCCCTGCACCGCTGATCCCCGCACCGATCGACGAGGAGCTGCCATGCCCGAAACCACCCAGCAGGTCGCGGTGATCGGCCTCGGCGCGATGGGGCTGCCGATGGCCGGCCGCCTGGCGCCGGAGTTCCCGGTCTCGGCGTTCGACGTCGCCGAGCAGCGGCGCGAGGCCGCCGCGGCGCAGGGGGCCGTCCCCGCCGCGACACCCGCCGAGGCGGCCGAGGGGGCCGACGTGCTGCTGCTGGCGGTGCGCGACCAGGAACAGGCCGAGGCCGCGCTGTTCGGCCCCGACGGCGCCGCGAGCACCCTGCCGCCCGGGGCGGCCGTGGTGCTCACCAGCACCGTGGGCCCGCCCGGAGCGCGCGCGCTGGCCGCGGCGCTGCCGCGGCAGCGGTTCGTCGACGCCCCGGTCAGCGGCGGGCCGCTACGCGCGGGCAAGGGCGACCTGCTCATCGTGGTCGGCGCCGAGGACGCGGCGCTGGCGGCGGCCCGACCGGTGCTCGACCGGCTGGCCGGGACGCTGACCGTGATCGGACCGCGCCCCGGCGACGGGCAGGCGCTCAAGGCGATCAACCAGCTGCTCGCCGGGGTGCACATCGCGGCGGCGGCCGAGGCCGTGGCGCTGGCCCGGGGCATCGGCCTGGACCCGTCGGTGGTGGTGGAAGCGCTCAGCCAGGGCGCGGCGAGTTCGTTCATGCTCGCCGATCGCGGCCCCCGGATGCTGGACGCCTACGCCGACGGCGCGGAAGTCCGCTCCCGCCTGGACATCTTCGTCAAGGACATGGGCATCGTCACCGACCTGGCCCGCGACGCCCACGTCCCGACACCGCTGGCCGGTGCGGCGCAGCAGCTCTACCTGCTCGGCGAACGCGCGGGCCTGGCCGCGGCCGACGATTCCAGCGTCGTCACGGTGCTCTCGCCCAAGGACGAACCGTCCGGTGAGGACCGCTCCCCGACCGCCTGAGCCACCGCGGGCCCGCGCCGCCGCGCGGACCGCCGGTGGGCGCAGCCCTCAGAAGCCGAGCCGGTCGGCGAGCCGGTCCCGCGCCTGCCCCGGGGTGCCGAACAGCACCTCGGCGCTCTTGGCCCGCTTGTACAGCAGGTGCGCGTCGTCCTCCCAGGTGTAGCCGATGCCGCCCTTGAGCTGGACGCCGTCGGCCGCGGCCTGGAAGCAGGCCGGGGCGAGGTGGACCTGGGCCAGGGCCGCGGCCTCGGCGAGCCGGTCCGGGTCGTGGTCGGCGGTCCACGCCGCGTACCGGACCAGCGCGGTGGCCTGCTCCCGGGTGCACAGCACGTCCGCCAGCCGGTGTTTGACCGCCTGGTAGGAACCGATCGCCCGGCCGAACTGGACCCGCGCGGTGGCGTAGTCGGTGGTGTCGGCCAGCACCCGCTCCACGACGCCGAGCTGTTCGGCGGCCAGCGCCACCACCGCGAGGTCGCGCACCCGCTCCAGCACGCCGGTGGAACCAGCGCCGTCGACCGCGCGCGCCGGGGTGCCCGCGAAATCGAGCCGCGCCATCCGGCGGGTCGGGTCCAGCCCGACCAGCGCGGTGCGCGCCAAGCCTTCGGCGCCGCCGTCGACGACGAACCACCGCGCGCCGCCGGTGGTCCCGGCGAACACCAGCAGCACGTCGGCGAGGTCCCCGGCGAGCACCGGGGCGACCCGCCCGGTCAACGACCACCCGCCACCCCGGTGCTCGGCGGTGACGCTCGTCGCGGCACCGCCCCAGGTTCCGTCGGCACCGGCCGCGGCCACCGCGCCGATCCGCTCCCCGGTGGCCAGACCGGGCAGCAGCTCGGCGCTGACCGACTCGTCGCCGAGGGCTTGCACGGCGTCGACCGCGAGGACCGCCGAGGCGAGGTAGGGCACCGGCGCGGGCACCCGGCCCAGCTCCTGCTGCACGACGGCGCGCTCGACGTGCCCGGCACCCGCACCGCCGTGACGCTCGCCGACCACCAGACCGGCCGCGCCGAGGTCTCCCGCGAGGCGCCGCCACAGCGCGCGGTCGTAGCCCTCGTCGCCCTCCATCGCCGCGCGCACGGCGGCGGACGGGGCGTGGTCGGTCAGCAGATCGCGGACCGAGGACCGGAGTTGTTCCTGCTCGCTGTCCAGCACCAGCCGCATGGTCGGTGCGCTCCTCTCGACTCAGCCCTGCTGTTGGGTTCCGACGCGCAGCTCGCGGAACGGCACGTCGCGGTCGACCTGCGGTTCCTTGGGCAGCCCGAGGATGCGCTCGCCGATGATGGACCGCTGGATCTGGTTGGTCCCGCCCGCGATGCTCGACGCCGGGGTCGCGTTGATCGCCAGCGCCAGCTCGGCGGCGTCCTCGTCGTCGCGGTCCCAGGCCAGCAGCCCGGGCCCGGCGATCCGCCCGGCCAGCTCCACCCCGCGCCACAGCAGCTCGGCGCCGGTCAGCTTGGCCACCGAACCGCGCGCCCCGGGCGCGACGCCCGCGTCGGCCTCCTGGCGCAGCCGGGTGTTGAACAGCTCCAGGGTCCGGCTCGCCGCGTGGTAGGCGGCGAGTTCGCGGCGGATCTCCGGGTCGTCGAGCCGCCCGGCCCGGCGGGCCAGCGCGACCAGGTTCTCCGGGTTCAGCGGCGCGTCCCGGCGGCGCGCCGAACCGCCGATGGACACGCGCTCGTGACCGAGCATCGTCACCGCGGCGGTCCAGCCCGCGTCGACCTCGCCGAGCACCGCGTCGGCGGGCAGCCGCAGGTCGTCGAAGTACACCTCGTTGAACGGCGCGCGCCCGGTCATGTCCCGCAGCGGGCGCACCACCACGCCCGGGGCGCGCATGTCCACGATGAACATGGTCAGCCCGCGGTGCTTGGGCAGGTCCGGGTTCGTCCGGGCCAGCAGCGCGCCGAAGTCGGCGTGCTGCGCCCCGGAGGTCCACACCTTCTGGCCGTTGACCAGCCAGCCCTCGCCGTCGCGGACCGCGCGGGTCTGCAGGCTCGCCACGTCCGATCCGGCACCGGGCTCGGAGAACAACTGGCACCACACCTCCTCGCCGCGCAGCAGCGGCGGGAGGTGGCGGGCCTTCTGCTCCGGGGTGCCGAGGTCGACCACGGTGGGACCGCACATGCCCATGCCGATCATGAACAGCGAGGTCGGCAGGTCGTGGTCGGCGGCCTCCTCGTCGAAGGCCTGCTGGTGCGCGGCGGTCAGCCCCCGGCCGCCGAACTCGGCGGGCCAGGTGATCCCGGCCAGTCCCGCGTCCGCCAGCGCGGCCTGGAACCGCTTGGCCACCGCGATCTGCTCCGCTCCATCGAGCTCCACATCGGACGGTGGCACGTGCGCGGCCAGCCAGTCCCGCGCCTCGTTCCGGAACTCCTCGGGGGAGATCTCCACCTGGGTCATCTCGCGTCTCCTCCGGCGATCACCGGGCGCGGGGGCGCGCTCGGCACCGACGTCGTGGGTGTTGGACCGGCGCTCACAGCAGTTCGAGCACCGTCGCGTTGGCCTGCCCGCCGCCCTCGCACATGGTCTGCAGCCCGTAGCGGACGCCCGCCGAGCGCATGTGGTGCACCAGCGTGGTCATCAGCCGCGCGCCGCTGCCGCCGAGCGGGTGGCCCAGCGCGACCGCACCGCCGTGCGGGTTGAGCGCCTTGGCGTCGGCGCCGAGCTCGGCGAGCCAGGCCAGCGGGACCGTCGCGAACGCCTCGTTGACCTCGAACACCCCGATGTCGCGCACCGACAACCCGCTGCGCGCCAGGGCCTTGCGGGTGGCCGGGATCGGTGCGGTGAGCATGATGACCGGGTCGTCGCCGGCCAGCGCCGCGGTGTGCACCCGGGCGATCGGGCGCAGACCGAGCCGGGCCGCCTTCTCCGAGGTCATCATGAGCAGTCCGGCCGCACCGTCGCTGATCTGCGAGCTGTTGCCCGCGGTGACCACGCCGTCGGCCTTGAACGCGGGCTTGAGCCCGCCGAGCTTGTCGAGGGTGCCGCCGCGCCGCACGCCCTCGTCGGCGCGGACCACGGTGCCGTCGGGCGTGGTGATCGGCAGGATCTGGTCGTCGAACGCACCGGAGTCCTGCGCCGCCGCGGCCTTCTCGTGCGATCCGAGGCTGAACTCGTCGACCTGGGTGCGGCTGAACCCCCAGCGCTCGGCGATCATCTCGGCGCCGAGGCCCTGGTTCGGCCGGACCCCGCCGTAGCGGGCCAGCACCCGCTCGCCCAGCGGGTCGTGCCCCTGCGCCGAGAAGCCCATCGGGACCCGGCTCATCGATTCCACGCCGCCGGCGACCACGACGTCGTGGTGCCCGGCGATGAGCCCGGCGGCGGCGAAGTGCACCGACTGCTGGGAGGAGCCGCACTGGCGGTCCACGGTCACGCCGGTGACGGTCTCCGGCCACCCGGCGGCCAGCACCGCGTTGCGGGCGATGTCGAGCGTCTGCTCACCCGCCTGGCTGACGCAGCCCCAGATCACGTCCTCGATCTCGGCGGGGTCCAGGCCGGTGCGCTCCACGAGACCGCGCAGCACGTGCGCGGAGAGGTCGACCGGGTGGACCCCGGACAGCGCGCCGTCGCGCTTGCCGACCGGGGTGCGGACTGCTTCCACGATCACCGCGTCTGGCACGGTTCCTCCTCGATTGCCCCTGGGGTCCGCGGTCCGCCGCGGCGGGTCCCTTCGAGATTGACGACTCCGGCGCTTCCAGTCAATGCCGACTGTTTCGGTTCCGCGCCCCGGGCCCGGCCCGGTACCCTCGTGCGGTGGCACGAACACCGACGAAGGGACCACGCAGCCGCCAGGAGCGCACCGCCGACAGCCGCGCCCTGATCCTGGACGCGGCGGTGGCCTGCCTCGTCGAGCACGGGTACGCGGGGGCGTCCACAGTGGTCATCCAGGACCGCGCGGGCGTCTCCCGGGGCAGGCTGCTGCACCACTTCCCGTCCCGGGACGAACTGCTCGTCGCCGCGGCCCAGCACCTCGCGGTGGCCCGGATCGGGCAGAGCGAGCAGCGGGTCGCCGAAGCGCTGGGCACCGAACCCGACGGGCCGGAGCGGGTGGACCGCTGCATCGAGCTGCTGTGGGAGACCTTCCAGGAACCGCACTTCTGGGCCGCGATGGAGCTGTGGACGGCGGCGCGCACGCATCCGGCGCTGGCCGCCGCGCTGCGCCCGCAGGAGCGGGCGCTGCGCGACTCCATCCGCTCGGTCTCGGACCGGATCTGGGGCCCCGCGGTGTGCGCCCACCCGAACTACCCGCGGTTGCGGGAGCTGCTGTTCACCAGCATGCGCGGAGCCGCGCTGCCGTACGCGTTCGAAGACCGCCCGGCGGCGACGGATCCGCACCTGGCGCTGTGGAAGTCGCTGGCCCGCGAGCTGCTGTTCGACGGCGAGGTCAGCGCGGCGCCATCCGGATCGAGCCGTCCAACCTGATCACCTCGCCGTTGAGCATCGGGTTGTCCACGACGTGCGCGGCCAGCGAACCGAATTCGTCGGGGTGGCCGAGCCGTTGCGGGTGCGGCACCTGGGCGCCGAGCGAGTTCCGGGTCTCCTCGGAGGCCCCGGCCATCAGCGGCGTGTCGAACAGCCCCGGCGCGATGGTCACCACCCGGATCAGGTGGCGGGCCAGGTCGCGCGCGATCGGCAGCGTCATGCCCACCACGCCGCCCTTGGACGCCGAGTACGCGGCCTGCCCGATCTGACCGTCGAAGGCCGCCGCCGAGGCGGTGTTGACGATGACGCCGCGCTCCTCGCCGACGGGTTCGCAGGCCAGCATCCGCTCGGCGCCCAACCGCAGCACGTTGAAGGTGCCGACCAGGTTGATCTCCACGATCCGGCTGAACTCGGCCAGCGGGAACGGACCCTTCCTGCCGACCACCCGGATCGCGTTGCCGGTGCCCGCGCAGTTGACCACCACGCGCAGCGGACCGGACTCGGCTGCGACGTCCAGGGCCGCGGCGACCTGGGCTTCGTCGCGGACGTCGGCCGCGGCGAACCGCGCCCGGTCGCCGAGCTCACCGGCCACCCGCTCCCCCGCCGACTCCGGCAGGTCCAGCAGCACCACCGAACCGCCCGCCGCCAGCAGCCGCTTGGCGGTGGCCAGACCGAGCCCGGAAGCGCCGCCGGTGATCAGCGCCACGCCGCCTGAGATGTCCATGCGCTCCTCCTCGACCGAGGGCGGTCCGCGGTGACCGCCACCAGCGGCACATGCAAGCGCACCCCACCGCGGACAGTCAAGGTTGACTGCTCGCCCCGGCGCGGGCCAGCATGAGGCACTCCGCAGCCACCGAGTCATCGTCGAGGTAGCCGATGTCCAGCACTGGCCCGCAGCTCTCCGCCGACGTTCCACCGATTCCCGCGCTGCTCGGGCGCGGCATGACGATGGGCGACCAGCTCGCCCGGCACGCCCGCACCCGCGGCGACGACGTCGCCTTCTGCTTCGGCACGACGCGCCGGACCTACCGGCAGCTCGACGAGCGGGTCAGCAGGCTGGCGAACGCGTTGCGCGACCGGGGCCTCGGCCCGGGCGACCGGATCGCCGTCCTGGGCACCAACGCGCTGGAGGTCGTCGAGGCCTTCCTCGCCTCGACGCGTCTCGGCGCGATCTGCGTCCCGCTGAACTTCCGGTTGGTCGCCAACGAGATCGCCTACCTGCTGGCCGACAGCGGGGCGCGCGCGGTCGTCGTGGAAGCCGCGCTGGCCGACGTGCTGGCCGAAGCGGCCGGGCAGGCCGGCACCGCACCCGCCGCGCTCGCCTTCGGCGGCCCGGCCGCCGGGTGCGCGGACTACGAGTCCGCGCTGGCCGCGGCGTCACCGGAGTTCCCCGAGCGCACCGTCGCCGAGCAGGACGCGGCGTTCATCATGTACACCTCGGGCACCACCGGGCGGCCGAAGGGCGCGGTGCTCACCCACCAGAACCTGCTGATGCACGCGTTCAGCAACATCGCGCACCTGGGCGCGCCGCCGGACGACTCGGTGTGGCTGGCCGCCGCCCCGCTGTTCCACATCGCCGGGCTGGCCGGCATGCTGCCCACCCTGCTGCGCGGCGGACGCGTCGTGCTGCTGCCCTCCGGGCGGTTCGACCCGGTCGCGACCCTGGACCTGATGGAGCGCGAACAGGTTTCGAGCGTGTTCCTGGTCCCGGCGCAGTGGCAGGCGATCTGCGCGGCGCCCGGCATCGGCGACCGCGACCTGTCCGCGCTGCGCCGGCTCTCCTGGGGTGCCGCCCCGGCGTCCACCACCCTGCTGCGCACCCTGATCGACACCTTCCCGCAGGCGGAGGTCGCCACCTCGTTCGGCCAGACCGAGTGCAGCCCGGTCACCACGCTGCTGCGCGGGGAGGACTCGATCCGCAAGATCGGCTCGGTCGGCACGCCGCTGCTCAACGTCGAGGTCCGGGTGGTGGACGACGAGATGGCCGACGTCCCGCGCGGCGAGGTCGGCGAGATCGTCTACCGCAGCCCGATGGTGATGCGGGAGTACTGGGGCAAGCCCGAGGCCACCGCGGAGGCGTTCCGCGGCGGCTGGTTCCACTCCGGCGACCTGGTCCGGGAGGACGAGGACGGCTACTACTACGTCGTCGACCGCAAGAAGGACATGATCATCTCCGGTGGCGAGAACATCTACTGCGCGGAGGTCGAGGACGTCCTCGCCGCCCACCCGCGGATCGGGGAGGTGGCGCTGATCGGCGTGCCCGACGAGCGCTGGGGCGAAACACCGCTGGCGGTGCTGGCCCCGCGCGAGCAGCAGGACCCGCCCACCGCCGCCGAGGTCGAGCAGTGGTGCCTGCGGCACCTGGCCCGGTACAAGCGGCCCCGGCGGATCGCGGTGCTGCCCGCGCTGCCGCGCAACCCCAGCGGCAAGGTGCTCAAGACCGAGCTGCGCGCCGACCACGCCGCCGGACGCCTCCAGGTCGAGACCGCCTGACCCGCTCACCGCTCCGCGTCGGCGTCCAGGTGCGCCTCCATGACCTCGGCGAGGCGCGCCAGGGCGTCGACGACGCGCTGCCGATCCGACCCGAGCCCGGCCAGCACTTGCGCGTGCGCGGCGAGCTCGCGCGGGAAGAGCTGATCGATGGCGTCCTCGCCGGTCGCCGTCAGGCTGATCAGGGCGGCGCGCCGATCAGCGGGATTGACCGAGCGGGCGATGAGCCCTCGCCTTTCCATCTTGGCCAGGGCCTTGCTGACTCCGGCCCGCGACATGCCGAGGCGGAAGGCGAGCCCGCTGGCGGTCACCGGCTCGTCGGCGTGGCGGAGCGGGACGAGCAACTCCACCTCGGCGGCGGTCAGCGCCGCCCCCTCGTAGAGCGGCGCAACCGCTCGGTCGAGCGCCGCGACGACGCGCTTGACCTGCGCCACCACTTCCATCGGCGAGGTGTCGAGCCCGGGGTTGTGCTCGCTCCACAGCTCACGGGTGCGTGCGCGCATCGAAACCATGATCACCTTTTCGTTAACCAGCGAACTACATGTTAACTTCCCGGCTCCGGGAACCGCCAGGACGGCGGGGAGCGACAGCGGAGGTGCTCGATGGAATACGACGTGGTGGTGGTCGGCGGCGGCGCGGCCGGACTGGCGGCCGGCATGATGCTGGGCCGATCCCGACGACGAGTGGTCGTCGTCGATGCCGGTGAACCGCGCAACGCCCCGTCCGGGCACCTGCACGGATTCCTGTCCCGGGACGGGACCGCTCCGGCAGAGCTGTTGGCGATGGGCCGGAACGAGGTGACCCGCTACGGAGGTGAACTGCTCACCGATCGGGTCCGCGGCATCGAACCCGGGTTCGTGGTGCACCTGGCCGGCGGGAGGGCGTTGACGACCCGCCGGGTGCTGGTGGCCACGGGCTTGCGCGACGAGCTTCCCGACGTCCCGGGCGTGCTGGAGCGGTGGGGCGACGATGTGCTGCACTGCCCCTACTGCCACGGGTACGAGGTCCGGGACTCGCCGATCGCCGTGCTCGGTGGCGACAACCGGCCGTTCACGCTGCACCAGGCCCACCTGGTGCGGCAGTGGTCCGACGACGTGGTGTTCTTCCCCCACCGGATCGAGCTGGCCGACGAGGAACGGGAGCGGCTGACCGCGCGCGGGATCCGGATCGTCGACGGGGAAGTGGCCCGGGTCGTGGCCGACGACGGTGGTGTGTCCGGTGTCGAACTCGCCGGCGGTCAGGTGGTACCGCGGGCAGCGGTGTTCGTCGGACCTCGTTTCGTGCCGCACGACGAGCTGCTGACCGGGCTGGGGTGCGAGCTGGGCGACAACGGCTGGGTGGCCGTCGATCCGTCGGGCCGCACCAGCGTCGACGGACTGTGGGCGGCGGGCAACGTCGTGGACAACCCGGCCCAGTTGATCAACGCCGCGAGCGCCGGATCGACCGCCGCGATCGCCCTCAACCACGACCTGCTGGCCGCCGACATCGACCGGGCCGTCGCCGAGCAGGACCCGGCCGGGGTCTGACGGGCCGGGGACGCACCCGCTCGGTGCGTCCCCGGTCGGTGGTCAGCCCTTGATCTCGCAGAGCGCGGTGCCCTGCGTGACCGGGTCGCCCGGCGCGGCGCTCAGGCCGGTGACGGTGCCTGCCTTGTGCGCGGTCACCGGGTTCTCCATCTTCATCGCCTCGAGCACCGCGATGAGGTCCCCGGCGGCGACCTCGTCACCGTCGGACACCGCCACCTTGACCAGGGTGCCCTGCATCGGCGCGGTCACCGCGTCACCGGAGGCCGCGGCCTTGGACTTGCCCGCCGAGCGCTTGCGCGGCTGGGGCTGCCCGCCGCCCGCACCGCCGCCGGTCGCCGCCAGGGCGGCGGGCAGCGTCACCTCCAGCCGACGACCGCCGACCTCGACCACGACGGTCCGGCGCGGCTCGGCCTCGTCCTCGGCGGGGGTCCCGCCGGTGTGCGGCTCGATGGTGTTGTCGAACTCGGTCTCGATCCAACGCGTGTGCACGTCGAACCCGTCCGCACCGGTGAACGCGGGGTCGCGGACGATCACCCGGTGGAACGGCAGCACGGTCGCCATGCCCTCGACGACCATCTCGTCGAGCACCCGCCGGGAGCGCTCCAGGGCCTGCTGCCGGGTGGCGCCGGTGACGATCACCTTGGCCAGCAGCGAGTCGAACTGCCCGCCGATCACGGTGCCGGTCTCCACGCCCGCGTCCACCCGCACGCCCGGCCCGGCCGGGGCGACGTAGCGGGTCACGGTGCCCGGGGCGGGCAGGAAGCCGCGACCGGCGTCCTCGCCGTTGATGCGGAACTCGAAGGAGTGGCCGCGCGGCGCCGGGTCCTCGGTGATCTCCAGGTGCCGGCCCTCGGCGATGCGGAACTGCTCGCGCACCAGGTCCATCCCGGTGGTCTCCTCCGAGACCGGGTGCTCGACCTGCAACCGGGTGTTGACCTCCAGGAACGAGATCGTCCCGTCCTGGCCGACCAGGAACTCCACGGTGCCCGCACCGTGGTAACCGGCTTCGGCGCAGATCGACCGGGCGGCCTCGTGGATGGTGCGGCGCTGCTCGTCGGACAGGAACGGCGCCGGGGCCTCCTCGACGAGCTTCTGGTGCCTGCGCTGCAGCGAGCAGTCGCGGGTGCCGACGACCACGACGGTGCCGTGCTGGTCGGCGAGCACCTGCGCCTCGACGTGGCGCGGGCGGTCCAGGTAGCGCTCGACGAAGCACTCGCCCCGGCCGAAGGCGCTCTCGGCCTCGCGGACCGCCGAGTCGTAGAGCTCCGGGATCTCCTCCAGCGAACGGGCCACCTTCAGGCCCCGGCCGCCACCGCCGAAGGCGGCCTTGATCGCCACCGGCAGGCCGTGCTGCTCGGCGAAGGCGATCACCTCGTCGGAACCCGACACGGGGTCCTTCGTCCCCGGGACCAGCGGCGCTCCGGCGCGGGTGGCGATGTGCCGGGCGGTGACCTTGTCGCCGAGGTCGCGGATGGCCTGCGGCGACGGCCCGATCCAGAGCAGCCCGGCGTCGAGCACGGCCTGGGCGAAGTCGGAGTTCTCCGACAGGAAGCCGTAACCGGGGTGCACCGCGTCGGCGCCGGAGCGCTTGGCCGCGTCGATGATCTTGTCGATGACCAGGTAGCTCTCCCCCGGCGTGCTGCCGCCCAGCGCGAAGGCCTCGTCGGCCAGCCGCACGAACGGCGCGTCGGCGTCGGGTTCGGCGTAGACGGCCACGCTGGTGATGCCCTCGTCCTGGCAGGCGCGGATCACGCGCACCGCGATCTCACCGCGGTTGGCGACCAGGACCTTGCCGATCGGCGTCACGTCCACAGTGGTCAACTCCTCTTCGTCCGGCGCGACGCCGGGATAGCGTTTCGAAGCTCGTCGGGTTTCAGCACGGCAGCCCGGAGGCCCGCCACGCGTGCGGGCCCGGCCGCAGCGGGCGGCGGCCCGCCGGGTACCGCAGCGCGGCAGCCGGGTCGCCCCAGCGCGACATCGGTCGCTCGCCCGGCTCCGCGGGGACGTTCGCGGCCGCCACCGCGCTCAGCGCGGCGGTCAGCGCGGCGATCTCGACGTCGTCGGGGGCGCCGCGGACGATGCGCAGCACCGGCCGCTGCGGGTCGGCGTCGTCGCTCATGGGTTCCTCCGGTCCTGGCGCCCGCGTCACAGCGGGATGTTGCCGTGCTTCTTGGCGGGCAGGCTCGCCCGCTTGTCGCGCAGCATCCGCAGCGAGCGCGCCACGTAGCCGCGGGTGTGCGACGGCGGGATCACCGAGTCGACGTAGCCGCGCTCGGCCGCCACGTACGGGTTGCACAGGGTGTCCTCGTACTCCTGCTGGAGCTCCGCCCGCACCGCCTCGACGTCCTCCCCGGCCTCGGCCGCCTCGGCGAGCCGCCGCCGGTGCAGGATGTTGACCGCGCCCTGGGCGCCCATCACCGCGATCTGGGCGGTCGGCCACGCCAGGTTGATGTCGGCGCCGAGGTGCTTGGACCCCATCACGTCGTAGGCACCGCCGTAGGCCTTGCGGGTGATCACGGTGACCAGCGGCACGGTCGCCTCGGCGTAGGCGTAGAGCAGCTTGGCGCCGCGCCGGATGATGCCGTTCCACTCCTGGCCGGTGCCCGGCAGGAAGCCCGGCACGTCGACGAAGGTGAGCACCGGGATGTTGAAGGCGTCGCAGGTCCGCACGAACCGGGCGGCCTTCTCGCTGGCGTCGATGTCCAGGGTGCCGGCGAGCTGGGTCGGCTGGTTGGCGACCACGCCGACCGGACGGCCTTCCACGCGCCCGTAGCCGGTGAGGATGTTCGGCGCGAACAGCGCCCCGACCTCCAGGAACTCGCCGTCGTCGACGACCCGGGAGACCACCTCGTGCATGTCGTAGGGCTGGTTCGCCGAGTCCGGGACGAGGGTGTCCAGCTCGCGGTCGTCGTCGGTGATCGCGTCGGCGATCGCGCCCGCGCCGGTGTCGGCGCCCTCGAAGACCGGCGCCTCGGCCAGGTTGTTGCTGGGCAGGAACGACAGCAGTTCCTTGACGTAGGAGACCGCGTCCTCCTCGTCGGTGGCCAGGTAGTGCGCGTTGCCCGAGGTGGAGTTGTGGGTGCGGGCGCCGCCCAGGTCCTCGAAGGTCACGTCCTCGCCGGTGACGGTCTTGATCACGTCCGGACCGGTGATGAACATGTGCGAGGTCTGGTCGACCATCACGGTGAAGTCGGTGATCGCCGGCGAGTACACCGCGCCGCCCGCGCACGGCCCCATGATCAGGGAGATCTGCGGGATCACGCCGGAGGCGTGGGTGTTGCGCTTGAAGATCTCGGCGTAGAGGCCGAGCGCGGCCACGCCCTCCTGGATGCGGGCGCCACCGGAGTCGTTGATCCCGATCAGCGGGCACCCGGTCTTGAGCGCCAGGTCCATCACCTTGACGATCTTCTCGCCGAACACCTCGCCCAGCGATCCGCCGAAGACGGTGAAGTCCTGGGAGAACACGCAGACCTGGCGGCCGTCGACGGTGCCGTAGCCGGTGACCACGCCGTCGCCGTAGGGCCGGTCGGCATCCATCCCGAAGTTGGTGGTGCGGTGGCGCGCGTGCACGTCGAGCTCGACGAACGACCCGGGGTCCAGCAGCATGTCGATGCGTTCCCGCGCGGTCTTCTTGCCCTTGGCGTGCTGCTTGTCGACCGCGCGCGCCGATCCCGCGTGCACCGCCTCGTCGTTGCGCCGGTACAGATCGGCCAGCCGCCCGGCCGTCGTGTGGATGTCCGGCACGTCAGCCGGCGGCTGTCCGACCGGCTCCGTCGCGCTGCTCATGCAACCAACCTGTTCTCGTCACCTGCTCACCGTGGTCCGCCGCCGCGCACGACCACGGCGCGGGCCGGACCGCCCGGTACCGCGATGCCCGGGACGCCCGCCCGGGCAGACCTCTTCGGCAGGCGAGCCTAATCGAACCAGCTCGCGGAGGTCAATTTCCAAGTGATTGTTCGATAGCCGTAGCCGACCCTGCACGCTGCGCTGAGCTGGCCGTTCCTCAGTTAAGTGAACCACCCCTAGTCCGGATCGACATCGGCGGGGACCGGCGTCTCCAGCATCAGCGCGACGCCGACCCGCAGCAGCGCCTCGGCGTCGCGCACCGCCCCGGTCCGCGCCATGTCGTTGGCCGCGGTCAGCGCCGACTGCACCAGCACCCGGGACCGCAGCGGGTCCAGCTCGGGCCGGGCCTCCCGCAGCAGGCCGACCCACTCGGCGACGTAGGCGTGCTGGGTCTGCCGCGCCCGGTGCCGTTCGGCGTCGGGCAGGTGGTTGACCTCGCTGACCAGGATGTCGATGAACCGGCCGTGGTCGTAGGCGAAGCCGATGTAGGAGCGCAGCAGCGCGCGCAGCGCCTCGTCGGCGGCCGGGGTGGTGGCCAGGGTGCGCTCCAGGTCCACCTCCAGCCACGCCATGCCCCGGTTGAGCACCGCCTGCAGGAGTTCCTGCTTGCTGGCGAAGTAGTTGTACAGGCTCGGACCGGCGATCCCCGCCGCCGCGCCGACGTCCTCGGTGGTCACCTCCGCGTAGCCCCGGTCGGAGAACAACCGGGCGGCGGCCGCCAGCAACCGCCGCCGCCGCGAGGCCCGCCCCGCCAGCAACCGCTGGTCGAACTCCGCCGGGCGCGGGGCGCTGCGGGCCAGCGCGGCGGCGGGCTGCTCGCCGATGACCACCACCATGTCCCGCAGCAGTTCGGCGAACTCCCGCTTCGGCAACTGCACCTGGTGGTAGGACGGGCTGGTCAGCACGCTGAACATGCACCACGCCCGGAACCGGGCCTCCTGCCGCGACAACCCGGGGCGGAACGCCTCGGCCACCCCGGCGAGCCCGGCCGCCACCCCGCGCAACTCCTCGCGCAGCACCGCGCGCTGCTCGGCGGGCAGGTGCCGCGCCTCGCGCTGCCACAGCACCCCGAGCTGCCGGTGCTCCAGCGCCGCGTCGGCGAGCGCGCCGACCACGTCGCCGACCTCGCGGTCGCGGATCGAGCGGCTGATCTCGCTGAACGGGCGCATCTCGTCGAGCACCAGCCGGGTCAGCAGCTGCTGCTTGCCCGGGAAGTGCCGGTACAGCGCGGAAGTGCCGACCCCGACGGCCTCCGCGATGTCGCTCATGCCCACCCGCGCGTAGCCGACCCGGTAGAACAGGTCCGCCGCCACCGCGGTGATCATCGCCCGCCGGTTGCGCGGCCGGGTGCCGCGGGCCACCGGCCCGGCCGCCTTGGAGGTCACCACCTCAGCCATCGTCCCACCCGCCATCGCACGCCTCGGAGCCCGCGAGCATACGGCCGACCCACCGGCCGTGCCGTTCCGGAGCCGGGCACTAGGATGCCCGGGTGGCTTCGCCTGATCTCGCCCCCGGTCTCGACGCCGCCCGCGACGTGCTGCGGCGCGTCTTCGGCTACGAGTCGTTCCGCGACACCCAGCAGGAGATCGTCGAGCAGGTCGTCGGCGGCGGTGACGCGCTCGTCCTGATGCCCACCGGCGGCGGCAAGTCGCTGTGCTACCAGATCCCGGCGCTGGTGCGGCCCGGCACCGGCGTGGTGATCTCCCCGCTGATCGCGCTGATGCAGGACCAGGTCGACGCGCTCACCACGCTCGGCGTGCGGGCCGGGTTCCTCAACTCCACCCAGTCGCCCCAGCAGCGCGCCCAGGTCGAGGCCGACCTGCTCGCCGGTGAGCTGGACCTGCTCTACCTGGCCCCGGAACGGCTGTCGATGGACTCGACGCTGCGGCTGCTGGACCGCCGCGAGATCGCGCTGTTCGCCATCGACGAAGCGCACTGCGTGTCCCAGTGGGGCCACGACTTCCGCCCCGACTACCTGGCGCTGTCGGTGCTGCACGAGCGCTGGCCGTCGGTACCCCGCATCGCGCTGACCGCCACCGCCACCGAGGCCACCCGCGAGGAGATCGCCACCCGGCTGAAGCTGACCGGCGCGCGGCGGTTCATCGCGAGCTTCGACCGGCCCAACATCCAGTACCGGATCGTGCCGAAGAACGAGCCGAAGAAGCAGCTCCTCCAGTTCCTCCGCGCCGAGCACGCCGGGGACGCCGGCATCGTCTACCGGCTGACCCGCTCCGACGTGGAGAAGACGGCCGAGTTCCTGGTCGCCAACGGGATCGACGCGGTGCCCTACCACGCGGGGCTGGACAGCGCGACGCGCGCGGCGCACCAGTCCCGCTTCCTGCGCGAGGACGGCTTGGTCGTGGTCGCCACCATCGCGTTCGGGATGGGCATCGACAAGCCGGACGTCCGCTTCGTGGCCCACCTGGACCTGCCCAAGTCCGTCGAGGGCTACTACCAGGAGACCGGCCGCGCGGGCCGGGACGGCGCCCCCTCGACGGCCTGGCTGGCCTACGGCCTGCAGGACGTGGTGCAGCAGCGCAAGCTCATCGACAACTCCGACGGCGACGCGGCGCACCGCCGCCAGCTCAGCGGGCACCTCGACGCCATGCTCGCGCTGTGCGAGGCCGTCGACTGCCGCCGCACCCAGCTCCTCGCCTACTTCGGCGAGCGCGCCGACCCCTGCGGCAACTGCGACACCTGCCTGACCCCGCCGGAGTCCTGGGACGGCACCGTCGCCGCGCAGAAGCTGCTGTCGACGGTGGTGCGGCTGGACCGCGAGCGGAACCAGAAGTTCGGCGCGGGCCAGGTCATCGACATCCTGCGCGGCAAGACCACCCAGAAGATCACCCAGTTCCGGCACGACGCGCTCAGCGTGTTCGGCGTCGGCTCGGACCTGGGCGACGGCGAGTGGCGCGGCGTGATCCGCCAGCTCCTCGCCCAGGGCCTGCTGGCGGTCGAAGGCGACTACGGCACGCTGGTGCTCACCGAAGCCAGCTCCGAGGTGCTGCGCCGCGAGGACCCGCGTCCGGTGCGGCTGCGCCGCGACCCGGCCCGTCCCGCCGCCGGGGCGCGTGCGAAGGCGCCGAAGGCCGCGAAGGTCGCGGCCGAGGACCTGCCGCCGGAGGCCGAACCGGTGTTCCAGGAGCTGCGGGCGTGGCGCACCGCCACCGCCAAGGAGGAGGGCAAGGCCCCCTTCATGATCTTCCACGACTCGACGCTGCGGCAGATCGCGGCGGTGCACCCCACGACGCTGGAGCAGCTCAGCGCGGTCAGCGGGGTCGGCGAGCACAAGCTGGAGAGCTACGGGCAGGGCGTGCTGGACACCCTGTCCGCCACGACCGCCTGACCGGCCGCGGACCGGCTCAGAACTCGAAGCCGCCGGGCTTGCCGTTGCGGTCGGCGAGCAGCCCGGCCAGCGTCGCCACGGCGATCTCGGCGGGGCGCCGCGAGCCGATGTTGAGGCCGATCGGCCGGTGCACGGTGAGGATCTCGGCCTCCCCCACGCCCAGCTCGCGCAGCGCCTCGACGTGCGGGCCGCGGTGGCGGGGGTTGCCCATCACCCCGATCCACCGCGGTCCGCCCGCCAGCGCGTCGCGCAGCGCGGGCCCCAGCTCCGGGCGGTGGTGGTCGGTCACCACCACATCGGCCGAGCCGTCCAGCTCGGGCATCGAGGCCACCACCGGCACGTCGAGCGCGGCGGCCTCCGCCGCCCGCCCGGCGTCGGGCTCGACGAGGACGGGCCGGAAACCGGCGTCGCGCGCGTAGCGCAGCAGGTACCCGGACACGGGAGAGGCGAACACGGCCACCAGCACGCGGACCTCGGGATCGTCCGCCGCCCCGCCGTGGGCGACCCCGCAGGCGGAATCGTCGATCATGCGGTCAGTCTGCCAGCCGCCCCGGCCGCCATGAAGCCTCTCCCGCACCCGTCAGAGCCGGACGGCGGTGGCCAGCCAGGCGGGCGGGTCCACGAGGGTGCCGGGGGCGACGCCGAACGCCTCGGCGGACTCGCCCCGGGCCACGCCCCGGTAGCTGCTCGGCCGCAGCTCCACCAGCCGCCACCCGGCACCGAAGGCCTCCCGGAGCACGGGCTCACCGACCTCCGGTCCGAACCCGGGCCCGGTGTCGGCCAGCGCGAGCACGTGCACCGCCGCCCCCGGTCGGCACACCGCGTGCAGGTTCCGGACGTAGGCGGCGCGCTCGACGTCGCCGAAGATGTGGAACAGCGCGCTGTCCACCACGGTGTCGAACGGCCGGTCGTCGAGCTCCGCCGGGAGCCGGAGCGCGTCGGCCACCTCGAACCGCGCCTCGATCCCCCGCCGCCGTGCGCCGTCCCTGGCCAGTTCCACCGCGGCGGGCACCAGGTCCACGCCCAGGACGTCGTAGCCGAGCGCGGCGAGGTGCAGGACGTGCTCCCCGGTGCCGCAGCCCGGTTCCAGCACCCTGCCCCGGATGCCGCCCCGGCGTTCCAGCTCGACGATCGCCGGCTGCGGGGCGTCGATCACCCAGGGCGGGGAACCCTCGGCGTAGGCCGCTTCGAAGGTGCTCCCGGGAACTGACTCCGTCATGACGACTCCTCTCCACGCGACGAACCTCGCCGCTGCGCCCACCCTCCGACCTGCACCGCGCTGGAGGTCAAGCCGGGCGCCGAGCACCGGAATCACAGCGCGCCGCGACCTGTTCCCGCGAGTAGGGCGGTGCTCGCCGGGTCCGGACCGGAGCGGGGCCGCGACGCCGGGCGGTGTGAGAGCCGACACAAGATCCCCGGCTCGGAATTACCCGCACGAGACTGACGTTGGTTGATAGCAGAAGGCTCAACTTGGTGGCGGCGGACATTGGCAACCGTCGCGAGGAGGTAATCATGGCGACGTTCTTCGGACCGGCCGGCTTCGGGTCGGGACCGTTCGACGAGTACTTCGCGCGCTTCTTCGCCGGCAGCGACGCCGCGCCCGGCTCCCGTCGGATCGACATCACCGACCTGATGACCGAGCAGGCCCAGCAGCTCCTGGCCGAAGGGGCGCGGTTCGCGCGGCAGCGCGGGCAGAACGAGCTGGACGCCCTGCACCTGCTGTGGGCCACGACCAAGCACCCCACCACCAGCGACATGCTGGGTCGGGCCGGGGTGAACACCGACGAGCTGGCCACCGAGATCGAGGGGCACCTGCCCCGGGCCGCCGAGCCCGCCGACGGGGACGGCGCCATCGCGCTGACCCCGGAGGGCAAGGCCGCGCTGGCCGATTCGCACCGGGTGGCCCGCGCCGTCGGCTCGACCTACATCGGCCCCGAGCACGTCCTGCTGGCGATGGCCGCCAACCAGGAGTCCTCGCCCGGCCGGCTGCTCGGCTCCGCGGGGATGACGCCCGAGGGGATGCAGGCCGCCGCGCGCGGCGAGCGCACCGAGCAGCGCACCGCCGAGCGCCCCGGTGAGGACACCGGCACCCCCACGCTGGACCAGTACGGCCAGGACCTGACCGCCAAGGCCCGCGCGGGCGAGCTGGACCCGGTCATCGGGCGCGCCGACGAGATCGAGCAGACCGTCGAGATCCTGTCCCGCCGCACCAAGAACAACCCGGTGCTCATCGGCGAGGCGGGCGTCGGCAAGACCGCGATCGTCGAGGGCCTGGCGCAGCGGATCACCAACGAGCAGGTGCCGCAGGCGCTGCTGGGCAAGCGGGTCGTGCAGCTCGACCTGTCCGGCATGCTGGCGGGCACCCGCTACCGCGGCGACTTCGAGGAGCGGATGACCAAGGTCATCGACGAGATCGCCGAGCAGCGCGACCGGCTGATCGTGTTCATCGACGAGCTGCACACCGTGGTCGGCGCCGGGGGCGCCGAGGGCGCGGTGGACGCCGGGAACATGCTCAAGCCGCGGCTGTCCCGCGGTGAGCTGCACGTGGTGGGCGCGACCACGCTCGAGGAGTACCGCAAGAACATCGAGAAGGACCCGGCGCTGGAACGCCGCTTCCAGCCGGTCCAGGTGCCGGAGCCGACCGTGCCCGACACCATCCTGATCCTCGGCGGGCTCCGCGAGCGCTACGAGGAGCACCACCGGGTCCGCTACACCGAGGAGGCCGTCGAGGCCGCCGCGCGGTTGTCCGACCAGTACATCTCCGACCGCTTCCTGCCGGACAAGGCGATCGACCTGATCGACCAGGCCGGTGCGCGCAAGCGGCTGGCGGCGGTGTCGAACACCCGCGCGGGCGAGCTCGCCCAGCGCATCGAACAGCTCGAGCAGGAGAAGGCCGAGGCCGTCGCCGCCGAGGAGTACGAGCGGGCGTCGACGGTGCGCGACCGGATCCAGCAGGCGCAGACCGAGCTCGACGGGCTCGGCGGCGTCCCGACCGACGACGTCCTGGAGGTGACCGCCGAGGACATCGCCGAGATCATCTCCCGGTCCACCGGGGTGCCGGTCAGCCAGTTGACGGAGCAGGAGAAGGTGCGGTTGCAGCGCCTGGAGGAGGAGCTGCACGAGCGCGTCGTCGGGCAGGACAGCGCGGTGCGCGCGCTGTCGCGGGCGGTGCGCCGGTCCCGCAGCGGTCTGGGCGACCCGGATCGCCCGGTCGGCAGCTTCCTGTTCCTCGGCCCGACCGGGGTCGGCAAGACGGAGCTGGCCAAGGCGCTGGCCGCGACCCTGTTCGGCGACGAGCGCCGGATGGTGCGGCTGGACATGAGCGAGTTCCAGGAGCGGCACACCGCCAGCCGGCTGGTCGGCGCGCCCCCGGGGTACGTCGGGCACGGCGAGGCCGGTGAGTTGACCGAGGCGGTGCGGCGGCAGCCGTACTCGGTGATCCTGCTCGACGAGATCGAGAAGGCCCACCCGGACGTGTTCAACACGCTGCTGCAGGTGCTCGACGACGGCCGGATGACCGACGGCCAGGGCCGGACCGTGGACTTCCGCAACACGGTGCTGATCATGACCAGCAACCTCGGGTCGGAAGTCGTCTCCAGCCGCGGAGGCGCGATCGGGTTCAGCACCGGCGAGGGCGAACCGGACCTCGACGAGCGCATCATGCCGAAGCTGCGGGACGTGTTCCGCCCCGAGTTCCTCAACCGCATCAACGAGATCGTGGTGTTCAAGCGGTTGGAGGGCGACCAGTTGCGGCTGATCACGCGCAAGCTGCTGGACCACACCGTCGAGCGGCTGAGCAGCCGGGACATCGGGGTGGAGTTCACCCCGGCGGCCGTCGACTGGATCGCCGAGCGCGGCTACCAGCCCGAGTTCGGGGCCCGGCCGCTGCGGCGGGCCATCGAGCGCGAGGTGGAGGACCGGATCAGCGACCTGCTGCTGGACGGTGCCCTCGACGAGCACGACTCGTTGCGGGTCGACGTCGAGGACGGCGAGCTGAAGTTCACCGTCGCCGGTCGCACCCCGGTGGCCTGACCGGAACCGCGCACGAGGGCGGACGCACCTGGTGCGTCCGCCCTCTCGTGCGTTCGGCACCCGTGCTGACCTGCGGCGCCGTTTCACGATCTGCTCCCGGGGGTAATCAGAGGTCACCGGGAGTCGTCGACGGAGGGGCCCAACCCGATGCCGAAGTGGGATGCGGTGGCATCCGGCCGGTCGGAGCGCCGAGCGCACCGTCCCGGGGACCACCGCGGCGCCGTCGCCGGCGGTGCTGACCGGAGGTGGCCTTTTCCCAGGCCCGGCGATGCCCGCCTCGCCGCCCTCCCGGATGCGGTTTCCGGCGGTGCGCACGTCGTCCGGGCCAGTCCCGCCCGACCCCGTCCGGCGTCCAGCAGTCCGGCGGTGGGTGGTTCGTCGAGGTGGCCGATGCGGGTCTCGGGCCACGCGGTGCGCCAGGCCCGCGGATCGCGGCGACGGCCCCCGGCACGCGGATCTCGCGAACACGATCGACGGCCCGGGCCGTCCGGCCCATCACAGCGGCATCGCACGCAGTGCACCATCTGTTCAACCGGCCGAGGACCTGCGGAGGTGGCCATGCTCCCCAAGGACGAACAGCGCCGCCTGAGGGAGATCGAGCAGCAGCTCAGCACCGACGACCCCAAGCTGGCCCGCCGGCTCGGCGAAACCGGGCCGATCGAGCGCGTGCGCGCCGGGCTCTCCCTCACGACCGTGCTGGGCGCGTTGGCGGCGGTGCTCGCGGTCGCCTGCCTGTTCCTCGGCGAAGGCGCGGGCATGTTCACCGCCACGGTGCTCGCAGTCGTGCTCTTCGCGCTGCGGCGCTGGTCGATGATGCCGCACGGCGACGAGGAAAAGGCCTAGCCGGACGCGCGCGGTGACCCCGTTGCACGGGCAGCGAGCAGCGCGCGGTCGTGGTCGGCTCGGTCCTCCGGCCGGTGCGACCGCTCCCGGCCGCTGGCACCGCCCACTGCCCCTCCGGACCAGGCCGTCCCGGTAGCGGGAGCCGTCCCTGGCACTCGCACGCCGAGCCGTCCGGCACCTCCGCAGTGGCGAGAAGACCCCAGCCACTTCCCGACACTCGGCGACCCGACATCCCCAGCCGCGACCCGGCTGGGGGCGCAGACAAAAAAGCGGGGCCCCCGGACCACACAGACCGGAACCCCACACGCAAAAAGGAGGGGTGGGGCACGAAGACCAAACCGTCTCCGTGCCCCACCCCTCTCAGTAATGTGTCGGCGGTGTCTTACTCTCCCACACCCTCACGAGTGCAGTACCATCAGCGC